>NZ_JBSHNR010000073.1:0-201308 GCF_053604645.1 Lacinutrix cladophorae | reverse complement strand
CAAGTAAAACTTAACAATAGACCTCGCAAAATTATAGGATATAAAACACCTCTAGAAATTATGGATTCTGAACTAAAAAATGTAGCTTAGTATCTAACAAAAAAAAGCAACGTTTGTTGCGTTAGAACCTTGAATGCAGCACCAGATAAATTACAAATTAATCATTAAATCATTTAAAAAAACACTGTAATTATTCAACTCAAAAGGAACATCTGCATTTTTTTCCATATCGTGAAAATGATGTGTTGCTAATAATTCCATTCCTGTAAAAGCATTCATTTTGTGAAAGCCAAACATAGCACCTTCATCTACACTTTTTTGATTAAAAAATTCATTTTCTAAAGTAAAAGCGGTTTTAGGTGCATTCCAACTTGTAGTTAGTATATATTTTTTTCCGTGCATTAAACCACCAGTCCCATAATTGATATTTGGATTTTTTCTACTTCTTCCATCACTTGCATAAATTCCATTTTGATGACCTTCAGTAAAAACTTCATCTATATATTTTTTGAATCCAAACGGTATTTGAAACCACCAAATTGGAGTATGATAAATCACTATATCAGCCCACTTAAATTTTCCAACTTCTTCTTTCACATTATAATTTTCACCTACTTGAGTAAATTTCACTTCAAAACCCTCATGTGAATCAAAATATGAAATAGTATTATTGAAAAGTGTTTCGTTAAATCTTCCACCAGAATGTGCAAATGGATGACTTCCATTAATTATAAATATGTTTTTCATTTGTCTCTTATTTTATATGAGGCAAAACTAAATCAATATTTATTATTGTAAAAATAATACAAATCATACCTTTGTATCAATATTTTAATAGTTATGGTAAATTTAGAATGGTATAGAACATTTAAAGAAATATATGAAAACGGAACTTTGACCAAAGCTTCTATTGCTTTATATGCTTCTCAACCTGGAGTTAGTGTACACTTAAATGCTTTAGAAGCTTATGTTGGCAAAAAACTATTTGAACGTACTTCGCGAAAAATGATTCCAACAGAAGATGGGAAATTTTTATATGAATATATTATTGAATCTTTAAAAAAACTTGAAATAGCAGAACAGCATTTTAAAAAAACAACGCAAGAAAAAAATCCATCTTTAAATGTAGGAATGTGCTCTGAAATGTTTCAACTTATTATTGAACCCGAAATTCCAAAACTAGACTTTGACCTAGTAGCTCGATTTGGAGCACATACAGATTTAATAAAAGACCTAAACAATGGAATTTTAGATTTAGTAATAACACCTAAAAAACAGAATGAAAAAAAATCATTAGTTGAGTATATCCCTTTTTCAAAAGAAAGAATCGTTTTAATAGCAGGAAATAAAACCAATGTAACTAAAATACAAAACCACATTAATTCAAAAAATTTAAATAAGTTAGAAGAGGAACTACTTCAAAATGTTTGGTATAGTTCATCAAACGAAATGGAACATTTTAGACGTTTTTGGTTTGAGAACTTTAATAAGAAACCTGCTTTTAAACCAAACTATATCTTACCAAATATTACTTCTATTATAAGATGTTTAAACAATGGAAACGGACTTGCATTAGTTCCAGATTTTTTATGTCGAGAACAAATTTTAAGAAACGAAATAAATTTAGTTTGGGAGGGAAAAGTAAAAACGGAAAACACCTTATATTTTGCTTCAAGAACGGATTTAAAATACAAAAAAGAATTAGATACAATTAAGAATATATTTACATCAAAAATGAAATAAACGCAGTACAACACCGTGTATAACTAATTGCTAATCAGTGTGTAATCAAAAAATCCTAGCGGATTTTCCTAATGGTTCGTTTTCTTTTGTTAACTTAGTTCCAGATAACGCAACTAGCCATACACAAAACCGTTAAATGCAGCCGATGAACAGAAATTCAATTACAATATTTTTGCTTTTGTTAACAGCAATATTATTCACCAGTATGAAGAACGACAAAAAAGATGAATTAATAATTCAACACGAAGAATTTGGAGAAGAATTGTTCCATATTGAAAATGCTAAATATAATCTTTATGAAGTAGAAAAAAATAGATGGGAATTTGTGATTTATATTGAAACGGACTTTGCAATAAAACGCTCTAAAGAATTAGAAAAAGTGGTGCACGCTGAACCTACGATTGAGGTAACAGCAATTTTAAATTCAGCCGAACCAAAACTGACCGAAAAAATGATTATACCTCAAAAAAGTGGATACGATTATTCAAGGGACGAATACTTATCAAATATTTATTACTTCTCTCACGAAACTGTAGAAGACTTTAGGATTGAAATTTTAGAGATAAAAGCCAATTCTATAATTGCGAAAATGGATGGGAAATGCGTAATAAATGGTTCGAATGGATTAGAACCTGATTCAAAAATATCAACAACAACCGAATTTATAATCGATAAGAATTTTAAACGAACAACTGAATAATAAAAACGCACTACAACATCGTGTATAAAAAAATGCTACATTGGTACTTAAATAATGATCGTTGCTCTTTTGTTACGTCTGATTTTCCTACGGAAAATCCTCGCACACAAAACCGCACTATTCTTATACATAAACGTTGTAGGTAATATATAGATGAAATATTTAAGCAGAAAAAAAGTCCTTCAAGATCCTATATTTGCATCGTTCATATCTGGCTGGCAAAACACAAGGTATCCTTCTGAAAGTGCTGCAAGAAAGGAAGGTGAATATTATGATGAAAAATCTGATACCGATCGCTTTTATTCGCAGAATGAATTGAACGAAATATTCGATAAAGAAATTAACGAATTTAAAAAAATCACTGACGATATTAAGAAACAAGATTTTGAGATGATTTGCAATATTGTGATTGACTCACCTCCCGATGAAGATGAAATTGTATACTTGAGTAAAATAATAACGTTATTTGCCAAAGAAAATAAGATTGAATATACTTTCATTCCTTTGTTTAATTTACCTTGGTTTCATGAAAAAATTGAAGGTCACCATCCTTCAACAAAAACTGCTTATTCCAATTTTAAAAAGTTTATCGGAGACTCAAATTATAGTGGTGGAATTTTAGTCTCTGACTATTCTGAATTGGAAAAAATGTTACTCAACTATTTCAATTTGGTTCAATCAAATTATTACGGCAACAACTTTTTCTATTCAGAGACTTTGAAAACAGTTTTTTCATTTCATTATTCTGGACAAATTTGGTTTTATATTTATTCCAAAGAGTCAATGAAAAAAATTGAATCGTTTATAAATCAGAATAATTTGATTCTTAATGATGCATATACTACCTACAACCTCGTGTAAAATTTATTGCTAGTTCTAGCCTACTTACAAAAGTCCTCGCGGACTTTCTATTCGGTTTTATTTGCTAAATTAGTTACTTAAACACGCAACTAATCTTACACAAACACTTTAGAGGGGATTTAAGAACACGATAGGTAAAAGGACAAGTCTGGAATTATTTTTGATGTTGTCAATTAGCCAAAAGAAATAATTACAAACTAAAACCTTAGCAAACAAATGAGAAAGTCTAAAATTGTATTAACCATAATTACCTTGTTCCTATATTTCAAAGGAATAGCACAATTTAATCAAAATAGCGAAAAGCAAATAGTTGTTGGGAAAGTTGATAGTTTATATTCTAAAATATTAAAAGAACAAAGAGAAATTTGGATACATACACCTGAAGACTTTAATAGCACTAAAAAATATCCAGTTATTTATGTATTGGACGCATCTCAACAATTTTATGTTATTACTGGAATGCAAAAACAACTAACACCTTTCAAAATTCCTCAATCTATAATAGTTGGCATTACCAATACAGATAGAACAAGAGATTTTACGCATACTAATGTTCCTTTTCAACGCGGAAACGAATCGGAAACTTCTGGAGGTGCCAGTAATTTTATAAAGTTTATAGACGAAGAATTAAAACCATATATAAACAACAAATACCCAACCGAAAACAACAATACCATTATTGGTCATTCTACAGGAGGTCTGTTTGTACTTTATTCATTCTTAAATCACGAAAATTCTTTTGATAATTATTTGGCAATTGACCCAAGTCTTTGGTGGGACAAAGAAAATCTGGTTAAAGAAACTCAAGAACTACTAAACAAAGGAAATCGTAAAGAAAAATCATTATATATAGCTGTAGCCAATAGTATTGGCAAAGCAATGGACACGGTTAAAGTTAGAAAAGACAAAACAATTCCTACTGAACAGATTAGAGCAAATTTAAAGTTTCATGACCTATTAGTGAAAAATAATAAAGAGATTAATTTTAAATGGGAATACTTTGAGAATGAAGACCACGGAAGCATTGTTGTTCCAGCCCAGTATAATGGATTACGGTCTATTTTCTCTTGGTTTCCATTTCCAGAAATGTGGCGTTTTAACACACCAAAAGAATATTCTGCCAAAGAATTAACAGAACCATTTAAAACCCACTATAAAAAATTGAGCGTTCGTATGAAACGTGAAGTAAAGCCTGATTGGGAATTGCTAAATCAAGTTGGGTTCTTTATGTTGAATGGACATAATCTTCCTAAAAAAGCCTTGGCATATTTAGAACTAAATGCTGATTTCTATCCTAATGAATCAAAAAGTTTTGTTGCTTTGGGGAATTACTTTTTATCTCAAAAAAACAAATCAGAAGCCATATTAAACTATAAAAAAGCAGTAGGAATAGATTCAAATCAAGAAGCTCAAGCTAAACTAAAGGAATTAGGAGAGTAATAAAAACGGCCGCTAACATCGTGTAAATAAAATTGCTGCTTTTGTACTTTTCCTTTGTTCCATCTTTTCTAATTTACTACATTTATAAACCGGAAAGTTCTCGCGCTTTTATTCGTAACTTTCCTTACACAAACACTGTTACCTGCAAGCTGAAAAAAAAAGCATTGAACCAAAATTGTTATTTTTTGAACTAAAAGCATAATTGATTGATTATAAACTCTTTTAATTTTGAAGTATTAATAATTAAAACATTTATTATGAAAACAATCAAATTAATTTTAGTCCTAATTGTGTTTACTCTGAATTATACACAAGCACAAGAAAAAGAAAATCAAACAACAATTAAAAACAATGGCATTATGAAAACTTATGTAATTGAACGCAATATTCCAGGAGCAGGAGAATTAACAACTGAACAATTGAAAGGAATTTCTCAAACATCATGTTCTGTCTTGAAAGAAATGGGACCAAAAATTGAATGGCAACACAGTTATGTTACTGGTGATAAAGTATATTGTGTTTACAAAGCAGAAAATAAAGCCTTAATTGAAGAACACGCAAAAAAAGGTGGTTTTCCTGCAAATTCAATAAGTGAAGTCAAAACAGTAATTAGTCCAGCAACAGCGGAACTTTAAAACATATAAAACTCTTTTAAGGAGCTGTCAAGGTATTAAAACAGACAGCTTCTTAATAAAAATAGTATATTACATAAAATATATTTCTCATGCCAATATTTATGGATTTTCATGATTTGCCAGATGGTGTAACTGCTGCTCATGTAGCTGAAATGCATCAAGCAGATTTAAAAATTGAACATAAATACAACTGTCGTGGTTTAACCTATTGGTGTGATGAACGACGACAAACAGCATTTTGTTTAATTGAAGCACCAAATAAAGAAGCTATTAAAGAACTTCATGAAAAATCTCATGGAGCTGTACCGCAACGAATAATAGAAGTAAATGATACTCTTGTTGAATCTTTTTTAGGACGTATTGAAGACCCTGAAAAATCACAGAATACTGAACTAAATATTATTAACGATCCGGCTTTTAGAACCTTAATGATTGTAAAATTCAATAAAAACACCTTAAGAACTAAAAATATTGAAACCTTGCGAGCAGCCATTCGTGGCTATAGTAAATCGATTATCAATATTGTAAACATGAAAAAAGGACGTGTAGTTAAGCAAGAATCTAATTCATTTTTAATGTCTTTTTCATCTGTCACTAATGCTGTTGAAAGTGCTGTGAAAATCCAAGAATTGCACAATTGTGTTATTACACCAGATCTAGATTTCAAAATTGGCATAAGCGCAGGAATTCCTGTTACTAACAAAGGAAGCATATTTGAAGATACTATTAAAAAAGCGGAATATTTGACTTATGTTATAAATGGAAACATAATATTAACGCCAGAAGTTAAAGATTTATACGAAAGTGAAAATCAAAATAATCCAATTAATATTAAAGGCATTAAACCATTAAGCATTACAGAAATGGAATTTCTAATTCGTTTATTTGATTATACTGAAAGTGTTTGGGCTAATTCGAATATAAGTGTCACAAATTTTAATAAAAATTTAGGCTTAAGTAAATCAAAACTGTATAGAACTATAATATCAATAATAGGGAAGTCACCAAACAGTTTCATTAAAGAGTTTAGATTGAATAAAGCGCTTGAATTACTAGATAAACAATCGTCAAACATCTCTGAAATCGCTTATCAAACAGGATTCAGTAGTCCAACTTACTTTTCGAAATGTTTTCATGAAGCTTACGGTGTTTTACCTTCAAAATATAAGAAGTAACAATTAGCATATAAAAAATTAGACAAAGTTCTTTATTTACGATTTAAACTAGTGCAGAAGAAGAAAAGCCAGCAGGTAACATCGTGTGCTAGTTCTAGCTTACTTACAAATATTCTATTCGGTTTTTATTTACTAAATTAGTTTCTTAAACACGGAACTAATCTTATACAAACACGTTGCCATTAATTAAAAACTGCAGCAGTTTAATTAATTTATAGTCTTTCAGTAAAATTTCAAAAAATGAATAGAATAAAAACTCTCTTTTTTCTAACATCAATAATCTTTTTCACAAACTGTCAAAACAAAAACAATCCGACGGCAAAGTATTTGTCTGAAACAACAATAAACCAAATAGACACATTGATGAAAGTGTCATTTGATCGTGGATTATTCAACGGAAATATCCTTATAGCAAAGGGCAATCATATTGTATATCAAAATGAATTCGGATATTCAGATGCCTCTAGATCAAAAAAACTTAGTAGAAACTCAATATTTAACATTGGTTCTATAGCAAAAGAATTCAACGCTGTTGCGATAATGGTTTTAAATGAAAGAGGGTTACTTAATCTGGATGATAAAATCTCAAATTTTGAATTGCAATTACCAGAATGGTCAAATACCATTAGTATTAGGCATCTACTTCAATATACTAGTGGACTGCCAAGAATCAACTGGAACAATATTAAAAATGACAAAGATATCTATAACGAATTAAAAAATATTAAACATCTAAGTTTTAAACCTGGCACAGATTACTTGTACAGTAACAATAATGTTTTTCTACAAAGAAGAATTGTTGAACAAGTATCTGGAATGAGTTTTAATGATTTTATTCAAAAAAACCTACTTATTCCTGGCGGTATGACAAATGCTATTATTGACGCGGATACTCAAAACCCTGAATTAGTAACCGCTTTTAATAATGCTTTTGTAAATGATAGAGCAATGGATATCGAATTCTCTGGTTGGGTAAACCCTACTGCAAATGATATGTATAAATGGATAATCAACTTACATTCAGGACAGTTTATATCTGATAAATCGCTAATTACTTTATTTGATTCGCATTCTAAGGAGAGTTCTTCAGCTTTAGGAATTGGGGTAATTGAGAATGACACTTTGCTAATTCATCAACATCATGGATCATCTTTCAATTATGAATCTTTTATCCATTATAATGTGAAAGAAGAATTATCAATCGTTTTAATGACAAATAATAAAAACCGTAAGCTTCGAGAAATAACTAATGCAGTCGAAAATATTTTAAAAGGCAATTCCTTTTCAATACCACAGAAATCAATTTATCTCGCAATTAGAGAAAAATGTTATGATAATGCTAATGAGGGAATTCAGCTTTATAAAAACTTAAAAAAGCAAAATTTTTCTGAATATAATTTTTCGGATGAAAATGAATTAAATCAACTTGGCTATGATTTGATTAAGAAAGGTCAAATAGAAGAGGCTATTAGTATTTTTACATTACTTATCTCAGAATTCCCAAATTCATCAAATGCATTTGATAGTATGGGCGAAAGTTATTTCTTAAATGATCAATTTGAATTCTCAAAAATAAGCTATCAAAAATCTTTAGAACTCAATCCTGAAAATACAAATGCAGAAGAAATGATAAACAGAATTGAAAAAATAAATGTAAAAACAAACTAATGGCAACAACGTGTATAATTGATTGCTAGGTTCTAGCCTGCTTACAAAAGTCCTCGCGGACTTTCTATTCGGTTTTTATTTGCTAAATTAGTTACTTAAACACGCAACTAATCTTACATAAACAAGTTACCAAACATTTAAAAAATGTAACAAAATAGAAAACTGATAGACTTATTCATCAATCAATCAATCAATCAATCAATCAATCAATCAATCAATCAATCAAAAAATGAATTCATCTATTAAAGTACTAATTTTCGTTTTCTTAACCTTTTTAACATTAAGTTCTTTTTCTCAAAGCTCAAATAAAGAACTATTTAATAGAATTGACACTTATTTGGAGGCAAGCGTTACAAATGGCTTTTCTGGAGTTGTTTTAGTTTCTAAAAAGGGAGAAATTATTTTATCTAAAGGATATGGATGGGCAGATAGAGAAAATAAAATACCCAATTCACCATCTACAGTCTTTAATATTGGTTCAGTAACTAAACAATTTACTGCATCAGCTATTTTAAAACTTGTAGAACAAGGAAAAATTAAAACATCAGATAAAATAAGTTCATATATTATTCAGACACCTATTGATAAAAGGGATATAACTATTCATCAATTATTAACTCATACATCAGGAATTTCTAATAGAACTGGTGGTTTTAGATATAATGAGGCAAGCAAACAACAGTTTCTAAAAGAATTCTTTGAATCAGAATTACAATCTAAACCAGGCGCAAAGTACCAATATGCAAATGCCAACTACATCATGTTAACGGTTATATTGGAGTCCGTTTCAGGGCAAACGTATAGTTCTTTTCTAAATGACTATTTGTTTGAACCTTCTCAAATGAAAAGCACAGGATATAAAAGCATCAACTTTAGTACAGAACGACTAGCACATGGCTACTACTATAACAGAAATGATGAGCAATGGGAAGATTGGGGAACAACCCAACAGCACCTTCCTTTCAATGACAAACATTGGTATAGTATAGGTAAGGGAGACATTCATTCCACCATTGAAGATTTATATAAATGGCATTTAGCTTTAAAAAACAAGGTTGTTTTAACATCAAAAACTAAAGAAATCCAAGAAACACCGTATGTAGCCGAAAATGATAAAATGACTTCGTACTATGGTTATGGTTGGGCAATATCTCAAAGTAATAGAGACACGAAAATCGTTGCTCATAATGGTAGTAATGGATTGTATTTTGCAGATTTTGTTAGATTTTTAGATGATGATGTAGTTGTTATATACATAACAAATGCATTTTTAGGTAGTGAATCAGAAAACGTTGCCCGAGAAATAGGTAAAATGATTTTTGATTCAAATTATACCACAACACCAATTTCCAAGAACATTTATGAATTAATTCATGAATTTATGAAAACGAATCCATCTGTAAATGCAGAAAAATTACCAGATTTTTTAAAGAAAGAACTTAATAATGAATTTAATGACCATGCAATACTAAATCGACTAGCATATAGCAGATTGAAAAAAGAGGAAAAACCTGCTTGGGCGTTAGAACTATTTAAACTTAATGTGAAATTATTCCCTGAAGATGGCAATTTATGGGATTCACTTGGTGAAGCTTATTTAAAATATGATAAAAAAGAAGAAGCTATAAAAAGTTATACAAAAGCTGTGGAATTAGGTAGTGAAGGGTCAACGAAAATATTGAATGAATTGTTAAAAAAAAACTAGAGTAAAAAAACTATTGCTAAAACCGTATATAATGTATTGCTAGTTCTAGCCTACTTACGAAAATCCTCGCGGATTTTCTATTCGATTTTTATTTGCTAAATTACGTACATAACCACGTAACAAATCATATACAAACATTGCAACCATTTGAGAAATGACCGTAAAAGAAGGAGACATATTTATTTCTAAACTCGAAAGGAATTTTTTCGGAGCATTCAGAATATTAAAAACGAATGGAAAAACGAGTTTTACAAAACATTTAGAATGTATTTTAGTTGGAATTACACAATATATCGGATTAGAAAAACCAAAACTAAACGATAAAAACCTAACAGAAATTTTAATTGAGAATCGTTTCTTCTGTAACAACAAATCTGCGATTGGAATAAGAATATTAAAAGGAATAGAAAACTTTGAATATTTGGGCAACATTCCTTTAAAAAAAGAGGAACGAAATTTTAAAATCAAAATTGGTGATGGCACAATTGGATGTTATCCATACTATGGGGCTTTTGATAAAAACTTTGGGCAAGATGCTTTTTTTGAGTGGAGGTGGGAAAATGAAAAAGAAGAATTTCAACAAGAAGTAGAGATAGCTAAAATTGCATCGAAAAAAAGAGCTGAAGAATACCGAAAGAGAAATATGAAACCTAAAAAAATGATGGACGAAAAATCATTTTGGGAGGTTATCGATAAAATCGATTGGTCAAAAAGTGATGATGAAGAAAGAATGTTGACAGCAATTAAGTTTTTAGCTAATAAAAAAGTGACTGAAATAAAACAGTTTCAAGAGAATTTAAGCTACAAACTCTATTTGTTGGACAATGAGGAAAACGCAAAGAATATTGGAAAAAACTCATATGGAAAAGAATATTTTTCGGCCGATTATTTTCTATATGTAAGATGTTGTGTAATTGCCAATGGCAAAAGTATGTTTGAAAGTGTGATATTGGATTCTGAAAAAATGCCAAAAGACTTAGATTTTGAACCACTGCTCTATCTTGCAACTTCTGCTTATGAACAGAAAATGAAAAAGGACTTTGAATACGAATCTGGTTGCGACTATGAAACATATTCAAATATTAATGGATGGAAATAAAAACGGTTGCCAACATCGTATATAAAAAACCGCTAAATTAGTGCTTAAATAAAGTTAGTTGCACTTTTTTACGTCTGATTTTACTACGGAAAATCCTCGCTTACAAAAACGCAACTTTTCATTTACAAACACGTTAGCTTTAATGCTGCCCCGTCCTGAATAAAGGCTACATAATTTTAAACATTATGTACAAAAATGACAAAGTAATTAGACGTTACAGTGAACCCTTTAAATTAAAAATTTTAACCGAACTTAGTGCTGGAAAACACAAAAAAAGTGAACTTTGTAAACTCTACTCTATAGCGCCAAAACAGTGAATGTGTGGAATAAAAAGTACAATCGCAAAGACTTAATGAACACCATAGCAAAATGGAAACTAAAGACGAAATATCAAGAATCAAAGCTCTTCAAAAAGAGCAACAAAAAATCTAATTAATTTATACAACGAAATAAGATTACACTTATCTTTAGCCTATAAAACATCAAATATGGTATATAAATTATCAGCGTAAATTCAATTTTAACCTGTAGCCATATTTCAGGACTAGACATCTAAGTTAAACTCAAAAGGTAAATTCCTTAGCTCATTAGTTTTTTTCCTTACACCATTGTTTAGTTATTGAACTTAAAGTCTCTTTGAAATAGATTTGCTCTATCAAATTTTAACATTATAACATAACAAAAAATGAAAAGAGAATTAATTTTTTTAAGAGCTTTTGCCATAGCTACTGTAGCCGGAATGATCTTAATAACCACTTCAGGTTTCAAAAAAAACGGTAATCAAAAATTCAGCGAAATTGATGTCGAAAGAATCAATATTGTAGAAGCAAACGGAACTGTAAAGATGATTATTACAAACGTTGATCGCTTTCCTAACGGAAGTGATAAAATCAATGCAAGGCCTACAAATGAAGAACGAAAAAAGCGTTCGGGAATGCTATTTTACAACGAAGACGGAATAGAATGTGGTGGTTTCATTTACGATGGACAGAAAAATGAAAATGGTCACAGCTCGGGATTATCATTAACCTATGACCAATATGATGGCGACCAAGTAATGCAATTGTTAACAAAGGATTATCAAAAAGGAGACAAAAGGTTTGTTAGCAGCAGTTTGGTATTTAACGATCGGCCAAGTAAAGAATCCCAATTAAAAACAGCTGAAATAATAAAGGAGCTACAAGAACTTCGTAAAATAGATCCAAAAACGATGAAGATTAAACAAAAGGAATATGAAGAAAACGAATTGATAGGCGGAGTGCCACGAGTATTGATCGGAAAAACACGAAGTCAGAATAACGGCTTGTTTCTTTTTGATGATAAAGGACTACCGAAGGCTATGTTTTATATTGACAAAGAGAATAAAGCCAAACTCGAATTTTATGACGAACAGGGGAATACAATTGCCTCGTTCCCAGAAAAAACCAAATAACATATTTAATAAAATAACACTATAGCGATATAGTACTATTTTTAAATTTGATTACAAATGAAAAAACTATTATATACCGCATATTCTAATTGGCATTTTTTGCTGTTTATTTTACTGTTTGCATACATACAATCTGTTTATAAGCGCATTATAGTAAGGCAAGAAATTAACGCTTATACCTTTACACCAGAAGCTGCTTTTGCTACATTGGTTTCAGTATGTATTCTTTTTTTAATCCTTGTCTTTTTTATTAGAAAATGGCAAACATCTGATGTTTTTGGAATAAAAGTATTGTTGAAAATATTTGGTGCTTCGCTTCTTAGTTTTGTGGTTGCAATGCAAGTAATTGGTTTTATGATTGCCTATGCTTTTGATAGTATTGAACGTAATTTTAATCAACAAACTCTTATTCTATCTACCTTTTCTAATCTATTGGACGGAATTATTTATGGCAGCTTTTTTTTAGTATATTACTACTATAATCAGAATATAAATAAACAAAAGAAGCTAATTAAGTATAACCAAGCGATTTCAGAAAATAAAATTAAACAACTAAAAACCCAACTTAACCCGCATTTCCTTTTTAACAATCTCAATGTTTTGGACCAATTGATTGATGAAGACAAAAACAAAGCATCTTATTTTTTGAATGAATTTGCAGAAATTTACAGGTATATTTTACAAGTATCAGACAAAAAGTTTGTTAGCATAAAAGAAGAATTAATTTTTGCAGAACAATACTTTAGATTGATTCAACATAAATATGGAAACGCATACCGATTAGTAATTAAAAATGAAAATACGGACGGCTATATCGTACCGCTATCCTTACAGTTACTAATAGAAAATGCAGTCCAGCATAATTTAGGAACTTCAGAAAGTCCAGTTTTTATAAAAATTGAAATAAACAAAAGAATAAAAATAACAAACAATTATATTGCCAAAAGAAATGCAAAATCAACTTCAGGAAGAGCATTAAATAACTTAAAAGAGCAATATAAATTATTAATCGAGAATCCTATAGAAATTCAAAAGTCTGATAGTACCTTTTCCGTTATTATTCCTATAATAAATACATTAGTAAAGTGATAAAAATACTCATTATAGAAGACGAAATACCTGCAAGAAAGAAACTAAAAAGATTTCTAGAAGCATTAGAAACCAAAACCAAAATAGTAGCAGAGATTGATACTGTAGAAACAGCAATTGAATTCCTTAGTAACTTTAGCGTAGATATAATTTTTTCAGATATAGAATTGTTAGATGGTAATGCCTTTGAAATCTTCGAGCGAGTTCAAGTTTCTTGTCCTATCATTTTCACTACAGCTTATGATCAGTTTTTGATGAATGCTTTTGAAAGTAATGGAATAGCTTATTTATTAAAACCATTTTCCAAAGACCGTTTTCAAATAGCTTGGGATAAGTTTCTACTTTTGAAAACGTCATATTCTAATGAAAATCTACAACTGAATAAGCTTACTAAACTTATTCAACAAAACTTCGAAAAAAACACCTACAAAAAACGCTTTACTATTAATACGCATCAGGGAATTTACTTTTTGGATACGGAAAACATTACTTTCTTTGAAGCAAGTGAAGGTGTTATTTTTGCTTATGACATTAAAGGCAAGAAACACTTATTAAATAAACCCACTTTAAGCGAGATAGAAAAAGAGCTTAATACGGAATATTTTTTTAGGATAAATCGTAGTACTCTCGTAAACAAACAACACGTAGAAAAAATTCAGCGGTACAACAAAAATATCTTGGCCATTAAAATAAAAGCTATTAAAACCTATTTTAAAACCAGTCAAAGCAAGACAGCTTCTTTTCGAAAATGGATTGAAAAATAAAAGCGATTACACAACAACATATTAATTAACTACTAGTTCGATCCTACTTACAAATATTCTTTCGGAATATTCTATTCGGTTTTTATTTGCTAAATTTAGTACTTAAATCTACAAAAAAAAAGCCTATATTAAGCTATAATAGTGCATGCAAAAAGCCAATGAAAACAACTAAAAAAGTAAAAAACAAAACGGAGTTCATATACAAATCATGCTTTATAGTTGGATTATTTTTCTTTCTAATTGGTCAGATTATAATGTCTAAAGGAAATGATTTTGTATACGCTCAAGAACCTATTGATTTTGCACATTGGTTTTTGTTAGTTGGAGTAGTATTATTAATACCTCAAGTTGTTTCTTTTCCTAAAGAAATATTTAGCATCCTTGGAATTCCTTTAACTTTAATAGGGATTACTTGTATTATTGGAATGTGTGTATTGGACTTCATTTGGTGGAGCTTTCCAAACGAAGAACTGCGTAATCAATTCACGAATCATATTTCAAAAGTTCCATCAATATGGAAACCTTTTATGACTATAGGGCCAAGTTCTAAAATTTTCAACCTTGGTTTATTGATTTTAAGCTTTAATTACTTTCAAAACAATAAGACAGGAATAGTAATAATTTTAATCGCTAATCTAATATTGTGGCATATCATACCGTTACCTTTTCGGCTAATTTTTGGATATGCGATAACTCTAATTGGTTTTATTCTAATTTTATTTCGAAATGGAAATAAAAACGTACTGCAACAACATGTTTAATTAATTGCCTGTTCTAGCTTTTTACGAAAACACAAACGAATTTTACATTTGACTATTATTTACTAACTTAGTTGTTAAAATACGTAACAAAGCTTACATAAACATGTACAATACATGAAAAAATCGCTACACCTATTATTAATTTTAATATCTTCAACTATGTTTTTTGGATGTTTTGGAAATAAAAAACCTTCTAATTACGAAAAAGAAAAGCAAAAATTAATAACAGAATTAAAACAATACGAATGGGAAGAACCAGAAAAGGTAATTTCATTAATTGAACCAAACATTTATTTATCAGAAGGCAAATCGCATAAAATTGGAAACTCAAAATTTGGTGGGACTCCAGATTTACCTGTTAATACAAAGTGGCCGAATTTTAAAGAAGAACCAATGGTATTTTTTGCTCAAATTAATTTAGAACAAACCTCTCATTTGGATAAAGAAAATATACTTCCAAAGGATGGTATTTTATACTTTTTCACCCATTTTAATAAACCAGAGAGCGAATATGGTTCAAATTATCAATTCCAAATGGAGAAAGAAAAATATCAAGTATTATATTATAACGGAAATTTAAGTAGCATAAAAAAAACGGAATTCCCGAAAGATTTACCTACAGAATTTAACTTTAAAGAAGTGCCAATAGATATGGATCTTGAATTTAGATTACCAGCAACAACATATACTTGGAAATATCAAAATTTAGGCTTATCGGAAAAGGATAATGAATTGTACGAAGAAATTCTAGAGCAATTTGAGTTTTGTGAAGGAGAAACAATTTTAGGTACACCTTGTCCAATTCAAGATGCCGTAGAAGTTGATTGGGCATACTCTTATTTGCAATCAAGGGATTATAAGGATGAGAATATAAAAAAGCAAGTTCAAGAATTACGCCCAGATTTTATTAACCTTTTAAGTTTTGGAATGTGGGGAAAGTTTGAGGCTATTGGAATATCAGGCTGTTATTTTGGAATTAGAAAAATTGATTTGAAGACAAAAGATTTTAGTAAAGTTGTTTTTATTATTCAAGACACATAAATGCGAGAGTAAACAACGTGTATAAAACTTAGAGAAAAAGTGATTCGTTTATGTTTTTATATATTTATGACTTTTGTTAAACTAAAAAAAGACGAAAACTATTTAGTTTTCGTCTTCAGTTTTAATAAATTCTGACTGGTATTTTTCTAAAAAAATCTTCTGCCTCTCAAGCATTTGCTCTCTTATTTTATCAATATCCATAAAGTCTTTTCCAAAAGAGCTTCCAAAAAAATCATCATTAAAGAAGCGCTTGCTAAAAAGGGAATCTTGAGAAAAAACATCTTCAAATCCTTCATTTTTAAACTTTGAAAAGTCAGAAAAGAAACGTGATTTAAAAGATTGCATCAAACTATCTCTACTAAAATTTGAAAGAGTATTGAATTTGTCATTAGATGACCAAGAATAAATACTATCGTATTGTATTAAATTTCCATTTTCATCAAATTCCTTATCAACCTTCCAACTACCTTTAGGCACTTCAACTATACTCTTTTCACTTTTTTGTGATTCTATTTTATTTGCTTCATTATCTTGTCCACTACAACTAAAACACAAAAAAATTATCATTAACAATAAAATATATTTTTTCATTATTTTAAATTTTAAAATTAAAAACCTATAAATCAAACAATAATAGTTAAAGATGAGACCGAAAAATCAGCCTCATCTTCAACATGTAACTATAGCTTTATGTAATTAAGAAATTTTAATGGTTCTTGCAGGCTTTTGTTTTGCCTCTTCTTTTTTAGGTAAATGAATACTTAAAATACCATCGCTATAACTTGCTTCTATTTTATCTTCATCTACAGTTTCAGGCAAACTAAAAGTTCTTTTAAACGAAGAATATCCAAATTCACGACGAGTATAGTTCTCTTCATTCTCTTCGTTTTCTATTTTCGTTTCTGTAGAAATCGATAATACTTGACTTTCTAGGTCAATTTGGAAATCCGATTTTTTTAGACCAGGAACTGCCATTTCTACTATATAGGCATCAGCAGCTTCTTTAATATTCACTTTAGGTAAAGTAATTCCAGTATTGAAATTTGACGTAAATACGGAAGGGAGGTCTCTATTAAAAATATCATCTAACCAGCTAGACCAATTGGGGAAGTTTACATTTGAATTCGTGTTTGATAAACTTCCATTTTTAGGAACAGTTACTAAATTGCTCATAATTAAAAAATTTTAAATTAAACATTATTTCAAATTTGAAATCATATGACTTCTTTATAGTTTTTTACAAAAAAAATACCAAAATGAATTCATCGCTTTTTATGTGAAAATTTTAATGAAATCTTAAGTGAAAATGCCAAATATTCAGTGATATTGTCATTTTTTCACTTGAAAAATGTCAATTTGACCTTTTAATTCAGGCCGTTTTTCAAAAACAATAAACGAATTACTCAATTATAAATTAAATAATAAAGATTAGAAAGTCACTACAAACAACACCTTATATAATTCATTTATAATACTTGCCAACATACTAAAATCTGCTCTAATTTTCTATTTGGTTTGTATTTGTTAAATTAGTTACACCAAGAACGTAACTAATTATAAATAAAATCATTATACATCACTACCACTAACCAATGATTAAGTTTTTTAGACGAATAAGACAATAACTTTTAACTGAAAACAAATTTGGCAAATATTTAATTTATGCAATTGGCGAGATTGTGCTTGTTCTTATTGGTATTTTGATTGCACTACGGATTAATAATTTATATCCAGCAAAAAAACAGAGTATATGAAGTAAAAATGTTGTCAGAAATTGAAAATGCTTAAGATTAGATTTATCAAATTTGCAGGAACATTATGAAACTTATACTACCTTAAAAAATACTGTAGATTATTTTACAAATCTTACAAATAATCACGTCTTTTTCGATATGTCTATACAATCCGATTTATGGAAATTAAACTTGGGTAATTATCTACAGTTTAAAAGAGGCCCATATGGTGCTCTTAAATCCTTTGGAATTGATCGTGTTTCGAATGACAGTATTAAAAATCAACTTATTAATTTCTTTGGTTTCAGATTGTTTGATTATCATACCCAAATAGACCATACTAAAAGACGCTATAGGCCTAATGTAGATTTACTGCTCTCATTTCGCGAAGATCCATTCCTTGATAAAAACAACAATTGGGTAGTTAATCGTGTTCCGGAGGACATTTTACAAAAACCAAAATTTATCTAGCTACTTGCAGATATTGATTATCGTGTTTGGAGTTAAAAAATTAAAATCAAGATATTTACACCAGAGATAGAGGAGTTAATTCAAAATATCAATAATGAAATCGATAATAAATAACGAAAGTACAACACCGTGAATAATTAATTGCTAGTTCTAGCCAACCAACAAACCCCCAAGTATAAAAAAGCACCAAAAAGTATACAATATTCGAAAATTTGTATAAGAAACAACAGTCACTTCGCATTTATTTTTGCCATATAATTAGAAATAAAAATAAGCAAGATGAAAACAAATCAATTTGGTAAAAAAGGATGGACACCTGATAGAATAGGAAATGTATATGGTAAACTATTTTTAATAACAGGAACTACCAGCGGAACAGGATTTGAAGCTGCTAAAATATTACTATCAAAAGGAGCAAAAGTGGTCATGCTTAATCGTAATACAAAAAAAGCAGAAGACACTATAGCAAGCTTAAAACAAGAACTTGGCAACACTATAGATGCATCTAATATACATATGGATTTAGCAGAACAAGCTTCTGTAAAAAGAGCTGCAGAGGAAGTTCTAACTAAATTTCCCAAAATAGATGTCCTAATTTGTAATGCTGCCATTGCGCAAGTACCAAAACAAATACTTACTGTTGATGGTTTTGAAAGCCAACTAGGCGTAAATCACTATGGTAATTTTTTATTACAAGGATTACTATACGCTAGAATACTAGAATCTAAAGGACGTATTGTTACTGTAGGAAGCATGGGCTATAATTTAGGTATTAAAACCATTCAGTTTGAGGATATGAATTGGGATAAAAACTACAACCCAAATGCTGTGTATAGTCAAAGTAAACTAGCGCAAATCATGTGTGTTTACGAATTACAAGATAGACTAAAAAAAGCAGGAAAAACAGACCTTAAAGCATATGCATGTCATCCAGGCGCTTCTTCAACATCACTAATTAAAACTAGTGGTAGCTTATTAACCAGATTCATTTGGCAAATAATGAAATTAACACCAATGGTACAATCTGCAGAAAAAGGTGCATATCCACAATTAATGTGCGCTACAGAACCAGATTTAGACCAAAGTGGTTTTTATGGTCCTACTGGAAAAAACTATTGGGGAGGACCAGTTGGTGCATGTAAACTAGAACCACATGCAAAAGACAAAGCGGTAGCTAAAAAACTTTGGGTAGTTTCTGAAAAAGCTACAGGTTTAAAATGGAATATATAAATTTGTAATATGCAACATTTTAAAACATTATCCTCCTATTTAGATTATTTAGAGCTTCCTAAACCAGAGCATCCTATGCTTAGTGTTTTTAACTCAAAAGGAGATGGATATCTACCATGTCCAAGAGAAAGTTCGCCACCAATTACAAATGACTGCTACTCTATTAGCTTAAAGAAATTTGTAAAAGGCGATTTAAACTACGGAAGAACAAAATATGACTTCACCAATGGTGCATTGATTTTTATTGCTCCAAGACAAGTTTTACAGTGGGATAATAGTGTCGTTTTTGAGCAAAAAGGTTTTTCTTTAAACTTTCATGAAGATTTTATTAAAGGAACCGAATTAGCACATCAAATTAAAAAATATGGATTCTTTTCCTATACCGTGAATGAAGCATTGCATCTTTCACCAAAAGAAGAAAGACAAATAGAATCTATAGTAGAAAATATTGAAATTGAATATCAAAACAACCAGGATGCCTTTAGTAAAGAAATTATTATTTCGCAATTAAGTACCCTTTTAAAATATGCTAATCGTTTTTACGAAAGGCAATTTATAAACCGAAAAGAACTCTCCAATGATTTGTTAGTTCAATTCAATCTGCAGTTAGAAAATTATTTTGAGTCTGGCCAATTACACGAAAAAGGAATACCTAGTATTGAAAATATAGCAAATAAAATGTTGGTTTCAAAACGGTATTTAAGTGATACACTTAAAAATGAAACAGGCAAATCAACTACAGAACATTTACAGTTATATTTAATTAATGAAGCAAAAAATATTTTATTAAAACCAAACATTAGTATAGCAGAAGTGGCTTATGAATTAGGGTTTGAATATCCACAATACTTTTCTAGATTATTCAAAAAAAAGGAAGGTATAAGTCCAACAGCCTACAGAGAAAAATACAAATTAAATTAAATTATGGATATATTAAAAACAGCAACAGATTGGGCCAAAGCAGAACTTTTTTCTACGCCATTTTTCATACTCTTCGGCATCCTTTTTATACTAGCTAGTTTAGGGTTTTGGCAAATAGGAAAAACAGATATAGCTAAAGCATACATCATTCCAACTTTAATTGCAGGTGTATTACTTTTAATTATCGGACTTGGTTTATTTTTCACCAATAAATCAAGAATCACAGCATTTGAAACTGCTTACCATAAAGATGCTACTGCATTTGTTGCTTCAGAAATGGAACGTGCAGAAAGTACTTTAAAAGAATATAAAACAGTAGTTTTTAAAGTAGTCCCAATGATAATCATTGTAGCTGCTTTATTAATAATTTTTATAAACACACCAACTTGGCGTGCAATTAGCATTACGACCATTGCTATGATGATCGTTATTTTATTAGTAGATGGAACTGCGCACTCCAGAATTGAAAACTACTATAAAGAATTGAAGTTAATAGATATGAATAATGAAATCAAATAATAATTACAAAATCCCTATATCATTTATTACTATTTAAAGCAGTAAAAAAACCAGCTCTTAATTCTAATTAAGAGCTGGTTGCTTTTATAAATAGTATAAAACTTTAAAATTATTTGCAATCAGATTATAACGCAAAGTTTACATAAACAGATACGCGTTGTTTAGATTCTACATTATCTCCAAACAAACTCTGGCTAATTGGCAATGTATAACTCGCACCAAAAATAAATTTATCTATTGCTAATTCCGATCCAAAGGAAGCATTAAGAATGTTTCCATCTGTATCTTCTAGAGTTTCGTCATACTGTGTGATTTTGTTATAAACATCACCAGATACGCCAACAAAAGGCATAATATTCATTTTTTCTGTTGCAAATGCTCTATACAGATTTGTAGCATAACTAAACTGGTTTCCAAATTGATAATCGTTTTTATTTTCACCTTTCAAGTAATAGCTAAAAAGTGTATTTACGCCATATTTATCTCCCCCATAATTATATCCTAAAGAAAAAATACCATCTACACTTCCTGTACCAACCTGAAATCCTGGATTTATATTATCTGCTAAGCTTTCTTCAAATTTACCTGTAGGTAATTTAATTCCCAATCCAAACTGCAGCGAATGTCCAGAAGCTTCTCTTTCGGCATTAAAATCTACCTTATCTTCCTTTTGCTTTTTATAAAATGGTAGTTTATACCAACCTATAAGACTAGCGTCACCTAAACCGTTTATATTTTCTTTAGCATTATTAAAATTTCTAGTTAAATCTTGGTATGGCAAATTCGCACTTACATAAAAAGAATTATTTATTGGTATTTGCGCCCATAACTGGTAGGTATTAAAGGTTTCTTTACTAACTGGCGAATTTTCGAAAATACCATTTCTAGATTCAAAGTTTTGATAAATATACCGTACTCCTACAAAATTAGCATTGCTTAAGGTACCAAAACCAAAGCTTCCGCTACTAGTAGAGCAACCACACAAATCACAATACACTTTAA
This sequence comes from Lacinutrix cladophorae, assembly GCF_053604645.1. Classification (NCBI taxonomy): domain Bacteria; kingdom Pseudomonadati; phylum Bacteroidota; class Flavobacteriia; order Flavobacteriales; family Flavobacteriaceae; genus Lacinutrix; species Lacinutrix cladophorae. The sequence continues at coordinate 179,319 of NZ_JBSHNR010000073.1, read as the reverse complement.
ATGGTTCGTGATTAGCACATGGATTTTCTATACGACTTGCTTGCGCAATATTGGTATATAAAAGTGTAATTGCAAATACTACAATTCCGGTTTTAAAATTCTGAAAAACGTTCATCTTCTAAAAATTCGTTATCTGTTAGTGTTTTTAAAAAAGCTATTAAACTTTCTTTTTCGTAATCGTTTAATGTTATACCATAAGTATTATCTTCCCTTAAAAGAGAAGGATCTACATTACCATTATCTACAGCTCCAGAATCGTAGAAATCTAAAACCACTTCTAAAGTTGTAAATCTTCCATCATGCATATAAGGTCCAGTAACCTCAACGTTTCTTAAACTTGGCACTTTAAATGTGTATAAATCGTTAGGATCTTCTAAAATTTCATAACGTCCAGTATCATTTAATAGTGGATTTATTGGTAACCCATTATTTCTAAACGTTTGATCTGTAAATAAATCGGTAGCATGACAGGAGGTACATTTTTGTTGAAATGTATTCAATCCATCTAATTCTATTGCTGTTAATGTAACGTTGTCTTCTTGCCTTACATACTTATCGTAGGTAGCATTTGAAGAAACCATCATTAGCATGAATTGTGATAATGCTTTGAGCATGTTTTCTGTACTTACTTCACCATCTTCAAAAGCTTTGGCAAATTTTACTTGATATTCGGGATCTGCACTTAATTTAGAGATTACATTACTTAAGGTTTCTCCCATTTCTACTTCTGCAGTAATAGGAATAATTGGTTGCAAATCTAAATGAGAAGCTGCACCATTCCACATAAAAGAAGTTTGGTATGCTAAATTTTGAATAGGTTGCGCGTTTCTAAAACCGACTCCTCCATTTACACCATGACTTAAATTATGTCCATGATGTGTAAATGCAAAAGCTTGTTCATGGCAAAAAGCACATGCAATTGCTCCATTAGAAGATAATTTACCTTCGTAAAACAAATCTTTACCTAACTCGAAACCTGCTTCAGTTACAGGATTATTATCTAGATTATAAGCTATATCTGGAAAATTTTCTGGCAATACGACTTCAAGTGGAATTGCTACGTATGCTTCTGTTTCAGAATCTTCACTACAAGATAAAAAAGCAAAGCATACCAATAAAAAAAGAACTATTCTTTTCATATTATATGTATTTAGTAAAACCAAGGAAAGCGTTATTTACTTTCCTTGATTTTTATTTACTAATTAATCGTTATGTACGTGGTGTACAGTAAACATCGCATTAATGTTATCTGCTATAATAGGAGTTTCATTAACATCTGTATGAACTTGATCGTAACCATCTGCAAAGTTTGCAGTTGTTGTACCGTCAAATACTTTTGCTATATCTGCTTTAATATGCACTTCTGGAGAAGTAGTTTCTCTTACTAATACGGTATTAGGAAAAGATAAAGTTACTTCACGATAATTGTCTAGTGCAGTACCAACGCTTCCCATGTGAACGTTTAAAGGTTCGTTTGTAAGTGTCGTGGTAGAAAAAGTACCATCTAATCGAATAAACTTATAACCAGAAGCCCAACTCCACATCATTCCTTCCTCTGAAGCTTCGTCTAAAAAATCTCCTTGACCATCTGCTCCAAGTGCAAAACGATCTTGATCTATACCAACTCCAAAGCTTACCGAAACATAATTTGCTGCATCTATATCGTTTAAAGTAATATAGATTTCACCTGCATTATTACCATCTGTTTCGTCTACAATAAACACGTTATCTTCTGCTGGATACATAAAAATATTACCATCACTATCTGTAAATTGTACGTTGCTAATAATGTATTTTAAGTTATCTAATTGAAAAGATTCGTCGTTAGATTTGCTATATGTTGTACCAAAAATAAAGTCTTGATCTCCTACTCCATTGTCAAACTTAAGAATTAGCTCTCCTGTTTGCCCTGTTAAATCTTCTGAATTGTTATTGTCATCGTCTGAGGAGCAAGAAGTAATTGCTGCGCATGCTAATAACGCAAATGTGTATTTTAAAAATTTCATTTTGTATAATTTAAATATTTTGAATTGTTAATTTGTATCAAAAATCTTAAATACTATTCCTAATAATATATTACTAGTTGAAGCAACATTTCGCATATAGAAACGAGCTTATATAATATTTAAAAGCTTATTTGATAAAGACTCTAAAAGTAGTCTAATCCGTAAAATAAAATTATACCGTTGGAGGTCTAAAATGACTATACTCGAATTTATAAGTATAGTTTTTAGTATAAAAAAAAGATTTTTCTCTGCTTTCTAATAAGAAAACAGTATTAAATATTAAGGAAGGATAATCGTTATAATAAACAAAAGTAAATGCTTCTACAAGACTTGAAATAGCATCATCACTATTACTAGTGTTAGAAGTTGGTTGCAGTTGTTTTGCTAAATGACATTTACCATTACATTGTAGCGTTGGTTTTTCTTTATTAACACAATAGGTTTCTACAATATAGTCAATATTAAGCTGGTAGTAAAGCACTTGACTTACATAATACATTGGCTTAAAAGCAAATGCTAATAACAATATGTAAATAAATATTTTTTTCAGTTTAATATTTTTGGCCAAAGATAAGATGAAACTTAAAATTAATCTAATTAAATTAGTTAAAAAAAGCGACTTTATAGTCGCTTTTAATTTATGGTTTTAAATAGATTAAACATTGATTTAGTTCTGGGTTTTGCTTTACAAGTGATTCAACAAATATCTTTAGTTCCTCAATTTCATAAGGTAATAATCTGTTAATAGCTTTTTGCACTTCTTTACAAAACAAAGTAGCATCAAAACTCACTTTATTAAGTACCGTTTTGGTGTACTCGAACATTGCTCTTGCCATAATTTTATTAGGTTTAGTTGAAATAAAAAAGTAGAAATGTTTTATAGGCTATTTGTTTATATATGGATTAAATATAGTGAAAAAACTGCATTGCATTTCTATTTAAACAAAACTTTAACACCTAAAAGTTATTAACTAAAATCTATTATCTCCATCTAGTAAATCGCCAATTCCACCTAGTATACTACCTTCTCCTTTACTACTACTTCCTGTTCTTGGTGCACTTGCTAATACTCTTCCTGCTAATCTGCTAAAAGGTAAGGATTGTACAAAAACAGTTCCAGGACCTTCAAGCTTTGCAAAGAATAGACCTTCTCCTCCAAAGACGGTATTTTTAATACCACCAACAAATTCAATATCATAATGTACGGTTTGGTCAAAGCCAATAATACAGCCTGTATCTACACGTAAAGTTTGCCCAGCTTTTAATTCCTTTTTAGCCATGGTACCTCCAGCATGAACAAACGCCATACCATCACCTTCTAATTTTTGCATGATAAAACCTTCTCCTCCAAATAAACCTCTTCCTAGCTTTTTAGAAAACTCTACACCTATACTTACTCCTTTAGCTGCACATAAAAATGCATCTTTCTGGCAAATAAACTTTCCGCCAAATTCGGTTAAATCAATTGGTATTATTTTTCCTGGATAAGGCGAAGCAAAACTTACATTACGTTTACCGTCAAGATTGTTATAAAAAGCAGTCATAAACAAACTCTCTCCTGTAAGAATACGTTTTCCCGCCCCTAAAATCTTACCTAAAAAGCCAGTATCTTTTTGCGAGCCATCACCAAAAATGGTTTCCATTTTAATACCATCATCCATCATCATAAAACTTCCAGATTCTGCTACAACACCCTCTTGAGGATCTAACTCAATTTCTACGTATTGCATTTCTTCACCATATATTCTGTAATCGATTTCGTGTGCTGTCATTTTTTATTGGTTTATTTGATTAATATGTATATGAGTAGTTTTGTTTTAATTTTTGTTACAAATTACTTTTTAGACTTCACTTTTATACTCCATTCAAAATTAAATACTGATACTTCTACTCCATCTGCATTCGTTCCTGTAGATTGCATCCAAATGGTTTGCCCTTCGCCAGTTTCTATAGCTTTAGCAATTGCATCATCGATTTTATTTCCATCATTACAAGCAAACATAATTTTACCTGTCGCTTTTTTAGTAAAAGTGGCATTATTATTTGCTACTAGCATAGAAATGTTTTTTCCACTTTCTTTAATTTTCATTAGCATTAAAGCACCAGTTGTTAATTCGGCAGCCATACCTTGCACAGCCCAAAACATAGATTTAAAAGGGTTTTGATTTATCCATCTATGTTTAACATATACAGTACAAGCTTCATTATTAATAGATTTTACTCGTACTCCTGTAAAAAAAACGGATGGTAACTTAAACAGATTAAAAGTATTAATTTTTCTAGGTGTTAGCTTCATTATAGATATAATTTTCACCAAAACTATCGAAAATATTTGACATTTCAATTTGTTAAAATTTTGTTAATTTTTAGTACTATGCGTAACATAATACCTTTTTAAAGACATATATTTGTATAAGAAACTATTATATACTTTTAGATCATGGTAAACAACCATCAAAAAAACATTGCAACTTTTATACATTTATCTACGTTTTCAAGATTCATTATTCCTTTAGGAAATTTTCTTGGACCAATAATACTTTGGGTTGCTAATAAGGATAAATCAGAATTTGTAGATGCACACGGAAAGCAAGCTATTAATTTTCAGATAAGTATTTTACTATATAGTATTGTAATAGGGTTGCTAACGGTTCCGTTTTTCATCTTTAATATTTTTAAACAAATAGATTTTATAAATATTAATGCTTTTGAAAACATTAGTATAAACTTAGACAAGCCTTCTCCTTTATTATATATTGGTGGTGCTTTTGCCGGGCTAGCAGTTATTGCTTTTCTATTAGAACTAGTGTTTATTATTAAAGCAAGTTTAACAGCAAGAGATGGCGAATTTTTTAAATATCCGTTAACCATCAATTTTTTAAAATAATTTAAACGAATTAATCACTCGTTAAATACAAATTAATCATCAACCATTTAATCATCAAAAAATGAACAGTTATAACAAAATTAAAAGGAAACTATGAAGATAGAAAACACAAAAGCACAAATGCGTAAAGGTGTACTAGAATACTGCATACTCTCGGTCTTAAAAGACGATGATGCGTATGTTGCAGAAATTCTAGGAACATTAAAAGACGCAAAACTTTTAGTAGTAGAAGGAACAATTTACCCTTTACTTACTAGGTTAAAAAACGCAGGACTTCTTAATTACAGATGGGAAGAATCTACCTCAGGACCTCCAAGAAAATATTATGGTTTAACTGAAACGGGAAAATTGTTTCTTAAAGAATTAACTACCACTTGGAGCGAATTACAAAACGCAGTAAATATAGTAACAAGACAAAAATCAACAAATAATGAATAAAACAGTCAACATAAATTTAGCAGGTATATTTTTTCATATAGATGAAGATGCATATACGAAATTACAACGCTATCTGGAGGCTATTAAACGTTCGTTTACAGACTCTCAAGGTCGCTCGGAAATTATTTCTGACATAGAAGCAAGAATTGCTGAACTTTTTACAGAACGCGTAAAACACGACAAGCAAGTTATTGGTATTAAAGAAGTAGACGATGTAATTACTATTATGGGGCAACCCGAAGATTACATAGTAGACGATGAAATATTTGAAGATGAACCAAAACAATATTCTTCTAGCAATAAAACTTCTAGCAGAAAACTGTTTAGAGATACAGATAACTCCTATGTTGGTGGTGTTTCTGCAGGACTATCCCATTACTTTGGTATAGATGCTATTTGGATTCGTTTAATTTGGATTCTTTTAATATTTGGTGCTGGAACTGGAGTTTTACTTTATATCTTATTATGGATTTTACTTCCTGAAGCCGTTACCACAAGTGACAAACTAATGATGAAAGGAGAACCGGTAAACATTAGTAATATCGAAAAGAAAATTAAAGATGGTATTGTTACTGTTTCAGATACGGTTCAAGATGTTGCAAAAAACGTTTCCGATTCGGTTAGTGATGCAGCAAAAAACATCGACTTTAAAAAAAAAAGTAACTCCTTAAAGTCAACATCTACTTCGTTCTTTGACACTATTGGAGATATTTTTATGTTTTTCTTAAAAGTAGCTGCAAAATTTATTGGAGTTATACTAATAATAATAGGTGCTTCTGCTTTAATAGGTTTAATAATAGGAATGTTTACGGTAGGCATTTCTGATGCCATTAACGTACCAGGATTTGACATAGTAGATACCGCAAATGCTGCAGGAACTCCCGTTTGGTTAGTTTCTCTATTGGCTTTATTTGCAATTGGAATCCCATTTTTCTTTGTATTCTATTTAGGTCTAAAGATATTAATTAATAACCTAAGATCTATTGGTAATATTGCAAAATACTCTTTACTTGGTTTATGGTTAATGGCTATAATAGGTCTTGTTGTTATTGGTGTTACACAAGCTACAGAACATGCTTTTGATGCAACTATTAAACATAAAGAAGTATATAGTATGGCAACAATTGACACTTTAAATATTAAGATGATAGACAATAATGACTACAACAAAAGTATGCAAAGAAATAATAATTCGTTTCATCTAGTTTATGGAGATGATGACCAAAAATATATTTTTTCATCAGACGTAAAAATAGTTATTAGGTCTACACAAGACTCTGTAGCTACTTTACACATTGAAAAAAATGCAGATGGTAGAAGTTTTCAAACGGCTAAAGAACGTGCCGAAAACATAGATTATAATTATGCGCTTGTTAATAATACATTACAATTTGACTCGTATTTAACAACCAATGCAGATAATAAATTTAGTGATCAAGAAGTAAGATTAATTTTATATGTACCCGAAGGAACAGTTATAAACTTAAACAAGAATACTAGATCCTTTTTAAACTATTATACCTCCAATAATAATTTAGTTAATTATAAAGATTCTGGCCACATTTTAAAAGTATTAGATGATGAAGCAACTTGTTTAGATTGTACTGAAAAAGAGGAAGAGGATAAAAATTACAAATTAAATATTGATGTCAATAATGACAAAGGCTCTAGTCTTATAATAGATGATGAAGGTTTAGAACTAAAAACCAAAGACTCTAATTTAAAAATAGATGAAGATGGTGTTCGAGGAAACTCGGAGGACATTAAAGTTAAAATTGACGAAGATGGAATAAAAATATCAACGGAAAACGATTAACAATTCATCCTAATAAATCAACAAGTCAGATATTAAAGTTATTAATCACTAACAAAAAGTATAATATTTGAACCATTAATCAATCAAAAAACAAACAATTATGATCAATTTAGTAGGGGCTATAATAAAAATAGCATTGGATATTTTATTTTAGCAAAGAGTTAAAACCAACCAATTAATCCAGTTGTACTGATTTTTTTCAGTACAAAAAAACCATTTCAAACTTAAAATCAAGTTTGGGATGGTTTTTGTATATATTTGTAGTATAACTATTAACTTTAAAATAAATGGCTAAAAAATGGCTCATAACACTGTGTATTGCTACACTAGCAATTTCAAGTTTTGCTCAAGAAAAAGTAAAAGGAAATAAAAATGTTACTACAGTAGAAACTTTAATAGATGATTTTAACACCATTTCTTTTGGTGAAAAATTTGAAATTGAATTAATACAAAGCGATGCTGCATCGGTAGAAATTGAAACCGACGAAAACTTACATGATATTATTGAGTTTTCTGTAAAAGATAGTGTGCTTCATTTTAGTACTTCTGCAAAAATTCAATCTAGTAAAAAATTAAATATAGTAGTGAATATTACTAAATCACTTCGTAAAATAGAAATTAATGAAGATGCAGAAGTGAGTGCTGCAAACACCTTAAAAAACGATTCTTTGATATTAATAATTAATGACTACTCTAAGGCGTTTTTAAATATTAAAAACAAACAATTCACACTAACAAATAACAATAAATCCACATTTGGGATTAGTTCTAAATCAAAACTTAATATAGAAAGCGATAAGGTGTTAATCGAACTTAACGAAAACAGTAAAACCGAAGCTTTAATCGAAACGGATAGTTTACAAATAGATATGTACCAAAGTGCTTATGCAAAGTTAGAAGGTGATGTAGAACACGCTACACTTAACACGATAAACTCCTCCGATTTTTCGGCAAAAAACTTATCTATCAATACTTGTAATTTAGTTATTGAAGATTCTAGTGATGCTACAATACATGTAGTAAATGATTTAACTTTAGAAACCTCAGGAACAAGTGATGTGCATCTTTATGGTGATCCTAAGATTACTATAAATAAATTTAAAGACACCTCAACATTACATAAAAAGAAAATATAAAAGATGTGTGTGTTAAATTTCTCCACATCTACTTATATTAAAAAGTGGCTAAAGTTTAATTAAACTTTAGCCACTTTTTAATACTTGTATTTTATACTTCTAGTTATAATTAGAAGTACTCACCTCAAAAGTCGAGTCTTTAGCAGCTAAATAACGCTCCGCATCTAAAGCAGCCATACATCCTGTTCCAGCAGCAGTAATAGCTTGTCTGTAAACATGATCTGCAGCATCACCACTTACAAAAACACCTTCCACATTTGTTTTTGAGGTTCCTGGTTTTGCATAAACAATATAACCTGTTGGGTCTAAATCTATATAGTCTTTGAAAATATCCGTATTTGGTTTATGCCCAATAGCTACAAAAAAACCTGTTGCAGGAATATCGTGTTTTTCATTGGTTTTATTATTTACTACTCGTACTCCAGTTACTACTTGTCCGTCACCTAAAACTTCATCCGTTTCCGTATTAAAAAGAATTTCAATATTTTCTGTATTAGCAACACGAGCAGCCATAATTTTAGAAGCTCTAAATTCGTCACGTCTTACTAACATCGTTACTTTTTTACAAAGTTTCGATAAATAATGTGCTTCTTCGCAAGCACTATCTCCTGCTCCAACTATAACCACTTCATGGTTTCTATAGAAAAACCCATCACAAACAGCACAAGCAGAAACACCGCCTCCAAGTTTTAAATATTTTTGTTCAGACTCTAATCCTAAATATTTTGCTGAGGCACCAGTAGAAATAATTACAGTATCGCAATGAATTTCTTTCGTTTCATTTACCCAAACTTTATGAACATCTCCTGAAAAATCTACCTTCGTTATCCAACCATTACGAACATCAGTTTCAAAACGTTCTGCTTGTTTTTGTAGCTCCATCATCATTTCAGGTCCGGTAATACCGTCTGGATAACCAGGGAAATTCTCAACTTCGTTAGTTGTAGTTAATTGACCACCTGGTTGTGTACCTTGGTACAAAACAGGTTTCATATTTGCTCTAGCGGCATAGATCGCAGCTGTATAACCAGCAGGTCCAGAACCAATAATTAAGCATTTTACTTTTTCAATTGTATCAGACATAATTTTAGTATCTTATTAGGTATACAAAAGTAGGATTTTTGATAGAAAACTTACATTTAAGTTATCAACAGTTGTTATTAAAACATAAGAATAATTGATACAAAAAAACGCTTCTATCTTCTTCAATAATTCTCTAATTATTTTTTGGGTTAAAAAAAATATCGATTAAGGTATTTAAATATCCGAAATAACTTAATTTATTGAAAAACTTAAAACATTGCAAAACACAAAACCACATTCTAAATTTAAATTAGCAGATTTACCCAATTTACTAATTAAAACCTATAAAGAATGGAATGCAGAAAACCCATTTCGATTAAGTGCTGTTGTTGCCTACTATGCTATCCTATCTATGCCTGGATTATTAGTAATAATTATTAATGTAATTGGTGCTATTCTAGGAGAAGAAGTAGTTAAAGGTGAATTAACTAATGAAATATCAACGGCCTTAGGAAGAGATACTGCAACTGCGGTAGAAACAATGATTTCGGAAACACAAGATGCAGATAAAAACATTGTTTCTACCATTATTGGCATTGGGACTTTAGTTTTTGGTGCTTCTGGAGTTTTCTACCATTTACAAATCTCTATAAATCAAATTTGGAAAATAGATGCTGCATTACAATTAACATTTTGGCGAATGTTATTAAATAGAGCTAGAAGTTTTACTTTCATTTTAGTCTTAGGTTTTTTACTGTTGATTAGTTTTATAATTACTGCAGGTATTTCTGCGCTTACAAAATTTTTAAGCAGAAATTTCCCGGATGTAATCGTTTATTTAGCCTATTTTATAGATATCATTCTGTCTTTAAGCATGGTTACTGTACTTTTTGCTCTCTTATTTAAATATTTGCCAAATGCAAAAATAAAATGGAAATCCGTTTGGATTGGCGCATTTATTACTGCTATCTTATTTGTTCTAGGTAAGTTCTTATTAGGTCTTTATTTTGGACGTGCAGATTTTGATTCCACTTATGGTGCAGCAGGAACAGTGGTTTTAATACTACTATGGGTATCATACTCCTGTTTAATTTTGTTTTTTGGAGCAGAATTCACTAGAGTTTATGCTGAAAAATATGGTTTTGGAATTAAACCAACAAGTGAATCTATACATAACAAATAATAATTAAAACCTCTATTCAAAGTGGATCATATTAGTCAGAAAATTATCAATCAAATATTTTTGCTTTCCTTAATACTAGGCATTGCGGCAATAATTATATTCGAAATGGCACCATATTTTTCAGGTGTACTAGGAGCAATAACTTTTTATGTTTTACTACGAAAACCCATGAGGAAAATGGTAGCAAAAGGATGGAATTCACAACTTGCGGTTTTCGTTTTACTAGCTTTATCTGTTATCTGTATACTATTACCTGTTTTAGGTATTGTACTTATGCTAAGTAACAAAATAAGTAATGTTTCTGAAAACTCGGAACGCGTTATTAATGCGCTAACATCTCAGTTTAAAAAAATGGAAAACCTATTAGGGTTTAATATAAATGATCAAATAGACTCTTCTCAAGTTTCATCTATTATTTCAGAAAAGTTACAAAGTTTTGCAGGAAGTACTTTTGAAGTTACTATTTCTATATTTATTATGTATTTTTTGCTTTATTATATGCTAACGAACCGAAGAAAATTAAGAGAAAGTCTATTTGAATACATACCTATAAGTACCGATAATTTAAAAATTATAGGAGATGACATTAGTATTATGGTGCGCTCTAATGCAATAGGAATCCCTTTAGTTGCCATCGCACAAGGTGTTGTAGCGCTTATTGGTTTCCTTATTTTTGGAATTGAGAATCCCGTTTTTTGGTTTGTAATGGTTACTATTGGATCTATGATTCCATTTGTAGGTGGCATGTTAGGTATTATTCCAGCATTTATAATAACCTATGCCAATAGTGATGCTTTTCAGGCTTGGGGAATTTTATTATACGGAATACTAATTGTTGGATCTACAGATAATATTATAAGACTTTATGTGTTACAAAAACTAGACAATGTACACCCATTAATTACCTTAATTGGTGTTATTATTGGTGTGCCTTTATTTGGTTTTATAGGATTAATTTTTGGTCCATTATTATTAAGCCTACTTATCGTAATAATAAAAATTTATAAAAAAGAATATCGATAAATCAAATTTAAAAAAGAAAAATAAAATGGGTGTAATAGCAACAAATAAAAGAGAAATAAAACTATATTACAATTCTAAAACAGCAATTGGTAAGCAAACGCTACCATACGCGCAAGCTTCAAACAAGAAACTTTTAGCCATAGATCTTTCTAAAACAAAAGTTACAGGAACGCAATGGATTGAAATAGCTGAGAATTTAAAAATGCCGTTGGCGGATTTGGTGCACCAAAAGCATCCAGATTTCACAAAAAACTATTCTGAAAAAAACATAGATTTAAACACAGAAGATTGGATTAAAGTACTACAAAAACATCCAGAAACATTAAAATGTTCTATTTTAAATATAGGAAATCATTATCATTTATTAGAAACTCCTTCGGATTTTATAAAATACATGAAACCGGATAGTAAGGCTTTAAACCCATAAAAACTAGATAGTAATTAATGTGTTTTAATATTACTTTTTGGGATTTTCTTAAAGAACTCCGCCAATTCTAAATTTCCAGTTGGTCCATAACTAGCCAAAACGGTTCCCTGGAGTCCTGAACTTGTAGTTATGGCATATAATATAGATGCATCGGAAGGATTACTCATACCTTCAAATCGCATTTCTTTATCAATATAAATTTGATGCGGCATAAATGCATCTTTACTATTTACTTCTATTAGCTTTTCATTTACAAGTCTAAAATTATTGGTATATCCATGTTTTTTTAGCCTTTCTATATATTCTATTTCATGTTTAGCGTATTCCATTTCATGTTTTTTTTATACAAAAAGGCAGTAAAACCCTTAGATTAAACTGCCTTTTATTATTAATATTCTACTGTTTTTTTTAATAAAAAAATTGCTTGTAGGCTTAGAACAGTTTTAATTTTAAATAATTTTTTATATTTTTTTTCTTCCGGTTATTAAGGAAATAATGAATAGCACTATAAAAATATAGAATAAAATTTTTGCTATACTTGCGGCTCCTTCAGATATTCCTCCGAAACCAAAAATTCCAGCAACTATTGCTAAAATAACGAAAATGATTGCGTAACGTAACATATTATATTTGGTTTTAAGTTGTTGTTGTAACGACGTTCATTACAATACTCTAAGATCCATCTTTTTTACCTTAAAGCTTAACTATATCAAAACTTCGTTTAACTCTTTCCGTATTCTAATAGAATGTTTATACTTTCTAGCTTGTTAGCTCACTAGATTGAATTATTTCCTGATTTACAACTTTCGATTGAAAATCATAATAATCCCCATTATTTATTATTGCTTTTACTTCAGAAAAAGAATAGCTTTTATCTAACCAATAGTTAAAATATTTCCTTTTAAGAATTACGGGTTGATTTTTTGAAAAATTGGGAATAGAATTATTTTTTGTTGGCATTATTAAGAGAGAACAAGTCTTAAAACCGTCTGATAATTCGTTATACACTCCAGCCATACAAAAAGGTTTATTGTTTTTTCTATAGACAAGAAAGGTTTTAATTTTTCCTGCACTAATAAATGTGGTATAAAATCCATTTACAACAATAAGACATCTTTTCGTTTTTAAACTTTTGGTATAAAAAACATCTTCATTAGTAACGTTATTTACTGGCACATTTAAGGTGTTCGATATATTTTGAAAAACCGCCCAATTATCTTTAAAATCTACAGGTAACAACCCCCAAATTGAAAAATCGATAGTCTTTGTTTTTTCTATAGTTATTATTGGCAAAGTACTTTCTTTTAAACCATTAATAATTGGTATTGGTTTATACAACTTAGGATACTTAAATTGGGCTTCAAAAGTATCTTCTATCGTTTTTAAACTAGCAGTGTTTCGTAATTTATAAAACATAATATTCGTTTTTTACAATAAAAGAAGAACTCATTTAATACGTTAATTGTAATACTAAAAATAGGTGCTCATTTAAGTATTACTTTAAAACAAGAAGATTATTTGTGTTTATTGGGTTTCAATTATCAATAACCTAGCAAAAAGAGAAGCTGTATTCGTTTTTTTTTATATACCTTTACTTTATCAGATATAATATATTTTAAACCGTTTGTTATAATTAATGAAAATTATTAAAATTAATGCTGAAAATACTATGGATAGTATTCAGCAAATTAAAGAACAAATTGGTGGTACTATTACTCAAAAATGGGGAGAAAATGTATTAGATATAGATAACGAATTTGCTAAAGGATGCATCAGATCGATGTCTTTTGATTGGGGAGTTAGTTTTGTTGAGTTTAACCTTATTTTCTTTCAAAACACCAAAGTTATTTCAGATCCTTCAAAATTTAATCCAATTCAATTTTCATATTCTTTAAATGGTTCTTTTGACCATAAGTTTAGTAATCAAGAAGAATTTACTACTATTGAACAATTTCATTCCTTTATAGGGACTTGTGATAGCGATGTTTCGCATCATTTTAATTTTCCAAAAGACGTTCACATAGAGTTAAATACAATTCGAATTATTCGTAAAAAGTTTTTAAACAAACGAATAAACATTTCTAATATGCTTAATAATAAACTATATGAAGTTTTTGTGGATAAGCAACATGATAATAAGTTTGCTTATTATGGTCCAATAAGTTTAAAAATGGCAGATCGTGTAAAAGCGCTGCAAGACATTAAAACGAAAGGCATGATTAGGTTACTTAAAGCAGAAGGAGAATTATACCAATTATTGTCTATGCATATTGAATTACACAACAAATATGATAGTGCAGAAGTTTTAGATATTCCACTTTCAAAATCCGTTTTAAAGAGGATTAAAAAACTTGGTAAAAAAATAGTTAAAAACCCAGAAGATAATTATCTATTAGAGGAACTATCGAGTGAAACAGGTTTGTCGCAAGCAAAGCTACAAGAAGGTTTTAAATTTTTATTTGCGAAAACAGTTACAGAGTACATTAGACATGTACGATTAGAAAAAGCAAGAGATTTAATGAATAATACCAACTTAAATATTTCGCAGATAGTATATTCTATAGGATTTACAAGCAGAAGTTATTTTTCAAAAATTTTTAAAGATAAATATGGATTAACCCCAAATGAATTTAAAAAACAGATTGTAGTTTTAATCGAAGAAGAATCTTAAATAAAAGATCCGATTCTTCATTATATTTTTTTAGCTTCTTTTTACCTTATTTTTTTTGCTGTTTTTTTTCTTTTTCATCAGCTCCATTTTCTGCATCTTTAAAATCTATGTCGTTGTCAATTACATTTTTAAATGCGTCAACCCAGGCATTTTTAAATATGTTTGTAATTGTTGGCCAAACTTTAGAATTTACAGTATTTAAATCTCCTTCTAGAGGTACTTTAGTTGCTAAAGTATTGACTTTTTGATTTTTTAATACAAATTTAAAAAAGCCAACAAATCCTTCCCAAAGTGTTTCTAAAAAACCATCTTCTTTACCTATTAGTATAGCATCTTTCAAAATGGGTTTTACATAACCTTTTAAATAACCATCAGCAATAGCGATTTCACTAAAAACATTAAAATCACCTTTATCAAAATCAATACTAGCATAATGATTTGTAAAATCATTTAAAGCAGTTACCGTTGCGTTTTCTAGAGAAAAAGAGATATCCATGTCCGGAATTTTTTTAATAATATTCATTTTCCCATCTAATGTAAAGTTTCCTTCACCAACAGAAATAGCACTTGCATGGACTGTAGAAGGTAGCTTTACAGACTTATCTACTACATTTCTTAAATTAGACATAGAAAGTTCTACTTTATCTAAATGCAGATCGATAGTTGGCTCGGCAGTTACCTCAACAAAAGCAAATTTTCCATCATGAATTTCAAGGTTATTAATATCAATTGGCACCAAGTCTGTTAAAGCTTTAGACCAATCCTCTAAATCAGATTCGTTTGCGTCTTCAGATTGATCCTCAAAAACATAAATTATTTCGGGACTATTCATTATAATTTCACTAACGATTTCACCTTTAAATAAGGATTTCCATTCTACAGAAATATCGGTTTTTTTGAAATTTAAAAATGGTACCTGAGAGGTTGCATTCACTTTATTTAAGTACAAGTTATCTATAACATACGCACCACGTATTAATGAAATATCGATATCTTCTACTTGTCCATAATAACCTGGAATATCTGCTAGAACTTTATTTACATGCTTTTTCACAAGAAAAGGAAGCATTAATCTTAAAATTATTAAGGCTACAATAATTAATAAGGGAATTATATATCTTTTCTTTTTGAAAATAATAGGTGTATTCATATTATATATTACAATTAAATATTATTTACTTCCGTCTCCTGTTAATGCACTTATTAATCCGCTCTCCACATTAATCCATAAATAATTAAAGAATGATTTTGTGTTGTTACGACCTACTTGTATTTCACCATATCGATAACCGTCTTTATCGGTTTTAGATCCATCATTTACAAATATACTAGCAATAGCTGTTAATAAGGTCTTGGCTTTATTCTTTTTATCCAAAATCTCAAATTTAAATGCTTTGTATTTCATTTTTAACATCCCTTTGGAATGCCTTTCATTTCCACTAAATGTAAAATATATCTGTTCAATATCCCCTTCTGCTTTTGCATTTAAATTAGATTTAAAAAAGGTATTTACTATTTCGGCTTGGAAGTCTTTGAATTGTCCGGAAACTAAAAAAGCATTTTGGGTATTATTCACGTCAAAACTAAGATTCAATTCCATTGGTGCTTTTCCCATAAAATTAGAACGAACTACAATTTCGGTTGTATCTCTATTTTTAAAAGTGGTTGCCAAATTAGTTATCTTAGCATTTACTGTTTTAAAAAACAGTTTTCCTGTTGGACCACTAGCCGCTACTCTTTCGGCATATTCTATAGTTCCATTGCTAATATCTATATTTTTTATAGCTAAATAAAACGGCAAATCACGCAACATTTCACTATACATTTTTTTTATTCGCATGTCATCTGTCACTCTTTTGTCTCTATAAATACTTAGATCGGGCTGCTGAATTTTTACGGTGTTTACTCTTACAAGAAGACCTTCGGTATTAAAACCAAAATCTAATTTATGCATCAGTAATTCTGGAATATGAAGATCTACGTAATCGCGTTCTACATCAATTTCCTTAGATAATTCTTCTTTTGAAAGCTTTGTTTGTAGAATAATATTTTTCAAATTTAAGTCTTCATCTTCTATACTTAATATATCTATTTTTAGTGTTTCATAAGCACTTAAAGTGGTGAAAAATTGTTTTGCAGTAAGATGATAATTTTTATAAACAAAAGGCATGTCTCGCTTTATTATTTCGGCATCTAATTGAAGATCTTTCAGCTTAAAATTAAATGCTTTTGCACTAGTGAAAACCCTATTTGAATTTGCATCTTTTACTTGTATATCTCCGTTTACAATAGAAATATTATGAATAGTTACAGTTTTATCCCATTTGTCATCTCCAATATTCTTCCTTTTTTGAAATTGCTCATTTGAATGTGTAAAATATTCCACTTTGGGCTCACTAAAAACAACATTGTCTATTACTACTTTTTTATTAAAAACAAACTGCCATAATTTAAAACCATCTACTTTAAGATGATTAGCATGTACTATTGCTCTAATATTTTTATCGCTATTTAAAACTTTTAGATTTAGATAGTCCATATCGATTGTTCCCGTGATAACATTTACTTGTATATTGGCATATTCTAGTTTTATGTTTTTAGGTAGTTTAGTGTGTATTGCTTGAATTACTTCTGTTTTAAATTTATTTTGAAGAAAGAAAAAGCATCCTAAAACCCCCACTAAAAGTATACTTATTGTTATTTTGGATCGATGCATAGTTTAGATTGGAAAAACAAGAAAATTTATAAAAAAGCTTAAGCTACAAACAAGAAAGTTATAAAGAATAAGACTATGAAGATACTATAAAAGCCACCTAGGACCATTTAGACAGCTCAAACAATTGGATAAAAACTTATTTAATAATTTTTTTCAATAGCATAAACCCTCCCATTTTACCAGCCATTTTTATTGCAGAACGCACCCAATTAATTGGTTGTAAATCTTCTTTAATATCTTCTTTAACGAGTTTAAGTTCTTCCCAAGCAATTTGTCGCTCCAGGTCAAGTCTTCTTAAATCGTTATCAATATCTTTAAATGATTTATAGGTTTTCATAGTATTAATTAAAAAATTTAATGGAAACTTTTTTGATTATTTTCTGGTCTATATACTTTCTAAAAACATAAATTAAAACAGCTAGTGCTATAAAAATTAATGCTACAATAAAGCAACCCAAGGTAAAACTCCCCAAGGCATTACCAATTGCAATTGCTCCAGAAATGGCTAGAAAAACTAAGCCCAAAAACACCAAACTTCCAACAGCAAAAAGCTTAACTACTAAACTAATTGAGAAAGTTAATTGTTGAAATGTCTTTAGTTTAATGTAATCATGTGAAGTTTTAATATACTTCTCACCAAGATCTGTAGCTTTTTCAGAGGTATTATTTATGGATTCAAATACACTCATAAATTATGATGTCTTTTGTAATTTCTTATTCTTCTCTTTTAAATCTTTTAGTTTTTTTTCTAAAGTAGAAATCACATCCTCTGCTTTATAACTTGCACTAGAAACTATAGATTCTACTTGTTGATCAAGGTTTTCTTTGTTAGATACAGCAGAAGTTACTACCTTATCTTTTAAGTCTACAGCTGTTTCTGCTAGCTTTTCTTTAGCAGCTTGTGCTTCATCCGAAATTCGCTGTCTAGTATTAGAGCCTTTGTCAGGTGCAAACAATATACCTAGTGTAGCACCAATTGCTGTTCCTGCTAATATTCCTAATAATGTATTACTTGAATTACTCATAGTTTTTATTTTTTTTGTTAAACAATTAATGTAAAGATACCACCAAACAAAAGCTAACATTAACTCATTACAATCAATCTTTAGCTCAAAAAAACTTTATGAAAACCTTAATATTTATTATAATAATGTTAACGGAATTAAAAATCTTATCAAGTAACTTAAAGGCTAATTTTTATAAAAACAGAACCTGATGTCAGAAACTATAAAATCAATCCATCCCTATAATCAAGAGACAATTCAAACCTATAACTTAGAAACGGAAGCAGCAATATTCTCTAAGCTAAAAATAGCAGAGAACACATTTAAAGATTGGAAAGAAGAAAACTTAAAACATCGTACTCAATTATTACATGAAGTTGGAAACATTTTAGAAGAAAGAATAGACGAATTAAGTAAACTTATCACCCTAGAAATGGGAAAACCCATCAAAGAAAGTAGAGCTGAAATTAATAAATGTATTTTTCTTTGTGATTTTTACGCAAAAAATGCGGACCTTTTTTTAGCAGATCAAATTATTGAAACCGATGCACATGAAAGTTTTATTAGCTATGATCCTTTAGGAGTTATTCTAGCAATTATGCCTTGGAATTTTCCGTTTTGGCAAGTTTTACGATTCGCCATACCTACTTTAACTGCTGGAAATACGGTTGTAGTTAAACATGCATCTAACGTTACTGGGTGCGCAATTGCAATACAAACTATTTTTGAAGATGCAGGTTATAAAAAAGGCTGTTTTCAAACATTAATAACCAATCATAACGTCATAGAAAAAATAATAAAAGACGATATTATTAAAGCAGTCTCTCTAACCGGAAGTGAAAAAGCTGGAAGAAATATTGCTAAAATTGCTGGTCAAAATTTAAAAAAGGTTGTTTTAGAGTTAGGTGGTAATAACGCATGCATAGTTCTAGATGATGCAAATTTAGACAAGTACATAGATACTATGGTTAAAGCAAGAATGCTAAACACTGGACAGAGTTGCATTGCAGCAAAACGATTTATTGTTACAAATAATATTTATGATGCCTTTTTAGAGAAGTTCACTGCTAAGGTAAAAGCTTTAAAATATAAGGATCCTTTAAACGAAGAAACAGAAATTGCTACACTAGCAAGAGAAGATCTAGCCATTGATTTACAAAAACAAGTAGATGATGCTATAAAAAAAGGTGCTAAAGTTATTATAGGTAAT
Source organism: Lacinutrix cladophorae (assembly GCF_053604645.1). Taxonomy (NCBI): domain Bacteria; kingdom Pseudomonadati; phylum Bacteroidota; class Flavobacteriia; order Flavobacteriales; family Flavobacteriaceae; genus Lacinutrix; species Lacinutrix cladophorae. Next base: position 159,779 of record NZ_JBSHNR010000073.1, on the reverse strand, counting down.
AAAAGAAATAAAGCATACTTTGAACCTACTATTCTAACAAATGTTTCCAAAAACATGGCTGTATTTACAGAAGAAACATTTGGTCCTGTTGCTCCAATATTTAAAGTAAAAAATGTAGAAGAAGCACTAACTCTAGCTACAGATACTAAATTTGGTTTAGGTACCATGTTATTTACAGAAGATATAGATACTGCTGTTAAAAACATTTCTAAAATACCAGATGGTGCTTTCTTTATTAATGAATTGGTAAAATCAGATCCAAGATTACCTTTCGGTGGCACAAAAGCTTCTGGTTATGGTAGAGAACTATCTAAAGAAGGTATTCATGAATTTGTAAATATTAAAACTGTTTACATAAACAAATAACTATAGGCATAAAAAAAGCCCAACAAAAAGTTGAGCTTTAAAAGTCGGGGTGGCAGGATTCGAACCTGCGGCCTCCACGTCCCAAACGTGGCGCGATAACCGGGCTACGCTACACCCCGAAAATGTTTTATCATTTAAGGATTGCAAATATATAGCTTTTCTTTAAAAACAAACAAGAAAAAGAAGTAAATTGTGAATAGTTTTTATTTTAATACTTATGAAGCTTCCTTTTTTATTTATAACGATACTAATTTTAATTCATTTCAATTCTTGTGCACAAGATAAAAACCCCATAAACACGGCACATTCACATGAAGTTGTCGTTCCAAGTCTTAGCAATCCTTGGGGGTTTGTTTTTCTTCCAGATGGTTCTATTTTAATAAATGAAAAATCTGGAAAAATGATTCTTTTCAAAAACAATAAAAAAACAGAGATTTCAAACCTACCAAAAATTGAAGTGCTTGGCCAAGGTGGTTTAATGGATATTACACTGCATCCAAACTATAAAGAAAATGGTTGGTTATATATTTCTTATGCTTCTTCTAATGACGAAAATGATGGTGCTCACACTTCTATTATGCGAGCAAAATTAGAAGACAATAAACTAGTAAACAAAAAGGTGCTTTATAAAGCACTACCAAATACTACTGCAGGGCAACATTTTGGTTCAAGAATAACATTTGATAACGAGGGCTATTTATACTTTACCATTGGTGAACGTGGAGAAAGAGATATAAACCCGCAAGATATTACTAAAGATGGCGGAAAAGTGTATCGCTTAAAAGACGATGGATCTATTCCACAAGACAATCCTTTTGTAAATAATCCAAATGCTAAAAAAGCTATATATTCCTATGGACACAGAAACCCGCAAGGCATGACAAAACATCCCATTACTGGTGAAATTTGGACTCACGAACATGGCCCTCGTGGTGGAGATGAAATAAACATTATTAAAGCTGGTAAAAATTATGGCTGGCCAGAAATAACCTATGGGATTAACTATCATGGTACAAAAATCACAGATAAAACCAGCTTACCAGGTATGGAACAACCACTTCATTATTGGGATCCTTCTATTGCTCCAAGCGGCATGACTTTTATTACAAGTAATATGTACCCAAACTGGAAAGGAAATCTTTTAGTTGGTTCTTTAAAGTTTCAGTATTTAGATAGATGTGTGCTAAAAAACAATAAAGTAATTAAAGAAGATAGATTATTAAATGAAATTGGTAGAGTACGCAGCGTTCTTCAAGGACCAGATGGTTATATTTATGTTGGTGTAGAAAACGTTGGGATAGTTAAAATTATTCCGAAGAAATAACCTTAAATTTGACAATCTATTGTAAACAAAACTATTAACAATATTATATCATGCTAAAAAAACTACTACTTCTATTCGTTTTATTTTTTTTTAATTCTCTTATACATGCACAAAACCCATCTATAGGATTTATTCTTTCTGCAGAAGATTTATATAACGACTCAGAAATATACAACGGAAACAGAACACTATTTTTTAGTATTAAAAATACTGGAGACGAAACTTTAACGAATATTTCAATAGTAGATAATACTAACGTAATTATTAACTCTTACACTTTATGTGAAAATAATTACAACTCGTTTTCATGCCCCGACTTATCCTCAGAAACCTTATACCCCAACGAAATTATTACTATGACAGTTATTATTGAAAATAATTATAATTGTTATAATGATATTCAATTTCAAGTTACTGCAACAGCATCAAGTAATACGGAAGTAACCGATTTTTCAGACCATTATAGTTACTATTATAACAACTATACCTTTATAGAAATGAATCAATCTAATACCATTTTTGAAATATCGGAAACCTACTTAGATTTAAATAATAACAACATTGTCGATCTAGGAGATGCAATTGAATATACTATTAATTCATCCACATATACTTTTGGTGCTTTATTCCCTAACGATCAATTCACTTTAAACCCAACAAACCTTTACAATAATGAAGCTGTCACAGTTTCGTCAACTATTAATTATATTGGCAACCCCGTTACTGCAATGTATTATTTAAATGAAACAGATATTGCAATAGGCTATGCTTATTATCAATTAGATCTCGATTATGATGCTTACGACTACTGTAATTATGTAGATATTTACCAGTATAGCAGTTGCTTTAACTGCCCAACTCCTAGTGGATGTAACGACTGCATTAAAACAAACTTAACCGATATGTTACCAAATAAAATTTCTGGCCAAGTAAGTTTTAATGCAAATAACGATGATTGTGGTACAGGAATACCTTTTCCAAACAGAAAAGTAAAAGCAACTACGAGTGGCGCTAATTTTTCTAGTTTTACAAATCAATTAGGAGAATATTCTATATACATCCCAAATATAAATACTTACAATACTACTGCTTCTATAAATTTAAACTCAGAATTTACCGCGAACCCAGCAAATTATTCTATTACAAGTAGTGGATCTAACGAAACATATGCTGCTGATTTTTGTGTAAGTTCTTCGGATAATTACACCGATTTAAAAGTAATTATTATTCCGCAATCTAATGCCGTCCCTGGATTTAACAGCTCGTATATTGTTAAACTTTATAATCAAGGAAGTACAAATCTAAGCGGAACAGTTACATTGACTTATAACGATACCCAAGCAACATTATTTGAGCAAACACCAATTAGTGACGCTAACACATCCAATAGTTTAACATGGAATTACAACAACTTATTACCATTTAGTTATACAGACTATTTTGTTGGTTTTACAATAAGTATTCCTCCAATAGTTGTATCGGATGACATTCTAACATTTACTGCTACAACTACACAAAATAGCACAGATAGTAACCCGATTAATAATCAATATACTTTAAACCAAATTGCTGTAAACTCTTTTGATCCAAATGACAAAACTATTTTAGAAGGAGCATATATTACTCAAGAACAATCTGATGGATATCTACATTTTTTAACCCGTTTTCAAAATGAAGGGACTGCCGCCGCAACAAACATAGTAATTACTGAAACTTTAGATCAATACATAGAGCATAATACTTTTGAACCAGTTGCTGCTAGTCATAATACCAATGTACAGTTAAATGGAAGCAATCAATTAACCTATACTTTTGAAAACATTAACCTACCACATGCAGATGCTAACGAGCCTGCTAGTCATGGCTGGATACTTTATAAAGCAAAACTAAAAAGCTGGTTTTCAAATAGTAATATTGTACGATCAAAATCTAATATTTATTTCGATTTTAATCCTGCAATTATTACAAATGAAGCTACAGCACAAATTGGTGTATTATCCACTAGTGAGGCATCTAAAAAAAGCTTTAAATTATTCCCTAACCCAGTAACAAATCAACTACATATTACAACTCAAAATAACAACCCATACACCATTAATATATTAGACATTAACGGAAAAACCATCTTTAAAAATACTAATACAAATAATAAAACCATAGAGGTATCTTCCTTTGCTTCTGGAATATACATCGTACGTATTACGAATAACAATAGTGTTCAAAATTATAAATTCATTAAAAACTAATTCAAAGAAATAACTTCAAATAAAATATAGTAATAAATTAAAGGCCATATTTAAAACTCGTGTAGAAGATTTCATTAAATTTGTGAATCTAAATCAAAAAAAAATTCATGCTTATTATAGGAATTGCTGGTGGAACTGGTTGTGGAAAAACAACCGTTGTAGATCAAATACTTAACGAATTACCAGAAGGAGAAGTTGGTGTAATATCACAAGACTCCTATTATAAAGATACTTCGCACCTTTCGTACGACGAAAGAATAAAAATAAATTTCGATCATCCAAGAAGTATCGATTTCGATTTAATTGCTGAACATTTAAAAGAATTAAAAAATGGCAATCCAATAGACCAACCAGTTTATTCTTTTGTAAAGCATAACAGAACTGGTGACACCATTCATACCATGCCAAGAAAAGTAATGATTGTTGAGGGGATTCTAATTCTTACAAATCGGGAGTTACGCGATATGTTCGATATTAAAATATTTGTACATGCCGATAGTGATGAACGATTAATACGAAGGCTTAAACGAGATATTGCAGAACGAGGTAGAGATTTAGACGAAGTCTTAACACGCTACCAAACAACACTAAAACCAATGCATCAACAATTTATTGAACCGATGAAAGAGTATGCTGATATAATTATACCAAACAACAAATACAATACAGTTGCTGTAGATATAGTTAGAACTATTATTAATGAAAGAATTAGTTAATGCTAAAATATTTTAAAAACATATTCCTTATTATTTTTGTAATATTCGCTATCTGGATGCTGTTTTTTGATGCAAACTCGTTACTCATTCATAACGAATTAAATAACAACATTAACGATCTTGAAGACGAAAAAAAGTTTTACCTTAAAGAAATTGAAAAAGATAATAAAGAACTTAAAAAACTAAGTACAGACGAAGGATTAGAAAAATTTGCTCGCGAAGAATATTACATGAAACGCGAAAAGGAAGAAATTTATATTATAGAATACGAAGACAGCTTAAAAACGAAGAAAAATGACTAAAAAATTATTTACTGATTTTGAAAAAGTTTCTTCTAAACAATGGAAACAAAAAATTCAAGCAGACTTAAAAGGTGCAGACTACAATGATACGTTAATCTGGAAATCTAACGAAGGTATTCATGTAAAACCGTTTTATCATGCCGATGACTTTAACGAAGATTTTCAAAATATTTCTAACCAAAAAAAATGGCTTATCTGCCAATCTATATTTGTTCACGATGTAGCTTTAAGTAACAAAAAAGCTATCGATGCCATACAACGTGGTGCAGAGAGCATTCTATTTATTATTCCTAACAAAGAAGTTGTAATAAACAATTTACTGCATAATATAGATCTTGAAACAACGAGCTTGTATTTCGAATTACAGTTTTTAGACTCCAACTTTGTAAAAGAACTTGATTCAATTCCTTCAAAAGCAGGTTTACATATTAACACAGACATTATTGGTAATTTAGCAAAATCTGGAAACTGGTTTACAAACCTAAAAGAAGACCACCAACATTTTGAAACCATTGTTAATCAAACTAATTCTTTTAGTATTGATGTTTCTCTTTATCAAAATGCAGGAGCAACAATGGTGCAACAATTGGCTTATGCAATAGCAAAAACCAATGAATACTTCAATCACTTACATGAAAACACAAAAGTTGAAACAGTAATTTTTAATATTTCTGTTGGCACAAATTATTTCTTCGAAATTGCTAAAATTCGTGCTTTACGTATTTTATTTAATGCCTTAATTAAGGAATATAACCTAGAAGCAAATTGTAATATTTTTGCAACACCAACAAAACGAAACAAAACTATATACGACTACAATACAAACATGCTTCGAACTACAACAGAATGCATGAGTGCCATACTTGGAGAAGCGGATACCATTTGCAATTTAGCCTATGATGCTATTTACCACAAGAACAATGAGTTTGGGGAACGTATAGCACGTAATCAATTACTAATTTTAAAAAATGAAAGCTATTTTGATGTAGTAGAAAATGCTTCCGAAGGTACTTATTACATTGAAAGCTTAACCAAGCAACTAGCCGAAAAAGCATTAGAGCTATTTAAAGATATTGAAGCACAAGGAGGCTTTTTAAACCAATTAAAAGAAGGCACTATCCAAAGAAAAATAAAAGAAAGTGCTGCAAAAGAGCAAGAACAGTTTAATACAGGTGAAATCGTTTTATTAGGAACCAACAAACATCCTAACAAAAACGATAAAATGAAAGACGAATTAGAACTCTTCCCTTTTGTAAAAACAAATATTAGAAAAACCCTAGTACAACCAATTATTGAAAAACGCTTGGCTGAAAACATAGAACAAGAGAGAGTAAAAACCGAAAATTAAACACATGAAAAACATTAGTATTAAACTTTTATTATTAACCATAATCATTAACTTTTCAAGCTGTAAAAAGCAAAAGTCATCTTTTGCAGATTATCAATTTAATAACGAAGTTCAAGTAATTAATTGCGGGGACTTAGACAATGAATTATTAAACGAAGCATTATATTCTTTCGAAAAAGATTTTGTACCGTTTTATGATCTTTTACAACAAAATCCTATTCGTGCATACAATACCTTCACAAAACAAGCCACAGGAAAAAAAATAGACCCAACCCTGTTTGCTTCTAAACACTCTGTAGCGCTAGCAAATGCGCTTAAAGAATCTGGGTTTATAACAGGAAAAGGAGTAAATTATAACAACCCGCTTATTAAATGTATCGCTGAGAACATGAAAAAAGAAGGTATTAAAACAACCTTTAATGCTCTAGTAGCAACCAATAGTTTTAGTAAACAATTATTTAATCCTGCATTACAAACAAAAACACATAAAGTAAATGGTGACAAATATTTATCCTTGTATGTTGCCTTAGAATACTTTTATGTAGAAATATTAAAAACAGATTTCACTAATGTAGATTTTAACAGACCAAAAGCTACAAAACAAGAAAACACGAAGCCAATTTTTAATCCAAACGCAAACAATTCTAAAGTAGATTTTAATAAGCGTCCGGTAAAGCAGTAAAATAAACTTATGCGTAAAAACATCCAACATATTACCTTGAACACGGAAACTAAAAGCAAAAAAACAAAAGCTAATAGTCCGTTTCTAACTGCCGAAGACATTCCTGTAAAGTCCAATTATAATAAAAAGGATATTCAAGATGTCGAACATTTAGGTTTTGTAGCTGGAATTGCTCCAAACCTTCGTGGTCCATATTCTACCATGTATGTTCGTAGACCTTGGACTATTAGGCAATATGCAGGATTTAGTACCGCAGAAGAAAGCAATGCTTTTTATAGACGTAATTTAGAAGCAGGACAAAAAGGGCTCTCTGTTGCTTTCGATTTGGCAACACACAGAGGTTACGATAGCGATCATGAACGCGTAGTTGGAGATGTAGGTAAAGCTGGAGTTGCAATAGATTCTGTAGAAGACATGAAAGTGCTTTTTGATCAAATTCCATTAGATAAAATGTCGGTTTCTATGACCATGAATGGAGCTGTTTTACCAATCATGGCATTTTATATTGTTGCTGCTGAAGAACAAGGTGTAAAACCTGAAGACTTAGCTGGAACCATACAAAACGATATTTTAAAGGAGTTTATGGTACGAAATACATACATCTATCCTCCTACACCATCTATGAAAATTATTTCAGATATTTTTCAATACACTAGTAAGAACATGCCAAAGTTTAATAGCATTAGTATTTCGGGTTACCACATGCAAGAAGCTGGAGCAACCTGTGATATTGAGCTAGCATATACACTAGCTGATGGTTTAGAATACATAAGAAAAGGCTTAGCGGCAGGAATGGATATTGACACCTTTGCGCCTAGATTATCTTTTTTCTGGGCAATTGGCATGAACCACTTTATGGAAATCGCTAAAATGCGTGCTGCTCGAATGTTATGGGCTAAACTGGTAAAACAATTTAATCCAAAAAATCCAAAATCTTTGGCTTTAAGAACACATTGCCAAACTTCTGGGTGGAGTCTAACAGAACAAGACCCTTTTAACAATGTAGCAAGAACAACCATCGAAGCAGCTGCAGCAGCTTTTGGTGGAACACAATCTTTACACACCAACGCTTTAGATGAAGCTATTGCTTTACCAACAGATTTTTCTGCACGTATAGCAAGAAACACACAAATATTTTTACAAGAAGAAACCAATATTACAAAAACGGTAGATCCTTGGGCAGGAAGTTATTATGTAGAAAAACTAACACATGATATCGCACAAAAAGCATGGTCTTTAATTGAAGAAGTAGAAGAACTTGGAGGCATGACTAAAGCTATTGAAGCTGGAATACCAAAAATTAGAATTGAAGAAGCTGCTGCAAGAAAACAAGCGCGAATAGATTCTAGCCAAGATATTATTGTTGGTGTAAACAAATATGTTTTAGAACAAGAAGATACTATTGCTACTTTAGAAGTAGACAACCAAACCGTACGTTTACAACAAATTGAAGGTTTAAACAAAATTAAATCTGAAAGAAATAACGAGAAAGTAAACCAAGCATTAGTGAATTTAACTAAAGCTGCTAAAACAGGTGAAGAAAATTTACTAGCTTTAGCAGTAATTGCAGCTCGAGAAAGAGCAACTTTAGGCGAAATCAGTGATGCTTTAGAAGCAGAATTCGGTCGCTACAAAGCACAAATTAAATCCTTTTCTGGCGTGTATAGTAAAGAAATTAAAGATGATAAATCTTTTGCTAAAGCAAAAGAACTTGCAGATAAATTTGAAGAACAAGACGGTAGACGTCCGCGAATTATGATTGCAAAAATGGGACAAGACGGTCATGATCGTGGTGCAAAAGTAGTAGCAACTGGTTATGCAGATGTTGGTTTTGATGTCGATATAGGCCCACTTTTTCAAACACCACAAGAAGCAGCAAAACAAGCAGTAGAAAATGATGTTCACATTCTTGGTGTATCGTCATTAGCTGCAGGACATAAAACCCTAGTACCACAAGTAATAGAAGCACTTAAAAAATATGGTCGCGAAGATATTATGGTTATTGTTGGAGGGGTAATACCAAAACAAGACTATCAATATTTATTCGATGCTGGAGCTGTTGCTGTTTTTGGTCCTGGTACTAAAATTAGTGATGCTGCAATTAAAATTTTAGAAATATTAATTGATTAATAAAACAAACTGTTAAATTCAACCTTTCTAACTCTTAAAAAATATAACAATACTTAAAAGACCTATTTATTTTTTCTAAATTACAGCTCCACAAAACGAGTTGAAGTATTATTACCATGAAGCATGATTTATTAAAATATACAAATTGCTATATTATATGCTTCATACTATGCTTGTCAAGTTGTATGACTAAAAGTTTTGCACAAACAAACCCATTTCCAAAAGCACAACAAAAAGACAATGTTACAAAATCTAATCATCCAACAAAAAAAGAAAAAATAATTTCATTTAATGGCAATGATGGGCCTTATATAATTAACGATAGCATATATTATATAAATAAAGAAAATAAACTTACTGCAAGATCCTTTTTTAAAAGGGATTCCATACTTGTTAGAGTAAATAATGTAGAGGAAGATGCTTTTTTTGTCACCTTAGAAAAAGAGTACACTTTACCTAAAACCATTTATAGTTTACCTGAAAAAATGATTGTCATTTCAGACATTGAAGGGAACTACAATGCGTTTGCTAGTTTTTTAATTGCTAATAATGTAATAGACAAAAACCACAATTGGATTTTTAACGATGGTCATTTAGTATTGGGTGGTGATTTTGTAGATAGAGGAATAAATGTAACACAAGTTTTATGGTTAATCTATAAGTTAGAACACCAAGCAAAAAAACAAAACGGAGCTGTACATTTTATATTAGGCAATCATGAAATACTTAATTTTCAAGGTGACCATAGATATAATCGCGGCAAATACATAAAAGCAGCACAAGATATAAGTAAACTAAAAGACCCAAAAGAAGCTACTAAGTTTATGTATTCTAAAAAGTCTGAATTAGGTAAATGGCTCGCTACAAAAAATGTTATTGAAAAAATAGGAAACTATCTATTCGTACACGCTGGTTTGAGTCCAGAAATATTAAAATACAGATTAACTTTAGATGAAATAAATAAAATTACTAGATTAAAATATTACGCTTTAACAGATAAAGAAAATGAAACTGTTAAATTTCTGTATAGTTCTCATGCTCCTTTTTGGTATAGAGGATTAATTACCAACCGAATAAAATATGATAAAATAAGAGCTTTTGAGCTACAAAAAATTTTAAAACATTACAATTCTAAAAAAATTATAATTGGTCACACTACGGTTAAAGATATATCAACAGATTTTGACGGCACGGTTATTAGAACAGATGTACACCATGGAAAGCTAAAGTTTTCGGGCAAAACAAAAGGATTACTTATTAAAAAAGACACTATTTTTAGTATTGATGATACCAAAATAAAAAAGCTGTTACCAAATAGTTTATAGCGATTTAAAATACTCATCTAGATTGGTTAATCTTTCTTCAATCCAATTTTCTAGATATTCATAATGGTCTTTATTGGGTAGATCATTCAACTTATTAATCCAAATCAATTGTTCACGTTCGTAAATTTTTTCAACAGTAAATCTATCATATATTTTTGTAATACTACCTAACAATGCTTCTTTGCTAAAAGCATTTTCTCTTAAAGTAAACCACCTGGATTTCATTTTTGCTTTGTATTCATTTGGATTGTTTTCTAACAATCTATCAAAAAGTCCATTAGATAAAATTTGATTAACACCTCGTTCTCGTTTTCCGTCTTGAATAATTCCCATAACCCCATCTAAATCCCATGGCACAAAAAAGTAAGGTTCTAATATATCATATTTTCCCAAATAATAATTTTTCCCCATATTATCTGAAGCCCTAATTATATTAACCATAAGATAATAATCAATAGCATTTTCTATATGGATATTAGTTTCTATCCTTTGCGAAAAATCTTTGTCTGAGGCATGTACTACCAAATTTGTAAAAGCAGATAAATTACTAAAATCGGATGTATAATCAATAAATGGGTATTCGGTTTTCCAACCGTTCCAATGCGGAAAAATATTATTATATTCTGCAGGAGACTTTGTAAAACCTGGTCCACCTTTGTAAGAATGTGCTTTATACAATTCTCCATGAATAATATTTGCTTTATTTTTTTTTAGTTTTAATTGTTTTCTATCCACAGATTCTGATAATTGATAAAGACCATAATAGGAGTTATTTTTAAATACCTCGACAAATTCTACATCAAAACCACTTTTAGCGTTTGGCTCTTTTTTTGCGTAATAAGGAGAATGAATTTTATTCCATAATTTAGTTGAGATATAAGACCTTAAACGTAAAGGCTCATTATATAATCCATCTAGAATCCAATCATCATCAGATCGCATACCTTTAAATTTAACATCTTTTTTCTGCTTAGATATACTATCTGTCCAAAATTCTATATCGAATGATTTTTTAGGAAAAGACAATGATAAATTACCACGATGCCTTACTCCTATTGTACTTTTTATATATTCCGTATCGGAAAAAAGGGTAAAATACCCAGGCCTTTTATATTGATTATTTATAGATGTAGTATCTATAGTTATATGAACCAATGGAAGCTTAGAAATATATAATGTATATGCTTCTTTCCCTTTAACAACATTAATATTAGAGTATGAGAGTTGTTTTTTGCTATTTACTAATGTAAAAGATGCATCAAATTTAATACTAGTAATCTTTTCATTAACAGAAGTTAAAGAATCTAGATTGCTAGTATGCCAAACAATAACTCTGTTTTCTTTATCTATTCCATAACTTCCGTTTTTGGCAATAACTTCCTGAGCAAAAGCGTTTAATACGTTTAACAAAAGGGAAACTGAAAATAGTAATTGTACAAATTGTTTCATAATCTATTAAAAAATAAGTTTTGTAAAAATAGTTAATATAGTAAGACCTGTCTATTTAACAATACACATAATCTCATGAAAAATAATGTTTTAACCTTGTAATGGTTACTATTTTAAAAACCATGCCATAAAACACACCTTCTTTTAACCAACTGTTAACAACTTCGGTTTTATAAACCCATAAATAATCGTATTTTTGGTTGTTCCTAAAATGAAATGAAATTAATGGGTAAAATTATAGCAATTGCTAATCAAAAAGGAGGGGTAGGTAAAACTACAACCTCAATAAACTTAGCAGCTTCACTTGGTGTACTTGAAAAAAAAGTACTTCTAATAGATGCAGATCCGCAAGCAAATGCAACTTCTGGTCTTGGTATCGATGTAGAAACTGTAGAAATTGGTACGTACCAACTTTTAGAGCATACAAATTCGGCCAAACAGGCTATTGTTAAAACAGAAACACCTAACCTAGATATTATTCCAGCCCATATAGATCTTGTTGCTATTGAAATAGAACTTGTCGATAAAGAATCTCGCGAGTATATGTTAAAAAAGGCTTTACAAGAAATCAAAGAGGATTACGACTATATTTTAATTGACTGTGCTCCTTCTCTTGGCTTATTAACATTGAATGCTTTAACAGCTTCCGATGCAGTAATAATACCAATTCAATGCGAATATTTTGCATTAGAAGGTTTAGGAAAATTATTAAACACCATAAAAAGTGTTCAAAAAATTCACAATCCAGATTTAGACATTGAAGGCCTATTATTAACCATGTACGATTCGCGTTTACGCCTTTCCAACCAAGTGGTAGAAGAAGTGCAAAAACATTTTAACGATATGGTTTTTAAAACCATCATTCAACGTAATGTACGTTTAAGTGAAGCGCCAAGTTATGGCGAAAGTATAATTAATTATGATGCTTCTAGTAAAGGTGCAAGTAATTATTTAAGTTTGGCTAAAGAAGTGATTACAAAAAACTCCTAGATTATGGCGAAGGCAACAAAGAAACAGGCTTTAGGAAGAGGACTTTCTGCCCTTTTAAAAGACCCTAGTAACGATATACAAAATGCAGAAGACAAAAATGCCGACAAGGTAATTGGTAATATTGTAGAGTTAGAATTGGATTTAATTGAAATGAATCCTTTTCAACCACGTACTAATTTTAATGAAGAATCTCTTCGTGAACTAGCTTCATCTATTAAAGAACTTGGTGTTATACAACCAATAACGGTTAGAAAATTAGGCTTCGAAAAATACCAACTGGTTTCTGGTGAACGTCGTTTTCGTGCATCCAAATTAATTGGCTTAGAAACCGTTCCTGCTTATATTAGAATAGCGAACGACCAAGAAAGTCTAGAGATGGCTTTGGTAGAAAATATTCAACGTCAAGATTTAGATCCTATTGAAATTGCATTATCCTACCAACGTCTTATTGACGAGATCCAATTAACACAAGAGCAAATGAGCGAGCGTGTTGGTAAAAAACGATCTACAATTGCTAACTATTTACGTTTATTAAAACTAGATCCAATCATTCAAACAGGAATGCGAGATGGTTTTATTTCTATGGGACATGGTCGTGCAATAATTAATATTGAAGACCAATCTATTCAGTTAGATATTTATGAAAAAATACTTCAAAACAAATTATCTGTTAGAGACACAGAAGCACTAGTTAAAAACTACAATAAGACACAAGAAGTAAACATACCAAAGAAAACAAAAGAAGAATTGCCAAAGTTTGTTAAAAAAGGCATGAAAGATTTTTCGGAATACTTTGGTCATAAAATAGACGTTAAAGTTTCTAGTAATGGTAGAGGGAAAATTACAATTCCTTTTCATTCGGAAGAAGATTTTAATAGAATAAAAAAGTTAGTACAAAGTGAAAAATAAACTTTTCATATTCCTATTCTTAAGCATTTGTTTTAGTTTATCGGCTTTAGCACAAGAAAAAGAACCTAAAGAAGAAGTAACCAAAGAAACAAAAAAACAATTAGCTGAAGAAGGAATTGTTATCGATGGAGAAATTAGTACAAGAGAACCAATAGACCCGCTTACTCCTGCTCGTGCTGCTTTTTATTCAGCTGTTTTACCAGGTTTAGGCCACATACATCTTAAACAATATTGGAAAGTTCCTGTTATTTACGCAGGACTAGGTGCTGGAATGTATTTTTATTTAGACAACCAAAAGGAATACAATCGCTATCGTGATGCATACAAACGTAGATTAGCAGGCTTTACAGACGACGAATTCTATGATACAATTACAGATGATGGTTTAGAAGAAGCACAAAGTACATTACGAAGAAACAAAGAATTATCCCTTTTAATTACTGCAGGTATTTATATATTAAACATTGTTTGGGCAAATGTAGATGCGCATTTATTGCAATTTAATGTAGACGAGAATCTTACTTTTATGCCGCATTATAAAATTAACGAATTTGATAATACAGGAGATTTAGGACTTACTCTAAATTTTAAATTTTAATAGACATTAATAGTATTTCCGATATCTCGGAAATAAAAATTTATATTTTTGATGAAAATAGCACTTCTTGGCTACGGAAAAATGGGAAAAACCATTGAACAGATAGCAATACAACGTGGTCATACTATTGTTACCAAAGCAATGGATGAAGATTATGATATTTCTGAAGCAGATATTGCTATCGATTTTAGTATTCCTACAGCAGCATACAAAAACATATCTAATTGTATAGAGAATAATATTCCTGTAATTTCGGGAACAACTGGTTGGTTAGAAGATTATGACAAAGCCGTAGCATTATGTCAAGAAAAAAAAGGAGCCTTCATCTATGCCTCTAATTTTAGTTTAGGTGTAAATATATTTTTTGAATTAAACAATTACTTAGCTAAAATGATGAATACTTTAAAAGACTATAAAGTATCTATGGAAGAAATTCATCACACACAAAAGCTAGATGCACCAAGCGGAACAGCAATTACACTTGCAAACGATATTATTAAAGAACACACTAGTTATACTAATTGGAGTATAGACCAAAATACTGAAAATGCTTTACCAATAATCGCAAAACGAATAGAAGACGTTCCTGGAACACATAGCATTTCTTATAAAAGTGATGTCGACACAATAGACATTACACATACAGCACATAACAGACAAGGATTTGCTCTTGGAGCAGTTGTTGCCGCAGAATGGTTACTTGGAAAAACTGGCGTTTTTACAATGAAAGATGTGTTAAATATTAGTTAAGTAGTAATATATTTGTAACATAACACACACAAGCAACAACTAACAACAATTAATTAATTGCTACAAGCAATTATCATTATACAGATTATGACATTTACGCAATTATTTATCTTTTTTATTAGTATCCAAGTCATCCACGGATTAGGAACCTGGAAACTTTATACAAAAGCAGGAAGACAAGCTTGGGAAGCATTTGTACCAGTTTACAATGCAGTAATTTTAATGAAAATTATTAACAGACCTTGGTACTACACGATTCTTTTATTTTTACCAATTGTTAATCTTATCATGTTTCCGGTAATTTGGGTAGAAACCGCTAGAAGCTTTGGCAAAAACCAACCTTTAGATACTTTTTTAGCAATTATTAGCTTCGGATTTTACAATTATTATCTTAATTATATTGCAGATGTAGAGCATGTTAAAGACAGAAGTTTACATCCTAAATCTGCTTCGGGAGATTGGGCAAGTTCTATTTTATTTGCAATTGTTGCCGCAACTATTGTACACACCTATTTTATGCAACCATACACGATTCCTACTTCATCTTTAGAAAAATCGTTATTAGTAGGTGATTTCTTATTTGTTAGTAAATTTCACTACGGTGCAAGAGTACCTATGACAACCGTTGCTGCGCCAATGGTACATGACACGATTCCTTTTATAAAAAAGAAATCGTATTTGTATGATGATAACTTAGAAAAAAAGAACACTTCTTGGATTAATAAGTTGTCTTTACCTTATATGCGAATTCCTGGATTACAAAAAATAAAACGTAATGATATTGTGGTTTTTAACTGGCCAATAGACACATCATATAGCATGACTGTTCCTAGACCAGACAGAAACTACAATAAGCCAATAGACAAGAGAACAAACTATGTAAAACGTTGTGTTGGTTTACCTGGAGACTCTTTATCTGTTCGTGATGGATATGTATTTATTAACGGAAAACAAAATGAACTACCAGACAGAGCTAAATTGCAATTTTCGTACCGAGTAAAAACAAAAAACAATCAAAATTTTAATCTGCAATATCTTCATGATAGGTATGATATGAATCCGAATAGAATTGGAAAAAGCGGAAATGATCATATCTTTATGGGAATTTATAAAGGCGATTTAGAGAAATTTAAAAATAATCCGAAAATCGATAAAATCATTCCTTTAAAAAGTGAAGAAGGAAAACGAGATGCAAATATTTTTCCGCACGATCCAAACTACAACTGGAATAACGATTATTTCGGAAACTTATACATTCCTGAAAAAGGAAAAACGGTAGACTTAAATTTAAATGTTTTACCACTTTACAAACGTATTATTACAGAATACGAAAACAACACATTACAAGTAAAAGGAAACCAGATATTTATTAATGATACGCTAGCAACAAACTACACCTTTAAACAAGATTACTATTGGTTAATGGGAGATAACAGACATGACTCTCAAGATTCAAGAACTTGGGGATTTGTACCTTTTGACCACGTAGTTGGTAAACCTGTTTTTATTTGGTTTAGTTGGGATAGTGATGGCAAAGGTATTAAGAACAAAATACGATGGGATCGTTTATTCACCACTGTTGGTGGTAGTGGAGAGCGTGTTTCGTACTTAATTCCGTTTTTAGTTTTATTACTTGGTTGGTATGGTTATGGTAAATGGAGAAAGAGAAAAGAAGCAAATTAATTGTTTATTTTAATATGTATCAATATAGTTTTGAAAAGTTAGAAGTTTGGAAGGAAACAAAAGAATTAACTAAAACTATTTATAACACAACCAACACCTTTCCGAATAAGGAAAAGTATTGGTTGTGTTCACAATTAAGAATAAACGTTGAAAGTATTACCAATAAATTGAATGCGTTGAAAAACTACCAAATCAAAAAATAAACGCATCTACAAATGAACATCCTTATACATCCAACTTACTTTCCTAATATAGCACATTTTGCAGCTATGCTTCAAGCTAATAATGTTGTATTTGAAATGCACGACAATTACCAAAAGCAAACCTATAGAAATAGAAGTTTTATTTATGGTGCAAATGGCAAATTACAACTAAGTGTACCTGTAATATACTCGCAAAAGGAAAGACAAAAATACAGCGATATTAAAATTCATAATGCCGAAAAATGGCAAACCTTACATTGGAAATCTCTAGAATCTGCTTATAGAACCTCTCCTTTTTTTGAATTTTACGAAGATGAATTACAACCTTTATTTACACAAAAAGCAGAATTCCTTTTAGACTTTAATTTAAAATGTTTTGAAACCATTTTAGAATGCTTACAACTGGATATAAAATCTTCGGAAACGGAAATTTTTCAAAAAGAAATTACAGACCAATCCGACTTTAGATATTTGGTAAACTCTAGAAAAGAACCAAATTTCAATTTTGATAATTACACACAAGTATTCAACGAAAAACATGGATATATTTCTAATTTAAGCATCTTAGATTTACTTTTTAATGAAGGAACAAATGCTATAAATTATCTAGAAAATCAGTTTAAACATCTATAATGCTGCAATCTTTTTTACATTATGGAATTCACTTTGGTTTCCCATTACTAATTGCACTTCTCTTTTATAAAAGCAATTGGAAAGTTACCTATTTAATACTGGCTTCTGCAATTATTATAGATGTAGATCATCTACTAGCAACACCAATTTTTGAAGCAAATAGATGTAGTATAAACTTTCATCCGTTACATACCTATTACGCAATGATCGTTTATGTGTTGTTATTACTTCCTAAAAAAACAAGATTAATCGGACTTGGTTTATGCATACACATGCTTGCAGATTATGTAGATTGTTCTTTTATGTAATTCTAAAAAAGACTAATCCACTAAAGACAACTTAGTCATTACAGGAAAATGATCGGAGTAATGCACATCATAGGTTTTAAAAGTATCTACTTTAAAATTTTTATCTACTAGAATAAAATCAATTCGTGTAGGAAAAAATTTAAAATCATAGGTTCTACCAAAACCATTTCCTGCTACTTTAAAAGCATCTTTTAAACCTTCTTTAATTTCTTTATATACATAAGAAAATGCTGTATTGTTAAAATCGCCACTAACAATTACTTTGTACTTACACTGCTTTTTATGCTTTAAAAACAATTCGGTTTGCGTTTGTTGCATTTCAAAAGATTTCCCAATACGCCTTACTAAACGCTCCGAATCTTCTTGCGATATAGTTTCCACCTTAGTATCGATTTTTAAAGATTGTAAATGCACATTATATACACGAATAGTATCTTTTTCCTTTACAATGTCTACAAAAATGGCATTATTAGAAGTATTTGGAAAAGCAACAGAACCTGAATTTATTATTGGATATTGTGAAAAAATTGCTTGTCCGAATTTAATTTTATTACCTGTAAGTTTTTCAAATTTATATTTAAAAAAAGACAAATCTATATTTTCTTTAGGATGGTATTCTTGAAAACTAACTACATCAGGAGCCTTTTCTTTAATAAAATCAATTAGTTTCAAATCGGTATTGTCTTCTTCAATCCAATGATATAAATTAAAAAGTCGCACGTTATAATTCATAACGGTAAGACTACTCGCTTTAGCTACTTCTACTTTGTTTGAAAATTTATACAAAGAACCAAAAGACATATAGCCAATAACTAGAACGAATAAAGATAAAAAGAACTGTTTTTTAATTTTTAATAACCAGTATAAAAAAAATAATACATTTACTAAAATTAAAAAAGGCACACCTAAACTTAAGACAGATAAAATTGAAAATGTTTTTGGAGGTACAAAAGGCAACACATAAGAAAGCAATAAAAGCGTAGCAGCAACAGAGTTGAAGAAGAATACTATTTTATTTATAAAATTTAAATTTTTCATGTGCTGTTTAAAACGTAAACATGTTTACTACTTATTGACTACTGTTCTACTTACCTGCTCTAAACAATAATTCTTTTTCTTCTTTGGTTAAACTTTCGTAGCCACTTTTGCTTATTTTATCTAAAATAATATCAATTTGCTTCTGGTTATTAAACTCTTTAAATTCATCTTTAGTATAGCCCGCAACCTTACTTTTATTTTTATGAACTGTTTTTAATTTAGAAGGATTTTTCTTAAAAAGATTTGCAAAACGATCCATAACTCCTTCAAAACCTTTTCCTATATCCTTTCCTTTAGTTAGTTGTGTTGCGTAAAAATAACCAAGAATAGTTCCTCCAAAATGTGCTAAATTCCCTCCTGCATTTCCGCCAAAAAGACCAATAAAATCTAAAATAATAATAGCAAAACCTACGTGTTTTAATTTAATATTAAAGGTAAAGAAACGCAAATCCATATTAGGCATATAAGCACACATAAAAATTAGCAAAGCTCTAACAGCTCCAGAAGCACCAACTAATCGATGACCAGCGCTAAATACATCTGGCAATAATGCGTAGCCTAATAAAAAAACGAGGCCACCAAAAATAGCACCCAGAAAGTACACATTTAAAGCTAGTTTGGTGTTAAATAAATTAATAAACATTCGACCTATAAAATATAGCCAAAGCATATTAAACAACATGTGTATAAAATCATAATGCACAAAAGCATAACTAATAATACTCCATGGTTGTTTTAAAAAAGTAAAAAAATCACTAGGCAGTTCTAACCAAGACATACTAGATGCTGTATTTAATACAAATCTTAAAACTTGCGCTATAATAAAAACAAGAATATTAACAGCAATAAGCTTTTCAAACACATTAAGCTGCGTTAATTTTTGTTTAATGTCCTGATTTAGATTTGTCATTAATCCCAACGATTTTGATTAAACTGATTTTTTTTCCAATACCACATGATTATAAATCCTGTTATAGCACCACCAACATGTGCCATATACGCTGTATTACTTGGACTAAAGAAAGATTGTCCTGAGATTGCAGAAATAACATCTAATAAAATAATTCCTGGAATAAAATATTTTGCCTTTATAGGAATTGGTAAAAAAATCATCATCAGTTTTGCTTCGGGATTCATCATACCAAATGCTGCAAGAATTCCCATAATACAACCAGATGCTCCAACCATTGAAGCATTGTAAATAGGAAAAGCTTGTTTTAGATTTACTAATTGTGCATCAGTAATACCAGAAATAGTTTCATTAGAAGTAAACATTTGCACCAATTGATCATTTGTTAATCCAGAAGCAATCAATTCATCATATAAAGGAATATAACTGAAATAGTAATACCCCAATTGAAACAATACGGCTCCTAAACCTGCTGAAATATAGATAAACAAAAATTTCTTACTTCCTAAAACCTGCTCTACAGAAGAACCAAACATCCATAAAGCAAACATATTAAAACCTAAATGCATTAGACTTAGATTTTGCAAATCTGCACCACCATGCATAAACATGTGCGTAATAATTTGCCAAGGTTGAAATGCTTCATTTTTAGGAAAATATAAAGCAAACCATTCATAAAACAATTGTCCTCCACCTACAAACAAAGTACCAATAAACATTAGTACGTTTATGATAATTAAATGTTTTACTGTATCTGTTATTCTATTCATCAAAAACTTGTTTTTATTCCCTTGAAAAAGGGAATCCTCTTATTATATATTATAAAAATTTTCTATCCAACTCATCCATAGTCATAGTAACAAAAGTTGGCCTATTGGTTGGTGAAACATTAGGCTCTTTACAAGCAAAGAGTTTATTCACCAAATGTTCTTGTTCTTGTAAACTTAGACTTTGTCCGGTTTTAATTGCTAGACTTTTAGACATCGACTTTGCTAATAAATCGGTTGCACTAAAATTACTATCTGGCACTTCATTTTCCACATCGCTAATAAGCTGTTCTAAAATGATTGAAACTTCACTTTCTGGAACACTTACAGGAACTCCTGTTATTTCGATACTATCTGTATGAATGGAAGCAAACATGAAACCTGTGTGTTCTAAATCTTCTTTAACCTGATTTATAATTGTAATTTCTTGCGATGAAAAATGCAATTGCAGTGGAAATAACAACTGTTGACTCATCGCTTCTTTTACCGTTAAATTTTTCAAAAAATCTTCGTACAGTACTCGTTGATGCGCTCTATGCTGATCGATAAGTAGCATTCCAGATTTCACCTTACTAATAATATATTTATTATTTAGTTGATAGGTAGATTGCTGTTGCTCTACTTCATTTTCATTAGTAAACATAGAAGCAGTTTGTTCATCGCTTTCAAAATGTACTTCGCTAAAATCCTGTTGTGTTTTCGTGCTTTTAGACTCTAAACCAACATATAAACCTTCCCAACTTCCAGCAGTTTCCTTTTTATAAGAAACTTGTGGTTTTGTTCTTGTTTCTTTTTCTTCTTGAAAAGGATTAAAACTTCTGTCTACTTCTATTGTTGGAGTACTTGCCCCTTTATTTTTAAAACCATAAGGGGTGTCTAAATTTGCATCGCGTTCAAAATCTAAAACAGGAGCTATATTAAATTGTCCTAAACTGTGTTTTACAGACGAACGTAAAATTGCATAGAGGGTATGCTCATCGTCAAACTTAATTTCGGTTTTTGTTGGATGAATATTAATATCAATAGTTTGCGGGTTTACCTGTAAGTTTAAAAAGTAACTCGCATGTGCGCCATCTTTTAATAAACCTTCAAAAGCCGATGCAATAGCGTGGTTTAGATAGGCACTTTTTATAAATCTATCGTTTACAAAAAAGAATTGTTCTCCTCGCGATTTTTTGGCGTATTCTGGTTTACCTACAAATCCTGAAATCTTTAATACTTCGGTATCTTCTTCTACAGGAACTAATTTTTCATTGGTTCTGTTTCCAAAAATATTTACAATACGTTGCCTATAATTACTTTCTGGTAGCTGAAAAGATTCCGATCCATTATGATACATCGCAAATGCAATATTAGGATGCGCTAGTGTAACACGATGAAATTCGTCTATTATATGACGCAATTCTACGGTATTCGACTTTAAAAAATTGCGTCGTGCAGGAATATTAAAAAACAGATTTTTTACTGCAATAGAAGTTCCTTTAGGAGCTACCACTACTTCCTGTTCTACAATTTCGCTGCCTTCAATAATAATACTTGTTCCAACTTCTTCCCCTTCTTGTTTGGTTTTTAATTCTACATGAGCAATAGCAGCAATACTTGCTAAAGCTTCACCGCGAAAGCCTTTGGTATTTAATTGAAAAAGATCATCTGCGGTACGAATTTTGGAAGTTGCATGACGCTCGAAACTTAAACGAGCATCTGTTGTACTCATTCCTTTACCATCATCAATCACTTGAATTAGGGTTTTACCAGCTTCTTTTACAATTAGCTTAATACTTGTAGCTTGTGCATCTATTGCGTTTTCTAGTAATTCTTTTACTACTGAAGCAGGCCGTTGTACTACTTCTCCAGCTGCTATCTGGTTTGCAACATGATCTGGTAAAAGTTGAATAATGTCTGCCATAAATTATTTTGAAAAGAATATAGATAAATCGAAATCTATAATAAACAAAAATACAAAGATGAGAATAGCGATTATAATTAAAACGCGTTTATTTGCTGTTTTATCTTCGTTGTGTTTATAATCGTTTAGTGCTGAAACTAACTTCGATTTAAGTCCGCCTTGACTACCAACTGTTTGCCTATGGTCATCAAATTTATGTTTAATTTCATAAGGATTTCCTTCCCCTTTAAAGTGTTGCGGTGTATAATCAAACTTTTTATTTTGTCTTGTTTTAAAAATTCCCATAATGTTTGCTTTATTAGTAACGACTTAAAATGTATAAGAGTACTAACACAGCTATCAAAAACAACACCATAAGAGGTAAGCTTGAAAAAAAAGTGCTTTTACGTTTAGAAGTACCACGAATTTCTTCCCATTTAGAAGCTAGTTCTTCTTTAGGGTTTTGCTCCTGTTCCGTTTGGTGTCTTGGAGTGTAGTTAAACGATTTGTTTCTGCGCTGTTTAAATAAATTCACTGTAAAATTAAAAGTACGTTACCTTTCAAATTTACTTAATTTACAAGGAAATATTGGTTTGAAAGTGCTAAAAAATGTTAACAAGATTCAATTAAGCTTGTTTCTTTATAAACTTGTAAAAAAGCAAAATAGTTTTGTAAAGTCTAAGCCTTCGATTGCAAACCCGACTATGCGCTAAAAACTAAAGCGTATTTAGTGCAGCCATTTTAATAGCAGCCACAGCAGCTTCTGTACCTTTATTGCCATGAATTCCGCCAGAACGTTCAATACCTTGTTGCATGTTCATATCGGTAAGCACGCAGAAAATTACGGGTATATCGTGTAAAACATTTAAGTCTTTAATACCTTGAGAAACTGCTTCACAAACAAAATCAAAGTGCTTTGTTTCACCTTGAATTACGCTTCCAATTGCAATTACTGCATCTACATTATATTGTTGCATTTTTTTTGCTCCAAAAATAAGTTCGTAGCTTCCAGGAACATTCCAACGAAGTATATTTTCTTCTGTTACACCGTTTTCAATAAGTGTGTTATATGCGCCTTCAAATAAACCTTCGGTTATATTATCATTCCATTCTGAAACAACAATCCCAAATCGAAAATCTTTCGCATTTGGGATTGTGTTTTTATCGTAATCGGATAAATTTTTATTTACTGTTGCCATATTTTTTTCCGCGAAAGCGGTAATTTATTTACTAGCCAACACTTCTGCTTTGCCAATAAATACATCAATATTTGTAGCTTCTGTAGCAGAAGAATATTCTTCTTTAATTTTAGTAAAATACTTTAATGCTTCAGTAGCTTTTCCTAAATCTAGAGCTATAACACCAGCTTTGAATAAATACATTGGTGAAGTTAATTCGTTGTTACGCAATTCTGCTGCTTGAACATAATAGCCTAAAGCATCCTCTTTTTGGTTTAATTGAACAAATGCATCACCAATTGCACCTTTAGCAATAGGTCCAGTAGCTTCGTCTTTCCCTGTATAATTACCTAAATACGAAACTGCATTTTTGTAATCTTTCATGTTTAAGTAAGCCATTCCTGCATAATAATTTGCAAGATTAGCAGCGTCTGTTCCACTGTGTTCTGATATAATATCTAACATTCCATACTTACCTTCTCCTCCATTTAATGCTAGATTAAATAAAGAATCTTTGTCTGCGCCAGTTACCGCTTCGTTGTAATATTTTTGCGCTTGAAACATATCGTTCATCGCTTCTGTTTGAGCAGGTTTTGAAACAAATTCTTTGTAACCTAAATAACCTAACACACATACTGCAACTATACCAATAATTACAAAAATGTATTTTTGATTTTTAATAACCCAATCTTCTGTTTTAGAAGCTGTTTCATCTAGTGTATTAAAAACTTCTGCAGTTGTTGAGTTTTCTTCTTCTACTTGAACTTCTTCTACTTTAGTTTTCGGTTTATATCCTCTTTTCTTGTATGTTGCCATTATATTCTTAATTATTGCGAGGCAAAAATAAAATTTTTCTTCAGAAATAAGGTTTATTTATTTGTTATTTTTCAATAATTTGCAAGACATTTTAAGAAAACAACTTCTAGAATTACGTTTATCTAACTTTTTTATGATTTTAAAATCACTTTCTCTACTTAATTACAAGAATTTTGACAGCATTTCTTTTTCATTTAATGAAAAAATAAATTGCATTGTTGGCAACAATGGCATAGGGAAAACCAATATTTTAGATGCAATTTATCATCTGTCTTTTGGTAAAAGTTATTTTAATCCTGTTGCTTCTCAAAATATAAAACACAATGAAGAGTTTTTTGTAATTAATGGCGATTATGAAAAAGAAAATAACACAGAAAAAGTTGCGGTTAGTTTAAAAAGAGGTCAGAAAAAGGTAATTAAACGAAATAATAAGGCTTACGAAAAATTTAGCGAGCATATTGGTTTTTTGCCTTTGGTGATTATTTCGCCAGCAGATAGAGATTTAATTACGGAAGGAAGTGACACAAGACGTAAATTTATAGATAGTGTGATTTCACAAAGTGATAAGACTTATTTAGACGATTTAATTAAGTATAATAAGATTCTAGCGCAGCGCAACTCTTTATTAAAATATTTTGCTCTAAACAACACTTATAATCAAGACACAATAGAAGTTTACAACAATCAGCTAACCGATTATGGAACACGTATTTTTAAAAAGCGAGATACTTTTTTACAAGAGTTTATTCCTATTTTTAAATCGCGTTATGAAGCAATTAGCAATAATAATGAAACCGTAGATTTGGTATATAAAAGTGATTTATTTGAAGGAGATCTCAACACTCTTTTAATGCGAGTTATTAATAAAGATAAAGCACTTCAGTATACAAGTACAGGAATTCATAAAGACGATTTAGTTTTTAATATAGAAGCGCATCCTATTAAAAAGTTTGGAAGTCAAGGGCAACAAAAATCATTTTTAATAGCTTTAAAATTGGCGCAATTCGATTTCATTAAAAAACAAAGTGGTGTAAATCCTATTCTACTTTTAGATGATATTTTTGATAAGCTAGACGAACAACGCGTTGCACAAATTATTAAGTTAGTAGATGATGAAAATTTTGGGCAATTATTTATTAGCGACACACATGCAGAACGCACCGAAAATGCTGTAAAACAAGTACACCAATCTTTTGAAATTTTCAAGCTATGAAACCATACGCATTTTTATTTTTAACACTATTTATTTTTAACTGTTCGCCAAATCCGGAAACTTTTATTCCTCATATAAATGGATATTGGGAAATTGATGAAGTGATTTTACAAGACGGAAGCAAAAAAGACTACAATTATAACGATACTATTGATTATTTCGAAATAAACGATAGTTTCACAGGAATTAGAAAAAAGTTAAAACCGAATTTCATTGGTACTTTTGAAACCTCTAAAGATGTAGAAAACATAAAGGTTATAATAGAAAACGACAGTTTAAATATATATTACACAACACCTTTTGCTACTTGGAAAGAAAGCATTTTGTTAGCAACTACAGAGCAATTAAAAATAATAAACCAGAATAAGGACGTATATTTATATAAGCGTTATCTACCTTTAGATTTAGGTGAAATAAATACTAATTAAATAAATATTCCCACTTACGTGGGAAGTAAACATGGCAAAACGGAATAATGAAAACCTAAGTATAGCAGATGCTTTAAAAGAGTTTGTAGAAACTAACAGACTAGAAAAAGGCTTAGACAAAGTTAATGTAGCCGAAGCTTGGGCTAACTTAATGGGAAATGGTGTAAACAATTACACAACAGCAATACAATTAGAACGAGATACTTTATATATACAATTAAGCTCTAGTGTTTTACGCGAAGAATTGAGCTATGGTAAAGAAAAAATAATCAAAATGCTTAATGAGAGTCTTGGAAAAGAGGTAATTAAGAAACTAGTCTTAAGATAAATTACAAATAATTACAGTTTATTAAATTTATTGGCACTATATTTGCCTTAATAGAATTAATTAATATTTAATATTTTAACAATGAGTAAAGGAACAGTAAAGTTCTTCAACGATACCAAAGGATTTGGTTTTATCACAGAAGAAGGTTCAAACAAAGAACATTTTGTACACATTTCGGGATTAATCGATGAGATTCGTGAAGGCGATGAAGTTGAGTTCGAATTAACAGAAGGAAAAAAAGGATTAAACGCAATAAACGTAAAAGTTATCTAATATATACGCTTATCTTTTTAGAACAAAAACGCAACCAATAGGTTGCGTTTTTTTGTTTTGCATTATGTTCTAATTTACAGGGAACATCAAATAGAAAAGCACAACGATTATAGTTGTGCTTTTCTATTACAATTATAATAATACGATTACGATTACTCTTTAACAAGCTTAATAACTGCTTTACTTTCTGAAGAAGCAACTGTCATAAAATAAATACCAGAAGCTAAATTAGATATATTGATATCTTTTTGCTTTTGCATATTGGTTAAATCTATTTGCTTAATAAATCTTCCATTGATATCATGAATACTAGCAGTACTTAAATTTATGTTTTGCGTTTTAAGAATTGTAAATAAACCATTAGATGGATTTGGATACACTTTTATACTGTTATTTAAAGCTTCAAAATTTGTAACAGATAAAGCTTTATCACAATTATAAATTACCACATCATCTAAATACCAACCTACTCTACCATTACAACCATCTGTACCTAATTCCCATCGAAATTTAACAGTACTATTTGCTCCTACTCCTATTGCCGATAAATCTATAATACTTTTTCCCCAACTACCTCCTATACTACCTCCGTTGGTTCCTGTAAAAGCTTCTTGACCTTGCAATGGATTATCATTTCCATTAGTATTTAAGGTATTATTATATGGATTATGTGTAAATGCAGAACTTGGAACAATATTCCACAAAAGACCATTAGTAACACTATATTTTATATTTCCACCATCCCATTGCGATTCTGTAGCAACATAATGATCGAAAGCCATTTCAAAAACACCCTCTGTAAAATCTGGTAATGTGATTAATGGACTTTCTAATCTAATTATTCCGTTTTGTAAATCTGTTGCACAATCACCATTTACAGGATCAGCACCAAAAACAGCTTGTCCATTTCTACCGTTAGGTAAATTAGTATCTAGACTCCATGGTCTAGACTCCCAAGTTGCAGCATTGCTTGGTAATTCGGTAGCTACCCAATTTCCTAAACCAGATTCCCAATCTTCAAAAAACACAGCATTATTAGTCGCAGGCTCACATAATTCTGGTACTTCTTGTAAAATCGCTGTAAAATTACATTGTTCTGGTAAGATACGAATCTCAACAGCCAAAAGCACTTTTACTAATTCGTCATAATCTGCAACTGTAATAATTTCACCAGAAGCTCCTGCTGTAGTGTTTGTAGTCACTAATTCAGGAAGATCTATTCCTATTAAATCTATACAAGAAGTTTCTAAAGCATCTGCTAAAACCGAAAAATCGCTTGTAGCACTTAGATATATACTTTGAGCTCTCCAAAAAATATGAGCCGCTTTAGTAAACCCAATTCCGTTAATAGTTTGTCCATTATAAGTTCCTCCATCTACTAATAAAGCGTAGGCATGATTTGGTACTCCAGAGTTAACATGTACTCCACCAGAATCACTATCGGAACAGTGATACTCAGCATCTGTAAGCTTACCTGGATCTCCGTTACAGGTAGGATCCCAAAGATCACGAATTGCAGCACTAAAATAAGTAGCGTCTTCTCCCATTCTCCATCTATCTGAACTCGAACAGCCCGTTCTTAAAGAAAAATCTTCTCCTTCATCTTCATAATTATTTAACAAATCAATAGTTTCTCCCCAAATGTCAGAATAAGATTCATTTATTGCTCCAGCTTGCCAAGCATAAATTAAACCACTTGTGTATTCGGTATATGCGTGCCCCCATTCATGCGCAATGACATCATCGGCTGCTGTACCATCACGATAGTTTGTGGTAGAACCATTCCAACTTGCATTTGCAACATTTGGATCGTTGTTAACCGTTCGCATTTGAGCCCCAGAACCATCATAAGAATCAAAACCAAAAGTATTATTAAACAAATAATATACTTGTGCTGAAGTTTCTACTTCATTTAACTGCCAGTTTGATAAAGTTCCTGGTAAGGCATCTCCTTCTTCCCAAACAATGTTTGAGGTATTATCTTCATAAACAATTCGATGTAAAGCATTAGCCATTCCTGTAAACTGCTCAACTATTTCTTGAGAATGTGCATCGACAAAAACAAACTCTCTTACATCTACATCATTTCTAATTTCCACTTCATAGACAAGATGTTTTGAAGTGTAATTTCCTTGAGCCAATCCTTTTTGAAAAACATATAATGTGTTTTTATTTACTTTTAAAGGTTTACGAGAAGTATTTATATTTTGTTTCCCTACAGCTTCCATAGCGACACTACTCGCTGTTTCTTTTGGTATATTTGGTAACGCTGAAAGTTTAATATTTGGAATGAAATTTCCATTAATAGAAGTTAGTTTATTGTCACTATTAAAATGAAACTTTAATTGACCATCATATACAGCAACCCCATTATAAACCTGATTAAATGTTATGTGTTGAAACCCATATGTATCCGTTTTTGTTCCTTCAACAATAAAAGAATCTTCCACTGAATTCATATTAAATATTCCTTTATATTTTTCTAGAAACTGAAATACTTTTTGTTCTAATGTTCCCCCTTCTAAGACTAAAGGATTTGCAGATTGAAACTTAACGAAATTTACAATTTCAGTATTTTTATTAATGGTAACAATTGCATTTGTTTCATTTACAAACGAAGCAATACTCTTTTGTATTTCTTGCGCATTAGCAGTAATCGCTAACAAGAAGAAAAGTAATAAAAGTCTGGAAGATTTTTTCATTATATTTTTTTTTATAAAGATACTACAACTTATTTAAAGTTTAAACTTAGCTAAATTATAGAAACAAAAAAGCCTGCAAATTGCAGGCTTTTTTAATAATTGTTATGTGAATTTCCTAGAACATTTCTCTTCCAGAAAAATGGAAAGCACCTTCAATAGCTGCATTTTCATCACTATCACTTCCGTGAACAGCGTTTTCACCAATAGATGCTGCATAAAGTTTACGTATAGTACCTTCTGCTGCGTCGGCAGGGTTAGTTGCACCAATTAAAGTTCGAAAGTCTTCAACTGCATTATCCTTTTCTAAGATAGCTGCAACGATTGGTCCACGTGTCATGTACTCTACTAACTCTCCAAAAAATGGACGTTCGCTGTGTATTGCATAAAATGCTTGCGCATCAGCAGATGTCATTTGTGTTAACTTCATTGCTACGATTTTAAACCCTGAAGCTGTGATTTTTTCTAAAATTGCACCAATATTCCCTTTTTCAACAGAATCTGGTTTAAGCATTGTAAATGTTCTATTTGTTGCCATTTTTTAAATATAATTTTTTTTGCAAAAGTAATGTATTTCTTCATAAAAACAATATAATCCATTATTAAAAAATTGTATCTTCGCTACCTATGAAAAAACAAGACATTAGTAACATTAAAACACTTTTACAATCCCCAAAAAAAATTGTAATTGTTCCTCATAAAAACCCAGATGGAGATGCTATAGGATCTACATTAGGACTATATTTATATCTATTAAAATATAATCATGAAGTTTGCGTTATTGCTCCAAATGATTATCCTGATTTTTTAAAATGGATGCCAAGCGAAAACACTATTTTAAAATATGATATGCAAACTAAAACGAGTGATGCTTTAATACATCAAGCAGAAATTATTTTCACTTTAGATTTTAATGCCTTAAATAGAACGGGAGATATGGAGGCTATTCTTGCTAAAAGTGAAGCCCTAAAAATAATGATAGATCATCACCAACAACCCGATGATTATGCATTATACACCTATAGCGATGTACGCATGAGTTCTACTTGCGAAATGGTTTATAATTTTATAAATATGCTAGATGATATAACTAAAATTGATGCAGATATAGCAACATGTTTATACACAGGAATTATGACAGACACTGGGTCTTTTAGGTTTTCTTCAACAACTTCTACAACACATAGAGTAATTGCAGACTTAATAGACAAAGGAGCACAAAATGCACAAATACATAATGCTATTTACGATACTAATAGCTACAACAGATTACAATTATTAGGGTGTACCTTGAGCAATCTAAAAATTTTACCAGAATACCGAACTGCTTATATCACACTTTCGCAACAAGAATTAAACAATTTTGATTACAAAAAAGGAGATACGGAAGGATTTGTAAACTATGCATTATCTCTTCAAAACATTATATTTGCAGCAATTTTTATTGAAGACCAAAAACAAAGTATCATAAAAATATCGTTACGATCTAAAGGGGACTTTTCTGTAAACGAATTTTCAAGAGCACATTTTTCAGGTGGAGGACATACTAATGCAGCAGGAGGTAAAAGCGATACAGATATGAATAAAACCATTGAAAAATTTATTAGTATATTACCAAGCTATAAAAAGGCTTTAAACAATGAATAAATTTGTAATATTATCATTTTTTTTAATACTATTCGCATCTTGTAAATCACCAGAAGCAAGAAGGCCCATTTCTGCTACTTCTGGTTCTTTTATTGAAGAGTCTGTTGCTAGAAACAAAGAGCTTTTTGCTAAAGAACAAGTTAACATAGAAGCCATAATGGATAAAAATCCAGAGAATAACTATGTAGCTTCGCAAAGCGGTTTCTGGTATTATTATAACACGAAGATAGAAGACAGTATTATAAAGCCTAAATTTGGTGACATTGTAAATTTTAATTACAACGTAAAAACTTTAAATGGAAACTTAATTTATTCTAAAGAAGAATTAAAAACCCAAAACTATGCGATGGATAAGCAAGAACTTTTTACTGGTTTACGTGAAGGTTTAAAACTTATGAAATCGGGAGAGACTGTTACTTTTCTTTTTCCATCACCAAAAGCATATGGTTATTATGGAGACAATAATAGAATAGGAACAAGCATTCCTTTAATATGTGAAGTAACCGTAAATTCAATAACTCAAAATCAATCTAATTAACATGAATTTTTTAAAACAAACTATGAAAATTTTTATTCTAGCACTTTTATTAAGTGTTACCTCTTGCCAAGACAAATATCCAGATCTTGAAGATGGTCTTTATGCAGAATTTGTAACCAACAAAGGTACAATGGTCGCTAAATTATATTTTGAACAAGCTCCTGTTACCGTTGCTAATTTTGTAGCATTAGCAGAAGGTACACATCCAAATGTTACCGATTCTTTAAAAGGAAAAAGATTCTATAACGGAATAACTTTTCACAGAGTGATAGATAAATTTATGATTCAAGGAGGTGATCCAACAGGAACTGGATCGGGAAATCCTGGTTATAAGTTTACAGATGAATTTAACCCAGATTTAAGACATGACAAACCGGGAATATTATCTATGGCTAATTCTGGAGCAAATACTAATGGTAGTCAATTTTTTATAACAGAAGGTCCTACACCAAACTTAGATGCATTTGATGCACAAGGAAACTTAAAAAAATGCGACAATCCTAGAGTTAGTTGTCATGCTGTTTTTGGAGAAGTTGTTTTAGGTTTAGAAGTACAAGATAGTATCTCTAATGTTCAAATTGAAAAACCAAGCAATAAGCCTTTTATTGATGTTGTTATAAATGAATTAAACATTATTAGAAAAGGAAAATTAGCAAAAGCATTTGATGCTCCTAAAGTATACACTGAAGAATTACCTAAAATTGACGAAAGAACTAAAAAGTTAAAAGAAGAAGCAGCAGCAAAACTTAAAGAACAAGCAAAAGTTGCTACCGAAAATTTCTTAAAAAAGAATGAAGCTAAAAAAGGAACTATAAAAACACTTCCTACTGGTTTAGTAATGATTGTAGACGAAGCTAAAAATGGTGTAAAACCAACAGCTACAGACAAAGTACTAATTAACTACGCTGGTTTCTTTGAAGATGGTAGATTATTTGATACCAGTTGGGTTCAAGTAGCTAAAGACAACGACCAATACAACGAGCAACGTGATAAAAAAGGTGGATACAAACCATTTCCAATGATATATAACGAAACGGCAACTCTTGTTCCTGGATTTAGAGAAGCAATGCTTAACATGAATGTTGGTGATAAAGCTCACGTTTTTATTCCTAGTTATTTAGGTTATGGCGAAAACGGAATGGGGCCTATACCTCCAAACACAAACTTAGTTTTTGATTTAGAGATAATGGGAATTCAAAAGTAATTAAGAATTCTATTTTATAAAAAAAGCAGCTCGATGAGCTGCTTTTTTATTTTCTATTATTTTGTATTTACTTTTTAGGAATCTCTTTTAAAATTTCTAAAACAAACTTCCAATATTTTTGAGCCGAAGAAATACTAGCTCTTTCGTCTGGAGAGTGCGCTCCTTTAATTGTTGGCCCAAAACTAATCATTTCCATTTCTGGATAATTTTGTCCTAGAATTCCACATTCTAATCCTGCATGACATGCAGCAACATGTGCTTTTTCGCCATTCATTTTTTCGTATAAACCATCTAACACTTTTAGTATAGACGAATCCATATTGGGAGCCCAACCAGGATAATCGCCAGAAAGCGCAACTTCACAACCTGTAAGCTCAAAAGTTGCACGAAGCGTATTTGCTAAATCGTCTTTAGAACTCTCCACAGAACTACGTGTTAAACAACCAATTTTAATTGCGCCATCTTTAATAATAACTCTTGCAATATTATTTGATGTTTCTACTAAGCCAGGAATGTCTGCACTCATTCGGTACACGCCATTACAAGCTGCATAAATAGCTCTTGTAACCCCTTCTTGCACCCCTAAATCCATTATGGTTTCTGGTGTATCGATTTTAGAAACCGTAATTTCTAAATCTGGCTCCATTGTTTTAAATTCGGTTTTAATCGTATTTGCCATTTCTGCCATTTCTGCTATAAAAGCATCTTCATGAACTGCATCAATAGCCACTATAGCTTTACTTTCTCTTGGTATAGCATTACGCAAGCTACCTCCATCAATTTCAGAAATACGTAAACCGAAGTTTTCAAAACCATCAAATAAAACACGATTCATGATTTTGTTTGCATTTCCTAAACCTTCATGAATTTGCATCCCAGAATGCCCGCCTTGCAAACCATTAACTACAATAGAAAAACCAGTTTTAAATTCTGGAGTTTCTTCCTCAGCATATGTTCTTGTTGCTGTAATATCAATTCCACCAGCGCAACCTACACCTATTTCATCATCTTCTTCGGTATCTAAGTTTAATAAAATTCCGCCTTCCAGCAAACCTCCTTTTAATCCCATTGCTCCAGTCATTCCAGTTTCTTCATCAATAGTAAACAATGCTTCAATTGCAGGATGAGGAATATCTGTACTTTCTAAAATAGCCATGATAGTTGCAACCCCTAAACCATTATCTGCACCAAGCGTTGTTCCTTTTGCACGAACCCAATCTCCATCTACATACATGTCAATTCCCTGAGTATCAAAATCGAATGTAGTATCTGCATTTTTTTGGTGTACCATATCTAAATGCGATTGCATTACAATGGTTACTCTATCTTCCATTCCTGCTGTAGCTGGTTTTTTTATAATTACGTTTCCAACGGCATCTTCTATTACTTCAAAACCTAATTTGTTTCCAAAATCTTTCATAAACGCGATAACACGCTCTTCTTTTTTGGATGGTCTTGGTACAGCATTTAGATCTGCAAATTTGTTCCAAAGTTGTTGTGGCTCTAATTGTCTTATTTCTGAATTCATCTCTTTATTTTATTTGAAAGTGTAAAGATACAAATAGTCTTAGAAGAAACCTTGCCAGTTTTTAAATCCTACAAGGAAACTATTACAAACATTTGCTTACTTTTGAAAGATGCTGAAAAACCCAAAACCTTATATTGCTTTTTCTATACTTCCACTTTACTTTATGGTGAAGTTACTTTCTGGTTATCCTGAATTTATAGAAACCTATTATAGTAACGGGTTATATCCAATAATCTCGAATATTTTCAGATTTACTCTAGGTTGGATACCGTTTTCTTTTGGCGATTTATTTTATGCTTTTTCCATAATTTATGGCATTAGATGGTTTATAATTAATAGGAGAAGAATTAGAAAAGACACGAAAAACTGGCTATTAGACGTTTTTGCTGCCATTTCAATAATTTACTTTGCTTTTCATCTTTTTTGGGCAATGAACTACTATCGATTACCATTACACAAAAACCTAAATCTGAAAGCAGATTACACTACTGAACAATTAATAAGCGTTACAAAAGAGCTCATTAAAAAATCAAACAAATTACATCTTGAAATTACAAAAAACGATACCATTAAAGTAGAAATGCCATATAGTAAAACCGAATTATTACTACAAGTTCCAAATGGTTATACTATTTTAGAAAAAGATTTCCCGCATCTTTCTTACCATACTAAAAGCATAAAAAAATCACTATTTAGTTTACCTTTAACCTATATGGGATTTTCTGGTTATTTAAATCCGTTAACTAATGAAGCACAAGTAGATGCTTTAATTCCAAAATATAAATTTCCAACCACAGCCTCGCATGAAGTAGCGCATCAATTAGGTTATGCAAAAGAAAACGAAGCTAATTTTATTGGCTTTTTGGCAGCCATAAACAACGAAAACATCTATTTCAATTATTCTGGTTTCACCTTTGGATTAAAACATTGCTTATTAGAAATTTATCGAAGAGACCCAGTAATCTACGAATCATTATTAAAATCAATAAATTCTGGAATTATTAAAAACTACCAAGAAACACAAGCTTTTTGGGATAAGTATCAAAATATTACCGAGCCCATTTTTGAAACGGTGTATTCTAGCTTTTTAAAGGCTAACAATCAAAAAGGAGGAATGCAAAGTTACAGTTATGTGGTTGCGCTTCTAGTAAATCATTATGACAAGGAAACTTTATAATTCGATATAATTTTCATAAATTAGTAGGTGTAATTCATTAATTATGAAAATAAAACTAACCTGCTTGACACTTTTACTTAGCGTTATTTCTTTTGCACAAACACTAGAGTTAAAGAAAATAAAAAAAGAAAACTACTCTCTTTTTGACAGCTATACTTTTGAGAACATATACACTTTAGAAGAAAATTTAAAAACAACAGCACCTTTTAAAAATTTTGAAACGATTACAAATCGTAACTTGGTATTTATTCCTCAAAATTTTAATAGAAATACGGCATATCAAGATTTTTCTAAATACTTTTTAAAATACGAATTACAAAAAGTAATGTTAGAAATTCCTGGATTAGATAGACCTATTGATCCTAATCCAAATTAAAACCAGTCGCTTACTAGCAACAATTTACAATATAAAAAAAGCGAGCAATAATTTAATTATTACTCGCTTATTTATTGTTAATAAACATGTTATTCTACAAATTCTCCTTTTTCAGGTTTTGCAAATGTACTAGAACCTTTAGCTTCATCACTAAGCTGAACATCTATAAATGCTGTACTCTTTTTAGCATCTGTTGGCTTATCGTCTTTAAAACCATAACCTACAATTGTTTTTGGTAATAGTAAACCGTTTATTTCTTGCCAATTGTTGTACCTTCTAAAATGTAATTCTTTTTTATCAATTCCTGGGACAAAACTAACAGTATACCCTAACCACTCCATTTGATATGTAGTTGGATTATAATATAAAACGTAACGATCTTCTGGTGTTTCCCCTACTCCAGCATTATATGTTACTTGTATTCCTGGGTAAGTAACACCTTCAAAAACTAAAGGTTCTGCATCCGCATAATTAATTCCGTCGTCAGAAAGAATAAAAGGCATCGCATAGAAATAGAACATTAAGTTATATTTAAACTTCGCCATTTTCCCGTTATAATCTCCTTTTGTTTTATTTAAAAACCATGCTTTTTCACCATCAAAACCTATACTTTCTTTTGGATTATCTACTAATCCTTCTCTTGAAATTAAGTTGGTAGTTATCACTTCTTTTCCATCTGGCTTTTCCATAGTAAAAACTAAGGATTTCATAGATTTCCATTTCTCTATTCCGCCATGTGCATCCAGTACTTTAATTAGATTATCGGGATAAGTAACAACTGGTGTTTCTACTACTTCTTCTACTGTTTTTGTAATTTCTTCTGTTTTTGTGTTTTGCTTACATGCCGAGAAGCTAATTAATAAGGCAATAGCAAAAATGTAATTTTTCATCAATGTGTTTTTTTTGGTTATTTTTTTTAGTCGAAAAGTAAAAATAAACATTACAAAAAAAGCTTCCGTAGAACGGAAGCTTTTATAACTTAAATTTAACGTATCTATTTACTCTATCATTAATTTTTCTACCATTTTGAAGCTCTCCCCTTTAAATTCTATAAAATACATTCCTTGTGAAAGATTAGACACATTAAAACGAATCTTATTGTCACTAGAAGCTACACTTGTCTTACTTACTAATTTACCTTGTAAATTATAAATGCTAATTAAAATATCTTCCGCTACAGCGTTGTTAAACACAACATGAACATTACTATTGGCTGGATTAGGATACATGGTATAACTTACTGCAGTAAATGCATCTACAGAAAGCGTTGTAACAAATTCGCTCTCAAAAACATTTGTTGTAATTGCAGGATTAAAATCGAAATAAATATCTGCTACATTTGGTATAATATCTCCTTCTTGATAACCTGCTAAAGGCTTCACTTTAAAATACACAAAACCATGACTGTTTGGCTCATCCATACTTTCACTTGGCAAATTAATGTCTTCAAATTGCCAAGTTAAGTTATTAGCTACTCTTGTTACCATATAATCATGACTAGCGCTAAGC
This sequence comes from Lacinutrix cladophorae, assembly GCF_053604645.1. Lineage (NCBI taxonomy): Bacteria > Pseudomonadati > Bacteroidota > Flavobacteriia > Flavobacteriales > Flavobacteriaceae > Lacinutrix > Lacinutrix cladophorae. The sequence goes on along the minus strand of NZ_JBSHNR010000073.1, from coordinate 122,303 downwards.
ATCTTAAAGGTACTTGCATCTAATTGTGCATCTAAAACATCTTCTACCCTAATATCTAAAGCTTCAGCTGTTCCTAAATTTTGAAAATTAATGGTGTAGTATAAATAGTCTTGATCTGTGAAATCATCTAGCTTGATTTCTGGCCCATGCGATTCCAGTTTATTATTAGGATCGTAGGAGTTCACAACATCCTGTGTTATAGAAGATGTATTATTATCTAAATTTAAATCGGTTTCGCTGTAAACTACAGTGTTTGTAATAACATCTCCAATATTTAAATTTGTAGGAACATTAAGTGCTATATAAAACTGTTCTTGATTTCCAGGAAGTAAATTATTAAAATTTAATATAAAACCAGTTGCAGTATTGGTAATACTATTGCCTGCGTTTAAATTATAAACAGCATCAAGAGTTACTAATGCATCATGAGTAAATTCAACCGAACCAGAAACTGGCACGCTTCCTAAATTTTCTATTACTAAAGTATTATTATAAATAACCCCTGGTCTTGGCGCTGTATTAGCGCTTAAATACACTGCAACATCACTACAGTTTGAAATTAAAGTTAGTGGAAAATTTACTTCGGAAATTTCGTTATCCATAATAACAACATCTTCCACTAATATAAAGGTTTGGGATAAACAACTGTTATATTCTTCAAACATTGTAAAACCAATATCATAAGTATCTCCTTCTTGAGAGTTTGGAATTACAAAACTTCCCGAAGAAGAGTTCACATAATTTATAACACCATCGTTGTTTACTTCGTATGTAAATACGCCATTACTGAAATTTACTTCGGAAGCATCAAATATGGAATCGCTATTTTCATCAATAAATGCATTTACTTCTATAGATCCCGATTCTACATAACAGAAAACATAAAAATCTATTTCGGTGAAATTATTCGTTTCACAACTAATGGAACCATCAGATTGAATAATTATAGTTAAAGAATCTCCAGAAGATGTAAATGTTAACCCTGTTAAATCCCCATTGTTTCCATAAGGGTTTGCTTCATTTAAATTAGTAACTCCATCCGAATCTAAAACAACTAATTCGTCATAATTAACTTCAACTTGTCCTGCATTAAATATTACGGTTAAAGGCACACCATTATCGTTACTATAAGTATAGGTCACAACATCATTAGTATAACAAAAGGTTACATTTTCTTCGCAAGAAACTTGACATATCTCTACTTCCAGATCTAAAGTAGTATAAGAAACACATCCCACATTTAAGTTTTCTACTCGTACAAATACTGTTTGTGCGTTTGGTGTTGTATTATAATATTCGGTGCTATTTAATGCATTAATTCCTGTTGCTGCATCTGCTTCTATTTCGTGGTATGTTATTAAATAAGAATTAGGATCTAACCCTTCTAAAATCTCTGCATCTTTTTCATTTAAACGAAACACATAAAAACCATCTTCTGCACCATCAAAATCACATACTGTTAATGGAGTTGGAGTACTAAATGTAGCACCATCTTCTACTTGAATTAGAAAACTACCATAACTTAAGCAACCTGAATTTACATCTTGTGCTCGAACAAAAATAGTTTGTGGATTACTTATATTGGTATAATTATCTGCTGGAAAAATAGGATTATTTTCATTCACTGCATCTTCTTGAGATGTAAAGAAAATCACTTCTGGCTGTACACTCGTATTAATATTTTGGTATACATGTGAAACTAAATCAAAAGACGCTGTTGCATTAGTACCACATTGAACTAAGTCTGCCACATTAGTTAAATCAACACCATTATCTACATTTAAAAAACAAGATGAAATACTGTAACATCCATTTATAGCATCTTCTACTCGAGCAAATATTTCTTGATTATTTGCTATTGTATTCACATAGATATCAGATAACATGTTTTCTGCATTCTCTGCGTCTATAACTGTTTCATAATAGGAAACTAAATAATTGGTATTTCCTTGGGTTAGTTCATTATTAAAATCTGGTAAATTAAAAGTTGCGTATCCATCTTGTCCACAAACAATAACATCTACATAAATTGCTAATGGTGAATCTTTAACTATTAAATCAAACATCTTGGTTTCATAACTTCCTGTATTGCTATCTTCTACACGAATATATATCGTTTCTGGATTAGCTATATTAGTATAAGTTTCTTCATTTACAATAGTATTTGTTGCATTTTCTGCATCTTCTAAACTAAGATAATAGCTTAACAGACTACACGTATTTCCTCCAGTAATTAAATCTGCTTGAAGTGTTAAATCAAAGAATACCGTTTCGTCTGGTGTAGCACAAACTTCCATATTACTAGGATCTTCACCTTGATAAGTAGCGTATATAGTGATATCTTCAGTTACGGTTTCATAAGAAGCTGTGCTGGGATTATAATAACTTACTTCTGCGGTATAAACCTCTTCTGCAGTAGGACAAACATTAATACTTATGGTATTACTAATTAAAGTCCCACTAGCATCATACCAAGCATATTCATTTTCAAAAGTTGTTCCACTAGGATTAAAACGCCAAGCTTCATTTACAGTTTCCCAAGCACCTGTATTTCTTCCTGGAGGTACAATAGCCTGAGTTCCTTCTGGGTTTTGAATCCCTAAAACAGCAACTCCACCATTCCAATTGGTACATATTGGTTTGTTTTCAATAAACATTTCAATAATACCTGTCGATTCATATAAGACTACCATTTGTGTTGTCGTTAAATCATTACAACTAAACATAGGCATATTATAGTAACTTATAACCACTGCTCTATTTGGAGCTACACCAATTACTCCCCAATTAATTTCACTATTATTTTGATTTGCCGGATCCATATCTTGCATTGGAGTAAAAATATTTGCTTGGCTAAATGCATCATTAGTATTATTTGGTAAGGTTTCTGAAAAATTCCATGCATGATAATCGGATTCATTTTCCATTTCAAAAGATATAGCGCCATTTCCACTAACTAACAGTTGAGAATAAGTCTCGCCAAAAAAATCAAAATCAAAAGGTAAATTAATAGTATCACTCCAAGAGTCATCTGTATTATTAATATTATTAGCTAATCCAAAAAAATCAGATGGTGGATTATAAGCTATACTCTGAACCGTATAATTTTCTGTTGCTAAAGCATTATAGTAATCTATAGTTAATTCAGAACAATTTGTAGCACATTCTACCTCTTGAGAAATAAAGGATATTTGCGAATAATGATTTACGCTAAATAAAATGGTAACGTATAATAAGAGTAGTTGTTTCTTCATAATAGTGTAACTTTGTGCATACAAGATAAGTAAATTTATGGCTTTTAAACAAATAACTAGCACGCAAAACGCTTACATAAAAGAACTTGTGCTTTTAAAAGATAAATCTAAAAACAGAAAACAATCTGGATTGTTTTTAATTGAAGGAGAACGGGAAGTTTCTTTAGCCTTAAAAGGAAACTATACATTGGAAACGATTGTTTTTTACCCTGCGTTATTTTCTGAAGAGAACCTGAACGAGCTAAACGTAACAGATGTTAACTGCATAGAAGTCTCTAAAGAAGTATATCAAAAACTAGCATACAGAAGTACTACAGAAGGCATTATTGCTATTGCAAAAGCAAAAGAATCCTCTATTAATAACTTAAAATTTAAGACTTCAAACCCTTTACTTTTAATTGCTGAAGCTCCTGAAAAACCTGGAAATATTGGTGCTATTTTACGTACTGCAGATGCAGCAAATGTAGACGCTGTAATTATAGCAAACCCTAAGACAGATCTTTATAATCCCAATATAATTCGATCTAGCGTTGGCTGTATTTTCACCAACCAAATTGCCACAGGAACAACAGAAGAAATTATTACTTTTTTAAACAATAACAACATTGCTATTTATAGTGCAATTTTACAAGAAGCTGTAAATTATCACGAACAAGATTACACCAAAGCATCTGCAATTGTAGTTGGTACTGAAGCAGATGGCTTAAGCGAATCTTGGCGAAAAGCATCTAAACAAAATATTAAAATACCAATGCAAGGTGAAATAGATTCTATGAATGTTTCTGTTGCTGCAGGAATATTAGTTTTTGAAGCAAAAAGACAAAGAAATTTTAAGTAAAAGCATGACACCTACTACTCTATTCTACATCATCATTGCAATTTTAATTATCGATTTTATTATTGATAAAACTCTAGACGCATTAAACGCCAAACGCTTTAAAGATACTGTTCCACAAGAACTTGAAGATGTTTATGATGCAACGGAGTATAAAAAATCACAAAACTACAAGCAGACAAATTATACATTCGGAATCTTAACCTCTTCGTTCTCTATTATTTTAACACTAAGCTTTTTATTTTTTGATGGTTTTGAAGCTATCGACAACCTTGCTAGAAGTTATTCTGAAAATCCAATTCTAATCGCATTAATTTTCTTCGCAATAATAATGATTGGAAGTGATATACTTACAACTCCATTTTCCTATTATAAGACTTTTGTAATTGAAGAAAAATTCGGATTTAATAAAACATCTAAGAAAACCTTTTGGCTAGATAAAATAAAAGGATGGTTCATGATGGCTTTTCTTGGTAGTATTATTCTTGCTGCTATCCTTTGGTTTTACCAAACCACAGGAAAACACTTTTGGTTATACGCTTGGGCTTTAGTTACAGCTTTTACGGTTTTCATGAATATGTTTTATGCCAAACTTATTGTCCCATTATTTAACAAGCAAACGCCTTTAGAAGCAGGAAGCCTTCGTGATAAAATTTCTGCCTATGCAAGAACCGTTGGTTTTACTTTAGATAAAATTTTTGTGATTGATGGCTCTAAACGAAGCACGAAAGCAAACGCGTATTTTTCAGGTTTTGGTAGCGAAAAACGCGTAACCTTATACGATACATTGATTAATGATCTAGACGAAGAAGAAATAGTAGCAGTACTGGCACACGAGATTGGTCATTACAAAAAAAAGCACATCATCTTCAATTTAACAGCATCGATTTTATTAACTGGGTTCACCCTTTTTATACTTTCCTTATTTATTTCAAAACCTATATTATCACAAGCTTTAGGCGTAGCAACTCCTAGTTTTCATATTGGTTTAATTGCTTTTGGTATATTATATAGTCCGCTTTCCGAAATAACAGGTTTATTAATGAATTGGTTTTCCCGAAAGTTTGAATACCAAGCAGATGATTATGCTAAAAACACCTATAAAGCAGAATCCTTAATTACATCGCTAAAAAAATTATCTAAAAACAGTTTAAGTAATTTAACACCTCATAAAGCGTATGTGTTTATGCATTATTCGCATCCTACTTTGTTGGAGAGAATTCAGAATTTAAAGAAATAATTTCTTTCAAAAAAATCTTCCCAAACTTTAAACAAAAAAGGGTTGTACATTAATTTTCTTTATACTATTTTTAATACTTATGACAGATGTAGAAATAGAACAAGAAAACGCAGCCATTACCAAAGCATATAAAGAATTGCTTAAAGTAAGCTACAGAACGCTTACTACCGAAGACAAAAAACTTATCCGAAAAGCTTTTGAAGTTGCTGTAGATGCACATAAAGAACAACGTAGAAAATCTGGTGAAGCTTATATTTTTCACCCTATAGCTGTTGCAAAAATTGTAGCACAAGAAATTGGCTTAGATGGCACTTCTATTGCTGCAGCACTACTTCATGATGTTGTGGAAGACAATGAAGATTATTCTATTCAAGATATCGAACAACTCTTTGGAGAGACGGTTGCCAAAATTGTAGATGGACTCACAAAAATTTCTTCGCTTAATAAAGATATGGATGTATCTATGCAAGCAGAAAACTTCCGAAAAATGCTACTCACACTTAATGATGATGTTCGTGTTATCATTATTAAAATAGCAGATAGGCTGCATAATATGCAAACTATGGAGTCTATGCGAGCAGATAAACAAGTAAAAATAGCAAGCGAAACACTATATATTTATGCACCTTTAGCACACCGAATTGGACTGTATAACATAAAAACAGAACTTGAAGATCTTGGATTAAAATACACCGAACCAGAAGTGTATAATGATATTTTGCTTAAAATGAAAGAAAGCAAAGAGGAACAAGATTTATACATCCAAGAATTTAATGATGTAATAAAAAACTCATTAGATAAAGAAAACCTTAATTATGACATAAAAGGAAGGCCCAAATCTATTTTCTCTATTCGAAGAAAAATAGTGAATCAAGGGGTTTCTTTCGATGAAGTTTACGATAAATTTGCTGTTCGTATTATTTATAAAAGCGATGCAGCAAACGAAAAATTTCTTGCTTGGAAAATCTATTCTATAGTAACCGATCATTTTAGACCAAATCCTACACGACTTCGAGATTGGATTTCCTCTCCAAAATCTACTGGTTACGAAGCTCTACACATTACTGTAATGGGACCAAAAGGACGTTGGGTAGAAGTACAAATACGTAGCGAGCGCATGAATGAAATAGCAGAAAAAGGCTATGCTGCACATTATAAATATAAAAACAAAAGTGAAAAAGAAGAAGATAGTTTAGACTCCTGGATTAACAAACTACAGGAAGCTTTAGAAAACCATGGAGCAAATGCCGTAGACTTTGTAGAGCAATTTAAACTCAACCTTTATTCTAAAGAAATATTTGTATTTACACCACAAGGAGATTTAAAATCCTTACCAAAAGGTGCTACTCCTTTAGACTTTGCCTTTAGTATTCACACCGAAGTTGGCATGAAAACAAGAGGCGCAAAAGTAAATGGAAAATTAGTGCCTTTAAGTCATGAGCTAAAAAGTGGAGATCAAGTAGATATATTAACTTCAGAAAGTGCAAAACCTAATCCGAACTGGTTAGATTATGCAACAACAGCAAGAGCTAGAAGCAAAATTAAAACTGCTTTAAAAGAAAGCACAAAATTGGTAGCAGAGGAAGGTAAAGAAATTTTAAGAAGAAAATTAAAACAACTTAAAATAACTTTAAACGAAAATTCCATAAACGAAATGGTAAGTTATTTTAAACTTAAAACAAGTTTAGATTTATTTTATCGCGTAGGTTCCGGCGCTATAGATAATATCATGCTAAAAGAATATGCTTCCTCCAGAAGCAATGCTTTTGTAAGTTATTTAAAGAATAAAATTTCTAGAAAAGCCAATTTAAGTAAAGAAGAAATTGAAAAAGACGAAATAACAAATAAATACGACTTACTCGTTTTTGGTAAAGAAGAAGAAAAACTGGATTATAAATTGGCAGTATGCTGTAATCCAATTCCTGGAGATCCCGTTTTTGGTTTTTTAACCGTTAATGAAGGTATTAAAGTACATAAAAAAAATTGCCCTAATGCAGTTAGTTTACAATCTAATTATGCATATAGAATTTTATCTGCAAAATGGATAGATTCTAGTCAACAAGAATTCTCTGCACAAATTATACTTTCTGGTATCGATAATTTAGGTTTAGTAAATAATATTACTAAATTAATATCGGCAAACATGCATGTTAATATGAAAAGCATTAGTTTTCAAAGTGATGATGGTATATTTTCTGGAAAAATCAATGTAGTAGTAAAAAACAAAAACTTATTAACAAAACTTATGAATAACCTTAAAAAAATTAATGGAATTGATAAGGTTAAAAGAGTATAAAAAGTGTAAATTTACGCCGAAATTATGAGTGTAAAAACAGATACAAAAAACCAAGAAATTGTAAAAAATGTATTCACAAAATTTCTAGAAAGTAAAGGGCATCGTAAAACGCCTGAGCGTTACGCTATTCTTCAAGAAATTTATAATAGTGATGTACATTTTGACATTGAGTCGCTATACCTAAACATGAAAAACAAAAAGTATCGTGTTAGTAGAGCCACTCTTTATAATACAATAGAATTACTTCTAGAATGTGCATTGGTGAGAAAACACCAGTTTGGACAAAGTCAGGCACACTATGAAAAATCTTATTTCGATAAACAACACGATCACGTAATTCTTACAGACACTGGAGAAGTTATCGAGTTTTGCGATCCTAGAATTCAATCTATCAAAAAAACAATTGAAGAAGTTTTTGATATTGAAATCAATAATCACTCGCTCTACTTTTACGGCACAAAAAAAGCAACTAAATAACTAAATTATAATGGCAGTAGATTTACTACTAGGTTTACAATGGGGAGACGAAGGCAAAGGAAAAATTGTCGATGTTTTAACCGCTAACTACAATATTATTGCACGTTTTCAAGGTGGTCCAAACGCTGGACACACACTAGAATTCGATGGTATAAAACACGTTTTAAGAACCATTCCTTCCGGGATTTTTCACGACGAATCTATAAATGTAATTGGTAACGGTGTAGTTATAGATCCTGTTGTTTTTGCAAAAGAATTAGAAGGTTTAGATCAATTTAATTTAGATTATAAAACCAAGCTTATCATTTCTAGAAAAGCACACGTAATTTTACCAACGCATAGACTTTTAGATGCAGCAAGTGAAGCTTCTAAAGGAAAAGCAAAAATTGGTTCTACCTTAAAAGGAATTGGACCAACATACATGGATAAAACGGGTAGAAACGGAATTCGTGTTGGCGATTTAGAACTAAGTGATTGGAAAGAAAAATACAGAGCTTTAGCAAACAAGCACGAAGCAATGATTGCCTTTTATAATGTAGATGTACAATATGACTTAGAAGAAATGGAAGCGGAATTTTTTGAATCTGTTGAAGTTTTAAAGTCTTTACAATTTATAGATTCTGAAGAATACTTATACCAAGCACAAAAATCTGGAAAAAGTATTCTTGCAGAAGGAGCACAAGGATCGCTATTAGATATCGATTTTGGAACCTATCCTTTTGTAACTTCAAGTAACACTACAGCAGCTGGAGCATGTACAGGCTTAGGTGTTGCTCCTAACCAAATTGGCGATGTGTATGGTATTTTTAAAGCCTACACTACAAGAGTTGGTTCTGGGCCATTCCCAACGGAGCTTTTTGATTCTGTTGGAGAAGACATGGCAAGAATTGGTCATGAATTTGGAGCAGTTACTGGAAGAGCTAGACGTTGTGGCTGGCTTGATTTAGTAGCGTTAAAATATGCTTGTCAAGTAAATGGTGTTACTAAATTAATGATGATGAAAGGCGACGTGCTTTCTGGTTTTAAAACCCTTAAAATTTGTACAGCATATAAATATAAAGGAGAAACGATTACACATTTACCTTACAATATAGAACCAGAAAATCTTACTCCTATTTATTCAGATTTTAAAGGATGGAAAGAAGATTTAACACAAATGACTAATAAAGAACAGTTTCCAAAAGAGCTAAATGAATATATTGCTTTTCTTGAAAAAGAATTAGAAATCCCTATCCATGTGGTTTCTGTTGGTCCAGATAGAAAACAGACTATTTTTATGTAGTTACATTATTGTATATTATTGCTTACCTAGAGAAGCAAACTTATAAAAAACAAAACCTGTCTATATATATACTAGACAGGTTTTTTTATTTAAAAAATTAAAGTTTATTTTTTAAGCATACTAAATGTTTTTTGTTGCATTCCATTTAAAACCTTTACATAATAAACTCCAGCTTCAAAAGCACTTAAATCTACATTTTCATTATAAATTTCTTGTTTTAACAATTGCCCAAGAGTATTATAAATATATACTGTAGTTCCTTCCGTAGAGAGTCCTTTTAAAAATATAGTATTAGTTGTTGGGTTTGGGTAAACAGCTATATTATTTACATCAGATTCTATTTCATTTTCTAAAGACAATGTTGGATCATTAATCACTAACCTTGGCTTATCTGCATTAGCAGCAGCAGTATCTGTACTATAAATAAAGCTAGCTAGATCTTCTTGATTAGAAACAAGTTTTATAGAAATCACTGTATCTCCATTTGTAATGTGATCAGAAACAACAGTAGTAAGATCAAATTCAATTACGTTGCCTACATTATTTGTTGTGGTTAAGGAAGCGCCAACAACTGCTGGTGCATTATTCCATTTTATACCTCCATTAGACCATGAATCATTTACTAAAAAAGCAGTATAATTTCTTGTTACAGCAGGACTACTCTCTAAAGTAAGTCTTAATTTTGCTGAAGTTACAGATGGTAAAGATGCTATATTAAATTTTAAATACGAATGCCTAACATGTGAAGTATTATCAGTATCAGTACTAATAATTAATCTTTTAGTTCCATAGTTTACACCTGGATTTGTGTTCCAAGTATAAGAATCTGCTGAAGCAATAATTGTTGTTTGAGAAAAACTAAGAACACTTTGCAAAATAAATAGTAAAAACAAAAATGGTTTTAATGAAATTATTTTCATGTTTTTTTGTGAAAAATTTAATTATTTAAACAAAAAAATAACATAAATATGATGTAAATCATTATAATAAAAAGAACAATAACAAAATTTCGATAAATTACATTTTAAACAGATAAAACCACCCTAATCATACGATTTCCGTAAGCTAATATAAAGAACACACCATATTTATATCGTACTACCTTTACGAGTATAGCCAAGCAATTTTATAAAAATCAAACCTATTTTATAAATACTAGAGAGATTTTTTACTATTAAAAAATTCTTAATCTATAATACCACATCATAATAATAGTTATTTTTACCACAAATTATAGATTTTGAAGCTAAAGCATATATATACACTCTTACTATTTTTTACATTTATTGTTGCACAAGCGCAACAGCAAATAGAAATTAAATACTCCGGTTTTTTAGAATTTAAAGAAGAAGACAGTCCTGGTTTAAAAATAATGACGCGTGATGATTCTGGTCAAATTCATATTGTACACGAAGGCGTAGACATGTGGTGTGATCAAGCACTACTCTATTCTAACGAGAATTTTGTAGAAGCCTACGGAAACGTAAAAATGGTACAAGGAGACAGTATCAATATGACTTCTAAATATGTAGAATATAGCGGCAAAACAAAACTAGCTTTTGCTAGCGGAGAGGTTATTTTAAAAGAACCAGCTTCTACATTAACAACAGATACTTTGTATTTTGATCGTGCTAAACAACAATCCTTTTACAAAAGCGGCGGAAAAGTAGTTCGAGATTCTTCAGGAACAATTACAAGTAAAATTGGCAGGTATTACATGAACGCTAAAAAATACCAATTTGTAAAAAAGGTAAAACTGGTAAATCCGGACTATACCATAGATACAGAACAATTAGATTTTTACACAGAAACCGGTCATGCATTCCTTTATGGGCCTTCAACAATAGTTACCGAAGACAGCAAAATATATTGTGAAAAAGGCTTCTACAATACAGAAACCAAACAAGGCTATGCGGTAAAAAAATCTAAAATAGATTACGAAAATCGCCTATTTGAAGGTGATAGTATGTACTTTGACAATAATAGAAGTTTTGCTTCGGCTACAAATAATATAAAAGTTACAGACACCATAAACAACAGTATTGTAAAAGGACATTATGCCGAAATTTACAAACTAAAAGATTCTGTTTTTATTACAAAACGTGCTTTAGCTATTTCGCTACAAGAAAATGATTCGGTGTATATACATGCAGACACGTTAATGGTTACTGGAAAAGCAGAAAACAGAATAACTAGAGCATTTAAAAACGCGAAGTTTTACAAATCGGATATGAGCGGAAAGGCAGATTCCATACACGCAAACCATCAAACAGGATTAACAGAACTTATCAATCTTTCTAACGTAAACTCTAAAGATGCTTTTGTAACCAAGAGGCAACCAGTTCTTTGGAATCTTGGCAACCAGATGACTGGAGATACCATTCAGCTTAAATCGAATCCTAAAACAGAAAAATTAGATTCCCTCATCGTTTTCGATAACGCTTTCATTATTAGCAAAGACACGCTAGGAGCCGGATTTAATCAAATTACAGGAAAAATACTAATCGGACTTTTTTCTGAAGAAAACACCTTAAAACAAGTAGACATTAACAAAAATGCAGAATCCATTTATTTCGCTAGAAATGATGAAAATGAATTAGTTGGAATAGACAAATCCAAATCCGGAAGCATTATGATGCTTTTTGCTAATGGGGAAATTGAAGAACTTCGAAAAATTAGACAAGTAGACGGAAAGACATATCCTGAATCCCAGTTTCCAAAAAACGTTAGAAAATTACGCGGTTTTGATTGGAGAGAAGAAGAAAGACCCAAAAGTGTAGAAGACTTATTTAGTGATGACCCACCTTTAAACCTCCCCATTATTAAAGGTTTAGAAGATTATGTTCCACAAGAAGACTTTTTTGATAAGGAAATGCTAGATAGAATAGAAAAAGCAGATGAAGCAGAAGCAAAAAAATCAAAAAAAACTATAGCAAGCCCTAAAGCTTCTAGAAATGTTCCTAATAAAAAATTAAAAAAAGGAGCTACACTTCCGCTAAACGTTGTAAAGAAAATACAACCACAATTAATAGAATCTAAAGAAGAAAAACATTAAAAAAGATTTCTTAACATACCAAGCACAAACGTCACCACATCCATTAGCAATGGAAATATCCCAAGCTAAAGGGTCCTACATCTACGACAGCAACAATAAAGCTTATTTAGATTTTGTTGCGGGTGTTTCTGCATGTACACTTGGGCATAAACACCCAAAAGTAATTGCTGCGCTTAAAGAACAAATAGACAAATATTTACATGTAATGGTTTATGGAGAATATATACAAAAACCAGCTGTAGAACTTACAAAACTTTTAGCAAAACACTTACCTAAATCTTTAGAAAAAACATACTTAACAAACTCTGGTACAGAAGCAATAGAAGGTGCGTTAAAATTAGCAAAACGAGCTACAGGAAGAAGCCAAATTATTGCTGCAAAAAAAGCATATCATGGCAATACAATGGGAGCAATGAGTGTTATGGGTTTTGAAGAACGCAAACAAGCATTTAGACCTTTACTTCCTGATGTTTCCTTTATTACATTTAATAATGAAGCACAACTAGAAAAAATCACCAATAAAACCGCATGTGTTATTTTAGAAACCATTCAAGGTGGGGCAGGTTTTATAGCACCAACAAATAACTATTTACAAAAAGTAGAAGCTCGTTGTAAAAAAGTAGGTGCACTTTTTATTTTAGACGAAATTCAACCTGGTGTTGGGCGCACTGGAAAATTATTCGGGTTTCAAAACTACAATTGCACTCCAGATATTTTAGTAACTGGAAAAGGACTTGGTGGCGGAATGCCAATTGGTGCATTTACAGCTTCAGCTGCACTTATGGATTTATTACAAGACAATCCAAAACTTGGACATATAACTACATTTGGTGGTCACCCTGTAATTGCTGCTGCTGCATTAGCAACTTTAAAAGAAGTAACCCAAAGCAATCTAATTGCATTAACTCTTGAAAAAGAAGCACTATTTAGAAAACATTTAGTACACCCACTAATTACAGAAATTAGAGGAAAAGGCTTAATGCTTGCTGCAATAACTTCTTCTGCAGAAATAACAAATCAAGTAATCTTACGTTCTCAAGATGCAGGATTAATTCTGTTTTGGCTACTTTTTGAACCAAAAGCAATCCGAATTACTCCACCTTTAACCATTTCTAACCAAGAAATTATTGAAGGTTGTGGCATTATTCTTGCTATTTTAAATACAATAGAACCAAACAAGTAATTCGTAACTTTCTGTTTATCAACAACAAACACCAACAAAAAGCACTGTTCATTACTTTGTTAAAAAGATTTAGCACATTTTACATTATTAGCTAATTAGAATAGTACATTTATTATAGAAGAACCATACTTATTGCCTATGGAGTTTAGTCAAAACGACAACAACAATTTACCACTTACTAAATTTGAATCGATGCTAAAAACAAACAATGTGTTGTTTTTCGATTCAGAGGAGTTCGAGAATATTATACACCACTACCTTAACCAAGGTAAGGTTGCTTTAGCAAAAAAAGCCATTAAATTAGGCCTTGAACAGCATCCTACCTCTATAAACTTAAGATTATTTAAAGTGGAAGTTTATATTTTTGAAAACGAATTAACGAAAGCAGATAAACTTTTAAATGAGCTTCATAATTTAGAACCTCAAAACGAAGAAATCTATATTCAAAAAGCTAATATTTTTTCTAAACAAGATAATCATGCAAAAGCTGTAGATGTATTAATAAGTGCATTAGAATTTGCAGATGAAACAACAGATTTATATTCTTTAATTGGTATGGAATATCTGTTTTTAGATAAATTTGAAGAAGCCAAACAAAACTTCATGAAATGCTTAGAACAAGACCTTGAAGATTATTCTGCACTATATAATATGATTTATTGTTTCGATTTTCTAGATGAAAATGATGAAGCAATCGCCTACCTAAATGACTATTTAAATAAGAATCCATACTGTGAAGTTGCTTGGCATCAATTAGGCAAACAATATTATACCACTAAAGAATACACTAAAGCTCTTGCCGCTTATGATTTTGCAATTATTTCGGACGATACATTTGTTGGCGCATATCTAGAAAAAGGAAAAGTTCTAGAAAAGCTAAAAAGATTTAATGATGCTATAGAAAGTTACACTTTATCTTTACAACTAGATGATCCTACCTCCTTTGCTTTATTACGCATTGCTCAATGTTATGAAAAATTAGGAAATAACGAATTAGCGGTTCAATATTTTTATAAAACGGTACATGAAGACCCATTATTAGATAAAGGATGGATTGCAATCACAAAGTTTTATAACAAAAAGAAAAACTACAATAAAGCTTTATACTATATAAATAAAGCTATAAATATAGACACAGAAAATGTGATCTATTGGAAACTATATGCTCAAATAAACCATCGCTTAAACTTTTTAGAAGAAGCAGAACGTGGATATAAAAAAGTATTAGAATTAGGGAATTACGAAGTAGACACTTGGATTACTCGAGGAGACATTCTTTTAAAACTTGGAGAAACCGAAGCCGCAATTTATAACTTTTTACAAGCAGTTGAATTTCATCCAGAAAACGCAGAATTAGAATACAGACTTGGTGGCCTATACTTTTTACAACATGAAACAGAAAAAGGAACCTTTCACTTAAAAAATGCAACGCGCTCAAATCCTGAATACGTTTTTATTATTGAAGAACTTTTCCCTAATGTTTTTAATAAGCCTATGGTGAAAAAGTTACTAAAATTAAAATAATGCAAAAATTGTCTTCTTAAAATATTACCTTTGGTTTAAGCAAAAAATCAAAGCATGCAAAGACGGTTTATAGACTACTTAATCATATCTTTTAAAGGAATTGCAATGGGTGCAGCAGATGCTGTTCCTGGTGTTTCAGGTGGCACAATAGCCTTTATTTCTGGAATTTACGAAGAGCTAATAACAACCATTAGCAATGTAAATCTAAACACACTTAAAATTTTAAAAACCGAAGGTATTTCTGCCTTTTGGCAAAAAGCAAATGGTAACTTTTTACTAGCACTGCTAATAGGAATGATCATCAGCTTTGCTTCTTTTATGAAGCTTGCTAAATATCTAATAGAACAACATCCTATCTTAATTTGGTCCTTCTTTTTTGGACTAATTATAGCTAGTATTCTTTTTATAGGTAAACAAATTACGAAATGGAACTTGGCTGCCATTTTAGCCGTAATAATTGGTGCAGTACTAGCCTTCTACATAACTTCTTTGCCATCTATGGCTAGCAGCAACAATCCTTACTTTTTATTTTTTGCTGGTGCAATTGCCATTTGCGCAATGATTTTACCAGGAATTTCGGGCTCATTTATTTTAGTAATTCTTGGTGCTTACAAAACTTTAAGTCTTGCAATCGATAGTTTAGATATCAAAAAAATAGCCATTTTCGCTTTTGGTGCAATTGTAGGGTTATTAAGTTTTTCACGTGTTTTAAAATGGTTATTTAAAAATTATCACAATATAACATTAGCAGTATTAACTGGTTTTATTTTTGGCTCGCTAAACAAGGTTTGGCCATGGAAAAAAACGGTCTCTGTTATGAGCGATACTACTGGTGAAATTATTCCATTTTCTAGTCTTAGTGATTTAGGAACTCTTTCTGTGTACCAAAAAACTATCCAAAATTTTGAGAGCTATAAAACAATTGTTGAAAAAAGTATTTTACCTTCTAATTTTTCAGAAATAAACCAGACAAATGCTCAATTATTAACAGCAGTTGCCTTAATGATCACTGGATTTTTAACCATTTTTATTCTAGAAAAAATAGGTAATAAAGTAAAATAAATGCAAAGTACTAGAACATTTACAGACAAAATATTTCTAGTCTTAAAAGGGTTAGGAATGGGAGCTGCGAACAAAGTTCCCGGTGTTTCTGGGGGTGTAGTTGCTTTTGTTGCTGGTTTCTATGAAGAGTTTATTTATTCACTTCAAAAAATAAATGGTAAAGCATTTAAGCTTTTTATTAATGGAAGATTTAAAAGTTTCTTTACCTACATTAATGGTCGATTTTTAAGTTTGTTATTCTTCGGAATGATTATAAGTTATTTTAGTATTTCAAAAATATTAGATTATTTAATTATCCATTACGAACTTTATGTTTGGAGTGTTTTTTTCGGAATGATAATAGGCTCCATATACTACATTAGTAAAGATTTTGAAGACTGGAATTACAAAACCTATCTTGCTCTATTTATCGGAATTACAATTGGTATTAGCATAAGTTTTTTAGATCCTGCTAAAGAAAACGACAATCTATGGTTTGTATTTATCTGCGGTATCATTAGTGTTTCGGGTATGACTCTCCCTGGTTTTTCTGGCTCTTTTATTCTAATTCTTTTAGGTAATTACGTATTACTTTTAGTAGATTCTGTAAACGCTTTATATGATAGTTTTGCAGATATGCTTAAAGGCGATTTTTCGTTTATGCAAAATTCAGAACGTCTAAGAATGTTAAAAGTACTTACTGTATTTACATTAGGATCTTTTGCTGGTTTAGTAACATTCTCGCATGTATTAAGTTATATATTAAAAAATTATAAAAGCATAACAACAGCTTCCATAATTGGTTTTATTGTTGGGTCTCTGGGTGTTGTTTGGCCTTTTAAAAAAACAGTCTATAAAACATATGAAGACGGTAGTTTTTTAACAGATTCTACAGGAACAAAAATTATAGAAAACTACAAGCGCTTTATACCAGAATTAAATCAAGAAACGTACCTTGCTATTCTATTTACAATACTAGGGATTGCTATCGTTTTAGCTATAGAATTCTACGGACAAAAAACAAGAAAAACAAATGCGTAAATTTGGATTAATAGGAAAAAACATCGATTACTCATTCTCGCAATCTTATTTTACTGCAAAGTTTAAAGCAGAAGAAATAACGGATGCCAACTACCAAAACTTTGACTTAGAAAGCATAACAGATTTCCCTTCACTTTTAGAAGATAGTAACATTAAAGGCTTTAATATTACTATTCCCTACAAAGAACTTATTATTCCGTATGTAGATAAATTAGATAAAAATGCTAAAAAAATTGGCGCAATAAACACCATAAAATTCACCAAAAAAGGCAAACTAAAAGGATACAACACAGACTACTATGGTTTTAAAAATTCCTTACTACCACATCTAAAACCACACCATACATCTGCACTAATTTTAGGCACTGGAGGCGCTAGCAAAGCGATAGCTTATGCCTTAAAAAAATTAAACATTTCTTATACCTATGTTTCTAGAAACGCAACAAAAGAGAATCAAATTTCTTACCAACAGCTAACAGAAACAATCCTAAAAAAGAATACTATAATAGTAAACTGTACACCATTAGGCACCTATCCAGACATAAAAGCGTGTCCAAATATTCCTTACCAAGCAATCACAGAAAAACACTTGCTTTTTGATCTTATTTATAATCCAGAAGAATCTACTTTTTTAAAGTATGGAAAGCAAAAAAAAGCAACCATAATTAATGGCTACAAAATGCTACAATTACAAGCAGAAAAATCTTGGCAAATCTGGAACAAGTAATGAATACGAATACTCCTTAAAATTCATTTAGTTAATACTAGCTTCTTTTTTGAAAATATAAGCCTTGTTTAGTATCTTTAACGCTAGAGTACTTTTACGAACCAATCATTTTTATAATGTCAGAGAAAGATAACCTGCTACAAGCAGACGGAAAACAAGAAAATCAGTCTACAGAAAATTCTACTACAACAGAAGAAAACCATGTAACGATACCAACAGAAAATCAGGACACGCAAGAAAATCAGGATGAAGTTTTAAATGAAATTGAAGCTGTAAACGCTGAAGATGCTGAAGACGAAGACACAAAAGACAGACATGAGATAGAGGTAAAAGACTATCATGCTATGGATTTAGAAGGCTTAACTGCAGAACTTGAAAAATTGGTTACAAATGAAAAAGTGCAAGCCATAAAAAAACATGTTGAAGACATAAGAGCAGAGTTTAAAGCCAAATTCAACACACTTTTAGACGAAAAGAAGGAAGAGTTTTTAAATGAAGGTGGCAATGAAATCGATTTTCATTACTCAAACCCTATTCATAAACAATTTAAAGAAACCTATTTTGTATATCGCGACAAATTAAATGCTCACTACAAAAGCATTGAAAAAAGCCATAAAGATAATCTAGCAGAACGATTACGTATTATAGAAGAAATTAAAGGTTTAATTAATGTTGAAGAAAATATTAATACCACCTATAACCATTTTAAAGAACTGCAAGAACAATGGAGAAATGCAGGATCAATACCAAGAGATAAATACAATAATGCTTGGAATACCTATCATCATCATGTAGAAATTTTTTATGATTTTTTACATTTAAATAGAGATTTACGTGATTTAGACTTTAAACATAATTTAGATAAAAAGCTTAAAATTATTGAAAGAGCAGAAGAACTTGCACAAGACGATAATTTAAATCGTGCTTTTAGAGAACTTCAGGTATTACACAAACTCTGGAAAGAAGATTTAGGACCTGTTGCAAAAGAACATAGAGACGATATTTGGAATAGATTTAAAGCTGCTACCAAAATTATTCATGATAAACGTCAAGATTATTTTAAAGACTTAGACAAGATTTACGAATTAAATTTAGAAACCAAACATGCTATTATTGCCAAAATTGAAAGCATTTCTAAACAGCCAGTAAAATCACATAGCGCTTGGCAAGGCAAAATAAAAGAAATAGAAGCATTACGGAAAGAGTTTTTTAGCGCAGGAAAAGTTCCTGTAAAAGTAAACGAAGCAACTTGGTCTAAATTTAAAGATGTAGTTAGAGACTTTAATAGAAACAAAAATGCTTTTTATAAAGATTTAAAAAAAGAACAACATACCAATCTAGATAAAAAACTAGCTTTAATTAAAATTGCTGAGGACAATAAGGATAACGATGATTTTGAAACGACCACTCCTTTAATGAAAAAAATTCAAGAGGAATGGAAAAACATTGGTCATGTACCGAGAAGAGATAGTGATAAAATATGGAAACAATTTAAAAGTGCTTGCAATCATTATTTTAATAAGTTTCATGCGATAAAGGATGCAGAAAACAAAGAAGGCTTCGAGGTTTACAATAAAAAGAAAGAGCTATTAGAAACCATGAAGTCATTAGAAATGACTGGTGAAAATGATAAAGACTTAAAAAGTATAAAAGATCATATTGCACAATGGAAAGCCTTAGGTAGCGTACCACCAAACAAACGCTATATAGAAGGAAAATTTAGTAAAACTTTAGACTCTTTATTTGATGCACTTAAAATGGATAAAGCGGAAGCTGAAATGATGAAGTTTGAAAACAAATTAGAAAACTTAAGTAACGCTAAAGACAGTAGATTTTTAGATAATGAGCGCTCCTTTATTAGAAAGAAAATTGACGAAGTAAAAGGAGAAATTAATCAATTAGAAAATAATCTTCAGTTTTTCACCAATGTTAAAGACGATAATCCTTTAGTTAAAGAAGTCCATAAAAATATAAACAAGCATAAAGAATCTTTAGAGCTTTGGAAAAATAAACTTCGTAAAATCAAAGAACTTTACTAAATTACAAGGCATTATATAAAAACTAAATCCTATTTGAATAACTAAAATTCAAATAGGATTAGTTCCTAACTAAACTAACTAAACTGTTATTTTTTACTACTAAAAAATAACATTGATAATAGAATGACACTTTTAAGAATTTGATCTGCTATTAACCTACTCATGAAAGTAGTGCCATTTGTAGTATATACGGTAGAAAATTAATTTTGGATTATATTAATAAAAAAAAACTATATTTTTTTTGCTTCTTCCCAAAAAACATCCATTTCTGCAAGCGTCATATCCTTTAAATTTTTATTCAAAGACTTCGCTTTTTCTTCTAAATACTGAAAACGTTTAATAAACTTTTTATTAGTACGCTCTAATGCATTCTCTGGGTTTATATTTAAAAATCTAGCATAATTTATCATTGAAAATAAAACATCCCCAAATTCACTTTCCATAGCCTCTTGGTTTTCTGCTTTTACTTCCTCTTGAAATTCATGAAGCTCCTCTTCTACTTTTTCCCAAACTTGGCTTGGTTGCTCCCAATCAAATCCCACACCAGCAACTTTATCTTGAATTCTATTTGCTTTTACTAGAGCTGGCAAACTTTTTGGAACGCCTTCAAGCACACTATTTTTTCCTTCTTTAAGTTTTAAGTTTTCCCAATTTCGTTTTACATCCGCTTCATTTTCTACTTTAACATCTCCATAAATATGTGGATGTCTATGTATTAATTTATCGCAAATTTCATTACAAACATCTGCTATATCAAAGGCTTTGGTTTCACTCCCAATCTTTGCATAAAAAACAATATGTAATAATACGTCTCCTAATTCCTTTTTTACTTCTTCTAAATCTTTATCTAAAATAGCATCTCCTAATTCATAGGTTTCTTCAATAGTTAAATGACGTAGAGTCTCCATAGTCTGTTTTTTATCCCATGGGCATTGTTCGCGTAATTCGTCCATAATAGTTAATAATCTATCAAAGGCTTTCAATTGGTTGTCTCTAGAATTCATATATCGCGTTTTGGTAAATTTACAAACAAAAAATCCAACTACATAAGTTGGATTTTTTTAATATTTTAATTGAGAATGTTATTCTTCTTCCTCCGAAGAAGCTTCTGCTTTATCAAAGTCTAACATATCATGCTTTTCTAATAAGTTATACCATTGAATGATTTTTTTAATATCACTAGCATATACTCTATCTTCATCATAATCTGGTAATACTTCAAAAAAGTATTCTTCTAACTTATCTTTACTTTCTTTATGACTAATAGAAGTTGCTTTACCGTTTTCTTTTTCTTTTATTTTATTAAAAACCTCTCTTAAAGGTAATTCTTCTTGCAGTGTATACACCGCTATTTCACTTAAAATACTAACGTTATGTTGCATATTTACAGAAATCTTTTTCTTATCTAATAAAGATTCTGCAATAAAGCCACCACGTGTTTGTGCAATTAATTTATATAATCCTGGTCTTCCAGAAATGGATAATACTTTTTCTAAGCTCATATACTTATTTTTTTAAAGATGGCAAATATCAAATGTTTGCCATTGCAAAACAAATTTTATCGTTTCTTTTTTTGGTTAGGAAATCGCATTTTATAATCTACTCCTATTTTTCCTTTAGATATGTTTGTTAGCTTTCCTTTAATTAAACGTTTTTTTAATGAAGATAGTTTGTCTGTAAATAAAATACCTTCAATATGATCATACTCATGCTGAATAACACGAGCTATTAAACCATCGTATGTTTCGGTATGTTTTTCAAAGTTTTCATCGAAATACTCGATAGTAATCTCTGGTTTTCTAAAGACGTCTTCTCGTACATCAGGAATACTTAAACAACCTTCATTAAAAGCCCATTCATCTCCTTTTTCTTCTAAAATCTTTGCATTTATAAAGGTTTTTTTAAACCCTTTAAATTGTTCCTGTTCTTCTTTAGAAAAAGATTCGTCTTCGGCAAAAGGTTCTGCATCTACTAAAAACATACGAATTGGTAATCCAATTTGTGGAGCTGCTAAACCTAGACCCAAAGCGCCATACATCGTTTCGTACATATTAGAAATTAACTCGTCTAATTTTGGGTAATCTTTAGTAATGTCTGTTGCTGTTTTTTTTAAAACAGGATCTCCATAAGCTACAATAGGTAATATCATGAGGTATTTTAAATAATTTCATGCAAAAATACAATACTTACTTAACTACTTGGCTAAAAAGTATAAAAAAACTCCTTAAAATTTAAGGAGTTTTTTAGGTAATAGAAGTAATTATACTAATTCATAATAATTATTTTCCTAGTAATTGTTGCTAAATCTGTAACAATTTGTGCTATATAAATACCGTTTTCTAAATTAGAAACATCTACAGATAGCTG
Organism: Lacinutrix cladophorae; assembly: GCF_053604645.1. Lineage (NCBI taxonomy): Bacteria > Pseudomonadati > Bacteroidota > Flavobacteriia > Flavobacteriales > Flavobacteriaceae > Lacinutrix > Lacinutrix cladophorae. The sequence goes on along the minus strand of NZ_JBSHNR010000073.1, from coordinate 99,942 downwards.
GTTTAAATGTGACTTATTAGTACTTAGCATTTTCTTTCCTGTAACATTATACACTTCTACTTTTACAGAAGTATTTACACCTATTTCAATATGTAAGTTATCGCCACGTGTAACTGGATTAGGATATACTTTTAGCATGGATTTAAAAATTAATTCAAATTCTTCTGCAGATAATGTTCCACCTGAATATTCACAAATAGAAAAACCAAAGTCTACAGCTATATTTTCTGTATCGGCTAATGATGATCCAGAAGACAATTCATAAACAGATAATTGATCTTGACAAGATGTTTGTGTAAAGGTGGAGGACTCAACGGTCACTGTTGTTGGTCTATCGACACAATTTGAAGATCCTGCTTCATATATAAAATATAGATTAGAAGGAGTTGCATATCCCGTTGGAGGACAAAATTGTGCGTGAATTTGTGTAAACGAGAATAATGCCAATACAAGCATTGTAAAGTAGTGATTTTTCATAAGTTAATAAATTTGGGTTGCAACAAATATATACGCACAAACTTATAACTATCTAATTTTTAGACAACTGAATAAAAATTCTCGTTAAATGAATTTTTTTTGCTTTTTTAATCGATAAAATACATACTAAACGATTAAAAAAAGTAAAATCTATTTTGAATACAGATAACTTTGTAAAATAATAGTAGCACTAATCTCATCAACTAATGCTTTATTCTTACGCTTTTTTTTAGATAAACCAGAATCTATCATTGTTTGAAAAGCCATTTTAGAAGTAAAGCGTTCATCTACACGCTGCATCGGCATCTCGGGAAAAGCAATAGTGAATTTTTTAATAAAAGCTTGAATTGCGACTTCACTTTCAGAAACCTCATTATTCATTTGCTTAGGCTCACCTATTAGAATTAGCTCTACTTTTTCTAAAGAAAAATAGTCTTTTAAAAAAGTAATTAACTCTTTAGTATCTATTGTAGTTAAACCAGAAGCAATAATTTGCAATTCGTCTGTTACTGCTATTCCTGTTCTTTTGGTACCAAAGTCTAATGCTAAAATTCTTGCCATACACATTCTCAAAAAAGGAGAGTTATTTTAATAAGTTATTATTATTATTTTACAAAAATAAGGCTAATTTTATTGTTTTGGTATTTATACTATATTTTTAATACAACCTTTTATATAAACCAATTATAGATTTATCTTTGCAGAACTAAAATTTGAAACAATAGCAGTTTTCGTATTAATGAAAATGCAAATATATAATAGCAATGAAAGAATTACAACAGCTAATTGAAACAGCTTGGAACAACAGAGATTTATTAAAAGAACCACAAACTATTTCTGCAATTAAGGAGGTTGTAAACCTTTTAGATTTAGGGAAACTTAGAGTAGCAGAACCAACTACAGATGGTTGGCAAGTAAATGAATGGGTAAAAAAAGCAGTAGTTTTATATTTTCCTATTCAAAAAATGGAAACCCTTGAGGTTGGTATTTTCGAGTATCATGATAAAATACCACTAAAAACAGGATATGCAGAAAAAGGAATTCGTGTAGTACCAAATGCAGTTGCTAGACATGGAGCATATATTTCTCCTGGAACCATTTTAATGCCAAGTTACGTTAATATTGGAGCATATGTAGACGAAGGAACAATGGTAGACACATGGGCAACTGTTGGTAGTTGTGCGCAAATTGGCAAGAATGTACATCTTTCTGGTGGTGTTGGTATTGGTGGTGTTTTAGAACCTTTACAAGCTGCACCTGTTGTTATTGAAGATGGAGCTTTTATAGGTTCACGTTGTATTGTGGTAGAAGGTGTTCGCGTAGAAAAAGAAGCGGTTTTAGGTGCTAATGTGGTACTAACTATGAGTACTAAAATTATAGACGTAACTGGAGATGAACCGATAGAAACCAAAGGAGTTGTACCAGCGCGTTCTGTTGTAATTCCTGGAAGTTACACTAAGAAATTTGCTGCAGGAGAATTTCAAGTACCTTGTGCTTTAATTATAGGCAAACGTAAAGAGAGTACAGATAAGAAGACTTCTTTAAATGATGCTTTACGTGAATATGATGTAGCTGTTTAAAAACAAACAAAAATTTAATTATAAACCGCTTTGAAATTTCATTGCGGTTTTTTTATAAAAACACTTCTTATAAAAGCTTTTTACTTTTACTATATTTGTTGAAACCTAAAAATTAATGATTAAGAGTATTCGTAAATTTACATTAAGAACGCTTAGAAAAATGCGATTTCTACCCTCTAAATTATATGTAAAATACCATTATGAATACTTTTCAGGAAAAAAATTAAATTTAGAAAACCCGATTGAGTTTAATGCTAAAATTGAATGGTACAAGGTTTTTTATCGTCCAAAAATACTAACACTACTAGCAGATAAACATGCTGTTAGATCTTATGTTGAAAAAAAAATTGGCGCACAATATCTTAATGAACTTTATGCTGTTTATGATAACGTTAATAACATAGATTTTAATAAATTACCAAACAAATTTGTAGTTAAAGCTAATCATACCAACAACCATAATTTAATTGTTACCAATAAAAATAAGCTAGATACTAAAAAAGCAAAAAATCTATTTAACAAATGGTTAAGTAAAAACCAATACTACCGAAAAGGTCAAGAATGGGCTTATAAGGACATAAAGCCTAAAATTATAATTGAAAAATTCTTAAAAGAAAATAACAAAAACTCATTAGTAGATTATAAATTTTATTGCTTTAACGGAAAACCAAAGTTTATTGATGTGCATATAGATAGAGATGAAGACCATAAACAAGGTTGTTTTGATTTAGAATTTAATATATTACCCTTTGGTAAAAGTAAAAACTACAAAAGCATTTCTTCTGATATAGAAAAACCTAGCAATCTTCAAGAAATGGCAATGCTTTCTGAAAAATTAGCAGACAAATTACCCTTCGTTCGTGTAGATTTTTATTCGATAAACGGAAAATCTATTTTTGGGGAAATGACCTTTTACCCATCAGATGCAAGAAAAGAGTTTTATCCTGAAGCATACAATAAAATCATAGGAGATTATTTTATACTACCAAAACAAGAAAATAAAAACCACGTTATTACCAAAGTAAATTAATTTTACTTTTAATTAATTACTATTATGACAAAAGAAAATACAACACAAAAACCAATTGATGCTGTAATACTTTGGGTAGATGGGGAAGATGAAAAGCATAAAGCAAAGATTTTACCATATATAAAAGATAATAAAAAAGCGAAAACAAAAAAGTTTAGAACACGGTATGACCAAGTTAATGAAATTAAATTCACTATAGATTCTATTTTAAAATTCGCTCCATATATTAGAAATATTCATGTAGTTACAGACGAACAAACTCCTGGTTTTTTAACACCTAAAAAAAGCAAATACAACAAGGTAAACATAGTAGATCATAGTGTTGTTTTTGCAAATTACGAAACCTATTTACCAGTTTTTAACTGTAGACCTATTGAAACTTGCATATACAGAATACCCAATTTAGCAGAACATTTTATTTACTTTAACGACGATTTCTTTTTAATTAAAGAAACAAAACCAGATGATTTTTTTAAAAATGGGCTTCCCGTTTTAAGAGGGAAATGGTTAAAGTTCGATACCGATATACTTTATAAAAAGTTAAAAAAACCTAGAACTGGTCATAAATCTATACAGCAAAATGCAGCTAGACTTCTAGGCTTTAATTCCTATTATAATTTTAAGCATACACCACATCCACTTCGTAAATCTACTTTCGAAAAATATTTCAACGAAAATAAAGAGGTGTTCATTAATAACATAAAACACAGATTTAGAGACAATACGCAATTTACGCCTCAAGGATTAGCAAATCATCTAGAAATAAAAAACGAAACCTGTTATTTTAAAGACGACTTGCAACTTATGTATTTTAGATCTTATAAAAAACCACTATTTTGGTATAAATATAAATTGAACAGAAAAAGTAAAAACAAATTATTTTTAGGCATGCAAAGTTTAGACCTTTGCCCTCCAACTATCTTAGAATACCTTTTAAATTGGTTAGAAAAACGAGTAAACTAACAGTAAAAAATTACTTTAACAAAAACAATAAAATTAATGCAGTACAAGTTTTTAATATACATATCTTATAGTTATGCACTACCAATTGGTATGCCTTTAGATATTGAAATTACAAAACGTGGTTACACTGTAAAATGGTTTGCAGACATAACCGATGGCAAAAAAGCAATCCAAGAAAAAAAGAATACTTTACAAACCATTCAAGAAGTTATAAACTACAAACCAGATGTTGTATTAACTGCAACAGATAGTGTTCCCGATTTTATTTCCGGATTAAAAGTACAGGTATTTCATGGTTTTAATGCTCAAAAAAGACCTTCAAAGAAAAATACTTTTTCGCACTTTAGGCTTCGCGGGTTTTTCGATTTGTATTGCACACAAGGACCTTCTACCACAAATGGTTTTAAAGCGCAACAAAAAAAACATCCATATTTTGAAGTAATAGAGACTGGCTGGAGCAAAGTAGACCCTTTGTTTCCTATTGAAAAAAAAGAAAGCAAAAACACCATTATGATAGCTTCTACTTTTACACAAAGTCTAAGTCTAGCCTACAACAATTCGGTTTACGAGGAAATTAAAAGATTATCCTCGACTGGAACTTTTCATTTTATCATGGTATTACATCCAAAACTACCAAAAGCCATTATTAGCAAATGGAAATCTATAAACAATGCCAATTTCACATTTTTCAACACAACAGATTTAATTCCTTTATATAAAAAAGCAGATATAATGTTTGCTGACACCACCTCTGCAATTCAAGAATTTTTATTACAAAAAAAACCAGTAGTAACTTTTAATCATACTTTTCAACACGATTTTTTATTACATGTATCCCAAGCTGCCGATTTAGAAAAAATATTTCGAAAAGCGCTAACACATCCGGATAACTTGATTAAAAATATTGAAAATTATATTCAAGATTTACATCCTTATTTTGATGGAAAGTCTAGCGAACGCATCATAAATGCAAGTATTTCATTTTTACATAAAGATAAAAGCTATTTAAAACAAAAACCTTTAAATTTGGTGCGAAAGTATAAAATGCGAAAACGTTTAAACTACTTTACTTTTAAAAGCTATAACAAAGCATATACTTTACAAAAAAACAATGAATAAACTCACTGCGATTATTCCTACCGGAAATGAAATTCATAACATTGAAGCTGTTATTGCATCTGTAAGTTTTGCAGACGAAATACTAGTTGTAGATAGTTTGAGTACAGATGGTACTTTTGAAAAAGCTCAAGAATTAGCAACAAAAGTAATACGTCGTGAATATGAATACTCTGCTTCACAAAAAAATTGGGCAATCCCGCAAGCCAAATACGAATGGATTCTATTAGTAGATGCAGATGAACGTGTTACCCCAGAACTAAAAAAAGAAATACTAGCAATATTAAAACAACCTAAAATAGAACATGTTGCTTATTGGATTGGCAGAATGAACCACTTCATGGGAGAACGTGTACATTATAGTGGTTGGAGAAACGACAAAGTAATTCGTCTTTTTAAACGTGATTTATGCAAATACGAAGATAAACACGTACATGCAGAAATAAAAGTAGAAGGCAGTGTTGGTAAATTAACAAATAAATTTTACCACAACACTTATATTACTTTTGATAAGTATTTAGAAAAAATGAATCGATACGCTTGGTGGCAAGCTAAAGATTATGACAAAAAAACAGGTAAACTAACGCCTTATCATTTTGTAATAAAACCCTTATATGGCTTTTTTAAACATTATATTATGCAAAGAGGTTTTTTAGATGGTCTTGTAGGTTTTACCATTGGTACAATACAAGCTTATGTTGTTTTTATGCGCTATTTAAAACTTTGGCTATTACGTAGAGGAAGAGAATAGTTTTTAGTAACTTTTAACTTAATACTCTATTATTTATTAAATACCGCTTTACAATTGCGATAAAAATTACTTTTTCCAGAATTTCAGCTTCTTTTTAAGCCTTCTTTTTCTGTGAAATTTTTCTTGAAAAGCTTCCGTTTCCTTCCACATTAAATTAAAAACCTTATTGTAATCCTCACCCGAAACTTTTGCGTACTCATCGCTCATGGTTTCAACAATTGGCTTATACATTGTTAATCTAGCAAAATTATGTATTCTTTCATTAAATGACATTTCTTTGAATTCCATTCTATTTAAATCCACCAAATAAAATTGATACTCCGCTCCTACTTTTTTAATTAAAGTATTTCCTGGAGAATGGTCTAAAAAATGAATCCCTTTTTCATGCAGCATAAAAGTAAAGCGAGTAAATGCTCTCAATATTTTATCATGATCTGGCATATCTGGATTATGCGATAATTCTCTAAACGTTAATTCGTAATCTAAATGTTCACTTACATAATAACTTTTCTTAAATAATAAAGGACTTGGCAACTCAAAGTAAGCTATTGGATGCGGAGTACCTATTTGTAAATCGAGTAATTTATTTGCATATACAAAAGAACGTTCGGCTTTACTTTTTCTAAAAAATCGATAAACAATTTGATTCACTAAATTAGGAACACGAAACGATTTAATGTTTATAGTTAGATCATTTAACTGAAATAGTTTTAACGAATTTCGCTTCTGGTTGCCATAATCATCCCCTTGATTATCAAAATTTAGAATATAATCTTTTAATACAGATTCAAATTCTGAAAAATTACTTTTAACTTCGTACTTCATAACGCAAAATTACAATTAGTTTTATGGATTCTTATCTATTCATTTAATAAAATTGTAGTTTCAAAAAAAATCAAAAAAACAGTTATATTTTTTTCAATTATATATGCACAAAGAAATTAAAAACACCGTTGAAACGCTAAAAAATGGAGGAATAATCTTATATCCAACAGATACCGTTTGGGGTATTGGCTGTGATGCTACCAATGCAGAAGCTGTTGAAAAAATATACAAGCTAAAAAAACGCATAGAAACGAAAGCTATGATTTGCTTAGTTGCAGATGATAGAATGCTAAAAAAATACGTGAAAAAAATACCTGAAGCTGCACAAAGTATTTTTGATATTTCCGAAACACCAATAACCATCATTTATGATGATGCACAAAATGTAGCACAAAATTTAATTGCAGAAGATAAAACAATTGCGATTCGAATTCCCGATGATGAGTTTTGTTACCAATTATGTAGAAAAATTAATGGAGCAATAGTTTCAACCTCAGCAAATATAAGTGGCCAACCTACCCCAAAATCCTTTAAAGAAATAAGTCCCGACATTTTAAAAGGTGTAGACTATGTTGTAAATTTGCAAAACGAAAAAAAACCAACAAAACCATCGTCTATTATTAAGTTAGGTAGTAATGGTATTGTTAAAGTTATACGAAAGTAAAAAATAAAACGCCAAGTGCTAAATTCCAAAAAGTATATCTTGGAATTTGAATTTTGACTTTTTGGAATTTAGTCTATGAACTACAAACAAGCATTAAATCATAAAATATTTAAAATAATATCAAAATCTGCTAAAGAATTAAATTTAGAAAGTTTTGTTATTGGTGGTTTTGTCCGCGATTTTATTTTAAAACGTGGCACAGCTAAAGATATAGATATTGTTGCTATTGGTAGCGGAATTGCTCTAGCAAAACAAGTAGCCAAAAATTTACCCAACAAACCAAAAGTACAAGTATTTAAAACGTACGGAACAGCAATGCTTCGTTATGACGATATTGAAATTGAATTTGTTGGAGCAAGAAAAGAATCCTACAACGAAGACAGTAGAAATCCAGTTGTAGAAAATGGTACATTGCAAGACGATCAAAACCGAAGAGACTTTACGATTAATGCACTTGCTTTAGATTTAAGCGAAGATAATTTTGGAAACCTTCTAGATCCTTTTCAAGGTGTTCCAGATTTAGATGCTAAAATCATTAAAACACCTTTAAACCCAGACATTACCTATAGTGATGATCCGTTACGTATGATGCGTGCAATACGTTTTGCAACACAGCTTCATTTTAATATTGAAAAAGAATCACTGGATGCTATTTCTAGAAATAACAAACGAATAAAGATAATTACCAAAGAACGTATTGTAGTAGAATTGAATAAAATTCTTTCGGCTAAAAAACCTTCTATTGGGTTCTTACTATTAGAACAAACCGGTTTATTACAGTATATATTACCAGAACTAACAGCTTTAAAAGGAATTGACGAAGTTGAAGGACAAAAACATAAAGATAATTTTTATCACACTTTAGAGGTTGTAGATAATATTGCCCCAAACACAGATAATCTTTGGTTGCGTTGGGCTGCATTATTGCATGATATTGGAAAAGCACCAACAAAAAGATTTAGTAAAAAAGTAGGTTGGACCTTTCATTCGCATGAATTTGAAGGCTCTAAAATGGTCTATCATTTATTTAAAAGACTAAAAATGCCATTAAATGACAAAATGAAATTTGTTCAAAAAATGGTATTTATGAGTTCTAGACCTATTGTTTTAGCACAAGCTGTTACAGATTCTGCAGTGCGACGTTTGGTATTTGATGCTGGAGATTATGTGGACGATTTAATGACGCTTTGCGAAGCAGATATAACCACAAAAAACCCAAATAAATTTAAAAAATATCATAATAACTTTAAGATTGTTCGTGAAAAAATTATAGAGGTTGAAGAAAGAGATAGCGTTCGTAATTTTCAACCTCCCATTTCTGGAGAAGAAATCATGAAAACTTTCAACTTAAAACCTTCTAAAGAAATTGGCATCATTAAAGAAACCATAAAAGAAGCAATTTTAGAAGGAGTTATTCCAAACGAATTTGATGCCGCTTTTCAATTAATGCTAAAAGAAGGAAAACGTTTAGGACTTGAAATTAGTGAACAATAAGCTGTATTCAAAAAAGGATAAAAAAAATGCATTTAGTTAGAACTAACTCAGAAAACAAAGACTTCATTAATTTAGTAAAACAACTAGATGCATATTTAAAAATTACAGATGGTGACGAGCATGACTTTTACAACCAATACAATAATATTGACGTTTTAAAAAATACCATTGTTGCATATCTAGAGAATAAACCTGTTGGTTGTGGCGCTTTTAAAGAATATAATACAACTAGTGTAGAGATTAAACGCATGTTTACACTAAGCGAAACTAGAAGTCAAGGTGTTGCAACCAAAATATTAGAAGCCTTAGAAAATTGGGCTAAAGAAATTGGTTACAAAAAATGCATCCTAGAAACTGGAATAAGACAAGTAGAAGCTGTGCAATTTTATAAAAAAAATAACTATCAATTAATACCAAACTATGGTCAATACGTAGGTATTGAAAATAGTTTATGTTTTGAAAAAGAATTAATTTAAACATGAAAAAAGATAATAAAAAAGTAATCTACTGGCTACTAACTGGATGTATTTTAATTTTTATTATGGTTGTAGTTGGTGGTATAACTAGACTTACACATTCTGGTTTATCTATTTCAAATTACAAACTTATTTCTGGTACCATTCCACCAATGAATGACATCGAATGGCAAGAAGCTTTTAATTTATACCAACAATATCCAGAATACCAAAAGTTAAATAATCATTTTAATCTTCAAGATTTTAAAGACATTTATTTTTGGGAATGGTTACACCGCGTTATTGGTAGGTTTATTGGCATGGTATTTTTTCTTCCATTTTTATACTTTTTAATTACCAAACAACTTAGTAAACCTACAATAAAAAAATCTGTAATTCTTTTATGTCTTGGGGCTTTCCAAGGCTTTCTAGGTTGGTATATGGTAAAAAGTGGGTTAGTTGATAATCCAGATGTAAGCCATTTTAGACTTTCAGCACATTTAACAACTGCGTTTATCACCTTTGCGTATACCTTTTGGGTCGCTTTAGATTTAATGTTTCCTAATAAAAAAACCATACATAAAAGCTTTAAAAAAATCGTACAATTGAGCTTAACTATATTGATTATACAAATTATTTATGGTGCTTTTGTAGCAGGACTAGATGCCGGTTTTATACACAACCATTGGCCAATGATGAACGAAGGTAAATTTATGCATGAAACCGTTTTAATAGAGAAAAACCCTGTTTACTTAAACTTTATCGAAGGAAAAAGCGGTGTACAGTTTGTACATAGAATACTCGCTTACCTAGTTGTTTTTATGGTGTTTTTAATTTGGAAAAAATCTAGAAACATAAAACGCACTGTTTATCAAAACAAAGCCATACAAGCATTAATAGCACTTGTTACACTTCAGTTTATTCTTGGTGTTTGCACTGTTATTTTACAAGTGCCAGTTTGGTTAGGTGTAGCACACCAAATTGGTGCATTTTTTCTATTAAGTGCGATGACATTTACACTACATCGTTTCAGTAAATAATTTAAAAAATAAGTATCTTTGCAAAGAATTTGTTGTTTTAAACGAAGCGCAAGCAACAAACAAGATTCCTGTAGTTATTAAGCGACCTTAATAACTTAACAACACAATAACAAAAAATGATTTATAGATTTAGAATAATACTAGATAACGATACCGAAGAGGATGTTTTTCGCGATTTAGAAATTCGTGAAACAGACACCTTAGAAGATTTACACAATACAATCACACAATCCTTTGGATTTGATGGTTTAGAAATGGCCTCTTTTTATATAAGTAATGATGCTTGGGAACAAGGGGAAGAGATCTCGATGTTTGATGTTAGTGAAGGTGCGAATGCTGTTCGCTTAATGAACGAATCTACCATAAATGATGTAGTTCATGAAATGCAAACCAAGCTAATTTATGTCTATGATTTTTTAAGCATGTGGACATTTTATGTAGAGCTTGCTGAAATTGTAGATGAAGCGGAAGGAACAGACTACCCAAACCTCATGTTTGTTCATGGTCAAATTCCAGATGAAGCTCCTATTAAAAACTTTGAAAGTGACGACCTAGACGAATTTGATGAATTTGATGATGGCTATGACGTCGACGATTACGATAACTTAGACTTTGAAGAAAACTGGAATTAATTTCAGATACTATTCATGGAAACTAAAGCACGCTAATTTAAATAATTAGCGTGCTTTTTTTATTTTATTGTAACAATTTTTCGCGTACTTCGTCTTACTAATAACTAATCCATCAAACCTTTATATTTTGGAATCTATTTTAACGATTAATAACCTTACTAAAAAATTTGGTTTTGTCACAGCAGTAAAAGATCTTTCATTTACTATTAACAGAGGAAACGTTTATGGTATTCTAGGACCAAACGGAAGCGGAAAATCTACAACCTTAGGTATTGTTTTAAATGTAGTAAACAAAACCCAAGGAGACTTTAAATGGTTTGATGGTAATGTATCTACACATGATGCATTAAAAAAAGTGGGAGCAATAATCGAGCGTCCAAACTTTTATCCATACATGACAGCAGCACAAAACCTAAAACTGGTTTGCAAAATTAAAGGTGTAGCCTATAGTAAAATTGAAGAAAAACTTGAAGTTGTTGGCTTAGTAGACAGAAAAGACCACAAGTTTAACACCTACTCTTTAGGTATGAAACAACGTCTAGCAATTGCTTCTGCTTTGCTAAATGATCCTGAAATTTTAATACTCGATGAACCTACAAATGGATTAGATCCGCAAGGAATTCATCAAATTAGAAAGATAATAAAAGATATTGCTGCAAATGGAACAACCATTCTTTTAGCTTCTCACTTATTAGATGAAGTGGAAAAAGTATGCTCACACGTTGTAGTGCTTCGTAAAGGTGAGAAATTATACTCAGGGCGTGTAGACGAGATGATTTCTAGTCATGGTTTTTTTGAATTAAAAACTGAAAAACAAGAAGAACTATTAAAATGCTTAGAAAATGACGCTGTTTTTAAAAACATAAAAGTGGAAAACGGATTAATTACGGCTTTTTTAAACGAACCAATGGATGCTACTAATTTTAACAAATTAATGTTTGAAAAAGGTATCGTCTTATCGCATTTAGTAAAACGTAAAGAAAGTTTAGAAGAACAATTTCTTCAACTTACAGACAACAACTAATTCATCCAACTCATACTGGACATGCTTCAGCACAAAAAATTATCACATGTTACGACTATTAAATCTTGAATTACAAAAATTACTTCTAAACAGAGCTAGTAAAGTACTTATATTTGTTTCCTTTGTCCTACCTTTTACCGTATTAATTTTATCTTCTATTAAGATAAACTTCTTTGGTTTTTTCACTTTAGAATTAGGCGAACTAGGGATATTCAACTTTCCTATAATCTGGCATATTACTACGTTTTTCGCAGCGCAATTTAAATTCTTTTTTGCTATTGTTGTTGTTAGTATGATTGGTAATGAATATAGCAACAAAACGATAAAACAAAACCTTATTGATGGTTTAAGTAAAAAAGAGTTTATACTCTCTAAATTTTATACCATTGTTTTCTTTTCATTAGTAGCTACTATTTTAATAACAGTTGCTTCCTTTTGTATTGGCATGTATTATTCTAGCTATACTGAAGCTAGTATCATATTTAGAGAAACAAATTTCATAGCAGCATATTTTGTAAAATTAGTAGGCTTTTTCACTCTGTGTTTATTCTTTGGAATGCTAGTAAAACGCTCGGCATTTGCATTAGCATTTTTATTTATATTATTCATACTAGAAAACATTATTTTAGGATTGATTACTTGGCAAAGTAACTTTGAACTTGCAGAAAAAATTCAAAATTTCTTCCCATTAAAGTCGATGTACAAATTAATTGACCAACCTTTTCAACGTATAGTAATGACCAAGTTCCCAGATAAAATAGATCTTACCTATGACTATGCTGTACATGGTTATGAGTTTCTTATTGTACTTTGTTGGACTGCTTTATTTTTATTCTTATCGTACAGAATTTTAAAAAACAGAGATTTGTAAATTAGGAAAGTCTATTCAATTTAACATTCACCTTCCTTTATTCCATTAAAAATGTAATATCTTTGGTAGCTATTGCTACATAAGATGAAAAAAATACTATATCTACTTTTTTTAACATTTGCTATTTCTTATTCTCAAGATCAAGCATCCAATTGGTATTTTGGAGATAATGCAGGGATTCAATTTAATACTACTACTGGAACTGTTATTTCAATTACAGACGGACAGTTAAGAACAGACGAGGGTTGCACTAGTATTTCGGACCAAGATGGAAATCTATTATTTTATACAGATGGTATAACCGTGTTTGATAAAGCACATAACGTAATGCCTAATGGAAATAGCTTAAAAGGAAATCCTTCTAGCACACAATCTGCCATAATTATTCCGAAACCAGAGGATGAAGATATTTATTATATTTTTACCGTAGATACCGAATATCAAGGCTCTATAGATGAAGGTTTTCACTACTCGGAAGTGGACATGTCTCTAAATGCAGGTTTTGGTAGCGTAACGGCAACAAAAAACATACAGTTGCTTAGTAATACTTCAGAAAAACTTAGTGCAGTATTAAAAGATTGCGAATCTGGAAACATTTGGGTAATTACTTTTGCAGACAGCAGTGGAGGTGATAGAAATGATACTTTTTATGCTTATGAAGTTTCCAACACAGGAATAAACCTAACTCCCGTAGCTTCTAATTCAGGAATCAATATAGACGAAAAAAGAGGTTACCTAAAATTCTCTCCAGATGGCACAAAATTAGCAGCTGCCAATATTGGTCAAGGTTTATTTCTTTTCGATTTCGATACGGATACAGGATTAGTAAGCAATAGACAGCAAATTAATATTAATTTTAATAGTGCTACATCAAAACCGCAATCCTCCTATGGTTTAGAGTTTTCTCCAGACAGCCAATTGCTATATGTCACTACATATTATGAAACTCCAAATTCCGATTTTTCGAACCCTAATGCACAATATGGAGCATTATTACAATACGATCTAAATGCGGCAAATATTAGTGCTAGTGAAGTGGTTATAGACGACAGACAAATGTACCGAAGTGCGTTACAACTAGCTCCTAACGGGAAAATTTTTAGATCACTAAGTGAAACCTACAATACAGGAGTTCCGTTTTTAAGCACAATTGAAAACCCTAACACCATTGGTATAGGTTGTAATTACCAACATGCAAACATAGATTTAAATGGAAGAAATGCAAGACAAGGACTTCCTCCTTTTATCTCTTCCTTTTTTACTGAAAAAATTGATATTACTGGAAACGCTACAGAAACCACTTTTCTACCGCTTTGCACAGGAGATATATTTACTCTTTTTGCAGATGATATACCAGGAGCTACCTATTCCTGGTCTTATAACGGAACACCATTACCAAACTCAAGCTACGACCTAACCATATCGCAACCAGGGTCTTATGAGTTAATAATAGATTTAAACTCTGCAGATTGTGAAACTCTGGAAGGAAAAGCCATCATTGAATACTACGATATACCTACTGCCACGCAACCAAACGACTATATTGTTTGCGATGACAACAATAACGCACACTGGGCTTTCGACCTTTCCAGTCAAGACGCTCAAATTTTAGATACCCAAGACCCTAACATTTATAGTGTTCATTATTTTGAAAATCAAGTAGACGCTAACAATAATGAAAATGAAATCGTTGGAGCATATGATAATCAAACAAACCCGGAAACCATTTTTGCTAGAATACATAATATTAATAATCCTAACTGTTACGATACTACAACATTCCGTTTACAAATTTTTAATACTCCAATAGCTAATACTGTCGATGACTTTATAACATGTGATGATGGCAGTAATGATGGAGATGATACCAATGGACAAACAGATATATTACTTACTGACTTTAATAGTGATGTATTAGGCACACAAAACGCCGCAGATTACACCATAACATATCATAATTCGCTAACAGACGCTACTAATAATAATCCGCCATTAGCAAACACATATTATAATGTTACACCAATAAATGAGACTATTTTTGCGAGAATAGAAAACAACCTAAACCCTGACTGCTTTGATACTACCTCTTTTAATATTACAGTAAACCCGAAACCAAATCGCTATGACAGTAGCTTATTTCAATGTGATGAAGATGGAACTATAGACGGCAACACAGTTTTCAACCTAACAGAAGCAGAAGATGCATTAACGGGAAGTGCTACAAATGTTTCTGTAACCTTTCACACTTTATTAATAGATGCTCAAAATGAAGAAAATGAAGTAGATGCAACTAGCTTTCCAAATACAAGTAATCCTCAAGAAATTTTTGCTCTAATAACAGATAACACAACAGAATGTGCTGTAATTGCAAAACTTAGACTAGAAGTTAGCACAACTCAAATACAAGACTATACGCCGCAACCTGTATGTGATGAATTAGACTCTGAAGACGGTTTAAACACCTTTAACTTAGATGATTTTACTGCAGAGATTCAAAACTTAAATAGTATTGCGCTACCTATTACCTATTATGAAAACTATAATGATGCTCTAGTAGAGCAAAACCAATTAGTATCTCCATACACAAACATAGAGCCTTACACGCAAACTATTTATGCTAGAGCTGAAGACAACAATGCATGCTATGGTATTAGTGAAATTACATTAACAATAAATAAACGCCCAGAATTAGTAGAAGACGAAACAACTTATTATTGTTTAAATTCCTATCCAGAAACAATACCGTTAGAAAGTGGTGTTATTGGCAATCCTAATGAGTATACTTATCTATGGTCTAATGGAGAAACTACAAACCAAATTCTAATTAATGAAGCTGGAAGCTATACAGTTACCGTTACCAACTCCGAAAATTGTGAAAAATCCAGAACGATTATAGTCGAAGCTTCAAATATCGCTACTATTGATTCTATAGAGGTTCTAGATGCAGTCTCTAATAATACAATAGTTGTTAATGCTTCTGGAGAAGGAGAATATGAATATGCCATTTTTAATGATGCTGGGTTATATGCATATTATCAAACAAGTAATACATTTACAAATGTAGCCCCTGGAGGAATCTATACTGTCTCTATTAGAGATATAAAAAACGGTTGTGGTATTGTAGAAGAAAAAGTATCAGTAATTGGTTTCCCTAAATTCTTTACACCAAATAATGATGGCGTAAATGATTATTGGCAAGTGTATGGTGTTTCTAGTATCTTTCAACCAAATACTAAGATTAAAATATATAACCGCTATGGAAAATTAATAAAACAAATTAGTCCAATTGGTCAAGGTTGGGATGGATCATTTAATGGGGAAAACCTACCTAATGATGATTATTGGTTTGCCGTTACGTTACAAGACGGAAGAGAATATTTTAATCACTTCACACTTAAAAGATAATCGCCCTTTTGAAAACAAATCGTAAACTACTTATACTATCCATTCTAATTCTGTTTGTGCAATTTACTTTCGCTCAATTACCAACAGATTGTATAGATGCTGTTATTGTTTGTGGAAATTCTAGTGTAAATTTAGACGCAAACGGTATTGGCACACAAGAGCTTTCTGGATCAAACACTTGTTCTAGTAGCGAAAACAATAGCTTATGGCTACAAGTTACTGTAGTTAATAATGGTACACTTGGTTTTACTTTAAGACCTAGAAGTGGAAGAATTGAAATTGATTATGACTTTTTTGTATTTGGTCCAAATGTAAGTTGTGGTGCAATTGGGCAAGCAATTAGATGCTCTACTACAAATCCGCAAGCTGCAAATCAAGGAAACAACCTTACGGGAATGAATGATACAGAAACAGACACTTCCGAAGGTCCAGGTGGACAAGGAAACAGTTTTGTTAGATGGCTTGATGTTCTTGCTGGAGAGACATACTATATTGTTATAGATAGACCTGTTGGTACAAGTCCTTTTACTTTAGAATGGACTGGAACTGCAGAATTTGCAGAACCACCAACTAATAATTCAGGTTCTGCTGATGCACTAAACATGGAAGCCTGTGATGTAACAGCACCTTTTGATGATGGCTCAACAACTTTTAATTTAGATAACAATACACCATCTATAATTGGTACGCAAACCAATGTAAATGTCACCTATCATGATTCCGAAAGCGATGCAAACCTAAATACTAGCCCATTAACTAGTCCATATACAAATCTTGAAAATCCAAAAACAATATATGCGAGACTTACAAATACAGCTAATGGTTGTTTTGATATTGCTCCTTTTGAATTAACAGTAAACTCAGGTCCAAATTTTGCTGCTCCAACCAATTTAGAAAGTTGTGATAATTACGACGATGGAGACGCAATGGATGGCGTTACTTTTTTTGATTTAGAATCTAAAACCGAAGAAATACTAGACGGTCAAAACGCTTCACAAGTAAATATCACCTATCACGAAACCAATGCGCAAGCTATAAGTAATATGAGCCCTTTAACAAGCCCGTATTATAGCTCCAATACCACCCTTTTTGTAAGAATTGAAGACGCTAACGAACCTGATTGTAAAAATATTACCCCTTTAAATTTAGTAACTCTGGCGCCCCCTTCAAGTAGTAATAGTTCACTTTTTCAATGTGATGAAGATGGTACCGTAGATGGACTAACCATTTTCAATCTCTTTCAAGCACAAGAATCTCTAACTATTGGAAATACAAATGCTCTAGTTAAATTTTATGAAGAACAAATAGATGCAGAAAATAGTATAAATGAAATAGATGGAAATAGTTTTACTAATACACAAAACCCAGAAACTGTATACGCGCAAATTATTAATAACAGTACAGGTTGCTTTTCTGTTGCTTCACTTACGTTGGAAGTAAGCACTACTCAAATTCAAAATTATTTTCCACCAGAAGTTTGTGATGAAATAGATTCCGAAGACGGAATAAACACCTTTAATCTTGATGACTTTACTACAGACATTCAAAACATAAATGGTATTACACTTCCTATCACCTATTATGAAACATATAACGATGCACTTTTAGAACAAAACGAATTAACAACTCCATACACAAATACAACTCCCTATTCACAAACATTATTTGCAAGAGCTGAGGATAATAATGCTTGCTACGGAATTAGTGAAGTCGCATTAATAATCAATGAACGGCCAGATATTTTAGAAGACGAAACAACGTTTTATTGTTTAAATTTTTATCCGCAAACCATAACACTGTCTAGTGGAGTTATAGGAAATCCAAATGATTACACCTACTCTTGGTCTTCTGGTGAAACAACAAATGAAATTCAAGTGAATGAAGTTGGTAATTACACAGTGACTATTACAAACGCTAACAATTGTGATAAATCGAGAACAATAATTGTTGAAGCTTCCAATACAGCAACCATAGATACTGTTGAAATTATAGATGGAAACATTAGCAATACCATTACCGTTTTAACTTCTGGAGAAGGGATTTATGAATATGCATTATATAACAACGATGGTGTTTTATATACGCCATACCAACCTAGTAATATTTTAAACAATGTATATCCAGGAATGTATACTATTCATGTAATGGATGTTAAAAACAATTGTGGTATTGTAAAACAAAACGTTTCCGTAATTGGCTTTCCAAGATTTTTTACTCCAAATAATGATGGCGTGCATGACACTTGGCAAGTATTAGGGATTTCTAATCCTATCCAACCAAATACAAAAATTAAAATATTTAATCGTTATGGTAAACTAATTAAACAAATAAGCCCTTCCGGGCTTGGTTGGGATGGTACTTTTAATGGAGTAAACTTACCTAATGACGACTATTGGTTTGCTATTACTTTACAAGATGGTAGAGAATATTTCAATCATTTTACCTTAAAACGATAAAATTAATCACGTACATTTACATAGTAACCTATGAAAATACGTAAACGACTTCTTGCATTAACATTTTTACTCTTTGGTATTCTTCAACTAAGAGGGCAAGACATTACTTTATACCAACAGTATAATGGTCGTATAAATTATACCGCAATTGGTAATACTTTAAATGAATTTGAAAACAATTTAGTCAGAGAATTTTGTGAAATTTTACCGAGCTCTTCAGCAGATTTAAATATACCTAACAGTGCATCAATTTTAGCAGCATATTTATATTGGGCAGGGTCTGGAACAGGAGATCAAGAAGTTACACTAAACAACAATACTATTATTGCAGATGAAATCTATACTGTAAATTATCAAGATCCCACAAACGGCACCCTAACCTATTTCTCCTGTTTTACTAACATTACAGATATAGTTTCCGCTTTAGGAAATACCAATTACACATTTAGCGATTTAGATATTTCGGAAACACTTACTAACAATCCTGGATATTGTAATAACAGAACAAACTTTGCTGGTTGGAGTATGTATATTATTTATGAAGAATCTAGCTTACCAATAAATCAAGTAAGCCTTTTTCAAGGTTTAGAAATTATTAATCGTGAAGTACAAGAAAAAACAATTATTATTGAAAACATTAATGTTTTAGATAATGATGGCGCTAAAATTGGATTTCTTGCTTGGGAAGGTGATAACGCATTAAATCTTGGAGAAACATTAACTATCAATGAAGCTGTAATCTCTAACCCTCCATTAAACTTAGCAGATAATGCTTTTAATGGAACCAATACGTTTACAAACTCGACAACTTTTTACAATGTAGATTTAGACGTATATTCCATTCAAAATAATATTGCAATTGGAGATGTTTCAGCAGCTATAAAATTAACTACACAGGCAGATTTAATTATTCTAAACAACATTATTACCGTATTAAATAGCCAATTACCAGACGCTACAATAACACTTAACAATTACACAATACCTTGTTATAGCAAAACAATAGACCTAGATTATACCGTATATAATATAAATAGTACAGAAGTATTACCTGAAAATACACCTATAGCTTTTTATGCTAATAATATTCTTATAGCGCAAAGCACAACACAAAACGAAATAGCTATTGATGGTTTAGAAAATAGAAATATATCTCTTACAATACCGGATAATATACCAGACAATTTCACTTTAAGTCTTGTGGTAGATGATATTGGAGATTCTAGCGGAATTGTAATTGAATTAAACGAAACGAACAACATAACCATTGAAAACATACAACTTATCCCGCTACCAGAAATAACAAAACTAGAAACGATGTTAAGTTGTGATATAGGTTTTAATACTGCCATTTTTAATATAACAAACCAATTAGAATTTATTGAAAATGTAGACATTAACACCATTAGTTTTTATGAAGAATTGGAAGACTTACTTAATAATGAAAATAATATAATTCAACCAGAAAATTTCCAAAGTAACGCAAGTCCGCAAACCATTTTTATAAAACAGGAAAACGAAGGTTGTGCAGCTATTTATCAATTCAACCTGTTAACAGAAAACTGCCCACCAATTATTCCTCAAGGTTTTTCACCAAATAACGACACCGTTAACGACTGGTTTAACATTCAAGGTTTATACGATATTTTCGAAAACCATGAATTGCAAATATATAATAGATATGGTACATTAATCTTTGTTGGAGACAACTCCAAAAGATGGGAAGGCAAAGCCAATCGAGGTTTAAATAATTTAGATACATTACTTCCGGTTGGCACCTATTTTTATGTACTAAATTTAAACGATTCTAACTTTAAAATTAGAACGGGTTGGGTCTATTTAAATAGATAACCTATTTATTTTTAATGTATTTCACCGATTTAATTTGCATTTAATCTAATTTCTACTTAGTTTTGACCCATAAAATCTAAGTATAATAATTTGAAAAAGAGTCCCATAAAACAAAACCATAGACTAAGGTTACTATTTACATGTGTTTTAGTAAGTATTAGTTTTTTGCATAACTCCTTTTCGCAAAAAATTACTATAGATAATACACAAACACCTCAACAACTTATTGAGAATAATTTAATTCTAGGTTGTGTAGAGGTTTCCAATATTGTTTCTAACGTAAACGGAAGTGTAAATGGACTAACTAGTTATGGTTATTTTGAAAAGGGGACTTCTAATTTTCCTTTTGAAAATGGTATTTTACTTTCTACTGGAAACGTAACTTCTGCTGGTAATACTACAAACGAAAATAACTTACATGATGGAGATGCCAGTTGGGGAACAGATACAGATATAGAAACTGCTCTCGGCATTACAAATACAGTGAATGCGACTTCAATAGAGTTCGATTTTATTTCTGTTTCAAATCAAATTCAGTTTAACTATATCTTAGCTTCCGAAGAATACTATGCAACTTACCCTTGCGAATATTCTGATGGTTTTGCTTTTCTGTTAAGAGAAGTTGGCACAACTACGTATACAAATATTGCTGTAGTACCAGGAACGAATACACCGGTAAACACCAGTACCATACACGATGAAATTGTTGGTCATTGTGCTGCAGAAAATGAAACGTATTTTGATGGTTATAACATTGGCGACACTAATTTTAATGGTCGTACAACAGTACTTTCGGCAACAGCTAGTATTCAGCCAAACGTACAATACCAAATTAAATTAGTAATAGCAGATCAAGATGACCAAAATTATGATTCTGCTGTTTTTATTGAAGGTAACAGTTTTAATGCAACTGTAAATCTAGGAGAAGACATTACAACTTGTGCAGACTCTATTACCCTTAATGCAGATACACAAAATCCTTTAGCAACGTACCAATGGTTTTTAAATGGGACTTTAATAACAGGGGAAACACAACATGATTTAGAAAATGTTACGCAATCTGGTATGTACCAAGTTTTAGTAACTATTCCTATAAGTGATACTTTTTGCGAAATACAAGATGAAATATCTGTTACTTTAAGTTCGGAACAATCTGCAGGAGAAATTGAAGATTATGAAATCTGTGATGACATAAGTAATGATGAAGTAGAAACCTTCGATCTTTCTACTATGGAAACCGAAATTTTAGCCTCTGTACCGCCTTCCAATTATAATATTAGTTATCACGATTCAGATACTAATGCACAAAGTGGAAACAACCCGATTACTGTTCCAATTCAAAATGCAAGTAATCCGCAAATAATTCACGTAAGAATTGAAGATACAGCGAATGGTTGTTTAGCATTCTCTACCTTTAACCTTGTTGTAAATTCGTTACCAACAATTATAGACCCTACACAATTAGATATATGCGATGATGCTACTTCAGACGGTTTTACAACCATAGATTTATCGGTAAAAAACGACGAAATATCAGGAGGGAATTCGAACTACATTGTAAACTATCATTACTCGCAAACAGATGCCAATAATGTAGAAAATGCAATTCCTTTGCCATATGCAAACACCAATATAACAGAGCAACTTTTTGTAAGTGTTGTAGATGCAACAACTGGATGTGTTAGCACAACAACATTATTAATTAATGTTTTAGAAAATCCTGTTATAAATATGGACACACAACAAATTAATGCTTGTGAACCAGATGATGACGGATTAGCGACTTTCGATTTATCTACAATAATTCCAGATGTATTAGACGGTCTAACGGATGTTACGGTATCTTTTCATATAACTTATGAAGATGCAGAAACTGGTGCAAATCCAATTTCAGATTATCAAAATTTTAATAACACAGAGCCTAATACACAAACCGTTTATATTCGAGTAGTAAGTAATGCTACTGGATGTGCTTCTATATCTGGTGTAGAACTTCATGCTAACCTATTACAATCTGGCACACATATTATCAATTTTAGCGCATGTGATGATGTATCTAATGATGGTATTCATGATTTTAACTTGGAAGATATTGCTGATAATATTGCGAATAATATTGAAGACGTTATAATAACTTTCTTTGAAACTGAAGAAGACCAGACTAACAATGTAAGCGAAATTGATAAAACCTTACCTTACACAGTAACAAGTAGCCCACATACACTTTATGTAACTATTGAAACTCCTGGGTGTATTTATTTTACATCTATTAATTTATATATAAACCCTCCAACTATAATTCAACCTTTATCTCCTGTAGATTATTGCGATACAGATGATGATGGCTATACCTCTATTGCTTTAGAAGACTTTAATAGTTATGTAAGTGAAGGAATTACAAATACGGCAGTTAGTTATTTTTTAACAGAAGAAAATGCCGATAATAACGAAAACCAATTACCTCCTTTTTATACAAATACTACAAATCCGCAAATAGTATTTACAAGAGTCGTAAATACAGACACAAATTGTTATGATGTCGCTGAGTTAGAAATACATGTAATCCCTGCTCCAACTGTCATGCAACCTATGGATATAGTAATATGTGATGACGATTATGACGCTTCCTATATTGTAAATCTGGATAATAAAATAAGCGAAATAGTTACTAGCACTTCAGACTTAACAATTACGTTTCATACCTCAGAAAATGACGCTAATGCAAATGAAAATGCAATAACAAACACCGCTGCTTATAATGCAAATACACAAACAATTTATACAAGAGTAGAAAGTGAAATCACAACCTGTTTTGCTTTAGTTATTTTTGAAATAACCGTTAATACAGAACCTATTTTTACAGATATCTCTAATTTTAGACAATGTGAAGCAGATGGAGACCAAACAGCAGATTTTATTTTTAATGAAAAAGATACCGAAATCTTAAATAACCAAACAGGAAAACGTGTTTTGTATTTTGAAACACCACAAAATGCTATCGACAGAGTTGGTATAATAGATAAAAATACAGAATATCAAAACATAGAAAATCCACAAGAAATCTTTGTAAGAGTAGAAAACGTTACAGATATAGATTGTTTTGACACAAGTTCTTTACAGATAGAAGTTGGATTAATTCCAGAATTTACAGCTCCTAATGATTTTATTGTTTGTGATGACATTTCAAATGATGCCAAAGAGATTTTTGATTTTTCTGAAAAAATAATAGAAATGTCTGCAGCTTCTACAGACAATCTAACAATAACATTCTACACCTCATTTAATGATGCAGAAAACGAACAAAATAGCCTACCACTTCAATATGAAAACATAGAAAATCCGCAACAGATTTATGCTAGAATAGAAAATGGAACCTACTGTCATGGTATCGCCGAGTTTGGATTAAACATCATACAAGTACCAAATGTAAACCTTACTGGACCGCTACAAAAGTGTGATACAGATACAGACGGACTTACAAACTTTAATTTAACAGATGTCGAAGTAGATGTTTTAGGTGTAAGGCAAGATGATATAGAAATAACTTACCATCCTTCAATTGAAGACGTAGAAGCGCACACAAATATAATCACAAACCCAAGTAATTATACCAATATTACCAATCCACAAACAGCATATATCAAAATCACGAGTACTATTTCTACTTGTCATGTAGCAGTACCTATTGAACTAATTGTAAACGTCCCACCAACTATAAACGCTATTTCTAATATCGAAACTTGCGAAAGTGATAATAATACTTTTAACCTTTTAGAAACCATAGATAGCTTATTAGACGATACAACAAATGTAGCTGTTTCGTTTTATAGAAATTCTACAGATGCAGAAAATGGACAAAACTCGCTAAACGATAATTATACTTACGTCTCTAATAATGACACGATTTATGTTAGAGCTGAGAATACAACTTCTAACTGTCATATTACTTCTTCCTTTATATTACAAGTTAATAGTAATCCTATAGCATATACTGTAACAGACTTACAAACATGTGATGAAGATTATGATTCTATGGAAGAATTTAATTTAGAACAACAAACAGCAATCGTATTAGGAAGTCAAAACCCAAACGACTTTAATGTTTCTTATTTTGAATTAGAAGATGAAGCCATTACTAACGAAAATGCAATTACAGATTTAAACTACATTGCTTTCGATGGACAAACCTTTTACATACGCATCGAAAATAAAAACACACTATGTTATAGCATAACTAGTTTTAATACTATTGTACATAGAAAACCAATAGTAGAAATTGAAGACCAAACCATCTGCTTAGAAAGTCTTCCTCTTATAGTTAGTGCAAATACAGGTTTTAGTAACGACACCTATGCATGGTCTAACAGCGAAACAACTCCAGAAATTGAAATCACACAAATAGGAACCTACTCTATAAGTGTAACAACTGCTTTTGGATGCACTACTTCTACTACTTTTAATGTTATAGAATCCGAACAGGCAACTATAGAATTTACAGAACAAGTAGATTTTTCAGATCCAAATAATATAACAGTTACTATTAGTGGAATTGGCGATTACTTCTATATTCTAGATAACGGTCCTGCACAAGAATCTAACTTTTTTAATAATGTAACTCTTGGTCCACATATTATTACAGTTTTAGATGCCAATGGTTGTGCTTCTGCTACCAAAGAAATTATAATTATAGATACTCCTCTATTTATGACACCAAATAATGATGGCTATAATGATACTTGGCACATTACAGGTGTGAACCAACTTACTGGCACTATTGTGCATATTTTTGATAGATATGGCAAACTTTTAAAAACACTAACACATACTTCTCCAGGTTGGGACGGAACTTACAGAGGGCAAAACATGCCAACTAACGATTATTGGTTTGTTGCTGAAGTAATACAAGAAGGTAAAAAGTTTGAACTTAAAGGAAATTTTGCGCTAAAACGATAAGGTGTAACAACATTCTTTAACACTTCATAGTATATATAAAAGTAAGTTCTTACTTATATTTGCAATCCAATTGCGTGTAATGAAGAATTATTTCTCGGTTTTATTATCTCTTTTCACTTGTTTGCTGTTTTCTCAAAACATACAAGTAGACAATAATACCTATACGCCACAACAACTTATTGAAGATATTTTAATAAATAGTGATTGTATTAGCAATGTGATTGTAAATAATGTTGTTGGAGGAAACTTTAATGGTACAGACCAAAGTTATGGTTATTTTGATGCTACAGGAACCTCTTTCCCTATCGCTAGTGGCCTGGTGTTAAGCACCGGAAGATTATCTAACGTTCCGGGTCCAAATACAAGCTTAAGTGATGATGATGCAACTGGATGGTCTGGGGATACAGATTTAGAAACCGCCTTAGGAGAAAACAACACGCATAATGCTACTATTTTAGAATTCGATTTTCAATCGGTTAGTAATCAAATAAGTTTTAGATATTTATTTGCTTCCGAAGAATACCAAGAAGGAGATAATAGCACCTGTCAATATTCCGATTTATTTGGCTTTTTAATTCGCCCAGTAAGCGCTTCAACGTATACAAATATTGCTTTAGTACCAGGAACAAATACTCCTGTAAAAGTAACCACTGTACATTCAGGAATTCCTGGTTCTTGCCAAGCAATTAATGGAAATTATTTTGGAGGTTGGAACAATAACACTGCTCCTATAAATTTTAATGGTCAAACTACGGTTTTAACAGCAACCACTGCCATTACACCAAACCAAACGTACCATGTAAAACTAGTCATTGCAGATGAGTTTAATTACAGGTACGATTCTGCTGTTTTTTTAGAAGCCGGAAGTTTTACCTCAAACATTAACCTCGGCATAGATAGGCTAATAGCAACAAGAAATCCCTTGTGCGAAAACGAAACCCTAGAACTAGATGCAACACAAACTGGAGCTACAGGATATACTTGGTTTAAAAATAGTCTGCCTATTGCTGGAGAAACAAACCCAACCTATACTATTGTGGATCAAGGTATATATAGCGTTGCTATTACCTACCCTACTTCCTGTATAACCTCTGGGGAAATCAATGTAGAATATGCTCCAAAACCTATAGTAAACGACTACTCCTTAGTTGCTTGCGATTTAAACCAAGACGGAATTACAAGATATAATCTGTTCGATGCCGAACCAAATATTATTACTAACAACAGAGATTATGTTACCGATTATTATCTGTTTGAAGCCGATGCTGAACAAGGTATAGGCGAAATACCTAATCCAACATCTTTTGAAAACAATACGATTTTACAATCCGTTTTTGCTCGTGTAGAAAATGAGTTTGGCTGTTTCGCTGTAGCGGAAGTAATTTTAGATATTTCAACAAACACAGTTATTATTCCACCATTTCCAGCATGTGATAATGCACCTGTAGACGGTTTTACCGAATTTGATTTAAATCAGCTACGCTCCCAAATAGAAACACAAGTTCCTGCAGGATCCGTAATTACATTTTTTCCTTCGGAAGCAGATTTACTAGCAGAAACAAATAGTATCAATGGAAACTACACAAATACATCTCAAGATTTAGAAACCATCTATGTGCTTATTATTAATGGAAGTGATTGTTTTGCTGTAAGCACAGTAACTTTAACTACAGAAGAATCCCCTATTCTCTTAGAAGATGAAACTATAAAATATTGCGTAAACAATTATCCAAATACCATTCCATTAAAAGCAGGAATACAAACAGGCTCTCCGGGAGATTTCACTTATCAATGGCGCTTAAACAACCTAGCAACAACCTTTAGTAGCGAGACTATATATATTAATGAAATTGGCATCTATACAGTTATTGTTACACTTCCTAATGGCTGTACTGCAACTAGAGATATCCTTGTTGAAGCTACCGAAAGTGCTTTTGTAGAATCGGTTTCGGTTTCGGGTATTGCTCCAGAAAACTCAATAAGCATTACTGTTTCAGGTAATGGAGATTATGAGTTTGCGATAGATTCTATTAGTGGTTTATACCAAGAAAGTAATACCTTTACTAATGTTTCAGCAGGTGAACATATGGTTTACATTCGTGATAAAAATGGTTGTGAAACCGTTCAAGAACTTATTTATGTATTAGGTTTCCCATCTTATTTTACTCCTAATGGAGATTATTACAACGAAACTTGGATGCCTTTAGGTGTAGATTTAGACTTTAAAGCAACTATGATTATTCAAATTTTTGATAGATATGGTAAACTTTTAAAACAAATAACCCCACAAAATCAAGGATTTAATGGTACATTTAATGGCGAAAATTTACCATCTTCAGATTATTGGTTTGTTGTTAGCTTTTCTAACGGAAAAACATACAAAGGTCATTTTGCTTTAATTAGATAATGGTAACATACGCTTAACTTTGTATTTATTTATTATTTTTTAATTTGCAGTCTAATTTTTTTAAATGAAATATTCAATTTCCCTATTCTGGTTCTTACTCTTTTTAAACACAACTATCGCTTCTAATAAAACGCTTAAATCAGAGTGTCCAGCTCCTGTTATTACATCTTTTTTCCCTTCAAGTGGTCCTGAAAA
Organism: Lacinutrix cladophorae; assembly: GCF_053604645.1. Lineage (NCBI taxonomy): Bacteria > Pseudomonadati > Bacteroidota > Flavobacteriia > Flavobacteriales > Flavobacteriaceae > Lacinutrix > Lacinutrix cladophorae. The sequence continues at coordinate 71,753 of NZ_JBSHNR010000073.1, read as the reverse complement.
CACAATAGTTTACATAGATGGAAGCAATTTTAATGCTGCTGCTACAGTAGAATTTGATGGTGTTAGTACGACTTTTAATATCATTAACGATAATGTAATTGAAGCTTTTATTCCTGCAGGAACTTCTACTACATCTAACATAACCATTACAAGCACAGGTGGCTGTGTGGGAAATTCTACAACTGACTTCTCGGTATTAGAATCAGAATGTGATTCTCCAGATGTTTATATTTCAGAAATTTATGATGTAAATGGAGGTAGTACTGGTCTTATAGAACTTTACAATCCGACTAATACAACACTTACATTTAATGGTGAATATGAATTACAACGCTTTAGAGATGTTGGAGATGCAACTCCGAGTGTTACACATATCTTACCTGGTTCTATTGGCCCTCTTCAAACCTATTTAGTGAAAATTGGTGGCCCTACGGCTTGTGGACTAACAGAAGATACTGAAATGGGATTAGGTATTAATGGTAATGATGAAATTAAGCTTTTAAAAAACGGAGCACTTATTGATGTTGTAAATGCTCCTAATAATGTAGGATATACGGTAAAAAGAAATCCTGATGCTGTTGTTCCTAATAGTACGTTTGTTTCTTCAGATTGGGATACCAACACAAATGAAAGTTGTGCAGATCTTGGTTCGCATACCGCAGATCCAATTCCGGATAATACACCAACAATTACACAACCAACTTCACAAACCATTTGTGAGAATGGTACAGCTACTTTTACAATTGCTATATCTGGTACCGAAACATATACCTACCAATGGAAAGTTTTAAACAGTGCTGGAAATTGGGTAAATGTAACGAATGATGCTAATTATTCTGGAGTAACAACAGACACCTTAACCATTACTAATGCGCCATTAACTTTTGATATGAATCAATATTATTGCGAAGTCACTTCTGCATCTTGTGACTTGGTTACTAATGCGGCACAGTTACTTGTTGGTAACGCAGAAGTAGATACTCTTTCAAACGAAACCGTTTGTACAAGTTATACCTTACCAACGCTTACTAACGGAAACTACTATACGGCAACCAATGGTGGAGGAACTGCACTAACTGCAGGAAGTGCTATTACAACAACACAAACCATTTATATCTATAATATAATTGGAACCGCTCCTAATACTTGTTCTAACGAATCTAGTTTCACAATAACTGTTAGCGGAACACCTCCTGTAGATACCGTTTCTAGCGAAACTGTTTGTGCTAGCTATACACTTCCTTCTATTACCAACGGAAACTATTTCACAGCAACTAATGGTGGCGGAACACAAATGAACATTGGGGACAATATTACAACCACACAAACTATTTATATTTACAACGAAGTTGGGACTGCTCCTAACACTTGTTCTAACGAATCTAATTTCACAATTACTGTAAGCGGAAACCCTCCTGTAGATACAGTATCTAGCGAATCTGTTTGTACAAGTTATACTTTACCAACATTAACTAATGGAAACTATTACACCGCAACCAATGGTGGTGGAACTGCTCTAACTGCTGGAAGCACCATTACAACTACGCAGACTATCTATATTTATAATATTGCGGGAACCGCTCCTAATACCTGTGAAAACGAATCTAGTTTCACAATAACTGTTAGCGGAACACCTCCTGTAGATACCGTTTCTAGCGAAACTGTTTGTGCTAGCTATACACTTCCTTCTATTACCAACGGAAACTATTTCACAGCAACCAATGGTGGCGGAACACAAATGAACATTGGGGACAATATTACAACCACACAAACTATTTATATTTACAACGAAGTGGGCACTGCTCCTGACACTTGTTCTAACGAATCTAGCTTTGATATTACGGTTACCGGAAACCCTCCTGTAGATACTTTATCCAACGAAGCAGTTTGTACAAGTTATACTTTACCAACATTAACTAATGGAAACTATTACACCGCAACCAATGGTGGTGGAACGCAATTAAACGCTGGTGATATGATCACAACATCGCAAACTCTTTATATTTATAATATAATTGGTACCGCTCCTAACACTTGTGATAACGAAACTAGTTTTGATATCACTATTTATCCTGCTACAGATTTCACACTGGATGCTTCTAATATTACAATCGTGGATGATTCCATAACAGTAAGTATGACGGATACTAGTATAAATTATTTATATACTGTAGATTCTGGTACTTCACAAATGAATCCAACATTTTCAGATCTTGCCAATGGTATACATACTTTAGTTGTTCAAGATGAAAATGGTTGTGTCGTTAAATCGATTCCTTTTACAATCGATAGTATCCAAGAAATAAATATCCCTTTATTTTTCTCACCTAATGGAGATACATTTAATGATACTTGGTTAATAACAGATACTCAAAATACCATTAAACAAATCCTAATCTTTGACAGATATGGTAAACTTCTAAAAGAGGTTTCCCCTGCTGAAAAATCTTGGGATGGAACCTACAGAGGATATAACCTAGAAAGCAATGATTATTGGTACCTAATCACATTACATACTGATGAGGAACTTAAAGGACATTTTACTTTAAAACGATAGCTTCCTAAGATTTCAATTTCCACTAGCTTGAAGTCAATTAAAGGTATTACGTTTTTAGATGCGGAATCATAGTACAGCATGACAATAACATATGAAATTTAAAATAGAATCCGAATTTAAACCAACTGGAGATCAGCCACAAGCTATTAAACAACTAGTGAATGGACTAGATACAAACGAAAAATATCAAACTTTACTTGGTGTAACAGGTTCTGGGAAGACATTTACTGTTGCTAATGTTATTGAAGAAGTACAAAGACCAACTTTAGTTCTTGCGCATAACAAAACATTAGCGGCACAGTTATACAGTGAGTTTAAACAGTTCTTCCCTGAAAATGCTGTCGAGTATTTTGTTTCGTATTATGATTATTACCAACCAGAAGCATACATACCGACTTCTGGTGTATACATAGAAAAGGATTTATCTATTAATGAAGAAATAGAGAAGATGCGATTAAGCACCACTTCTTCTCTACTTTCTGGTCGACGTGATGTTATTGTAATAGCTTCCGTTTCATGTTTATATGGTATTGGAAACCCGGTAGAGTTTCAAAAAAATGTCATCACATTAAAACGAGACCAAATCATTTCGCGAACGAAATTGTTACACCAATTAGTACAAAGTTTGTATTCGCGTACAGAAGCAGATTTCAACCATGGAAACTTCCGAATTAAAGGGGATACAGTAGATATTTTTCCAAGTTATGCAGATGATGCATTTCGAATTCACTTTTTTGGTGATGAAATCGAAGAAATTGAATCCTTCAACATTCAAACGAATCAAGTCATTGAAAAATACGATATTTTAACTATTTATCCTGCAAACATGTTTGTTACTTCACCAGATGTGTTACAAGGTGCTATAAAAAATATTCAAGACGACTTAGTAAAACAACACGATTATTTTAAAGAAATAGGGAAACATTTAGAAGCAAAAAGGTTGAAAGAACGTACCGAATTTGATTTAGAAATGATTCGTGAATTAGGCTACTGTTCTGGAATAGAAAATTATTCAAGGTACCTTGACGGAAGACAGCCAGGAACACGACCTTTCTGTTTGTTAGATTATTTCCCAGAGGATTTTTTAATGGTTGTTGATGAAAGTCACGTAACCATTTCGCAAGTACACGCTATGTATGGAGGAGATAGAAGTAGAAAAGAAAACTTAGTGGAATATGGTTTTAGGTTACCTGCTGCAATGGACAATAGACCTTTAAAATTTGAAGAATTTGAAGCGCTTCAAAACCAAGTCATTTATGTAAGTGCAACTCCTGCAGATTATGAGCTTCAAAAAACGGATGGTATTTATGTAGAACAAGTTATTCGACCTACAGGTTTATTAGATCCAATCATTGAGGTTAGACCAAGTTTAAATCAGATTGATGATTTGATTGAAGAAATTCAACAACGCGTAGAGAAAGACGAACGTACATTAGTTACAACGCTTACCAAACGTATGGCAGAAGAATTAACCAAATATTTAAGCCGAATTCAAGTTCGCGTAAATTATATTCATAGTGATGTTGATACTCTAGAACGTGTACAAATTATGCAAGATTTACGTAAAGGAATATATGATGTTTTGGTAGGTGTAAACTTATTACGTGAAGGTTTAGATTTACCAGAAGTTTCACTAGTCGCTATTTTAGATGCAGATAAAGAAGGCTTTTTACGATCGGCAAGATCACTAACACAAACGGTTGGTCGAGCGGCAAGAAACCTTAACGGAAAAGCAATTATGTATGCGGATAAAATCACTAAAAGTATGCAAAAAACTATTGATGAAACCGAATACAGACGCTCCAAACAAATTGCATATAACACCAAAAACAACTTAGTACCAAAAGCATTGAATAAAAGCTTAGATAGTGCTTTATCTAAAAACTCGGTAAGCACCTATAGTTATGAATTAGAAGCTGCAAAAGCAGCCGAACCAGAAAACGAATACTTAAGTAAAGGTGAGTTGGAGAAGAAAATTCGTGAAAAACGAAAAACTATGGAACAAGCAGCAAAAGCTTTAGACTTTTTAGTTGCTGCAAAACTACGTGATGAAATTAAAATCTATCAAAGCAAACTGGAAGCATTGAAAAATTAAAGTGAATTGAATACAATGTTATATATAAACTTCTTCAGGATTGATTTCCTTTTTACTTATACCTAACTTCTTTATTTCTAACTTTAATTATATTGTACCTTAAAAATATCAATCAGTACATCTGGTGGTACAATTTTGTTTGGGAAGCTATCCATTAAATACAATACTTTATTAATAGATTCGTGGTTTAATCCCATTCGTAATCCAAAATTATGCAATTTAATAATTTCTTGATCTGTAATTTCTCCATCAATACTCATTAATAAAACCAATCTATGAAACTGCACAATGCGTTCACTATGGGATTGTAAATGTTTATAATTTATAGGATGTGCAATAAGATAATCGAAATCTTCGCGAGATATATGCAATTGTTTTGCAACACCTAACAAAAAATTATGTTCTATACTTTTTACTTTTTTATCACACTTTGCAAACGCAATCATTTCGGACAAAAGGCTTAGTTTTTCTACCCTATTTATCATTATTATTAGGAATTAATTAATTATTATAAAGTTAGATATAATCCCTCTTTTATAATCGTTGATATATTGTATCTTGTCGAAAAAAAAAGAGTAATTCATCGATTTTATACTAGTTTCATAGAAACAAACCCTCGAAAAACTAGCAGTAACACCTTTGTTTACATGGTTTTAGACGGGTTTCAGTAATAAAACTAACAACATTTTTTAAAATTCTACTATGACAAATAATGATATATTTAAAAAACTACGTGTAGCCCACAAACTTCGTGATGACGATATTATTAAAATTCTTGCTCTAGTAGATTTTAGGATAGGAAAGAGTGAGCTTAATGCTTTTTTTAGAAAAGAAGATCACCCCAAATATATGGAGTGTGGCGATCAAATATTACGTAATTTTCTTAATGGTTTAGTAATTCATTTACGTGGGCCAATGCCAAAAAAAGGAGAAAAAAAAGCAAACAGTACAACACAAAAAAAGAGCAACAATTAGTTGCTCTTTTTTACTTTATCTATTTAAGTAATACCAAAATTGGCATACTAACATAGTATTTTTATTCTATTTAGCTAATACAGCTTGTACTTTATCTGCAGCTTCTTGAAACTCGGTAGCACTCATTACATCTAATCCAGAATTATCAATTAATTCTTTAGCAATGTCTGCATTTGTTCCTTGTAAACGTACTATAATTGGTACTTCTATATTACCCATGTTCTTATAAGCATCAATCACACCTTGAGCAACACGATCACAACGAACGATACCACCAAAAATGTTAATCAAAATAGCTTTTACAGCTGGATCTCTTAAAATAAGTTCGAATGCAATTTCTACTCTTGCTGCATCTGCTGTACCACCAACATCTAAAAAGTTAGCTGGCTCACCACCTGCTTGCTTAATTAAATCCATTGTTGCCATCGCTAAACCAGCACCATTTACCATACAACCAACGTTTCCATCAAGGTCTACATAGTTTAATCCATGCTCTCCAGCTTCTACTTCAATTGCATTTTCTTCACGTAAATCGCGTAATGCAGCTAAGTCTTTATGTCTAAATAAAGCATTATCGTCTAAAGATACTTTAGCATCTACTGCCATTATTTTAGAATCACTTGTTTTTAAAACAGGGTTAATTTCAAATAAAGAAGAATCTGATTCTACATATGCTTTATATAAAGCTGTTACGAATTTTGTCATTTCTTTAAAAGCTAATCCAGATAAACCTAAGTTAAAAGCTATTTTTCTAGCTTGAAAACCCATAATACCTAAAGCTGGATCTATTTCTTCATGAAAAATTAAATGAGGAGTTTCTTCAGCAACTGTTTCGATATCCATTCCACCTTCAGTAGAATACATAATCATATTTTTACCTGTTCCTCTATTTAAAAGTACAGACATATAATATTCTTCTGGCTCAGAATCACCAGGATAATACACATCTTCTGCAACTAAAACTTGGTGTACACGTTTACCTTCGGCAGAAGTTTGAGGTGTAACCAAATCCATTCCAATAATTTGTCCTGCAATTTCTTCAACTTGATCTAAGCTTTTTGCAAGCTTAACTCCTCCACCTTTACCACGACCACCAGCATGGACCTGTGCTTTAATCACGTGCCAACCAGTGCCTGTATCTTCTGTTAATTTTTTAGCAGCTGCTACTGCTTCTTGAGCATTTTGTGCAACGATTCCTCTTTGAATACGTACGCCAAAACTGCTTAATAATTCTTTTCCTTGATATTCGTGTAAATTCATCTTGTTTAAAGTAAAATTTTAGATTTACAAAAGTAAATAATCACAAGAACTTACCCTAATATTTAATTATGAAAAAAAGCAACAAACGATATAAATTCAAATTTGTTAAATAATTAACAAATTGTTTTAAATATGTAATATTATACCATTTTAATTTTAAAACACGTTGAAAAAAATATCTTTGAAAAAAATATTTAGATGAAAAACAATCAATTATTACAAATAGCCAAAGATTTTGGAAGCCCAATTTACGTATATGATGCTGAAAAAATTGGTTTTCAGTATACGCGTTTAACTTCTGCTTTTAAGAAGGTGAAACAAGTAAAGCTTAACTATGCTGTAAAAGCGTTATCTAATATTTCCATTTTAAAATTAATGAAATCTTTAGGAGCAGGTTTAGATACTGTTTCAATTCAAGAAGTAAATTTAGGTTTGAAAGCTGGATTTACTCCAGATCAAATTATCTTTACACCTAATGGTGTTTCTTTAGAAGAAATCGAAACTGCTGCAAAACTTGGCGTTCAAATTAATATTGATAACCTTTCAATTTTAGAGCAATTTGGAACAAAGCATCCAAAAACACCGGTTTGTATTCGTATAAATCCACATGTAATGGCTGGAGGAAACACGAATATATCTGTAGGACATATAGATAGTAAATTCGGAATTTCTATTCACCAAATACCACATATACTTCGTATTGTAGAAAACACTAAAATGCATATTAACGGAATTCACATGCATACCGGAAGTGATATTTTAGATATTGATGTATTTTTATATGCCAGCGAAATTTTATTTGAAACGGCTAAACACTTTAAAACTTTAGATTTTATAGATTTTGGATCTGGATTTAAAGTACCTTACAAAAAAGGCGATATTGAAACCAATATTGAAGAGTTTGGAGAAAAACTTTCTAAACGTTTTAATGCTTTTTGCAAAGAATACGGTAAAGAACTAACCCTTGGTTTTGAACCTGGAAAGTTTTTAGTTAGTGAAGCTGGGCAATTTTTAGTAAAAGTAAATGTTGTTAAACAGACTACCTCAACTGTATTTGCTCAAGTAGATTCTGGCTTTAATCATTTAATAAGACCAATGCTTTATGGTTCGCAACATGAAATTGAAAATATTTCTAATCCAAAAGGAAGAGAACGTTTTTATAGTGTAGTAGGTTATATTTGTGAAACAGATACTTTTGCAAATAATAGAAGAATTAGTGAGATTAATGAAGGAGATATCTTAGCTTTTAAAAATGCTGGAGCATATTGTTATTCTATGGCTAGCAATTACAATTCTCGTTATCGTCCAGCAGAAGTACTTTGGATGGATAACAAAGCGCATTTAATACGTAAAAGAGAAACCTTTGATGATATACTAAACAATCAAATTGAAATTGAAATTACGAGTAGTAAAACTGAAAATGTACTAGCAAAATAAAACACTTTCAAAATAAAAATAAATCCACTAGAAGACATCATATGCTTTAAGTGGATTTATTTTTTAAAGAAAAACCATTTAATCAAGGTTTTCGTACAAAATCAAGGTATTTTTGAAACTAAAATAAATTTTAATGAATTTCACAAACCCTTTAGTTTACGGTGTACCATGTTTTTTAGGACTCATTTTATTAGAGCTTAGTTATAGCAAACATCATAAAGAAGCTAGAAGTCAAAAATTATACGCTTGGAAAGATTTAGCCGCAAGTGTAACTATGGGTGTTGGCTCTGCGATTATTGCTCCACTAACAAAAACAATTGCCGCTATTGTACTATTTAACTATGTTTACCACCTTTTTAACCCTATAGTAGATGGTGTACCTACTAATATTATGGGCTACGAATCATTTGGATATGCCTGGTACGTTTGGCTTATTTGCCAACTTTGTGACGATTTTAGTTACTATTGGTTTCATCGACAAAACCATAATATACGCTTTCTTTGGGCTGCACATATTGTACATCATTCTTCTAATAATTTTAATTTAGGCACAGCAGTGAGAAACGGATGGTTTACTCTTTTTTACAAACCGTTATTTTATATGTGGATGCCAGCAATTGGCTTTCCACCTGAAATGGTAGTCGTTTGCTTAGGTATTGAATCGCTTTGGCAATTTCAATTACATACGGTTTACGTTCCTAAACTAGGTATTATTGAAAAAGTATTTAATACACATACTATGCACCAAGTACACCATGCACAAAACATAGAATATATGGATAAAAACCATGGTGGATTTTTAAATATTTTTGACAAAATTTTTGGTACTTGGAAAGCCTTAGATGAAAATATTGAAATTAAATATGGTGTTACTCACGCACCAAATTCGTATAATCCGTTAATTATTTTAACGCATGAATACAAAGATATTTGGAACGATATGAAGAAATCGAAAAACTGGTATCATAAATTCATGTATGCTTTTGCTGCTCCTGGTTGGAGTCATGATGGTAGTACACTTACCATAAAACAAATAAGAAAACAACTTGAAACACAAAACCTGAAAAATTAACTTTTCAGGTTTTGTGTTTCTAGTATAAAAACTAAAATATTACTTTTTAATAAACTTTTTTGTAAGTGTTCCTTTATTGGTATACACCTGAACAATATACATCCCTGCTTGTAAAGTACTAACATCTATTACTGATGTAATATTAGATGAACTTAAAACTTGCCTACCATTAATATCAAAAACACTAACTGATTTGATTGCTGTTGGTGATTTTAAATTAATGTTTAAAACAGATTGTACTGGATTAGGAGTTACAGAAAATTCTGTAATAACATTTTCATTAACATTCAATAAGTATGCAGCTAAACTTTCAGCTATAGTATCTGTTTCATTAACACCTAAAAACCCACTTATTATATTTAATTCTGTTACTCTAAACACAAGGTCCCCACTAGTATTATCATAATAATTATGTGTAGTTTGTGTGGCTGTACCGATATTATTAAAAATTGGTGGAATACTCAAACTAACTGTTTGTACTGTTTTCAATTGAGTAACAGTTCCTGTAAAAGCCCCTATTGCATCAACATCCATGTTTAATGTACCATGGGCTTCTACTGTTTTCACAATATTCCCTGCAAATGTACCACTAGTACCTTGATAAGTAAAAGTTCCAGCGACTGGATCGGAATTATTATATCCGAAGCTTAAAGGAAAAGTACCAATAAGTGCATTATCATTACTATAATTTAACTCTATATCTGGTGTTGTTGCTCCTGTTAAAGATATTTCTGTTCCGTTTTCTTTTAACAGAATATTGTTTACAGTTGTTCCTGCAGTATTTTTATAAACATTAGTAGTGCCTGGAAAATTTGTAATTTGTGTAGCTGTTGGTGCGGCATACGTATCTACAGAGTTTTCTGTTGTTGTTAAACCAGTAAAACTCCACGAAGTACCTGCTCCTGTAGGCGATTGATCTATAGTACCATTCACTATAGCATAGGTAGCCCCATCTGTACTGTTAAATGTAGTAATAGTTTGTGCAAAAGTAAAGCTTGTAATGATACAGGCTAAATAAAGTAATTTTTTTTTCATTTTTAAAAGGTTGATTAATAGTGCTATAAAAATACTAAAATGAAACAAACCATCTAATATTTAATTAAAAAATAATAATTATTTAATGTTTAATCAAATAAATGAATTCATGCTAACCAATTGTTAATTCACTAAAAATCAACAATTAATATTTTTATTTTGTATCTTTATAAGCATCATATTACTAATTTAAATTAGCATTGCCTCATTTTTACAGTTATTGAAAATCTTCCTATTTATTTATGAAAACGGTTTATTCATTTAAATTTTAGTTTCATGAAAAAAATTATCACATTAGGATTGTTATTATTTGTACTAGTTTCCTGTACCAAAAAAAATCGCTACACGCAAAAATCTCCAGAAATTGACATTGTTAAAGCTGTTATTAATAATTATGACTATCAAAAATGGGATAGTTTAACTATGCAGTATGCAGATACTGCAAAAGTGTATTACAACACTAGAAACAAGTATTTTACAGCTACAAGTTTGCCCGAGTATCATAAAAAAAATGATTCTAGTTTTTTAACAAGAGCATTTGAAGAAAATAGAAGAGAATTTGAAATGGTAACGGATGACAATGGAAAAAAATGGGTGAACTTTTGGGGTATATGGGAAGGCAATCTATTAGAAAACAATAAAAAAATTGAAATGCCTGTACATATTACCTATCAATTTATTAATAAGAAAATAGTGCTTGAATATGGCTATTGGGATGCTAGCGAATTAGTTTTAGCACTACAGCAACTTGAAGACATGAAAAAAACAGACACTATTTTTATTCGTTAAAAAAATAGCACCTGCTTTATAGATATTAATTTTTAACCCCACTTTGTTTTGGCAAAGGGTTCGTGCCATACTTATCAAACAAATACACTAAAGCAGTCATAGTTGCTGCACCAAGTTCTAATTCGCGTTTATTAACCGCATCAAAAGTATCGTTAGCTGCATGATGATGATCGAAATAACGTTGAGAGTCTGGGCGTAATCCTGCTAAAACATTACTATCATTTTTTAATGGTCCAACATCTGCTCCACTTCCCCCTTTTTCAAAATAATGAATTAAATATGGTTCAAATAAAGGTTTCCAGCTTAATACTTGGTTAAAATTAACATCACTACAATCAAAACTAAAACCTCTTGGTGTAAAACCGCCAGCATCACTCTCTAAGGCAAAAACGTGATTCTCGTTTTTACGTTTTGCTTCTTCTGCATATTTATTTCCTCCTCGTAATCCGTTTTCTTCGTTCATAAATAAAACGACACGAATACTTCTTTTAGGTTTAATCCCAGAAGCTTTTAAAAGTCTTAAAACATCCATAGACTGTACAACTCCTGCCCCATCATCATGCGAACCATCTCCTAAATCCCAAGAATCTAAATGACCACCTACCACAAAATATTCGTTAGGAAATTCGCTCCCTGTAATCTCGCCAATTACGTTATGAGACAGTACATCTTTATATTGTGAGCAACTTTGTTTAAAATAAAACTCTAAGTTTTCATCTAATTTTAATGAAGTACTTAATAACTCTGCATCATTAGTACTTATTGCTGCTGCTGGTATTCGTTTTTCTATAGGTAGATTATCATAGGTCATACTTCCTGTGTGTGGTAAATCGTCCAAACGAAGATTCATAGAACGAACAATCACACCAACAGCTCCATACTTTGCAGCCTCTACAGCTCCACTATAACGCTGATTTACACAGCCACCATAAGCGTTAAAAGTACTTATTAAATCTTCTTGCATTGGCCTATTAAAAAAAACGATTTTACCTTTAATTTGTTCTTCTCCTAATTTTTCTAATGCTTTAAAATCGTGCACTTCTATAACCTTTGCTTTTAATCCTAAAGGATTTGTTGCTACAGAGCCACCAAGCGCACAAATATTAACATTTGTAGTTTGTTTTTTTGAAGACTCCATAAATGCATATTCTTTTGCTCCACGAACCCATTTTGGCACCATAACTTCTTGTAACCAAACCTTATCTAATCCAAGTTTTTCTAGTTCCTCTTTTCCCCATTGTACAGCAAATTCTGCTTGAATAGATCCAGATAAACGCCCTCCAATTTGATTGGATAAATAATCTAACCACTCATAGCTTTTACCATTAGTTAATGATTGCGAGTATATTTTTTTAAGAATTTCTTGGTCTGTTTGAGAATAGCTTGTAATTGAACTTAAAGCTAAAAGTAAAAGAAGGAATTTTTTCATATTATTATTTTGAATGTCGATTCCTACTTTTACAGGAATGTCAAATTGAAGTTTAAAGATACTGCTTCTAGAAATTAAGATTCTTAATTAAAGTATAAAACACTTCTACTTTTATTATTTATTTTTAATAGTTGGTTCTATTCGTAATATCTTCATCAAACTTTTCTTTTAATAATTTTATTTTAGAAAGATCTAATTTCCCGTTTAAATCAAATACTTTGTTGTTGTATAAAAACTTCACATGATTTTTTAAAAAACTATAACCTGAAATTTCAACAATTATATCTTCCTTAATAAATTTGTAAATAGTATAGTCTTGTTTTCCTTGTTTTGCTCCAAACTCTATTCTTATAAAAATCAGCTCTTCTCCAGTTTCCTTATCCATTAGAGTCACCCATTCTGCGGGTCCTTTTTCACAATTAAATACATGTACATCTTCAATTAAAGCTTTACCTTTTTTAAGCTTCACTTTTTGGGCATGCACTATCGATGTCGTTGCTAATAGTAAGAATACTATGATTTTTAATTTGTTTTTCATTTGTTTTTTTTTATTATATAATATTAGATTAGTTGTTTTCACTCATTATCCAAGTCAGAGCTTGTTCTTTTTTAGCTCTAAAAATGGTGCTATGCTTTTCATTAGGTGCATCTTCATATTTCCAAATTAACGCACTAGTCGAATTACTTTTTAAGGTTTTTGCAAGATTATTAGTATGTATGGAAATGTCTTCTACTCCCGAGCCAGCAAACCACAGTTTCTTTGTTTTATTTGGAAAAGCTTTTAGGTATGTGGAAGCATTTTGTTCTAGATAGTGATTATTCCACCAAAGTGAAGGATCCATTGCGATATAGAAATCAAATGCATTTGGTTGTACAAGGAAGGTTTCCATAACAAAAAGACCTGCTAAAGATTCACCAATAATACCTTTTTGTGAACTTGTTCTGTATTTTGTATTTATCTGAAGCATTAATTCTTCGGTTATAAATGCTCTAAAGTTTTTTGCACCATCGGTTAACGGACAATATTCAGCATCCGCTTCCACTTCCGAAAAACCTGTTAAGTCTCTTCCTCTTTCTGTATTTTCAATACCCACAAGAATTACTGGTGGAATATTTTTGCTTTCAACTAGTTTGGCTATGGAATTCGCTATATGTGGAAAATCTTCTTTTATTCCGCCATCAGGCATATATAACACAGGAAAAGCATCCGTACTATTTTTATAATTTGGTGGAAGCCACACATTAATGACGCGTGTTTCGTTTACAAAACTAGAGTGTATAGTGAAACTATCGTGATTAGGAATAATATCCTGAACCCTAGCTGTATTAACACAACCAAAGGTTAAGAGTGCTATAACCGATAAATAATAAATAGATTTCTTCATTTTGTTGTTGGGATTAATATTGAACTAAAAAAAATAAAAATTATGCTACTCGCAATATCTTATCCATATTTCGCCCTCTTGCTAATTCCTCTACCAATTTATCTAAATAGCGTACTTCTTTGGTTAGCAGATTTTCAATATCTTCTATTCTGTAACCACAAATCACACCTTTAATTAATGGTGTATTTGGGTTTAAGGATGCGTTTTTAAAGAACATTTCAAAAGTTACTTTTTCAGTTATTAATGCTTCTAACTTTTGTTCATTATAACCCGTTAGCCATTGAATTACTTGATGTAATTCTCCTTTGGTTCTTCCTTTTTTTTCTACTTTGGTAATGTAATGCGGATATACAGAAGCAAAGGTCATTTTTGCAATGCGCGTATCGTGATTACTTGTATCTTTCATTTTCTAAAGTATTACTCTTTACTAAGTTGTTCTTTATATAAAGCAATATTTGCCTTCACATCATCATCCAATTCTGGCTCTTTAATATCGGTATACTCCTTTAATGTGTCGTACATTATTTTAGCCACTATAAGTCTTGCTGTTGGTTTATCGTCTGCAGGAATATTAAACCAAGGCGCATGAGGTTTAGATGTTCTGTTGATTGCATCTTCATAGCATTCCTGATATTTATCCCATAATTTACGTTCTTTTAAATCACCTGGAGAAAATTTCCAGTTTTTAGATTTCTTATCCAAACGACGAAGTAATCTATCTTTCTGCTCGCCTTTAGATAGATTTAAAAAGAATTTAAAAATAACCGTACCAGTTTCTGCAATGTGCTTTTCAAAATTATTAATTTGCTCAAAACGGGCATCCCAGAAAGCGTCATTTACATCATCTACCGAATTTACGTGTGGTAAATTTTCGCCCATAATATAACCAGGATGCACTCTCGTAACTAATACGTTTTCATAATGCGTTCTATTAAATACGCCAAATTTACCACGAGCAGGAAGTGCTATATAATGTCTCCAGATAAAATCGTGTTTTAACTCTAATTCTGTTGGCACTTTAAAACTATGTACTACAACTCCTCTAGCATTAAAGTCTTTAAATACTTCACGAATCAAACTATCTTTCCCTGCCGTATCCATACCTTGTAAGCAAACCAAAACGGCGTATTTACCATGCGCATAAAGGGTATCCTGTAATTCGCCAAGTTTTCGTCTTACCTTTTTTAATTCGTCTTTTACATCGTCTTCATCTACTTCTAAATTATAAGTTGTTGTAAGTTTCGAAATTTCTATTTGTGATTGTATTTTAAAGTCGTTTATTTTAATTGCTTTCAATTTTATGGGCTCTTTATAAATTATGTTTAAAGATATTAATATTTTTTATTAATAGAAATTCTAAAACGAAATAGCCGCATATAATATGTTTACCCTTTAATTGGTATGGTTATTATTAATGTTGTAGTTTTATCCATACGCTAATTAATCTTTATGAAAACACTTTACTTGAGTTTATCTCTAGTTATTCTATTTCCGCTTATTACTTTTTCGCAACAAACTGATAGGATAGAAACTACTATTAAAAACGGAATTACAAAACCCAGTATTTTATCTTCACATCCATTTGGTATCTTTTTTTCTAGGCTTCAAGGTAATTTTAAAATGCATGCCACCAAAAATAACATGGTTAATATTAGCTTGGAAAGCGCCAATGTTTGGGGAGCTCCTGTAACCACCTATATACCAAATGATGAAGCGACAAGAAATGAAGCCAGAAAATACGATTGGGATTTGGCACAATATCATTTTGATGTAGAAGACTTAGACGCAGAAACTTTTCAATTGCAAATAGATGGTGTTCTTAAAAGTATAAAGGCCAATATTGCTTTTCATTTAAGTAACAATAAAGAATTAGTAGTTGCTTTACGCGTTGCCATGTTAACGAATGGAGAATATCCGCTTTCTTTTTTTACAAGTGATAAGTTTATTGAAGATTTTCACAGCAAAATTGCAGGTGGAGAAGATCCTTTTGACAGAAAGGCTTTTAAATTAAATGAAGCAGGAATTAAATATACTGACAGGAATGGCAACACTGCAGAATTAGAAAAAAATGATGTTTTTTTGAGCGGAATAGAAACTACATACTATTATTATCCGGAATGGCTAATAAATAAAAATAAAAGTTTTTTTATGAATCTTGGTGCGCACCTTGGAACAAACCTGTCTAAATATAATACTTCTTTTGACTTAGGCGGATCTATAAATGCAGTTAAAAAAATTGCTTTTAAAAATAAAAACTATGCACATATAGGTGCCAGTTTTGGTACGTTAAGAAAAAATGCAATCGACTTAAAAAAAGAGAATGTGCAATTTGGCACCAATAAATACATCGCATTTTTAGAGAGTGCTTTAGAATATAACTTTGTATCCAAAAAAGGAACAACGCATGCTATTGGTTTAGACTTTTATATTCAAACTAGTTTAAATAAAAAAGAAGAACTAGACTATATTATTCCTGTTCGCCATCCAGATGCAGAGCAAGCATGGGGAATTGGCACCACCAACTTATATAAAAACAATAATTATTGGACTTTACTATATTCCTTTACCAGAAAGATTACAACCACTATTTATTTACAACAAGATCTTACTGTAAATAATAGTCCAGATATACAAACTGGAATTAGTGTTAGTTTTAAAATATAAAAGTCACACTTTTTGAATTATTCGAAAGCACATCAATATTTTCTGTTATACCATTAATTGTTTCTATTAGAAATTAAAGTTTTAGTTAGAAGAATATTATTATTTAGCTAAACAAATTAATTTATTCATGAATAAAACGGTAATACTTCAAGGAAGCTCTAGAAGCTTTGGCGATACACAAAAAATAGTGAATAGTTTCGCATTAAAATCAAACTTTGATATTATTGATTTAAATACAAAAAACATTGGTCATTATGATTATGAGTATAAAAATGCTGCTGATGATTTTATGCCTTTAATAACTGATGTTATTACAAACTATTCTACTATAATTTTTGCAACTCCAGTATATTGGTACACCATGAGTGGAATTATGAAAGCTTTTTTTGATCGCATTTCAGATGTTATTAGAACAGAAAAAGATTTAGGAAGACAACTACGAGGAAAAAAAATGGCCATGATAAGCACAAGTAATGGCAATGATTTAGTTAAAGGTTTTAATATGCCTTTTGTAGAATCTGCTAAATATTTAGGCATGCAATATTTAGGAGATATACATACTTGGGTAGAGCAAGAAAAAATCCCGGAAGAAGTAAATAATATCTTAGACACCTTTTTGGCAACATTAAAAAAGACTATCTAAAAAGCTGTATTTTATGCTTTTTAGATAGTCTTGAATTCTTAAAAAAATTGTTTAAGAAGAAATATTACTTACTAGTAAACAGTTTTACATCTTTTTCGCTTACTTCCTTTTCGCCAAGAATAATTAAACGTTCTACAACATTACGTAGTTCTCTAATGTTACCAGTCCAATCATACTCTTGTAATAATTTTATAGCTTTAGCTGAAAAGCTTTTTTGAGCAGTACCTTGCTCGTCTGCAATTTTCTTAGAAAAATATTCTATTAACAATGGAATATCATCACGTCTATCATTTAGTGCTGGAACTTTAATAAGAATTACAGCTAGTCTATGGTATAAATCTTCTCTAAAGTTTCCTTCTTCAATTTCCTTTTTAAGGTTTTTATTGGTTGCTGCTACTACTCTAACATTTACTTTAATGTCCTTGTCACTACCAACACGTTGTATTCTACTTTCCTGTAATGCACGAAGTACTTTTGCTTGCGCAGAAAGACTCATATCTCCAATTTCGTCTAAAAAAATGGTACCTCCATTAGCTGCTTCAAATTTACCAGCCCTATCTTTATTTGCGCTTGTAAAAGCACCTTTAACGTGGCCAAAAAGTTCACTTTCTATTAGTTCACTTGGTATTGCAGCACAATTCACTTCTATCATTGCCCCTTTAGAGCGATCACTTTTTTGGTGTAACCAATGTGCTACTAATTCTTTTCCTGTTCCGTTAGGCCCAGTAATTAAAACACGAGCATCGGTTTGTGCTACTTTTTCTATTATTTCTTTGATATGAGAAATAGCGTCGCTTTTACCAATCATTTCATAGTTCTTGCTTACTTTCTTTTTCAGTCTTTTGTTTTCTACAACAAGCTCTTTTCTATCTAAAGCAATACGAACGGTATTTAATAAACGATTTAAATCTGGCGGTTTAGATATATAATCAAAAGCACCAAGACGCATTGTATTAACTGCTGTATCTAGATCGCCATGTCCAGAAATCATTACCATTGGTGTTTCTGGCTTTATTTTTTTAACGGCTTCTAAAACCTCAACACCATCCATTTTTGGCATCTTAATATCGCAAAGTACCAAATCGTAGTCTTCTTTTTTTATTTTTTCAATTCCAACTAAACCATCTTCAGCTTCTTCCACGGCATAGGTGTCGTTTTCTTCGGAAAGTATTTTAACTAACACTCTTCGTATTGCTGCTTCATCTTCAATTACTAATATTTTCGGCATCTTATATTTTTTTTATTTCTGAATAATATGAATATCTCTTTGTGGAAAAGGTATAGAAATATTGTTTTCTCTAAACAATTTATCTATTTCAAAACGTATTTCACTTTTTGGAATAGATGCTTGAAAACTATCATTTAAAGTAAATACTAATTTAAAATCTAGAGAACTATCCCCAAAATTAGTAAATAATACGGTAGGAGCAGGAAATTTTAAAACAGACTTATTATCGTTGGCTGCTTGCAAAAGTATTTTTTTTACTAATTGCACATCACTTCCATAAGCTACACCTACTTCTACACTCTCTCTTGTTGTTGTTCCATTTTGCGTCCAATTGTATAAACTATTAGTTAGATATAAATGGTTTGGAATTACTAGTACTTTATTATCTATGGTTACTGCTCTTGTTGTTCGTAGTTTAATTTCTTCAACACGACCTACTTTTCCATCTAATTCAATTATATCTCCAACATGTACGGATTGATCAATTAAAATAAACACACCAGAAATAATATCCTGAAAAAGTGTTTGTAATGCTAAACCAATACCTATTAATAATGCTGCTGAAGCTGCAAAAATACCGGTTACGTTTACACCAACAGTATGTAAGGTAATTAAAACTATAATCACATAGCTAAACCAAGTTGCATAAGAAAAAACAGCTCTAAACTTCAGTTTATCATCGCTTGGTAGTTTGCGACTTATTAACCTTCTAAGAAGTCTTAAAAAAACAGTAGCAAATACTAAAACTAAAAGTAAAACCAAGATGTTTTGCACACTAATTTCTACATCTTTAGATATATTAATTGATTTATTTAATATGGTTTTTATTTCTTTCATTTTAATACTTAATCCATTTTATAATCTCTTTATAACTTGGCTTTTTACCATACATTAAAATACCTACCCTATATATTTTGGCTGCAAACCAAACGGTTAACATGAAGGTAGCAACTAATATAAAAAAAGAAAGTACTTGTTGCCAAACAGGCACTCCAAAAGGAATACGCATTAGCATTACCACCGGAGAAGTAAATGGTATAAAAGAAAAGATGGTAGAAACCGTACCATGAGGATCTTCTATTACTGTAAATATACCTATATATACGGCTAAAACTAATGGCATGATAATAGGAAACATAAATTGTTGTGTATCCGTTTCATTATCTACTGCAGCACCAATTGCGGCATATAGCGAGCTATATAATAAATACCCGGCTACAAAAAATAGGATAAATGCAATAATAAGATTGGCTATTGGTAAATTCCAAAACGCAGACATTGCATTTTGCATTTCTACAGCTACTTCTGGGTTTTCCATTGCCTGTTGCATCATGTCATTCTGCGGTGTTTGCTGCATTAAGTCTATACCCAAAATAGCAGAAACTACTGTCATTAAAACACTTCCAATAATAATCCAGATAACAAATTGTGTTATTCCTGCTAAAGAAGTGCCAATAATTTTACCAAGCATTAATTGTATTGGTTTTACTGAAGAAATAATAACTTCTATAATTCTACTTGTCTTTTCTTCAATAATACTTCGCATAATCATATTCCCATAAATAATAATAAACATGAATAATAGATACCCAGCAGCCAAACCAAAACCTAATTTAAAATAGCTATCTATTTTAGATGTCTTTTCGCCAATAAAACTTTCTTGTTCAATATTTACATGGATCTTAGATGCAGTTAACTTTTCTAAATCGATACCTTGCTCTTGTAATTTAAGATCTCTTAATCTATTTTCTAATTTACTTTCTAAACCAGAGATAACAGATAATGAAGGAGATTCTTTAGAATAAAATTTAATATGTTTTACCAATGCAGTAACGCTATCTTGTTTTGGTATGTACAACAAACCATAGGTTTCTGCTGCTTCAACAATAGTTTTTGCATCGTCTAAAGATACATTGTTAAGCATATTATACTTTGTATATTCTTGATTTTGAAAAATATCAGTTACCAATTCAGATTCATCTAAAACAGAAATAGTACGTATTTTATTATTATTTAATTGCGATAAATAAGCTACAACTGCAATAAGTGCTATCATAATAATAGGACTTAAAATAGTCATGATAATAAACGATTTGTTTTTAACTTTTGTTAAATATTCGCGTTTTATTATAAGTGGTAAATGGTTCATAAAATTAGTTATTCTTAACTGCTTGAATAAAAATATCGTTTGCACTAGGGATTAGTTCTACAAAATGAGAAACTTGACCTATACTTGTTAAATAGCTCAATAAATCATTAGCCGATTCGTTTTCGGCAAGCTTTATATTTAGTTTTAATTCGTCATTTAAAGATCTAAAATCTGTAAGCGAAGCATTAAATTTTTTCGAGATAGTTTCGGCAAGTGTTATTTTATCGGGAGCATTTATACCTACTTCATAGGTGTTGGTTTTATATTGTCTTTTTATATCTGTTAATTTACCATCTAATATTTTATTAGATTGATGAATTAATGCAATATGGTCACACAGTTCTTCCACAGATTCCATTCTATGTGTAGAAAATATTACCGTTGCTCCATTCTCTTTAAGGCGTAAAATTTCGTCTTTAATTAGATTGGCATTAATTGGATCGAAACCAGAAAAAGGCTCATCAAAAATCAACAATTTTGGTTCATGCAAGACAGTGACAACAAACTGTATTTTTTGAGCCATTCCTTTAGAAAGCTCTTGAATTTTCTTGTTCCACCAGTCTCCAATTTCTAAACGTTCGAACCAATATTTTAATCGTATTTTGGCTTCTGCTTTACTTAATCCTTTTAATTGTGCTAAATACAATGCTTGTTCGCCAACTTTCATAGACTTATACAAGCCACGTTCTTCAGGCAAATAACCAATATTTTGCACATGATGGGATTGTAGAGGTTCGCCATCTAAAATAACATGTCCAGAATCTGGCATTGTAATTTGGTTTATTACACGTATTAAGGTTGTTTTTCCTGCTCCGTTTGGACCTAACAAACCAAAAACACTTCCTTTAGGAACAGAAATAGAAACGTTATTTAACGCTGTAAAATCTCCAAAATTTTTAGAAACTGCGTGTGCTTCTAAGAGGTTTTTCATATTTAATATTTAGTAACTTTTTATTAATATCTAAGGCTTGTAAAGATAGAAAATGTTACAAGAGAAATAGCATGCATTTGTTTTAAATTAAAGATATACAAAAGAGTTTAAACTATTTACATCCTTGTTTTCATTATTTAAAGAAATAAGAAGTGCTAAAAAACAAAACCCACCCTTTTACTTAAAGTGAAAGGATGGGAAAAAATTGCTATGAAAAAGAAAAATTATCGCTAAAATTAACTAGCGATAATTCAAATATACTATTTTTTGCTAAATAAATGTTAATTGAAACAGATTTGTTAAAAAAATCCACTTAAAAAAGTGGATTCTTGATTTTTAGCTGTGTTTTATTAAGAAAACATATCTTTAACTTTTTCGAAAAAAGATTTATCTGAGCTTTCAGGTTTTGGTGAGAAATGCTCATCTTCTCGCATCGATTCAAAAAATTCTTTTTGTTGTTTGTTTAACGTTTTTGGTGTCCAAACATTTACATGCACTAATAAATCTCCTTTACCATAACCATTAATACTTGGTATACCTTTTCCGCGTAAGCGTAAAATTTTACCAGATTGTACACCTGCTTCTACTTTAATTCGCACTTTACCTGTAACCGTGTCTATTTCTTTTGAGGTACCAAGAACAGCGTCTGGAAGACTTACATACATATCGTAATGTAAATTATCGCCTTCGCGTTGTAGTGTTTCATGATCTTGCTCTTCTATAGCAACTAGCATATCTCCAGAAATTCCATTTCCTGGTGCTTCGTTTCCTTTTCCAGATACTTTTAATTGCATTCCATCTACAACACCTGCAGGAATTTTAATAGAAACCGTTTCCTCTTTTATAATTAAACCATGCGCATCTGCTTCTGCTGGTTTTTTATCGATTGTTTGTCCTGCTCCACCGCAAGTTGTACAGGTGGCAGCCGTTTGCATTCTTCCTAAAATAGTATTAGTAACTCTAGTTACTTGACCAGAACCATTACAGGTTGAACAGGTTCTGTACGTTGTACCTGGAGCTTGAACCTTACGTTTTACTTTAATTTTCTTTTCAACTCCATTGGCAATTTCTTCTAGAGTAAGTTTAACACGAATTCTAAGGTTACTACCTTTAACTCTACGTTGACCACCTCCGCCAAAGCCACCAGAGAAACCGCCACCTCCGCCAAAGCCACCGAAGATATCACCAAACTGGCTAAATATGTCATCCATATTCATACCACCTCCGCCACCTCCAAAACCACCGGAGCCATCGAATGCTTGATGTCCAAATTGGTCATAACGTGCTTTTTTATCTGCGTTACTTAAAATTTCATAAGCTTCTGCTGCTTCTTTAAACTTTCCTTCTGCATCTTTATCATCTGGATTTTTGTCTGGATGAAATTTTAAAGCCATTTTTCTGTAGGCTTTTTTAATTTCTGCAGCTGTTGCGCTTTTACTTACTCCTAATATTTCGTAATAATCTCTCTTTGCCATTCTTGTATTATTGTCCGATTACAACTTTTGGAAAACGGATTACTTTATCTCCTAATTTATATCCTTTTTCAACTACATCAATCACTTTTCCTTTTAAATCTTCTGAAGGTGCAGGAATTTGTGTAATTGCTTCATGGTCGTCTGCATTAAAAACATCTCCTTTTATTACTTCTATTGCTGCTAGACCTTTTTGTTCTAGTGTAGATAGTAATTTCTGATAAATTAAATGTACTCCTTTACGTAACTCTTCTGCTTCTTTGTCGTCTTCAATATGACTTAAAGCACGTTCAAAATCATCTAAAACAGGTAAAAGTGACACCATTACATCTTGACTTGCCGTTTTAAACAATTCGATTCGTTCTTTAGATGTACGTTTTTTATAATTTTCGAACTCCGCAAAAAGGCGTAAAAATTTATCTTTTTCTTGTTTTAATTCTATTTGTAGTTGCTCTTCAACAGTTAACTCTTGCGTTTCTTCTGTTGATTGCTCTACTTGCTCGTCTATAACTTCTTCTTTATTTTTCTTGCTCATTTTTGTACCTAGTTTTTATAAATACTTTTAACAGATGGCAAAAGTACTGCCATTATTATTAAAATGTCAAAATGTCATTGACTTTTTTTATCCTTTTTGTTATTTAACTAAATTAACAATTTGTATTTTTGAACTTTAACACTAAAAAAACTATAATTATGAAAAAACAAGTATTAAATATTTTTACTGTTATTGCTTTATGTACTGCAGTTATTGGTTGTAAAAAAGCAAAAGAAGCTAGTACAAGTGAAGCAGAAGCTGCTGCTGTTAGTGAAAGTACTACTGCAAAATATGTAGCAAATGTCTCTGAGTCTACTATTGAATGGAAAGGTTTTAAACCTACAGGTACACATAATGGAACTGTGAATGTTGAAAGTGGTGTATTTCATGTCGATAATGGCGTTTTACAAAGCGGTACTTTTTTAATTAACATGAAGTCCATAAACTCTACAGATGTTGAAGGAGATCAAAAAAAGAATCTTGATGCACATTTAATGGGGACTGTAGAGGGAAAAGAAGGTGACTTTTTTGATGTAAACAAATTTCCTACTGGAGCATTTGAAATTACTGGTACGCAAGCTGCTGAAGCAGGAAAAACAATGCTTTCTGGTAACTTAGCATTAAAAGGAAACAAACACAATGTTACATTTCCTGTTACTATTACAAGTGAAGGTGATATAATGACTATTTCTAGTGATGCTTTTACTATTGATAGAACAAAATGGGGAATTAACTATGGTTCTAAATCTGTTTTTGACAATCTTGGAGACAAGTTTATTAATGACGAAATGGAATTAAAAATCACTATTAAGGCTAAAAAAGCTTAGATAAAACATCTGTTTAATAAAATAAAGCCATACTTAAAAGTATGGCTTTATTTTTGCGTTAAATCATATAAAATAGTAATTACCAGTAATTTAGATTTAAAAAATCGATTAAATTAGTAGTTTATCGAATAATTAAAACTTATTAATGCATTATTTTACATTTAACAAATAGAAGGTATATTTTCACAATCTATTATTTTGAGAAAGCCTTAAATCTTAAAAAAGAACAATGAAATTTATTTTTACATTTTTAGTTGCACTTACTTGTGTAGCTTCGAGTTTTAGCCAAGAATCGACCCCATTAAGTTTTGAAAATTTTGAAACCGACTTTTTCACATATAATCCGGTACAGAAAAAGCATGTAACAAATGATCACTTTAGTTTTGCTGAATATGTAATTACAGAAACCAAAAAGTCTTTAAATAGTAATGTAGAAAACTATAGTGTTATTCACTATTGGAATATATTAACTGCCTTAGACATGCTTAAAGAAGATAAGGCTACATTAATTTTAGCTTTTCAAAAATTGGTAGAATTAGAAGGAAGCTGTAAGTATATAGTTAATTATAAAAATAAAATTTCTTTTTACAAAACAATAACCGCAATGTATGATCACTACTATTCGCAATGCAAAAAAAGCAACAGTTTAGTTGGTACCCATTAATTATAATTTAGTTGCTCTTAACATATGTCTTTTTCCAGGAGGGCCTGCCAAACGCTCCAAAGTAAAACCTACACTTCTTAACGCTCTTTTAACGCTTCCTTTTGCTGCATAGGTAACTAATACGCCATTGCTTTTAAGTGCATCAAACATGCTTTTAAAAATTTCTTCTGTCCATAATTCCGGCTGTACTTCTGCGCCAAAAGCATCAAAATAAATAAGATTAAAAACCTCATTTTCGTTTATTTCTGAAAAATCTTTTTTAGCTTTTGTTAGTTTAAAATTAGTAGTTATCTGTTCTTGTACTTCCCAAATAATTTCATGTAATTTTTTGAATAGATGCTCTTTATTTGACGCTTTTAATTCTTCAGCGTAATTAAGTTGTATAAATTCTTCTGTAGTAACAGGAAAAGCCTCTACTCCTATATAGGCTATATTAAGGTTCCATTTTTCGGCCTCCAGTAAAGTCATAAAAGCATTTAAACCTGTACCAAAACCAATTTCAAGAAGGGCTATATTTTCCGAATTGTTTTTAGCAACAAAATGGTGCAATCCGTTTTTAATATAAACATGCTGTGCTTCTTGTATGGCTCCATGTTTGGAATGATATTGTTCATTCCATTCAGGAATATGAATACTTGTAGAGCCGTCTTCTGTAATTATTATTTTACGTTTCAATAAAAGAACTATTTAATTAATAGCTTTTTAATTCTTGGAATTGGCCCTGTACACTCTGTTTGATGACAAGAAATACATAACCCAACAGCATTATTAAACCTGTCTTTTATTGGAAGATTAGATTGGGAATTAAAAACTTCCTTTTCTGCAGTAACAAAGAGGGAAGAGAAAGCTTGAAATCTCTCACTTCTAGATTTAAAATCGGAAAGTTCTGCAGTATGAATTTCTAAAAAATCTAATGGGAACTCTGTTGGTATTTCACCTGCAATAATTTCTTTTTTAATCTTTAAATTATGCGCATACATTTTGTTCATGAGTATAGCCATTTCGGATGGCTCATACATATCATAAACTTTTTTTTCTTTTTTCTCGACTTGTTTTTCTTTTGTATTACAACTTACCAAAAAAGTGAAACAAACCAACCAAATTAGCTTTTTCATTTATAACGCTTCTTCAACAAGTAAAACACCATCTGCTTCAAAAGAATACGTTTTTTTAGATTCTGTAATTAAAGCAATTTCTTCTGCAGATTTCCCAGCATCTTCTGCATAATGACGCAACTCTTCAACTGGCACTTCGTTAACATATGCTTTTCCGTTTATAATAACTTCTTGTCCTGCAATATTTTTTGGCATAAAAAAACCATAGTCTTTAAATTTAACCATCACCTGCTCCCCATTCTCTAGGTCTAATTTCATCCAGCAACCTTTTGCCTGACAAACATCGCCTACTTTCGCTATCATTTTAGAGTTAATACTATCTCCAACTTTCATAGACTTATAATGTTCTGCCATAGATTTTGCTGTTATAGCATCGTCTGCAATAATTTCTTTACCAAAAGATTTATAAGCAGTTTCTTTTTTTGTTTCCTCTACAACAACAGTTTCTTTTTTTGTTTCTTCTTTACATGCTACAAAAACCGTTAAGAACATCATTATTAGTGCTATTTTTTTCATTTGTTTATATTTTACACATTAGTTTTTTAAAGCCCTAAAGATAGTGTTTTTTAAAATAATTAATCTTTTTTATACCACTATTATTCTGTAAATTTGTTTCCTTATATTAGCTATTAATATCAAGAAAAAATTGTAAAAAAAATGGATATACTAAAAGTAGAGAAGTCTAGAATAGATAATGTAGATTTTGAAAATATTGACTTTGGTCGTGAATTTACAGACCATATGTTTACTTGCGATTTTAAAGATGGAAAGTGGCAAACACCTAAAATAACCCCTTATCAACCGCTTACTATAGATCCTTCTGCTAGAGTTTTTCATTATGGACAAGCTGTTTTTGAAGGAATGAAAGCTTTTAAAGATGAAAATGATGCTGTTTGGTTATTTAGACCAGAAGACAATTTTAATAGAATAAATATTTCTGCTAAAAGGTTAGCAATGCCTGAATTTCCTAAAGAATACTTTTTTGAAGGACTAGAAACTTTACTAAAATTAGATAAGGAATGGGTTAAAAAAGGGGAAGGCAATGCACTTTATATTAGACCTTTTGTTATTGCATCGGAACCTGCAATCTCTGCATCTCCAGCTAATGAGTACAAATTCATGATTATTTGTTCTCCTGTTAAAGCCTACTATAAAGGTACTGTAAAAGTTGTTATTGCTGAAAAATATAGCCGTTCTGCTGATGGTGGAGTTGGTTTTGCAAAAGCTGCTGGTAATTATGCTGCACAATTTTATCCAACCAATTTAGTACAAGAAGAAGGATATCAACAAGTAATTTGGACAGATGCAAATACGCATGAATATCTTGAAGAAGCAGGAACTATGAATATCTTTTTTAGGGTAAACGACAAACTAATAACTGCTCCAACTAGTGACAGAATTTTAGATGGTATTACAAGAAAAAGTATCCTACAAATTGCTAAAGACAATAATATTGAAATAGAAATTAGACCTGTTACAGTTAAAGAAATAAAAGAGGCTGCAAGAAACGGAAGTCTAAAGGAAATATTTGGTAGTGGTACTGCTGCAGTTGTAAGTCCAATTTCAGCTTTTAAGCATGCGGATGAAGCTTTTGATATTGTGGAACCAGAAAACACATATTATACCATGTTTAAAAAACAACTAAATGATATACAATACAACGTATCAGAAGATAAACACGGATGGCGCTATAAAGTATAATACTAAATGATTTAAACAAAAAAGAGAAGCAATTGCTTCTCTTTTTTGTTTACTTATCTAATATTTCGGCGATATTCGGTTTAAAATAATTTGGCCCTTTAAGCACTTTGCCATCTTCGCGGTAAATAGGTTGCCCATCTTCGCCAAGTTTACTCATATTACTGCGTTGAATTTCGTTAAAAACTTCTTCTATTTTATGTTGCATTCCGTGTTCTATAATAGTTCCGCAAAGTATATACAACATATCACCAAGAGCATCTGCAACCTCCACTAAATCATTACTATTGGCAGCTTCTAGATATTCTTCATTTTCCTCTTTCATTAAATTAAAACGAAGGGTGTTTTTATCTATACCTAAGTCTGCTTTTGGAGCTTCTCTGTGTCCTATTTTAAAAGCAGTATGAAATGCCTTTACAGCTTCTATTTTATTTTTCATATCCTATTTTATTTTTTCATTTCCGTAAAAACGGAAATCTTATGGTTTTGTTTCTTAATTTTGCATAAAAATAGATATATGTTTAGTAATGGTCAAATCGTTTTCGGAATTTTATTTGCAATCGCATTTATTATAGCGATAACATATACCTACAGAAAAGACATTAAACTGCACAAGCAACATTATAAAGGAAGTATCTGGGTTTTAGTTGCTTTTATTTGTTTTATTCTTTTTATAGTTTCTATAAAACACTTCTTTAAATAATTCAGCAAACATTATTTTTGTTTTCTAAAATATTCATTTTCAATAAAAATTTTATGAGCAAAGTTGTAAAAACACTCTTAAACAAAGGTTTACCACATAATGCTTACTGTTACATTTTTTTTATAAATTTCGAAATATTCAAATTTAGTTTTAATAAAGACCTGCAAATCAATCGTTTTCAATACTGAAAAATATTTCATTATATTTGATAATATCTCAAATAAACAAACAATGAAAGCATTTAAATACATTCTTTTCGTTTTACTTATTTTAATTATTGGTTTTTCAATTTATATTGCTGTACAACCAAACAGCTATGATGTAAAACGAACTAAATTAATTAAAGCTCCTGCTAGTATGGTTTTTAATCAGATTAACGATTTTAAAAATTGGGAAAATTGGGGACCATGGAAAGAAGAAGATCCTACCATGACAATTACGTACCCTGAAAACACTTCAGGAATTGGTGGTAATTATTCTTGGGAAGGTGCAGAAGGCCCTGGTTATATGGAAACCATTGCTGTAACACCAAACCAATCTATAGATCAAGAAATATCTTTTGGCGGTATGGAACCAAATGATGTGTATTGGAAATTTAAAGAAGTAGAAGAAGGCACAGAAGTAACTTGGGGAATGAAACATGATAAAATGAATTTTCTCTTTAAAGCTTTTGCTGCAGCGCAAGGTGGAATGGAAAAAAATCTTGGTATCATGTTCGATAAAGGACTTAACAAATTAGACCGTATTGTAACCGAAGCATACGAAAAATTACCTAAAGTAGATTTTAAACTAGGTGATGTTGTTGAAGTTGAGCTACCTGCTCAAAAATTTATTGGATACAAACAAAATACTTCTACAGATATGCCACAAGAAGAAATGACAAAATTGTTTATGGAATTCATGCCTAAAGCTGGATTATATGCAGCTAACAAATTAACACATAACGATTATGTTCCCGGAACTTACTACACCAAATGGGATGAAACAACAAAAGAAGCAGAATTTTACATTGGTTTATTATTAAAAAAAGAAATCCCTCCTGCACAAGGAATGACAGCTTTTAATATACCGGAGGGAAATGCAGTTAAAATTGCTAAATATGGTAATTATGGCTCAGGCGATTATGAAGCACATATGGCTATTGGAAAATACATGCAGGACAAAAAATTAGAGATGAATGGTGAATCTGTATGGGAACTTTATGTAAATGATCCAACCACTGTTAAACCAGAAGAAATTGAAACAGATATTTACTATCCTATTAAATAATTAGTAATATTTAAACCATTAAAACCTTGCAACTAAAATCTGCAAGGTTTTTTATTTACTTTTGTTCTTATGAAGAATTTATTACTTGTATTTGTTGGAGGAGGTTTTGGTAGTGTATTACGTTATATTATTGGG
Organism: Lacinutrix cladophorae; assembly: GCF_053604645.1. Classification (NCBI taxonomy): domain Bacteria; kingdom Pseudomonadati; phylum Bacteroidota; class Flavobacteriia; order Flavobacteriales; family Flavobacteriaceae; genus Lacinutrix; species Lacinutrix cladophorae. The sequence continues at coordinate 41,686 of NZ_JBSHNR010000073.1, read as the reverse complement.
AAATATTTAAACAACAGCCAAAACGGAATCCCTTACGGAACATTTATAGCCAACATTTTAGGAAGTTTACTAATTGGTTTAATCCTTGGTTATGCGCTTAAAAATAACAGTTTATCTTCTAACCAAACCCTACTCTTAGCTACAGGATTTTGTGGTGGATTTACAACCTTCTCTACCTTTGCTTATGAAAATCATATGTTTTTAAAAACTGGTGACTTCACCAGTTTTGCAGTGTATACTATTGCTAGTTTTATATTAGGATTTCTAGCGGTATTTTTAGGAATGTTTTTAACAAAATAATACTGAAATAAAAACGCCACATATCTATTACATAAATAAACTACTTGACAAAAACCTTCACCCCTGCTTCTATACTTTCATCTACATAATTGTCTCTTGGAACAATTGGACAGGAATACTTTTCGTTGTATGCACAATATGGATTATAAGCTTTATTAAAATCAATTACTAAATAATCGTCTTTCGGTATACGCAAATCAATATAACGTCCACCTCCATAAGTAGTATCTCCATTAGTAGTATCTAAAAAAGGTAAAAACAAATAATCTTCAAAACCTTCTTTTTGCATTAAGTCTTGACCTTGATATACTTTTAACTGATATGTTTTTCCATTTAATGGAAACGATAAAACACCAAACACTCGTTCTTTAGAAACACGATTTGTAGTTGTTTTCATCTTAAACCACTTAGAATCTGGTGTTCTTTTTAAAGTAGCAGAAACTACAAAAGTAGAATCAAACTTAAAAAAATCCAGGGTTCTAAAAGTCTTTCTATCTTTAGCTTTTAAAGGCGATTTAGAAGCATCTTTAAAATCTGCATTTTGCTCTCGTTGCCAATCTGTCTCCCCTAATAAAGGTTGTTTTTGTTGCGCACAACTTAGTACAGATGTAAATAAAAATAGATAGAGTAAATACTTCATGTTGAAATTTTTTCGGCTTAAAAATACAATTTCTAATTATTTTGTTTAGCTTTGAATCATAAAATATAAATAAAATGAATTTAGTCATTAAAAATTATAAGCAATATACCTCTTGTAGAGTTACAAGTTGGGCTACTTATATGTTATGATGATGTAAATATCAATTAATACAATATTAAAAGTCCAACTTCGTAGTTGGACTTTTTTATTTTAGGTCTATAAACGAAGTAACCCTTTTGCAAATGAAATAAACCAAGAATCCATTAAACCAACCAACATGAAAACACTATTCCATAACTATATAAACACATTTAAAGGGCTCTCTACTGAAGTATGGTGGCTTGCACTAATAACTTTAATTAATAGAGCAGGAACTATGGTGATACCTTTTCTTTCGCTATATCTAACAGAAGATTTAAACTTTACACTTAAAGATGTTGGCTGGATCATGTCTGCCTTTGGCTTAGGCTCTGTTGTTGGATCTTGGTTAGGAGGAAAATTAACAGACAAAATTGGCTATTACAAAGTAATGGTTAGAAGCCTATTATTTACAGGAATACTATTTGTAGCATTACAATTTTTAAACACTTTCACATCGTTATGTATTGGTATTTTTTTAGTGATGTTAGTTGCAGATATGTTTCGACCAGCAATGTTTGTTGCATTAAGCGCCTACAGTAAACCCGAAAATAAGACCAGAAGCGTAACGCTAATTCGTCTTGCTATAAACTTAGGTTTTTCTGCAGGACCAGCTGTTGGTGGTTTAATTATTACAACAATGAGTTATAGTGGTTTATTTTGGGTAGATGGCATCACATGTATACTTGCCACTTTGGTGCTAATTCTTGTATTAAACCCTAAAAAGGCTAAAATATTAGACAATATTATTGTTGAAAACCCTGACTCTGCATATAATGATAAAGCTTTCTTGATTTTTCTAGTTGCGATGTTCTTGTTTGGCTTTGTTTTTCTGCAATACTTTTCTACCATGCCAATATACTATAGAGAAACACATACTTTAACAGAATTACAAATTGGGTTACTTCTTGGGGCTAACGGATTTTTTATTTTTCTATTAGAAATGCCTTTAATAAAATGGTTAGAAAATTCTAAATACTCTAAATCTAGTTTAATGTTTTTTGGTGCTGCATTAACTGCTTTAAGCTTTATAGTTTTAAACCTAACCACTTGGTCTGGAATTTTAATTATTGGTATGTTTTTAATGACAATTGGTGAAATGATTGCTTTTCCGTTTTCTAATGCATTTGCCATGCAACGTGCAAAAAAAGGGAATCAAGGAGAGTATATGGCTTTATATTCTATAGCGTTTTCTTTTGCTCATATCTTTGGACATAATGCAGGAATGCAGTTTGCCGATGGATTTGGATTTAATAATACATGGTCTATTATGACCTTACTGGGAGTTCTGTGTGCATTATTATTATTTGGTTTAAATATATATATGAAAAAAAACATAACAAAATCGGTACAAAATGATATGTTATAATTTTAGCCCTTTTAGTATTAAGTTGTAATTCATCTAAAAAGAAAACTAAATTGAGAACCTGTTATTATTCTATATAATTTATGAAAAATCTAATATTTTAAAAAGTGCTAATACTTAAACCTATAAATAACTAAAAGTATGTGAGAATTTAAATTACTAATTTATTGATTATTAAAATTTTATACTTCAATCAAAACCTCTTTATTACATTATTTTTAACAACATGTGATAGTACTATTTGTGTTTTACTTTCTCCATATACAATAAGTTGGTCTATAAATGTTTCTAGATGTTTTTGGTTTCTTAAAACAACCTCCATAACAATGTTTTCATTTCCGGTAATTCTATAGCAATTAATCACCTCATCAAAAGTTTTTACTTTTTCTAAAAAAGGTTTTAGTTTCCCCATAAAAGCATGCAAAGTTATAAGTGCTTTTAGTTGGTAACCAACCTCGAAAGGAGAAATTAATGTGATGTGATTTTGAATAATCCCTAAATCTTCCATCTTCTTTATTCGCTCTGAAACTGCAGGAGAAGTAATACCAACCTGTCTACCAATAGCAGCATTAGATTGTCGCGAATTCTCTTGCAAACACTTCAATATCTTCCAGTTAAGATTATCTAAGCTCATTATTAAAGTTTAATATTAAAATAATTTAATTTTTAAAGTAAATATACATTTTTTCTTTAAAATCGAAAGTATTTACTGCTATCTTGTAACTAAATTTGATGGAAATCGAAAAATATCATGTTAGCCCACATCCCATCACATCTTTCAGACCTACCTATATATAAGCAAGCTTTGCATATTTTTATTTTATCTAGAAGTATTTCTACCTATCTAAATCAAGATCTAGCATACTTACAAGAAGATGGTTCAGAAGATGCAAATATTTATTTTTCTGGAGATATTGTTCAGCATTCGGTTTCTTTAGCGCCAGAAATTATTAATGCAGAAATGGAACGCTATTCGGATAAAAAACACAAACATATTGCTTCTGTTAGAAAATTAACGAACAGATTATATAGTCACTGTAGACGTTTAGAAAAATGTAATAGTAACGGCAAGGATTATATTCCTATTTTAAGAAAAGAACTTAAAACCTTTAAAAAATTACAAAATAGTTGGATGCTAACTTTGTAATTATTTAGCTTCAATTGTTTGCGAATTATACATAATAGTATCTTGAAGACGTTCAAACTTAGGATGCATTTTTTCTGCTAAAAGCACATATTGACATTTCTGTAAGCTCTCTGTTACTCGCAAAACATCGTTATGATAATTATTTCGTATTAAAAACTCTGCATCTTCTAAAGCTAATAATTTAAGTTGTCCTAAATGCAAACTATTCATAAAATATAATTTATTTAAACGTTTTGGTGTTGCTATTAAAACATCGACTCCATAATAAATTTCCTCACGTTGTTGGTCTAAAGTTTGCTCATCGTAAGCGGCATAGATTCTTAAATCCATATACTTGGTAAATTTTTCAAACGTTTCTTTTAGATCTAACGCTGCTTGTTTGTCTTTTACAATAATCAATGCTCTAGGCGAATCTTCAAAAGCAGCTGCTTTTAATTTATGAATGATGGCAATGATTAAAATAGTAGTCTTTCCAGCCCCTTTTGGTGCTAATCCATATACATTTGCTCCTCCTTTTATTTTTGGTAATATTTCTTTCTGAAAAGGTAAAGGCGCCTCATAATTTAATGTTTCTAAAGCTTCTTTTAGTACTGGGTTTAATTTTTTAAAGGACATGTTACGTAAATTTGAAGTTGTAAAACAAAATGAATCATCTTAATTCTGCACAAAGGTACATATTAATGACACATTTTGCAGTCTGCTTTGTCTTTGATTTCACCTACCAAATAACCTTCTTCATTTATTACAAAATCACAACAGTCTACAAAACCTTGCGCAATCATTTTACGTCCACGTTGTATTTGAGATTTTATGGTAGGTAATGGCAAGTGCAATTGCTCAGCAATTTCTTGTTGTTTGACACCTTTTATGTCGCTTAAAAACAATGGATCTCTATACTTTTTAGGCAAGCTTTTAATTATTCCGTGTAAGCAATCGGCTTCGGTATGTTCTAGTTTTTGTTCTTCAAAAACAAAATCTTCGTCTGTGGTTTCATACACCAATTTTTTACTTCCAAAATAGTCTAAAACAGTATACCTTGCTATAGCGAACAACCAAGACTTCAATTTTCCTTCGTCTTTTAACGTATTTAGTTTGGTGTGTACTTTAATGAAAGTTTCCTGGAGTAAATCTTCAGCAACAGCGACATCTTTTACTTTACTAAGAATAAAATATTTAATGTCGTCTGCATGTAATTTCCAAATGTCTTGAGTATCCATAACCATTTATTAAAATAACGCTAATCTTAGTACAAAGTTACTAAGATTAGCGTTGTTATTACTGTCTTTAAGTATTGCTTAACAGTTACAACTAGTACATGTACAAGAATCGCAAGTACAATTTTGACAATTTCCTTTTGCGCAACCATCACAGTTACACGTGCATTCTTTATTTTTCATAATATAAGAGTTTTATGTTCCTATAATAGACGAGAAAGTATTAAGAAAGATGCATATTATGTAGATTATTTTTTTTGAAAAACTCTAGAATCCACATCTAAAACCCCTGTTTTAATAATTTTCACTTCTTTAATTAGGGAATGCGTTGGGTTTACCAAAATATTATTTGTCATTGGTAAAATAGCGGAAGGTACTTGCATTGCTAAATTCGCATTCGTTTTTAACCAATCTGTTCCAAATTGCATAGAATAATTTGAAGGTGGATTATGCCGCCAATTGGTGTCTAATTTAGACTCCTTTAGTTTTGGTGAAATTAAACTATCTGGAACTTGAGCTTCTAAAAACCCAAAATCATTGGTTAAAAACTTAAAATCTATATGCACCAATATTTCTAAAACAGCAAGGGATAGACTTTCGGAAAAATAGACCATATTATATCCTTTCTTATTCCATCGTCCTCCATATAAACGAGCTCCTTCTCCCGATAAATCTTTTAAATATTGTTTTTTTGCTATTCTGTAAATTTTCAAAAGAATTGTTTTAAGAATAAACACCAAATTCAATACGACCAAGCGTATCTTTAATTAAACTTGTACCAAAACTTGTATCTAGAAAATTTATTGGTTTTTGATAATTTAAAACACGTATTTCGCTGTGCAACCAAGAAGTAAAGGCTTCTAGTGTACCAAGCACTTCAATACCTCTAGAAATAACTTCGGCAATTTCTAAAATTTGCTCTGTAGGATATACATTTAATAATTCTACATCGCTTTTTCGCTGTATAGTACGATGGGAAACATGAATTAAAGCACTCATTTTCTCCATCGAAATACCAAGCAAATTACTAATAGTATTTACCACCGATTTTGGTAAACCTTTTCGGGTGATTTCTATGAGATCAAAATCATTAGATATGGTTTGCCCAACTTGCAAGCTACCACCAAGAACACTAATAATTCTATCGTATTTATTTTGTAAATTATAAAAAGCTTCTGGCTCATTTGCCAAATTTTTTATTGCATTTTCAAGTTTAAAATTCTCCATAATCACGACATTTTACACAAATATACGTATTTTTGTCGTCTATTAAGTCGTTTTTACAGTTTTTAACACAACTAATAAAAACAAAAACTAGTTAGAAAACCCTAATTGTGGCGTCATGAGAGATCGGAAAATTACAAGAGTTAGCAATAAAGCATAAGCTATTTGCTTTTTCATGTAAATCGAGTGCTAGCCTTTTTTGATTCGCATTCTTAATAGTTACTATTGGCTTTAATCTCACCATTTTAAAACTTCCGCTTCCTGAACTTTCCACTACCAAATCTCCTTCTGCATCATCTATGTAACTTAAGACTTCTATTTCTTCTTGAGCACACACGTATAAATAAGACATCATGTGACAAGATGCTAAAGCGGATAATAATAAATCTTCCGGGTTATATAATGTATCGTCTCCTCTAAAGGCTTTAGCTGCAGACATTTGTAACGGCATCATTTTATTAGCAATAGCAACGTTAAGGTTTCGACTAAAAGTTCTTGGGTTTTGTGTGCTCCCTCCTTCGTTTATTGCCCAATTTACAGTAGCTTTAAAGGTATGATTGATAGACATTTTTGTTGTTATATTTACTGTTTGTAATAAAGACTCTAAACTTCAAAAAAATATTTTAATTTCGAATGCCATGTGTCCTTAATAATTTTCCTATTATCAATATAGTACTTCAAAATGATACAAAACCATTCTTTTTTGATGTGAAACTTATTTTCTTCAAAGCTAACATTCAATTTAAATAGTAACTTTGAAAAAATTTTCATGCATATGAAGCATTAAAGTTTAATACTGTAAATAAAAACCAAATCGTTCTAGTTATCCTATCTTTAAATTAAAGATAACTAACAACTATTAAAACCAATAAACCAACTTGAGAGTTTTTTTTTAATTCTATCTGTAGTCAATTACGCATACTGTTATAGTCAAACTAGTACTTATGATGCGTTTCATAATAGAATAGAAAACCTCATTTTTTATCACGAACACGCTAAGGTTCTAGACGAAATAAATTTTGTTTTAGCCAATAAACCTAAAAATTATAGTGAAGAACAAATAGACAATTTAAAAGTATTAAAAGTTAAAGTTCTTGTAGATGCCAACTTGGTAGATGAAGGATTAGCGCTTTCTAATAAAATTTTGTCACAAAATCATTTAACAGAGTACCATCTCACCAATTTATTTATAGAACGAGCACTTATTTTTGAAATTATAGAAGACTTTCCAAGCGCTTTTGAAAATCTTACATTGGCAAAAAAATATATCGATAAAAGTGAGCGCATCAAAAATAAATATTATGCTACCTGGCTTATAAGAGTTTCCTCTTGGCATCGAGTTCAAAAAAAAAGAAATAAATCGTTTCAATTTGCCTTAAAAGCAAAACAATTTGCCGATGAGCAAAACGACACAAGTAAAAGTTCTGAAGCAGGTACCCTTTTGGCTTTCTACTATTCTAATAAAAAAAACTATACTAAATCTATTCAACTACATAATCAAGCAATTGCTGTAGGAAAGGATATTAACAACAAGATAAGCGTCACCTATTTATATCTAAACATTAGTAAAATATATGAAGAACTAGACAATGAAGCACTAGCACATAAATATATTGACTCTGCATATAACCATATTAAAAACACCAAGTATCTGGAAATTAAAGCAGCAAGTTATTTTAAAAAAAGTGATGTTTTTGAAGCGCAAAAAAAACTAGATTCTGCTTTCTATTACTACAAAAATGCTGTAGCATTTGAAAAAGCGCACAATTTAAACCTGAAAACGATAAAAATAAATGAGCAAAATTTAGAATTTGAACTTGAAAAAGAAAAAATTCATAAAGAAGAAATTGTTACAGAAAATAAAACTTTACAACAAAATCTGTTGCTAATACTCATTATAGCCATTGTATTATTTGCATTCTTAATTCAAGAAAACAGAAGAAAAAAACAAATAGACAAACAAAAATTAATCATTGAAAAAGACGCTATTGCATTAGAAAAAACGGTAAAAGACAAAACATTCTTAATCCATGAAATTAACCATAGAGTAAAAAATAATTTAGCCGTTATTTTGAGTTTGATAGAAATCCAAGGACAAGAAAACAATAAGTCTTCTGAAGAACTTATTAAACAACTGCATGACCGAGTAAATACAATAGCTATTGGGCACCAACTCTTTTCTTATGACATGGAAACTACAAAAACATCATTTGTAGATGTAGAAGAATACGCAACAAATATTTTTGAAACGAAGCGATCTATTACAACTAAAAAATTTAATTATAAATTAGAATCCACCAATATTGAATTAAAAGTAGATATCGCATTGCCTTTCGGTTTGGTATTAAATGAACTCATTACAAATTCTATAAAACATGCTAAACCATCTAAAAACAAAGACCTTGAACTCCAATTACATTTCGTTTTAAAAGACCAAAATATAGAAGTCATTTATAACGATAATGGTACTTATTTTCCAGATAATGCCCACCCAGAAGCTATGGGTATTTACATTATAAAAGGTATGCTCAACCAAATTTCAGGAACTTATACCAGAAAACAAAGTACTTTTTTTATTACCATACCTTATGCAAAAACAAGTTAATATCCTTATTGTAGAAGACGAAATGCTCATTGCTTATTCCATACAAAAAATGGTTCAAAAGCATTTTAACTGTATTGCTGTGGTTAAAAACTATGATGAGGCCTTACAAGTATTAGAAAATCAAACTGTAGACTTAGCACTTATAGACATTACATTAAACAATAGCAAAAGCGGGATAGACATTGCGAAACAAATAAATAAAAACTATAAAATTCCTTTTATTTACTTAACAGCCTCTACAGATGAAGCTACAGTAACAAAAGTGATACAAACAACACCAAGTGCCTATATTTCTAAACCTGTACAAGAAACCAATGTTATTACTGCTATAAAATTAGCGCTAGCAAATACCTCTTCAAATAATATTGTATTAACTATAGGCAAAAAAGAATATCATATAGATATGGATCAATTTTTATTTGCAACATCAGAAGGCGTTTACATTACATTGCATTTTACCCAATCTAAACCAATGTTATTAAGAACAACATTTGCACAACTACAAACACAAGCACCAGAAAGTAATTTTAAACGCATTAATAAAAGCGAAGCTATTAATCCAAAATGTATTACCAAAAGAGATTCTAAAAGAGTGTTTTTAGACAATAAAACCTTTAAAATCTCAAAAACATATTGGTAATTACAAGTTTAAAACACGTTTCATAACAAAAAAAAGGAGTTTCATAACATTTTTTTTTATTACCGAAGGTAAGCATCTATTATTGTTTAAAATTAGTAACCCAAAACATTAGTAACTGCATCCTATCATGAAACCTACATTTTACTCTAGTACAATTCTTTTTAACACATATTTCCTTTTTATAAATAAGTAAAACAGTTACGCTATTTATAAATACGGATTCTAGGCAGCCCTTTTTTGAGCTTACTACCTAAACACCTACACAAACATCTTTACAAAAATTAAAAAGCAAAAATTAACCCTTAAATTATTTATTAAATGAAACAAATTTACATTTTTACATCAATTTTATTTTTAACATTCATTAATTTAAATGCTCAAACTTCAGATTTCATAACGAATTTATCTGGTCCTAGAGGCTTGATTTTAAATGGTAATGATTTATACATTGCTGAAACAAGCGCTGGTAAAATTTCAAAAGTAGACATTACATCCTCTAACCCAGTAGCAATAGAAGTTGTAACTGGTTTAAATGCTCCAACAGAATTCGTCTTGTCTAATAATTTTTTATATTTCTCACAGTCAAACGGTGGTAAGATTTCAAAAATTAATATTTCCACAACCAACCCAACAGTAGTCGATGTTATAACTGGTTTAAATTTACCAACGGGATTAGCGCTTAGTGGAAATGATTTATATATAAGTGAAGCAAATGGGGGGAAAATTTCCAAAATTGATATTACTTCTGCTAATCCTACAGTTTCAGATGTAGTAACTGGTCTAACTAGTCCTTATGATATAATTATTAATGGTAATGATCTGTTAATAGCAGATTTTAATGATAACAAGATTTCAAAAATTGACATTACAACGGCTAACCCAACAGTAACAGATGTGATAACTGGTTTAAATACACCAACAGGATTAGCTATTATTGGAAATGACTTATATATAAGTGAAGCAAATGGGGGGAAAGTTTCTAAAACTGATATAACTTCTTCTAGTCCTACATTAACAGATGTGGTAACTGGTTTGTCTGGAAATTTTGGGATAGAAAGAGCTGAAAACTCATTATTTATTAATGAGTTTAGTACAGGTAAAATTATAAAATTTACATCACTAACTTTATCAGTTGAAAATGTTTTGCTAACTAATAAAATAATCGCTTATCCTAACCCAGCAAAAAACGTTATTGCTATAAATGGTTTACAAACTGAAGAAAACTACACCATTTATAACACTTTAGGTCAAGAAGTAAAAAAAGGAGCTGTAACCAATAACACGAAAATTAATATTCAAAACTTAAATATTGGTTTATACTTTTTAAAGTTTGAAAAAGGAAATACATTAAAATTTATAAAAGAATAAGCTTAAAAAACGTCTGCTGTCATTAGAGTAATTCATTCCTCTAGTGGCAGCAGACTTATATATTAAACAACCCAAAAAACCACGCATAACTCTAAAACACCGTTAGCAAAAACCAATTATCTTATGAAAAAAACTACTTTAAACCTTTTACTATTATTACTTTTTACAGTATCCATACATGCACAAACTACGTATACTTTTACAGGAGCCGCCGGAGCTTATTGGGAGGATACTGGCAATTGGTCGCCTTCTTATCCTGGTACAAACATAAACGCTGGAGACACTGTTATTATTAACGATATTGTGATAGCTAATAATTTAATTACAAATTATGGCTCTATTGAAATAAATAGCGTATTCCAGGTTTATGATTTCACTAATCATGGTTCAATTTTACAAGGAGGTATTAATGATGGTGCTTTAGCTACATATGCAAATTTTACAAATACAACATCTGGTATCATTAATGTAACAAATTTTAATTATTACGGAAGTACAATAAATAATTATGGCGATATTACTTGTTTTTATGGATTGGCTGAAGAAGCTACTATTAATAATGATGGTACCTATAGAAATACGGGTGTATTGTATGTAGATTTATCAACATTTACCAACAATGGTACGCTAACAGGAGTGAATACAGAGCATACTAGTAACTTTAGTAATGCAGGTATTTTAAGTCCTGGTAATTCTCCTGGAACTTATACGTTTAGTAACGATTATACGCATGAAGCTACTGCCACATTAATCACAGAATTAGAGAGCACCACAAGTTATGACAAAGTATTTAGTAATGGCAACGTAACTCTAGGAGGCACACTAGACGTAATCCTTTTAAATGGTTTTACACCTAGTGTTGGAGACAGTTTTACCATTGTAACTGCTAGTAGTATTTCAGGTACTTTTGATACCTTAAATTTACCTGCTGGTTACGAATGGAGTGTTAGTTATACAACCACAGAGGTTATATTAGGGGTAACAGGGTTAACACAAACTTTTACATCTCTTTTCGATGCTTATTCTGCATCACAAATGGTAGGGTTTTCTGAAGGTATTTACAATTTTAATGTTAATGGTAATCTATTTAGCAGTTATGTTGATAGTGAAGGGTTTGTTTTAGTAGCTTCTGCAGATTTGTCTGAAGTAAATGATACATCAGGTTACACGCAAGTGTCTTCTATGACCTTACAAAGCGATGATATTTTGTCTCAAGCTATTGTTGCAGCATTATCACCTACTGAATTAAAATTAAATTCTTCATCTGGAGTTGCCATTAATAGAACAACTACCAATCAAACCATGTTAACTAGATTTTCTAACTATGAAATATTATCTAGAACACCTGGTGATGTTGCACTTTGGTCTGGTACAGGTGGTGCAATTAATTTTAATAATAATGTGTCTGCAGCAAGCTTGAATATGATAATTTGGCATTCATCAGGTGCTTCCAATAATTTACATTGGTTTCCAAATACAAACCCAGAAGGAAGTTTACAAGGAGATGGATTTAGTGTATCGGCTAATGATACGGAAATGAATCTTTGGACAAGAAGCACTTCTAATCCAACCTTGTCCACAATAGATTTTGATTTAGCTAACATCTCTTTATATCCTAACCCAGCAAAAAACGTTATTACTATAAATGGTTTACATACTGAAGAAAACTATACAATATATAACACTTTAGGTCAAGAAGTAAAAAAAGGAAGTGTTACAAACAATACTAAAATGGATATTCAAAACTTAAATATTGGTTTATACTTTTTAAAGTTTGAAAAAGGGGAGACTATTAAATTCTTGAAAGAATAAACAATTGGAGTAATAGTTAGTTAGCAAACATTAAAAAACGAGTATTAACAATTAAATTTTTAACAAATGAAACAAAATTATCTTTTTACATTATTACTGTTCTTATTTAGTATTTATACAGTGAAATCCCAAATAGCAGCTACTTATGAAGGTATCAATGCAGGTAGTTTATCTGGAGTTCCTTTTACATTTACAAACACTACAACTTCGATATTTGAGACAAATCTTGATGGATCAGGATTTTCAGCAGCACCTATTTCTGGGACTACGGAAACATTTGATGTTCCAGGTAACGACAATTGGACTGTTACTTTTAATCAACCAATATCAAATTTAAGGCTATATTGTAGATGGTTTAGAAACACTTTATTTGAATTCGATCAGCCTTTTACAATTTTATCAAGCGATGGAAATTTAACAAATCCTACTGGAAATCAACTAAACTCAACTTTTTGGGCTAATGGAATTATTGAATTTACTAATCCCATCACAACACTAAGTTTAACTTATATATCTGGTAATACTGATGCTGTAGCATTTACTTTTGGGCTTCCCCAAACATTATCGACAGACATTGAATTAAGCTCTATCACTAATGTAAGATTATTTCCTAATCCTTCAACTGATTTTATTCAAATATCCGGTTTAAAAGAAAATGAGGAATATACAATTTATAATATATTAGGTGAGAAAATTAAAAACGGTACTATTTCTGAGAGTGACAAAATTGACATTAGAGATTTTACGACTGGATTATATTTCTTAAAACTTAGAAAGAAATCGATTATTAAGTTTTTAAAAGAGTAAAAAACGTTTGCTAACAATGTATAATCGCAATTACGGCGGATTCGACTAGGTCCGAATCCACTCGGAATTGCTAAAGTCTGTGCCAAATCGAAAATTAACGCATATTAACCCGTAACTGACGGTTATACGTAAACGTTATATCTAGAAAGTCTTAATTTAAAAACACTACATTTTCTAATTATAAAGTAAAATTACAACTAAATAAAAAACCCAAGCCTAAGCGCTTGGGTTTTTTAATTCTAAGATTCCAAAACAATTTTGGGATAAGCGATTCGCACCATTTTATAGAATAAGATAAATGGGCTCTCTGAGATCCCAAAATAAGTTTGGGATAAGCGATTCGCACACTTTTCAGAAAAATGAAATGTGGCTCTCTGAGATCCCAAAAACGAGTTTGGGATAAGCGATTCGCTCACTTTTCGTGAAAAACGAAAAGTGGCTCTCTGCTTACATATTTCGTCTATACTGCCCTCCTACTTCAAACAACGCCGAAGTAATTTGACCTAAACTACATACTTTACAAACATCCATTAAAGCTTCAAAAATATTTTCGTTACTAATAGCTTTGTCTTGTAAATCTTTCAATAAAGCTTTAGTATCGTTTGCTTGATGTAAATGCTCTAGCGTTTTTATCTGAAATTGCTTCTCTTCTTCTGTGGCACGAATCACTTCCGCAGGAATAACCGTTGGAGATCCTTTAGAACTCAAGAACGTATTCACTCCTATAATTGGGAATTTTCCGTTATGTTTTAAGGTTTCATAATACAAACTTTCTTCTTGAATTTTAGAACGTTGGTACATGGTTTCCATAGCACCAAGAACACCTCCTCTTTCTGTAATTCTGTCAAACTCGGTTAATACCGCTTCTTCTACTAAATCGGTTAATTCTTCAATAATGAAAGATCCTTGAATTGGATTTTCGTTTTTATTTAATCCTAACTCTTTATTGATAATGAGTTGAATGGCCATTGCACGTCTAACCGATTCTTCCGTTGGCGTGGTAATGGCTTCGTCATAAGCATTAGTATGTAATGAGTTACAGTTATCGTAAATAGCATACAAAGCTTGCAACGTTGTACGTATATCATTAAAGTCAATTTCTTGTGCATGTAAGCTTCGCCCAGAGGTTTGAATATGATACTTCAACATTTGCGCTCTGGCATTTGCTCCATACTTATGCTTCATGGCTTTTGCCCAAATTTTTCTTGCTACACGACCAATTACTGCGTATTCTGGATCAATTCCGTTAGAGAAAAAGAACGATAAGTTCGGTCCAAATTTATTGATATCCATGCCACGACTTAAATAGTATTCCACGTACGTGAAACCATTAGATAAAGTAAGCGCTAATTGCGTAATTGGATTGGCTCCTGCTTCTGCAATATGGTATCCCGAAATAGAAACCGAATAGAAGTTACGTACATTATTCTCGATAAAATATTCTTGCACATCTCCCATTAAACGCAAAGCAAATTCTGTTGAAAAAATACAAGTATTTTGTGCTTGATCTTCTTTTAAAATATCTGCTTGCACCGTTCCTCTAACTTGTGCAATGGTATTCTTTTTAATTTCTGCATAAATGTCTGCTGGCAACACTTGATCTCCAGTAACACCAAGAAGCATTAAACCTAAACCATTGTTCCCTTCTGGTAATTCGCCATTATAAGAAGGACGTTCTTTGCCTTTATAGATTTTTGCAATTTTTGTCTCTACTTCTTTTTGTAAACCATTTTCTTTAATGTAAAATTCGCATTGTTGGTCTATAGCTGCATTCATAAAAAAGCCAAGCAACATAGGTGCAGGACCATTAATTGTCATACTTACTGACGTCATAACATTTGCCAAGTCGAAACCAGAATACAGTTTTTTAGCATCGTCTAAACAACAAATAGAAACGCCTGCATTACCAATTTTTCCGTAGATATCCGGACGTAAATCTGGATCGTTTCCATAAAGTGTTACACTATCAAAAGCGGTCGACAAACGTTTTGCTGGCAACCCTGCACTTACATAATGAAAACGTCTGTTGGTACGTTCTGGACCTCCTTCACCAGCAAACATTCTTGCTGGATCTTCTCCTGTACGTTTAAACGGATATAATCCGGAAGTATATGGGAATTCTCCTGGCACATTTTCTTGTAAACACCATTTTAATAAATCGCCCCAAGCTTGGTACTTTGGAAGTGCGATTCTTGGTATTTGTAAATGCGAAAGCGATTCCGAATGTGTCTCAATTTTAATCTCTTTATCTCTTACTTTAAAGCTATAAATAGGGTTTTTATATTTGTTTACTTTTTCATCCCAACCAGTAATCACTTCCCAATTATAAGGGTCTAAGTTTAGTTTTACTCTGTCGAATTCGGAAACTAATAGTCTTATAAAATCCTTGTTCTCTTCGGTTGTTGTAAAAGAATCTGAAGCAATTCCTGCTTTATCTAATTGTGGTGTTGTATTTAAAACAGATTCTAATGTTTTATAAATTCCGTAAAGTTTTTGAGCAACTTCTACTTGTGTATTAGCTGTTTTATCGTAAGCACGGTTATTTTCAGCAATTTCAGAAAGATAACGCGTTCTTGAAGGAGGAATTACGAATATCTTTTCACTCATTTGGTCTGAAATGTGGAAAGTAGATTTTAAAACAGAATCCGCTTTCTCTACTAGCTTATCCATGATTGCTTTGTATAGCGTATTCATTCCTGGGTCGTTAAACTGAGAAGCTATTGTACCATAAACTGGCAAATCTTCTTGCGGAATATCCCAAAGATTATTGTTGCGCATGAATTGTTTTTTCACATCACGCAAGGCATCTAATGCACCTCGTTTGTCAAATTTATTTATGGCAACTAAATCTGCAAAATCCAACATATCAATTTTTTCTAATTGTGTTGCTGCACCAAACTCTGGAGTCATTACGTATAGAGAAACATCCGAATGCTCTATGATTTCGGTATCCGATTGTCCAATACCTGAAGTTTCTAAAATAATTAAATCATATTCGGCTGCCTTTAAAACCTGAACTGCTTCGTTTACATATTTTGATAATGCCAAATTAGATTGACGTGTAGCCAAGCTACGCATGTAAACTCTTGGCGAATTAATCGCATTCATTCGAATTCTGTCTCCTAAAAGTGCACCTCCAGTTTTTCGTTTAGAAGGATCTACAGAAACTAGACCTATTGTTTTGTCTGGGAAATCGATTAAAAAACGACGAACCAGTTCATCTACTAACGATGATTTTCCAGCTCCACCAGTTCCTGTAATACCCAAAACTGGGGTGTTAGAATTTTTATTTTTGATATGAATTTTATCTAAAGTCACTTTAGCTACTTCTGGAAAATTTTCGGCAGAAGAAATTACTCTAGCAATTGCTTTTGGATTTTTAGTTGGCAAAATATCTATTTCTCCATTTAAAGTATCCCCAATTGCAAAATCAGATTTTTCAACCAAATCATTAATCATACCTTGTAATCCCATAGCTCGACCATCATCTGGCGAGTAAATTCGTGCAATACCATAATCCATTAATTCTTTAATTTCAGAAGGAAGAATTACACCTCCACCACCACCAAAAATCTGAATGTGTTGTGCCCCTCTTTCTTTTAAAAGATCGTACATGTATTTAAAATACTCGTTATGACCACCTTGATATGAAGTTAAACAAATAGCATTTGCATCTTCTTGAATTGCAGTATTCACCACCTCATCTACACTCCTATCATGGCCTAAATGAATTACCTCAACTCCCGTAGATTGAATAATACGACGCATAATGTTAATAGATGCATCGTGACCATCAAATAAGGCTGCTGCAGTTACAATTCTAACTTTATGTTTTGGCTTGTATGGTTTTGCTTGTATCATTCTTAAAATATAATCTGATTTAGGCTTGCAATTTACGGAATATTCAAAAATATCACTCAATTATTTGTAATAATCTAAAAGTTAAAAACGAAAAAATAACTTCGACTTTTTAGACTAATTTAGTATAAATATTAGCCAATAAATTTTCGTTAACAAATAACGAGAACATAAACAATTCTGGCTTTCGCGGAAAATAAATATGAAAAAATTAACCATACTAATAAACTGCAATGACCAATCCGGAATTATTGCAACTGTCACTAATTTCATAGCAAACAATAAAGGAAATATTGTTTACATCGATCAACATGTAGATAGAGAACAAGATATCTTTTTTATGCGTTTAGAGAGTGAATTTGAAACGGAAAAATTTGAAATAGAAGACTTTAAACAAAATTTCAAAATAAACTTAGCAGAACAGTTTAATATGAAATGGCGTATTTATGCTGCCGAAGACAAACCAAAAATGGCCTTATTTGTATCTAAATACGACCATTGTTTGTATGACATTTTAGGACGTTATAATTCTGGAGAACTAGATGTTGACATCCCTTTTATTGTAAGTAATCATGCAACTTTAAAGCCAATTGCTGATAGTTTTAAAATTCCGTTTTATCACATTCCTGTCACTAAAGACACTAAAGCAAAAGCAGAAGATGAACAATTAAGACTGTGTGAAAAATTCGGTATTCATTTTATAGTTCTTGCTCGTTATATGCAAATTGTTTCAAGCAAAGTAATTAATCAATATCCTAATAAAGTAATAAATATTCATCATTCATTTTTACCAGCCTTTGTAGGAGCAAAACCCTATCATTCCGCATATAAAAGAGGCGTTAAAATAATTGGAGCAACGAGTCACTATGTTACCGAAGAATTAGATGCTGGACCAATTATAGAACAAGATGTTGAACGTGTTTCCCACACACATGCTATTGAAGACTTAATAGCCAAAGGACGTGATTTAGAAAAAATTGTATTAGCCAATGCTATAAAACTTCACATTAAAAGAAAGGTAATGGTCTTTAACAATAAAACCGTTATTTTCTCCTAACTATTATTTGACTAACCCTTTAATAATAAGGATTTTCTTGCTAATCGAAAAAAAATTAGAAATAATACGCAATTTTTGTTCTAAAAACGCATCTAAAGAATACGTATCTTTACATTAAAAAAAAAACAGAAATTATGAAAAAAATATTTGTATTCGCTATTATTTTAAACTTTACTGCCTGTGCAGAATTACAACAAGTAATAGATCAATTACCTGAAGAAGTAAGCACGCTTTCAGAATCTGAAATAGGCTCTGGATTAAGAGAAGCTTTAGATCTTGGTATTGACAAACAAGTAACCAAATTAACGCAAACCGATGGTTTTTATAAAAACGATTTGGTGAAAATCTTACTACCAGAAGAGTTGCAAAAAGTAGATAAAGCACTTCGTGACATAGGGCTAAGTAGTTTAGCCGATGAAGGTTTAAAAGTATTAAATCGAGCTGCAGAAGATGCCGTTGGAGAAGCAACACCAATTTTTGTAAATGCAGTTAAAGACATTACGTTTACAGATGCTAAAAACATACTTCTAGGAGACAATGATGCAGCTACACAATATTTAACTGGCAAAACACAAACGGCATTATACGCTAAATTTAATCCAGTAATTAAAGCTTCTTTTGACAAAGTTGGAGCAGATCAAATTTGGGCTAACCTTATTAACAAGTATAACGCCATTCCTTTTACAAGTAATGTAAATCCGGATTTAACAGATTATGTTACAGGTGAAGCCTTAAATGGCGTATATAAAATGATTGCTGTAGAAGAAGAAGAAATACGTAGTAAAGTATCTTCAAGATCTACCGATTTATTACGTAAAGTTTTTGCACTTCAGGATTAATAAAAAACGAACTTAACAAAAAGCTAATATTAGCATAACCTTTTTACAATAAAACAAACATACATTTGTACTATCAAGAATAGAACTCCATGTTTTTGAGTTAGTTAGTTATTAGAATAAAACCGATTTAAACCCTTAAATCGGTTTTTTTGTTATTTTTTTAAGCTTTTTTTTACATTTTTAAATAAATAATGTATATTTAATTACGGATTATCTAATGCCCTAAAACTAACCTAATGAACCAAATAGAATTAATAAAGCAAAACCAGATCAAGCTTAATAAAAAATATAAGTTTCTTATCGAACAAGCTTATAATTTTAGGCAAACCGATCATGCTTTAAGTGATATTTCGGAATACAAAGCAATCCAGCTTTTAAGCAAATTAAATAAGCTTAAATATTTATCCAGAGAACACTCGCAACCTACTATTTAACAATAATTATACATTCTTTAACCTTTAACTAACATCCAATTTAGCGATTTACTCGTACTTTATATATAAAGAACAAGTAAAGAATTAGTTATGAGTACACATTATTGTAAGGTTGGTAAAAAAACGCCAAACGAAAATAAAGTTTTTAGCATAAAAGCTATAGAAAACAAAGCGAAACAATTAGTAGAATCTGTAACCAATCAAAAATCTACACAAGATTTTGATGTAGCAACTTAAAGTACGAAAAAGACTTAATTAGTCTAGAACCATACCATGAAAACATTTCGCCATCTACTAATAGTATTTTGGCATTAGTATAATATGCTTGTAATTCTTCTATATGTTTTTCTTTAAAAGGGTACGGTTCACTAGATAAAAAAACAACATCAACATTTTCTTGTTGTTTGAGATTGATTTCTGGGTATCTTCCTAAATCTGCATATACATTTTCAAACTTATTTAACGCCAATAAATAATGGATGAATGTATTTTTTCCCGCAACCATGAATGGATTTTTCCAGATAAAATAAGCTGCTTTTAAAGTATTTTTTTCTTTAATAAAGCTTTGGAAGTCTTTTAGGTTTGTTTTAATTTTTTCTGAAATTACTAAAGCTTCTTTTTCCTTCTTAAAAATTTCTCCATATTGGTTAATCATTGTAATACAATCTAAAATTGATTCAATGTTAGAAACATGTACCGAGCAAATCTTATTACAAGCCGCTACAATTTCTTTTGTATTTTCTTCTTTATTACACAAAATAATATCTGGTTGCAAGGCTTTAATCTTTTCAAGATTAATTTGTTTTGTACCACCTACAATAGTTTTTGTTTTTATTAAATGAATAGGATGCACACAAAATTTAGTTATTCCAATTATTGAAGTTTTTAAACCTAAATCATATAATAATTCGGTCTGCGATGGAACTAATGAGATTATTCGCTTAGGAACCGAATTAAATTTTAATTCTCTTCCTATTTGGTCTTTGAATTTCATAATGAGATTGCTTCGTCATTCAATCATGCAATGACATTCTACTTTTATTTATTATTCAAAATAACTTCCATTTGCCCTTGTAGTTCTTTTGCTTTTTTAGCAGCTGCATGTGCAAAATCTATTTCTTTGGAAGCGTAAATAATTCCTCTAGATGAATTAATTAATAAACCAACTTGTGCAGTCATTCCGTATTTACAAACCTCCTGAAGGTTTCCTCCTTGCGCTCCAACTCCTGGAACTAGCAAAAAGCTATCTGGAATAATTTTTCTTATTTCCGAAAAATATTCTGCTTTAGTTGCACCAACAACATACATGAGATTTTCAGAATTTTTCCAAGTTTTAGAAGTTTCTAAAACGTGTTTGTATAATTCTTTTCCTTCTACTTGTTTGGTTTGAAAATCGAAAGCACCTGCATTGGAAGTTAAAGCCAACATAATAGTGTGTTTATTTTCAAAAGCTAAGAAAGGCTCTACCGAATCTTTTCCCATATATGGAGCTACTGTTACGCTATCAAAAGCTAAATCTTCAAAAAAAGCTTTTGCATACATGGTACTTGTATTACCTATATCGCCACGTTTTGCATCAGCAATAGTGAAAATTTCTGGATGCTTTTCATTTAGATAATGAATCGTTTTTTCTAGAGCTTTCCATCCTTTTAAACCATAAGCTTCATAAAAAGCAGTATTTGGTTTATATGCAACACAAAGGTGCTGCGTTGCATCTATTATCTCTTTGTTGAAAGCAAAAATTGGATCTTCGGTTTCTAATAAATGTTCCGGAATTTTATTTAAATCGACATCTAATCCTATGCAAAGAAAGGATTTTTTCTTTTGAATTTGAGCAGTAAGTTGTTCTGTTGTCATGGATAATGCTTTGACTTTTCTGTACTAAATGCAGATTCTTATTTTATATTTTAGGATTTCGTATGGATTACGTAAAAAATAAATTAATAGTATTTGATATAAAAAAAGCCTCAAAAAGAGGCTTGAATCTATAAATGTTCGTCGCTAGCTTTTAACTTTTCTGTATTATCTGCTAGTTGTAACTCGTCTATAATTTTTTGAATATCACCATTTACAATATTAGATAAATCGTATAATGTTAATCCGATTCTATGGTCTGTTACACGACCTTGCGAATAATTATAGGTTCTAATTTTTGCACTTCTATCTCCAGAGGTTACCATGGTACCACGTAACGCTGCATCTTCTTCCATCTTTTTTGCCAATTCCATATCATACAACCTAGAACGCAATACTTTAAATGCTTTTTCTTTATTTTTATGTTGGGATTTTTGGTCTTGACATTGTGCTACTAATCCTGTTGGGATATGTGTTAAACGTACTGCAGAATAAGTAGTATTTACAGACTGACCACCTGGACCTGAAGAACAGAAAAAATCGATACGTACATCTTTTGGATTTATTTCTACATCAAATTCTTCGGCTTCAGGAAATACCATTACCGTTGCAGCACTTGTGTGAACACGTCCTTGTGTTTCGGTTTGTGGTACTCGTTGTACACGATGCACACCAGCTTCAAATTTTAACGTTCCATAAACATCGTCTCCGGTTACTTCAAACTGAATTTCTTTAAATCCGCCATTAGTCCCTTCACTATAATCGACAGTATCTACTTTCCAACCTTTACTTTCGCAATACTTAGAATACATTCTAAATAAGTCTCCTGCAAAAATACTCGCTTCATCTCCTCCAGTTCCTGCACGTAATTCTACTACTGCATTTTTAGAATCTTGAGGATCTTTAGGAATTAATAATACACGAATTTCATCGTCTAACTTAGGTATAGCCTCTTTAGCTTCTTCATATTGCATTTTGGCCATTTCTACCATTTCGGCATCACTACCGTCTGAAATAATTTCTTCCGCTTCAGCTAAATTATTTGTATACTCTATATATTGCTCACGTTTATCCATTAACAAGCGTAAGTCTTTGTACTCTTTATTTAATTCTACATAACGTTTTTGATCTGTAATAATATCTGGCTGAATGATTAAATCACTAACCTCATCAAAACGCTGTTTTACTATTTGTAATTTCTCTAACATGTATCTTCTAAAAATTGTGTGTCAAAAATACGATAATTTATGGATTTTCTATAGTGTATATACAAGCAATATTATTATGAAAATAATTAGGTCTCTTTTGCGTTTTAATATTACTAATGAAACTACTAAAAGGAATACTTGCGTATTATAAGCCACTATTTTTGTGGTCTTTTTCTATAAATATTATTGTTTTAATAGTTAGTCAAAGTTTTTTACTTACTATTCTAACAAAGTTATTTGTTGTTATTTTATTTGGTTTACTACTCAATGATTTTAGTGTTAGAAAAAGAATTGGCTTTTATAAAATGGTCGGTGTGTCTAACCTAAAACTTCTTAGTTTTTTATTTTTAATAGACTGTTTAGTAGCTAGTATATTTATCTTTATAATAAAAGGGTTTGTTTAAAAATCTACTACAACACCAATACCAAGAATTTGTTTCCATTGTACTTTAGCCCCTTCTTCTACATATTCTTCCTCTTCTGTTTCTTCGTTAATAGCCATTAAATTTTTCACATCGTTATCATATTTTAAATGTGAACCTAAATTTGCTCTAATATAGTTGTTTACTTTAAAGTCTAAGTTTACTTGCCAATCTGCATCTATGTTACCAAAATCATTTAAATAATCTGTATATAAACTAACTAAATGCTTCATATAAATGTTTTTAGCAATTTCTGTTTCGTAGGCATTGGTAATGAGTATACCGAATTCATTTCGTACTCGTTCTCCTTTCTTTATTACATTATCTTCATCGTCTAACACCGCTGGAGTTACGCCAAAAGCTCCTGAATTTGCTAATTCTTGATCTAAAACAAAAGTAGATTTAGTAGTTGCAGGAGAAAAGTACACAGATAGTTTTTCTATGTTTTTTCCATATTCAATTCCAACGCCATAAAATAAATAGCCTGGAGCCATGAATTTAGAAATTGCATTTGTGGTATTTGGATAGGTATAACCGTTTGTAAATTGCGTTTTAAAATTAAACTTTGAAGTAAAAAACCAATTGGTTAAACTATCTTTTCGATAACCAATATTAGAGTTAACCTCTATTAAATCTTCGGTTTTTCTTAGCTCTTGACTTTGTTGCTTATTAATACCATATCGAATATTAATATTGTTGTTCCAAAAAAAGTGTTTGAATTTATAGTTTGCTTCACTTGCAAATCCTAATAATGCGGAAATAGAATTACTTCCTCCAGAATTCCAGTTTACAAAAGCTACTTCACTTACATCTAAAGTAGCTATATTTTTATTTTTCCATTTAGGAAAACTCTTTTTTGTAGTGGTATCAACAACTTTAACAGGGGATTGTGCAAAAGTGAACTGTACAGAAAGAACGAGTAATAGAATTAAAATTTTTTTCATTTGTAAAATTTAATAGCACACGAATTTAAATACTTAAAGAAAATATTTAATGTTTTTAACAAATTTTAACAAGAAAACAAACTGTGCATAAATAATCGAAATACCCAAGATTAGTTTCTATAATTACGGATTTACTAACACCTGTTCTTCTTCTTTATAATCATGGATAGCATACCTTATAATAAAAAAGAAAGCAAAAAAGTAAAAGGATGTTGCTGGCACATATAATAAGTTGATATTAAAATAGTAAGCTAATGCCGCAAAAAAATCGGATAGTGCAAAACCAAAAACAAAGTACATAAAATACATTGCTTTTGTGGTGTTGGTAGTAAAATTATAATGTCCAGCAAACACACAGGATAAAACAAGTATTATACCATAAAAATAGAGTATGATTTGCTGCAAATCATCATGTAATTTATATGTAATAAAACGAATTAATTGATCTAGAAAAAAGAAATTTAAAGAGATTATAATCACAAAAAAAGCAATAAGCAGTTTATTTACTTTTTTTAATTGAATCTTTTTCAATCCAAAAACCAATAGGATTAAATACCCTGTAATTGAAAATAAAGACGTTAATTTATTATAGATTGGATTTTCATAGAAAAGCAAGAAACAACCTGAAAATAAAAAACATATAAAAACATATAATATAGCCTTGTTTCTATACCCTTTAAAATAAATGAAAAGTAAAAAATAAAGAAAAACACTTACCAATCTTAATATTCTGTTTTCTAGAATGGTATATTCTGAAATCACATATATATTAATTACGAATAATAGTAGAGATATAATAAGTAGGATTTTTTTCTCAAAACTCATTAGTTATTCGTTTTAATGAATAAAGTTATTTTTTAATATGCTGAATGAAAACTTAACAAGAAAGTCTAGTACTCAAAAACACCATATTCACTTTTAATTGTTAATTTTTTATTTTCTGAGGCCTCCACACTACCAATTACTTTAGCATTTACATTAAAAGATTTAGAAATAGCGATTATATCTTCAGCTATTTCAGGAGTTACGTATAATTCCATTCGATGTCCACAGTTAAATACTTGGTACATTTCTTTCCAATCTGTTTTAGATTGTTCTTGAATAAGTTTAAATAAAGGTGGAACAACGAACATATTATCTTTTACAATATGAAGGTTATCTATAAAGTGTAGAATTTTAGTTTGAGCTCCTCCAGAACAGTGTACCATTCCGTGAAGTGTATCACTATTGTATTTAGCTAAGATTGCACTTATAATTGGCGCGTATGTTCTTGTAGGAGACAATACTAGTTTTCCTGCATCTATAGGTGCATCTGCTACAGCATCTGTTAGTTTGGTATTTCCAGAGTACACTAAATCTTCTGGAACAGAAGCGTCAAAACTTTCTGGATATTTTTCAGCCAGATATTTTGAAAACACATCATGTCTTGCAGAAGTTAAACCATTACTTCCCATTCCTCCATTATACTCTTTCTCGTAAGTAGCTTGACCAAAACTTTCAAGGCCAACAATTACATCTCCTGGTTTTATATTAGCATTGTCTATAACATCTTCACGCTTCATTCTTGCAGTTACCGTAGAGTCTACAATGATGGTTCTTACTAAATCTCCAACATCTGCTGTTTCCCCTCCTGTTGAGTGAATAGTAACACCAAAGGTTTTTAAATCTTGTATTAACTCTTCAGTTCCGTTAATAATTGCAGAAATAACCTCTCCAGGTATTAAGTTTTTATTCCTACCTATGGTCGAAGAAAGCATGATATTATCTGTAGCGCCAACGCAAAGTAAATCGTCAATATTCATGATAAGAGCATCTTGAGCAATGCCTTTCCAAACAGATATATCTCCTGTTTCTTTCCAATACATGTATGCAAGCGAAGACTTTGTTCCTGCTCCATCTGCATGCATGATTAAACAATAATCATCATCATTAGTTAAATAATCTGGAACAATTTTACAGAATGCCTTTGGGAACAATCCTTTATCTATATTTTTTATAGCGTTATGCACATCTTCTTTAGAAGCAGAAACTCCTCTTTGCGCATATCTTTTACTTACATCTTGGCTCATGAAATATATTTTGAGCAACAAAAATAAGAATAGTATTTTAGTTATTTATGAATTATTGGATTGGAATTAATAATTGTTGGTGCATCCTCAGGTATTTGCTGCTTTTTATTTGAATTACCAAAGTAATAATTAAGGCCAAAAGCTATTCGCCAAAAAGTATCATTCGCTTTTCCATAAACTTTTCCATCTAGGTCATCAGAAAAAGTATGATTATAATCTGTAAATAATTTAACTCCAAAATCTTCCATAATTATGTATTCTATACCAAAACCTCCTTGAATTTTCATTCCAGTTTCGTTAAAATAGTTTGAAGCATTAATACCTGCACCAGCAAAAACAAAAGGAGTAAAAAAACGATCTGGCATAATGGTACTTTCTACATTAAGATCAAAAGACATATAACCAGTATTACTAATATTTTTATGCGCAAGATTAAATTTATTATACGTAAAATTCGCGTTAACATAAGGATTTATATACCTTTTAAAACCTACTTGTCCATAAAATTCGAATAAAGGATCTGGAAAATCTCCATTAATAACTGCAGTACCTAGAGCAGCTGTAAAAACATTATCACCGCGATACTTATAAAAGAAGTCATGTGATTTATTTATAGTTTCTTTATCCTCTTCATTTTTATTTTGCGCACTTGATTGTAAAACAAATAAACACAGAAAGAAAATAATAAAAAGCTGTTTGTAATTAGAAATCATTGTAATTGTTTTTTGGGGTAAAAGATGCATATCATAAAAATAATAAAGACAAATGAAGAAAGTCCATTTGTCTTTATTTTAAAATACTTAAAAACTTAAATTAACACAAAATAACTTGTAGCGTTATTTACTAACTAAAACTAGTTAATATTATGTTGAACCTTTTGTTGATTCTGTACTAAATCTTTTTTGAAATCTTGATCCTCTTTTTCTTTACTAGCTTGCGAGAATATGAATGTCGCAACCATGAGCATAAGGACACTTAAGAAAAGCCTCTTCATTTTAAATTGATTATTGATTAATAGCAGTGCTAAAATAATAAAAAAGGAGATGGCAAATCATTATTTTTTTATTAATTCGTTGATATGCAAATTAATATAGACAAACTACAATCAAGAAGATTTAGCAGTAAAAAAAAAGCTACTTCTAGTGAAGTAGCCTAATAAAACGTACGATTTTTCTTAATTTGTAAATAATAATTCTCTGTATTTTGTTAATGGCCAAAGCTCATCGTCTACTAGTAATTCTAATTTATCACAATGATACCTAATATCACTAAAAATTGGCTTTACTTTAAAGCAATATGCCGCTGCTTTTTTTTCGATATCCTCTATATTATTAGCAGTTTTACGTGCATTAGTCATATTAGTTACATTAGAATTTAAAGACTCTAAGTGACTAGAAATGTCTTCAATTAAAAGCATTTGCTCTTTAGCTAACTTTTTAAAACTTGTGCCATAGATTTCTTTAAGACCTCTAACATTTTCTATTAAAACATTTTGGTATTTTACTGCAGTTGGTACAATATGATTTCTAGCGATATCACCAAGCACACGACTTTCTATTTGTAAGCGCATGGTATATTGCTCTACTTCTATTTCGTAACGCGCTTCTACTTCTACTTTATTCATGATACCTAGGTCTCCAAACAAATGGATTGCTTTTTTAGATACTTTAGCTTTTAAAGCTTCGGGAGTTGTTTTATTATTACTTAACCCTCGTTTTTTAGCTTCTTTTTCCCAAGCTTCACCATAACCATTTCCTTCAAATAAAATATTTTTAGACTTCTTAATATACTCTCTTAATATGTTAAAAACAGCTTCATCTTTTTTTAAGTTTTTCTTATCGATTAATACATCCACTTCTCCTTTAAATTCTATTAATTGCTTTGCAACTATTGCATTTAAAACTGTCATTGGGTTTGCGCAATTTGCAGTAGAACCAACTGCTCTAAATTCAAATTTATTTCCTGTAAATGCGAAAGGTGAAGTTCTATTTCTGTCAGTATTATCTAGCAATACATCTGGTATTTTACCTACTACATTTAGTTTTAAGTCTGTTTTTTCTTCTGGAGACAATTTACCATTCGTTACGTTTTCGAGCTCACTTAAGGTTTTTGTTAACTGCTCACCTATAAACACAGAAATAATAGCTGGTGGAGCTTCGTTAGCTCCTAATCGATGATCGTTGCTTGCAGATGCAATTGCTGCACGAAGTAATTCTTCATTATCATAAACCGCCTTTATTGTATTAATAAAAAAGGTTAAAAACTGTAGATTACTCATTGGTGTTTTACCTGGGCTTAAAAGATTTACACCAGTATCTGTAGTTAAGCTCCAGTTATTATGCTTTCCAGAACCGTTTACTCCTGCAAATGGTTTTTCATGAAAAAGGACTTTAAAATTATGGCGAGCTGCAATTTTATCCATAACATCCATAAGTAACGAATTATGGTCTACTGCAAGGTTAGCCTCTTCATAAACAGGAGCTAATTCAAATTGATTAGGAGCAACCTCGTTATGCCTCGTTTTAACAGGAATACCAAGCAACATGCATTCGGTTTCTAAATCACGCATATAAGCCATTGCTCTATTCGGTATGGTACCAAAATAATGATCGTCTAATTGTTGTCCTTTTGCTGGAGAATGCCCTAATAAAGTACGACCAGTTAACACTATATCTGGACGTGAATTAGCCAAAGCAAGATCTATTAAAAAATACTCTTGCTCCCAACCTAAAGAAGCATTTACTTTTTTTACATTTTTATCAAAATATTTACAAACAGCTACTGCCGCTTGATCTACAGCCTGTAAAGCACGTAATAATGGTGTTTTATAATCTAAAGCTTCGCCTGTATAAGACACAAATACGGTTGGCACACAAAGAGTTGTTCCATAAATAAATGCTGGAGAGGTTGGATCCCAAGCGGTATAACCACGAGCTTCAAAAGTGTTTCGTATTCCTCCGTTTGGAAAACTGGAAGCATCCGGTTCTTGTTGAACTAGTTGCCCACCTTCAAACTTTTCAATAGCCCTTGTGTTTCCAATTGGTTCAAAAAATGCATCGTGTTTTTCTGCTGTTGCTCCAGTTAACGGTTGAAACCAGTGCGTATAATGTGTAACTCCTTTAGAAATCGCCCATTCTTTCATTCCTGTTGAAATATGATCTGCAATTACTCGATCTATTTTAGAACCATTTTTAATAGCATCTTGAACACTATTAAAAGCTTCTTTTGTTAAATATTGAAGCATGGTATCTTCATTAAAAACATTCGCTCCAAAAATAGAAGAACGTCTTTCTTTTTCTTCAATAAGTACTGGTATTCTATTATAAGTTTCTTTTAGTGCGTGAAATCTTAATGTTGACATATTATTAATATTTTTATTCAAAAATACGAAATCTTTAATATTTACATTACTACCTACTAAAAAATAGGGTTAATAATAATAATTAACATTATTTCAACTTAAACCCCCCATTTTTTTTGACTAAATAAAAAAAAAAGCAATATTTGTAATATTATATTAGATAAAACAAAAATTTTATTATGGCAAAAATTAAATTAGAATACATTTGGCTAGATGGTTACTTCCCTACACAAAACATGAGAAGTAAAACTAAAGTAGAAGAGCACGAAAACTTTAAAGGTACTATTGAAGAATTAGGCATGTGGTCTTTTGATGGATCGTCGACTAGACAAGCTTCTGGAGGTGCTTCGGACTGTTTATTAAAACCTGTAGCAATTTACCCAGATCCAGACAGAATTAATGGATACCTAGTAATGACTGAAGTATTAAATGCAGATGGAACTCCTCATGTATCTAATGGAAGAGCTACTATTGATGACGACGATAATGATTTTTGGTTTGGTTTTGAACAAGAATATTTTATTATGGATACCAAAACACAGTTACCATTAGGATTCCCTATTGGTGGTTATCCAGCACCTCAAGGAATGTATTACTGTTCTGTAGGTGGAAAAAACACACATGGTAGAGATTTAGTTGAAGAACATGCCGATTTATGTATTGATGCTGGATTAAACTTTGAAGGTATAAACCAAGAGGTTGCTTCAGGACAATGGGAATTCCAATTGTTTGCTAAAGGAGCTAAGAAAGCAGGAGATGAAATATGGATTGCTAGATATTTACTAGACCGTTTGACTGAAAAATATGGTTTTTACATTGACTATCATCCAAAACCATTAGGTAAGGATATGGACTGGAATGGATCTGGTATGCATGCAAATTTCTCAAATGAAGTTTTAAGAACATGTGGATCTGAAGAAATTTACGGAAAAATCTGTGAAGCTTTCCGTCCAGTTGTAAAAGAACATATTGCTGTTTATGGAGAGTTTAACGATCAACGTTTAACTGGTTTACATGAAACAGCTGCTATTACAGATTTCTCTTGGGGAGTTTCTGATAGAGGAGCATCTATTCGTATTCCAATTATTACCGTAGAAAAAGGATGGAAAGGTTGGTTAGAAGACAGAAGACCTGCTTCTAATGGAGATCCATATAAAATTGCTGGTAGAATTATTAAAACAGTTAAATCTGCAAATATTAGCTAATACCGTTTACATTATTTAATTATCCACTAAAAAGGTTATCTTAATTGATAACCTTTTTTTTATCCTCTAAATACTAAGAAAATAAAAATACCATAAAGTACAACTAGTGTAAATCCTTTTATTTTATTTATCTCATGTCGCTTTGGTAGTAATGCTAGTACTAAAACACTAGAAGCAAAAATTAACATCCAAAAGATATCCCGAGATAATATTAAAGGCTCTGTTACAGGAATCGTTTTAATTATAGAAGTTAAACCAAGCACAGAACCAATATTAAAGATATTAGAACCTAATAAATTCCCTAAAGAAATAGCTTTTTCTTGTTTTGCAGCAGCAATTATAGAAGCTGCAAGTTCCGGAACACTTGTTCCTATAGCAATCATAGTTACACCAATTACAGCTTCACTCACACCAAGCTGTGTCGCTATTTCTGTAGCTCCTTTTACTAGCCACTCACTACCAAAATATAAAGCTAGAGCTCCTATAAGTAACCAAATAGTCATTTTAAAATTAGAAACCGTTGCTAAAGCATCATCAACTTCATCGGAAACCTCTTCATTTTTCTGACTTTTTATTAAAAAGATGATAAACACAAGTAATCCTGCAAACAATACGCCTCCCTCGATTGCTGTAAGTTGACTATCATTCCAAAGAAAATAGTATAAAGCTATAGAAAACAGCATCATTACAGGCCAATTCACTTTATAAAACGATTTATCAACACCAATTGCACCAACTATAGCAGTTATACCTAAAACCAAGCCAATATTAGCAATATTAGAACCTACAACATTATTTATTGCAATTGCTGGCGAACCAGATAATGCCGCATTTAAGCTTACAAGTAACTCTGGTGCTGAAGTAGCAAAGGAAACCACTGTCATACCTATAACGATTTTAGATATGTTTAGTTTAAAAGATAAAGCTACTGAAGCCCTAACTAAAAACTCTCCTCCTATTACTAATAAAACAAAACCTAAAATTAAAAAAGCAATACTCATATTTATATTTTTGACTCCTTAGCAAAAGCTTTGAAGAATTTAAAATGCGAAGATAGTATTTCTTCTAAATGAAAAAGCAAAACTTAAAATTTAGTTAAATAACTACATTATTAGTTGTATAACTACAATAATAGTTATAGCTTTACTTTGTATAAAATTAGCAGTATGCAAAAACTAACAAATAAGGAAGAAGAGATCATGCACATTTTATGGAAACTTGAAAAAGCTTTTGTAAAAGACGTATTAGCAGAGATTAAAGACGAAAAACCACATTATAACACGCTTTCTACAATTATTAGGCATCTAGAAGAAAAAAAATATGTTAGTTATAATGCCTTTGGAAAAACGCATCAATACTTCCCTATTATAAGTAAAGAAGCATATAAAAAGAAATTTATGAACACCGCAATAGAGAACTATTTTAACAGTTCTTATAAAAGTGTCGTTTCTTTTTTTGCTAAAGAAGAAAAAATTAGCATTGCCGAATTAAAAGAAATTATATCTATAATTGAACAAAAAAAATAAGGATGGAATATTTACTTAAAGCATCCGCTATTATAGCGATATTTTATTTTTGTTATAAACTATTTTTACAACGGGAAACTTTTTTTGAAAGTAACAGACTGTTTTTATTTATAGGCTTACTAGCTGCATTTTTTTTACCGCTTTTAATAATTCCAATTTATATAGAAAACCCAAATACCGTAATTAACATTTCGGATTTTTCCACAAATACAACTTCTGCAACAACAACAAAGTGGGATTATAATTTTATTTTAATATCAAGTATTTATTTACTAGGAGTTAGTTTCTTTTTAATAAAGCTAATACTTGAATTCGTTTCACTAATTCGATTGCTTCTTAAAAACAAATCTTATAAAAAGGATGGTTTAACATACCTGGAAACGGAAAATTCGGTTTTGCCTTTTTCGTTTTTCAGTTATATAGTATACAATCCAAAACAATTTAATACTGTTGAATTAGCACATATTATAAATCATGAAAAAGTGCATGCAAGTCAACTACACTCTATAGATATCTTATTAGCACAGTTAGCAAGTATTGTTTTTTGGTTTAATCCGCTCATTTGGTTTTACAAAAAAGAAATACAACAAAATTTAGAATTTATTGCCGATAAAAATGCACAAAGTATTTCCTCCTGTAAAAAAAGTTACGAATATGTTTTACTTAAAACAACCGTTTCCAATATGCAATTAATACTTACAAATAATTTTTACACCTCCTTAATCAAAAAACGAATCGTTATGTTACACAAATCAAAATCCAATAAACTAAACGTTTTAAAGTACACCTTAGTTCTACCATTATTAACGGTATTTTTAATGAGTTTTAGTACAAAAGAAATGTATGTAAATCAAAGCTATTCAACCATCATACAAACTGTTGGGGATATTGAAGTCCTTATTATAAATAAAGATTTCACAGATGCTGCATTAGAAAAAATAAAAAGTGATTTTAAAAATAAAGGTGTACATCTTGATTTTAAAAGCATTGAACGCAATGAACAAAATGAAATTATTACAATTAAAATTGAAGCAAAATCTAAAAACACGAAAACAAACTTTAGTTCTAATTCTAGCAATGCTATAAAACCAATTAAAATAACTTATAATAGTGATGAGGAAAGTATTTCGATTGGTACCATAGAAAAAAACGAAATTTATATTATTGAAGATGAAAACACTAAAGTTGTAAAATCTGGTTCTGGTAGTAATTTGGTTGTTTTAACGGAAGACGATAAAGGAAATCCTAAAGACACCAAAGTAATTATAAAAAGAAATACGAATGTTATTGATTTAAATTCGGATGCATCCGAAAATAATGAAAAAGTTTATTTTATTACCAAAGATAAAGATGGAAACGTTGTTAAAGAAGAAATTAAAAACTCCAAAGAAAAACAAACTTGGGTTGTTGAAGAAGGTGGAGCAAATGACATAAAAGTTGTTAAAACAAAAACGAAAGACAATAAACTTGTTATTTCAACCGATAGTGAAAATAGTCCATTAATTTTTATTGACGACAAAGAATCTACTAGTGAAGAATTAGAAGCTTTAGATCCAAATAATATTGAAACCATAAATGTATTAAAAGGAGAAAAGCATACAAGAATTTATGGAGGTAAGGCGAAGGATGGCGTTATACAAGTAAAGACCAAGAAATAATTAAAAAAAAAAAAAAAAATCGCAAACATTATGTTTGCGATTTTTTTTATGCGATTAAATTCTATTGAATCACTATTTTCTTTATTGTGGTTTTATCTTCAGAAGTAATTTTAAACAAATACATTCCACTAGAAAGGTTAGTATTTAAAACCGAATTACCATGGATGTTATAGGTTTCTACTTTTCGTCCTTCCACAGAGAAAACTTCTACAGTAGCTTTATTTAAAAGTCCGTTAATATAAACAACATTTCTCGCTGGATTAGGATACACTTGTACTTGAAGCGCATTGGTTTCCGAAATACTCAATCCTTGATCCCAAGTTACATCTAGATCTACTTGATTTCCCCAAATATATTCTACTAAATCTGGTTGATCTATAAAAGGGTTTCTATTCATCTGCCAAGTATATACTACATTGTTTCTGTTCATTTCATAATCGTCTGGAGGATCATTTCTATGCCATTCTAACAAGGTTGCTAGATCACCAAGAGTTCCGTCATTTTCATCTATATCTTCAGGATAACCATTTACAAGAGCTAATCCGTTGTAACGAACAGCCATAAAGAACACACTTCTTGCAACATCGCCATAAAAACTAGCAGCTGTATTATTTGGACCATCATACCCTCCAAAAGCAGGATCTCCATAATTTTTATTATTTCGTGAGCTATTCTCTGGTCCATCTGCAGCTCTTAAAGCATGTGCATCAGAATATCCATGACGAAGTGAATCTGCAGTAGTGTTCCAAAAAACTTCTTTTCCATCTGCTATATCATCTGCATCGATATCATAAAAAGTACCACGAGATCTAGGGTACGTATGCTCTCTATTCCATTTACCTGTACTGCTACCTCCTGTATGATTTTCTAACTTCGATCTACCTTGCTCTGTGTATAATAACCAAACTTCGTTACTATGCTCTGGGTTTTGATCTGCTTCTTTTAAAATATCAATTACATCTGCATAGGTTTGTGCTCTTACCACACCTTCTTCTGCAATAATATCTTGAAGCGCTTGACGTAATTCTTCGTCTTGTAAACCATGTAAACTGTCATAATACCCTTCTGGTTGCGTACTTGTTACATTTCCTAAAAATGGATTAAATTGATTGGAAGGTGTACCAAAATTAGCCATGGTATAATCATCATCCACAGCTCTTAATTTTAAAAAATTATTATTAGCTATATAAGGCCAATCTAAAGGAACGAACTTCACTATAGGTTCTTCATCACCTTCATCTAAGGTATCGTTAATTATGGTTATTGTAGTTGTTACAGAATTTGAACCGTTAGCTATTGTTACAGTTGTATTTCCTGTAAAATCGGTAGTATTAAATCCGTAATTATCTAAAGTAAAACTAAAGGTTACATCTTCTGTTACGTTTTCTTCGGTTGAAAAAACAATATCAAAAACATCTCCTTCATTATATATTATTTGATCTGTAGACATGTTAATAGCAACAACAGCTTCTCCAACTCCATCATTAATCGCTCTTGGCGTAGGTGTTGTAGAGATATATGAACCATCTTGTAAAAGTTGAATCGAATTGGTATTATTACCAGAACCTTCATTTATTTGCTCTGTAACACCTAAGGCTGCCATTAGTTCTGTATCATCCGAATCGGAAGTATCATAAACCAAAGCATCGATTAAATTAGTTTGTGTAGCTGGTGTTTCTTCAGGAAAATCAGAAGCATTTCCTAAATATATAGCAACAGCATCAGCTCCATTTTGAATGGTATTTAATGAGATTAATACTTGCGGAAAAGGTGTTACAGAATCACTACCAATTAAAAGTAAACCGTTTGGATCTGTTTGGTATCCATCTAGATCTAAAGTAAAGTAACTATCATCGCCATTACCATTAAACAAAACTAAGACATAACCATCTAATGGAAAGTTTGGTGTGTCAGATTTAAGTTCAATGAACTCCTTATCATCTGTACTTGGTGTATCGCAATCAACTTCATTAATTACAATTTGACTAAAAGAAAATTGATATATCAATAAAAATAGTAATAAAGTATAATTTGTTTTCATTAGGGAAATTTTTAGTAAAAGTACATATCCATTTAAGTTTAAGAGAGTTTTAACCTCTAGAAATACATAACTTTAACACTTATAGAAAAAAATCTATAAAATAAAAACTCCTGTTTTTTAAAGTTTTTAAAACTAAAAAAAAGAGGATAACGAATTAAAACATTCTTTTTTAACAAAAAATTGCCTACAATATTTAAAACAAGGCTAAAAACCTCCTTAAAAAATAACACTATAAAACATAAAACCCGTTAACAGTTACAAAACAAAACATAAACCAAGGGAGCAAGGTTACAATTTAATATACAATGCGTTATTTTTATTATAATATAATATTCAAAACCATTCTTTTTATTAGAAACATTTGGACTATAGTTTCGAAAAAATATATATTGAAAAAACATTACAAAAACAAAACGCTTATTAATCTTTAAAAACTAAAAACTATGCTAACTCTTGCTAAAACATTAATTGAACTAATACTTACTAATTTATAGTATGTAACAAAAGTAAAACTTAGTCTAGAATGAGTTTTACTCTTTATAATCAATATTTGGCAAAGTGCATGTAAAGCAATAAGTTTACAACTTAATACATTGCTTTTAAGTCATGAAAAAGAAAATATTTAAATTGTTAGCTAAAGCGAATAAAATAGTATTGCCTAGTTACACAAAACAAGGTTTAGATTTAAGTAAAGCTACAAAAACACAAATGGCAATTTTTGGTTGGAAAGTTTATGTGACTAAAAATGCTTTGGATTAAGCGTTATACATATACTG
This sequence comes from Lacinutrix cladophorae, assembly GCF_053604645.1. NCBI lineage: Bacteria > Pseudomonadati > Bacteroidota > Flavobacteriia > Flavobacteriales > Flavobacteriaceae > Lacinutrix > Lacinutrix cladophorae. Next base: position 5,173 of record NZ_JBSHNR010000073.1, on the reverse strand, counting down.
CATCTTACATTAGTTTCTACCTTGTATTTCATCTCTTAGAGCTATTTTCTTATGCTTTTAGGCTATGAAATAAAATGTAACACAATAATAATACCTTATCTTCATAAATGCTTTAAAACACATGTTATGAATTAGAAGTTTTTCTCTTTAATAAAATTTAAAATAAATTTCCTCTTTGCTTTGTGATTCTATTAAAAAGAAATATATTTGCACCCACAAAAATGGCCTCGTGGCGCAACTGAATAGCGCACTTGATTACGGCTCAAGAGGTTACAGGTTTGAATCCTGTCGAGGTCACTACAAAAAAAAGCAAGCTTAAATTAAGCTTGCTTTTTTTTTAATTAAAAATGGATTTTAAATAAAAAAACCACCAATTTATTGGTGGTTTTTTATTACTATTTTTTTATTATTAGTCCATCGAAACTACAATAAATTCACTACGTCTGTTAAGTTGGTGTTCTTCTTCTGTACATGGTACACCATCAGAACATCTATTCGTTAAAACTCTTTCTCCATATCCTTTACCTGTTAATCGATTAGCATCGATTAAACCAACGTTAATGATATGTGCTATAGTAGATTTGTTTCTTCTTTTAGATAAGGCTTCGTTATACGCATAAGGAGCTCTAGAATCTGTATGAGAACGTACATCTATTTTCATATTAGGATATTGCTTCATAACAGCAATTACTTTTTGTAATTCTAAAGCAGCATCTGGTCTAATATTAGATTTATCAAAGTCGAAATAAATAATTGGAATATCTAATACTTTAGCTAAATCTGTTCCTACCTTAATTTCTCTAACTTCTTTAGATAAGTTAAGCTCTAACTCTAATTCTTGTTTAGTACTAGGTGTTGTAAAACGTACTTCATCGGAAGCATAATCTTGTTTCTGAGCACGAACTAAATATTCTTCTTCACATGCTAGGTTAAAAGCAAAAGTAGCGTCTTCTCCAACAACTAACCTTTCTTTTTCTTTACCGTCTTTATCAAATAAGATAACTGTAGACTCTGGTAATAATTCTCTTGTATTTTTATCTTTAACAATACCTTCCACTATTTGTTCGCATTTATTTTCAATAGCTGCAAAACTATAGATATCATCATCGCCTTTTCCGTTTAGTCTATTTGAAGAAAAGAATCCCTCATTAGTTCCTAAGTTTTCATAGTATGCAAAATCATCTTGCGGACTGTTAATTGGTTTCGCTATATTTTCTACTACTAATGTAGAAGCGCTTTCGTATTTATTTTCAAAATCTCTAATCACGTATACGTCTAATCCTCCTAAACCAGGATAGCCGTTAGAGGAAAAGAATAAATCTCCTTTTTCATTTATAAAAGGAAATGTTTCTTGTCCTTCTGTATTAATTCTAGATCCTAAATTTTTTGGTGTACCTAAAGTACCGTCTGTATTAATATCTACAACATATAAGTCTGATTCACCTTGTGTGTCTGGCATATCGGAAGCAAAATATAGTTTTGTACCATATACATTAACTGTTGGATGTGCAACGCTATACTGATTGCTATTAAAATGAATTGACTCAACATCTCCCCATGTTTCATCTTCCTGTAATCTAGCTCTATATAGTTTTAATCTAGTAACATCTTCACTATCTTTTTTTAGTTTTTTATTCGTATAATTATTACGTGTAAAAAACATTATTTGATCGTCTGGAGTAAATGAAGGTGTAGATTCATGATAAGGAGTATTTACAGTTTCATCATAGCTTTCTACATTAATATAAGAACCATCTTCTTGTTTTTCTACAGCGTATAAATCTAAGAATGGTTGATCATTCCATTTATAAATATTACCATCCCCTCTTGAAGAAGCAAATATTAGTTTGTTTTTATATTGTGTAGTTCCAAAATCAGAAACTTCAGAATTAAAGTCCATATTGGTTACTTCAAAATCTTTACTAGCTTTTTCAATTTTAGCAAGATAATCTACTGTAGAAGCAAAAGCTCTTCCTCTAGAATCATTAGATCTAGAATCATTAAACTTTTGCATCCATTTATCGGACTCTTCATAGTTTTCACCATATTTTAATGCTTGTGCATATCTAAAGTAATATTCAGCATCTATAGGTTCGTTTAAATCCATTAATTCTCCATACCATTTAGCAGCTTCTTCCATTTTGTTATTAAAATAGAATGAGTTACCTAATTTTTGAAATAAATCGACAGATTTGTGACCTGCTTCTGCTACTTCTAGTAAAACTTCACTTGTCTTTACATAGCTGAATTGGTCGTAATCTTTATTTGCTTTTTTTATTTTTCCTTTTTGGGCATATCCGAAAGATACAAAGAGACCAAAAAATGCAATTAATGTAAGTTTATATAATTTCATAATCTTTTATTTAGAAGAATCTAGGAGAAATAATTTTACTATCTTTTTTAAACAATTCAAATCTTAGCATGATTTCATAAGAACCATCATTAAATTTGGTTTTACCAAGCTCAGTAGTTTCTCTGTCATATGCTAAACCAATCATTAATCCTTCAGTAATTTGAAAACCAGCCAAAGCACTAACTGCAGCACTCCATCTATATGCAGCTCCTAGAGTAAGTTTGTCGTTAATTAAAAAATTTGCGGTTAAATCTACTTGTAATGGAGCACCTTCTACAGCTTTACCTAAAAATGCTGGTTTGAATTTTAAATTCTCTGTTAAATCGAAAACATAACCACCAATTAAGTAATAGTGAATCCTTTCTTTTGCTGTAGATAAGCTTATTTCATCTAAATGTTCTGTTTCTAATAAGTTAGGAGCAGAAACACCTAAATACCATTTATCAGCATGACGATAATATAAACCAACACCTACATTTGGGGAAAATTCACTTATAGAACCCGTTGGCAATACAGCATCTCCTTCATTGTATCGATTTAATTCATCATAATTAATATTCATTAAATGACCTCCTGCTTTTAAACCAAAGGAGAATCTTCCTTTATCTGAAGTATGCAAGGTGTAAGATAAATCAATATCAAAATTAGTTTCATGTGTTGGACCAATATTGTCATTAACAATAGATAATCCTAAACCTAGTTTTTCACTACTTCCAATTGGAGAATGAACACTTAATGTTTGTGTATTTGGAGCTCCTTCTAAGCCAACCCATTGTGTTCGGTATAAACCAACTATACTTAAGACTTCTCTTGATCCAGCATATGCAGGGTTTATACTCATTGTATTATACATGTACTGAGTATATTGTGCTTCTTGCTGCGCAAAATTTTCAAAGCAAAAAATAGTGCTAATACTAATAACTAGTAGTAAGATTTTATTTTTCATTCTAATTTGTTATGTTTTATTTTTTAAATGGAGGTAGACATTAATCTACCTCCTTTTTAATTCTATCTATGGATGTATAAATAACCTGCTTTTTCTTTAGTTTCCCCATTTTTAACATAGGTTACAATATAGAAGTAAGTTCCTGCTGGTAATAATTCATCTTCACTAATAGTAACTCTACCGTTAGATCTACCGCTAAAATACTCTCCATTTTGTCCATATCCTAAAGCATCATATACTAATACTCCCCATCTATTATAGATTCTTACTTGGTTCTCAGGGAATAGCTCAATGTTTTCAATTGTAAATACATCATTATCGTAATCTCCGTTAGGGGTTACAGCATTGAATATTTCAATATCATCATCGGATTCTGTTAATACCCCATTATCTACTTCTAAGTAATCAGGCAAACCATCACCATCACTATCAAATGCATCGAAGCCAAAACCATCTCCAGGATATTCATCACTAGTTAGGATCGCATCATCATCATCATCCGTATCTAAGTAATCAGGTGTACCATCATCATCAGTATCATCGTTTGTTGGATCATTATCTCCTGTCGGATCAACTTCTCCATCAGACACATCTGTATCGGTATAATCTTCATTAATAGTTAATACACCATCATTATCATCATCCGTATCATTAAAGTTTGGCATGCCATCTCCATCAGTATCTCCATAACCTAACTCTTCTCCATTTAGTACATTATCATTATCACAATCACCTGCTGCCCAAGCTGCAGATGGTTCTTGTGTCATGCTATCAATTATGAAATCACAGCTATTAGTTGGATCTGTACCATCTATAATCTCGTCAGCATCAATAACTCCATCACCATCACAATCTATTGCTGCTATAATTGGTTCTGTAACATCTTCAACATTATAAGAACAAGGATCTGTTGGATCTGTACCATTTAAGATTTCAGTAGCGTCTAATACTCCATCTCCATCGGTATCACATAAACCTGTAGGATCACATGGATCTGTTGGATCTGAAATACCATCTCCAAAGTCATTTGGATCTAATGGTGTATTTGGATCATCGATTCCTGTAGTTTCCTCACAATCTGTAAGTCCGTCACCATCCGTATCTGTACTGTCAATTCCGATTGGATCACATGGATCTGTTGGATCTGAAATACCATCTCCGAAATCATTTGGATCTAATGGTGTATTAGGATCATCGATTCCTGTAGTTTCCTCACAATCTGTAAGTCCATCACCATCAGTATCTATTGGTGAAGGGCAAGGATCAACAACTACTGGTGCATAACCATCATCGGTTGTTGCTGTTTCAACTCCTTCTAATACGGTTACTGTTTCTGGATCTGAAGTTCCTGTTGTTAAAGTACCACTTACATCTGCTGGTAATGTAGTTTCATCAACATCTACTTCTGCATCTCCTACTGGAATGTCTGTTGCTGTCCATGAGCCATCCGTTCCTGTTGTTACTGTTGTTTCGTCTCCGTTAACATCAGTAATTACAACTTCTACTCCTTCTATTCCTTCTTCTCCTGGATCTTGTATTCCATCGCCGTTAAGATCTTCAAATACAACTCCACTTAAATCTCCAACTACTGGTGCATAACCATCATCGGTTGTTGCTGTTTCAACTCCTTCTAATACGGTTACTGTTTCTGGATCTGAAGTTCCTGTTGTTAAAGTATCTGTAATATCTGCTGGTAATGTTGTTTCATCAACATCTATTTCTGCATCTCCTACTGGAATGTCTGTTGCTGTCCATGAGCCATCCGTTCCTGTTGTTACTGTTGTTTCGTCTCCGTTAACATCGGTAATTACAACTTCTACTCCTTCTATTCCTTCTTCTCCTGGATCTTGTACTCCATCGCCGTTAAGATCTTC
>NZ_JBSHNR010000072.1:0-201 GCF_053604645.1 Lacinutrix cladophorae | reverse complement strand
CTTTTAGGATTTTTTAAATACTATAATTTTTTTGTAGATAATTTCACGGCTGCTTTTTCCTTTTTTGGAAGTGAAATACAACCTAATACCTTACATATTATTTTACCAGTAGGAATTAGTTTTTACACCTTTCAAACGCTAAGTTATACTATTGATGTATATAGAAAGAAATTAGAACCCACAACTGATTTTATAGCCTTT
>NZ_JBSHNR010000071.1:0-144190 GCF_053604645.1 Lacinutrix cladophorae | reverse complement strand
GGACCAATAGAATCTTCAAGTGTAAGTGTCGCAGTCAGTGTAGTTTCGTTATCACAATCATCCGATACCGTATAGATTACAGTAATAGTACCACCAGCACCACAAGTGGAAGCAAGGTTCGTGAAAGCATAATCCGAAGTTACATCAAAAGTAGCATCTGCATCACAGCTATCCGTACCACAAGTTTGTAAAGCTAAAATATTAGCAGCATTCCAATCATTAGCAATGGTTTCATTATCTGTACCATTACATTCTATAGTTTCATCTACAACCGTACAAGCTGTAAGATCAGGACCGATAGAATCTTCAAGAGTAAGTGTCGCAGTAATAGATGCTTCGTTTCCACAATCATCTGATCCTGTATATATAACTTCAATACTACCACCCGAACCGCAAGTAGAAACAAGATTTGAAAAATTATAATTGGAAACAACAGTATAGGTAGCAGTAGCATTGCAATCATCGACAGGACAAGTTTGTAACGCTAAAATATTAGCAGCATTCCAATCGTTAGCAATGGTTTCATTATCTGTTCCATTACATTCTAAAGTTTCATCTGTAATAGAACAATTTGATAAGTCTGGTCCAATAGTATCTTCAAGAGTAAGTGTCGCAGTAATTGATGCTTCATTTCCACAATCATCTGATCCTGTATATATAACTTCGATCGTACCACCAGCACCACAAGTAGAAACAAGGTTGTTAAAATTATAATTAGAAACGATAGTATATGTTGCAGAAATATTACAATCATCAATTGGACAAGTTTGTAACGCTAAAATATTAGCAGCATTCCAATCGTTAGCAATGGTTTCATTATCTGTTCCATTACATTCTAAAGTTTCATCTGTAACAGAGCAATTGGAAAGATCTGGAGGTGTAGTATCTTCTATTGTAAGCAAAGCAGAAGTTGTAGTAGTATTTCCACAAGTATCTGTAGCAGTAAAAGTTACAGTTGTAGATCCAGCTGCACCACATTGGTTATCTGATAATCCAGTGTAATCATTAGTCCAGTTTATTACACAATCACCAACAACACTGGCACCACCAGCTGTGGTTAACCAATCATTTACTTCTGTTGTATTCCCTGAGCCATCACATTCTACAGTAAGATTTGAAGCTGCGCTATCGATTTCTAAAGAAGGAATAACAGTTATTACAATTGGTTCTGTGATTGGGTAAGCTACACATGGAGCATCTTGATAACCACTATTAAATTTTATAAAAAATGGGCTATTAGAAACCGCACCAGTACCTGTCATTAATGCACTTGATAAGGAAATTATCGGGCTACAGTTAGGTGGGTTAAAAGCTTCACAGTTCGTAGAAGCTTCTATATCAAAAGATAGAGTAGCTAGTACATCACTAATATTATTTGCTTCCGGTAAATCTCCAAATTCCCATATAATACCTCCATTAGTACCAAAAGCGGCATCATAATAAGGTACAGCAGAAGTGCTTGCTGGAGCATTTACTTGGTATTGAATACTTCCAGGATTAAAAACACCAGTTTCTGGAATTGGTATTTGTATTAAAAAATCTTCTAATGCTTCATTACCATTATTATGAATATCAATGTCAAATTGTACTGTTTCTCCAGGATTAATAGTATAAGGTTCAGTAACTGAATTGTCGCCGTTTATATTATTTATAGCTACTTGGCCATCTATTGAAGGAACAAATGCATCAATAGCCATAGCCATATTGAATATAATATAAGTATCTGCTATAGATCCATATCTAAAACTTGTAGATGTTTGTGAATTAGCAATAATAGAGTTTCCTGTATTATTAATATTAAACATACTAATATCTAAACCTATATTATTAAGTAAATTAGGATTTCTAGCATTACCACCAGTTTGAATAGAAGAATTGAAAAAGTTTGTAGTTGAATTGCCACTATGGTTTAAAGGAACCCAAGCTGTATCTGCTGCATTTCTTATTTGAATATAATCACCAGGAATAGATACATCACCTTCACCAGCAACAATCCCTAATTTCATATTTACTGGTCCATTTTGTATCGCATTAAATCCGCTAACATTTAAAATTTCACTTGTTGTTAATAAACCCTGTAAATATGCATACCCATCAAAAACAGTAATATCTCTCCATTCCATTAAATCATTGTCGTAAACAACAACCATAGACCAACCTCCATAATATCCTGTTACTCCACCATTACCAGTACCTCCTTCAACATCTGCAGTAAAATAATTTCCTAATCCATTAGCTCTTACTATATCTGTAACTTCAGCATAAGCTGCATACATGTTGTTATCCCCAGGAAAATAAATATCACTAATATTAGCTACAATGTCTTGGTAAGCTGTTTGGTTTTCATGTCTAAACTTTACACTTCGTTTTGCAAGAGTAACATTTGAGTTAGCTGTTCTACCTGTCCAATATAAACCTGCATAAATAATATTAGAACATTCTGGTATAGCACCATTTTCTGTACTAAATGTTAAATTAGCAGATGATGAATTGGTTGTAGGAAAACTGTTTCCATCAACATCTACATTCCTCACTACATTATTACTATTAGGTGTAGTGTCAGAATAATTTTGTAACGTATAGTTAGTATTTCCAATTAATGTAAAATCTCCTTTTATACTATAAAGAGTTTGACCAGGAGTATCTGCTGCAGTTCTTTGGGTAAAAGGGACTCTAACTTGACTGTAAATATTATTTAAACTAAAAAAGCATAGACATAAAATGACTACTACTTTTAAAAATGAATTAGTATATGTTTTCATAGTCTATGTTTTAAGAAGCTAATTGTTTCGTGTAATATTGTTTTACTGTAACAGGTAAACAATTAAACTTTTGTAATTCACTATTATTTTTAATGTCTATTTGATATCTATAGTAGATGTACTTTAGGTTATCAAATTGTTTAAGTTTAGAGCAGTCTATTGCTTCTAAATTTAAATTTGGTTTTAAAATATCTATGATTATCATTTCTACAGAACTGGAGAAATTTAAGGATGTATTTAATTTATCAATATTACTACTTGTAACTCGAATTAACTTAATACTATTTTCGGTATTGTAAGTCTTTGTTTCATTTTGCTCTAAGTAAGCAACACCAACTTCTGCTTCAGTAGCTAAGTATTTAAATCCTTCTAGAGAATTACTTTTCATATATTGACTATTCATAAAATCAGAATAATCAAGTTTAACTAATTCTTGTGCGAAACCAAATTGTGATATTAGGCATACCACAAATAATAAGATTACTTTTCTCATAATTATATAAATCTTAAATTTTTAACTAATAAAAATTACTTTATTACTCAATACCGTTTTTGACACAAAAATAGTATAAAAGTCACTTTTATAAATTAAAATAATTATATTTTAAAAATAAACCAAAATGTAAAGTAAGACGTTAATCTTTAGAGAGGGAAGTACATTATTTTAAATGTGTTTAGATTAAGTTTAATTATTAAATTTGGGTTATTAATTAATAGCTTATGTAACAAATTAATAGCGATTTTAGTTTTCCATCAAATAAAAGTGCTAAGTAACTCAAAAATTCGACAAAAGGAATAGCGATTACATTTAATCGTTAAAATATCATAATTTAACGAATAGAAAAATGAAAAAAATCACAATAATTAGACATGCAAAATCCTCCTGGGAACACCAAGTGATAGATTTTGAGAGACCGTTGAAAAAGAGAGGGTTAGAAGATGCTTTTTTAGTTTCAACACATTTAGATAATCAAATTATAAAACCAGATTTAATTGTTTCAAGTGATGCAAATAGAGCTAGAACGACTGCAGAGATTTTTATTAAAACACTAAATTTTCAACACATTGATTTTCAAACAAATAGTAAATTGTATGATTTTTCTGGAAATGATTTAATTCAAGTCATAAAAAACTATGATAATCGTATTAATCATTTAATGGTTTTTGGTCATAATTTTGCTATCACATCTTTTGTAAACACCTATGGTTCTGTTATATATGATAACGTACCAACTAGCGGTTTGGTTAGTATAGATTTTAATATAGATAAATGGAAGCATTTAGTACCTGGAAAAACGGTATTAAAAATTTTTCCGAAGGATTTAAAATAACTTAAATCTATATCTTTTTTGAACTAAAAAAAGTATTAATTAATTTATATTTGTTTAAGAAAACACTACTAAATGACTAAAGCAGAAAAATTAAATAACATATATATTAATAGAGAAGTTAGCTGGTTACAGTTTAATGCTAGAGTTTTACAAGAGGCAGAAGATGAAGATGTTCCGTTAATTGAAAGGTTACGTTTTTTAGGGATTTTTTCTAATAATTTAGATGAATTTTTTAAAGTAAGATACGCCACAGTAAAACGTATTGTTGAAGCTGGAAAAGGAGGTAAAAGCGAACTAGGAGGAATAAAAGCTAATGATTTATTAGAAAAAATAACACAAATAGTTATTAAACAACAAAGTGAAAGCTTAAAGATTTTACAGGTTATTCAAAAGAAGTTAGAATCTGAAAATATTTTCATAATTAAGGAAAATCAAATAAATAAAGAGCAACATCAATTTATTAAAAACTACTTTCTTCAAAAAGTAAGTCCAGCATTAGTAACTATCGTACTTAACGAGTTTGTAAAACTTCCAAACCTTAAAGATAGTGCGGCTTATTTAGCAGTAAATATGATGCTTAATAGTAATGAAAATCAGTATGCACTAATTGAAATATCTAAAGCAATGAATAGGTTTGTTGTTTTGCCTAAACAAGATGACAAAAACTATATTATTATGGTAGACGATTTACTTCGTTATTGTTTGGATGATATTTTTAACATATTTGATTACAAAAGTATTTCTGCTCATATGATTAAAATCACCAGAGATGGTGAATTAGATTTTGAAAGTGATTTAAGTAAAAGTTTTATTGAAAAAATATCAGACAGTGTAAAAGACAGACAAATTGGAGATCCAGTTCGTTTTGTATATGATAAAACAATAGACAAAACAACGCTTCAATATTTCATGACAAAAATGGATATTGAGAATACAGATAGTATTATTCCAGGTGGAAGATATCATAACAGAAGAGACTATATGAGCTTTCCTAGTTTAGGAAGAACCGATTTACTCTACAACAAAATTGAAGCTTTACCAATAAAAGGTTTAAGTCTTGAAAAAAGTATATTTAGCGAAATAGCAAAAAAAGATTATTTGCTATATGCACCTTATCACACCTTTTCATATATCGTTAAATTTTTACGGGAAGCTGCTTTAGATCCTTCTGTTAAAAGTATTAAAATAACGATCTATCGATTAGCGCAAATATCGCATGTAGCAAGCTCACTAATTAATGCTGCAAAAAACGGCAAAAAAGTTACGGTATCTATAGAAATTAGAGCCAGGTTTGATGAACAAGCGAATATAGATTATGCCGAACAAATGCAACAAGAAGGCATCCATCTATTGTTTGGAGTTCCTGGTTTAAAAGTGCATAGTAAAATGTGTGTGGTAGAGCGCGAAGAAAACAATAAAAATGTGCGTTACGGATTTATTAGTACAGGTAATTTTAACGAATCTACAGCAAGAATATATACCGATTATACCCTTTTTACTTCCAACCAAAAAATATTAAAAGACATCAATAAAGTGTTTAGTTTTTTCGATACGAATTATCGTGTTTTTAGATACAAACATATTATTAAATCACCACATTATACCAAGTCGGCATTTTTTAAATTAATTAATCAAGAAATAGAAAATGTAAAAGCAGGTAAACCAGCATATATTAAGCTTAAAATGAATAGCATGTCTAGCTATAAAATGATAGATAAACTATACGAAGCTAGTCGAGCTGGTGTGAAAATTCAATTAATAATTAGAGGTCTTTGCTGTTTAATTCCTGGTAAAAAAGGAATGAGTGAAAACATAGAAGCTATTAGTATAATTGATAAGTTTTTAGAACATACAAGACTATTCGTTTTCTGTAATAATAACAATCCTAAAGTTTATATTTCTTCTGCAGATTGGATGACAAGAAATATAGAAAATAGAGTAGAAGTAAGCTGTCCTATATATGATGAAGAAATTAAACAGGAATTAATAGACACCTATAATATTTGCTGGAATGATAATGTGAAAGCAAGAATATTAAACGCAAGTCAAAATAATAAATATAAACGTAATGATAAACCAAAGGTTAGAACACAATTTGAGACCTATAATTATTACCTAAATAAACAATAAATGTTATCTATAAAAAAATACGCAGCTATAGATATTGGATCAAATGCTGTAAGACTATTAATAGCAAATATTATAGAAGAAAAAGGAAAAGCGCCTCGATTTAAAAAAAGTTCGTTAGTACGTGTGCCAATTCGTTTAGGAGCAGATGTTTTTGTAAAACAAAAAATATCAAAAGAAAACACTAAAAGAATGCTAGATACTATGCTAGCTTTTAAATTATTAATGCAATCGCATAAAGTAGAAAAGTATAAAGCATGTGCAACATCTGCTATGCGTGAAGCAGTAAATGGAGAAAAAACTGCAGCACTTATTTTAGAACAAACGCAATTAAAAATAGATATTATTGATGGTGAAGAAGAAGCTGCAATTATTGCTGCAACAGATTTACATGCATTTATAGATAAAAATAAAACCTACTTATATGTAGATGTTGGTGGAGGAAGTACAGAATTTACAGTTATAAGAAACGGGGAATCTGTTACCTCAAGGTCCTTTAAAATTGGAACCGTTAGATTGCTAAACGATATAGTAAAAAAAGAAACCTGGTACGAGTTGGAGCAATGGATAAAGGAAAAAACGTCTATTTATGATAAAATAGATGTCATTGGTTCTGGTGGGAACATTAACAAAATATTTAAAATTTCTGGTAAGGCATTTGGTAAACCGTTAACCTATTTTTATTTAACAAGCTACTATAATATGTTGCAAACGTATTCTTATGAAGAACGTATAACAGAACTAAATTTAAATCAAGATAGAGCAGATGTAATTATTCCAGCAACAAGAATATATTTATCTGCAATGAAATGGAGTGGGGCAAAAGACTTATATGTACCTAAAATTGGTTTAGCAGATGGTATTATAAAGAGTATGTATTACGATACTGTTTCAAGTAATATACAGTAAAAATTTGCTTTTTATCTTTTATATGACTGAAATTTAGGAATTTAATTTATATTTATCCACCTTATATAAACATCACTTATAAATTTTGTGTGTATTATAAAGCAAAATTTAAAATGAATAACAAACCATTTTTAACCTTAATCAATACTTTTATTAAGATGAAAAAAACAATACTATTTATAACCCTTTTATGCAGTTCTTTTTACGGTTTTTCACAAGAAAAAGATGTGCTTTATGGTGTTAGAGGAGGACTAAATATTTCTAATTTAGATTTTGATCCTGCTCCAGAATTTACAAACCAACACAGAAATGGTTTTGCTTTTGGATTTTTTGGAGAGTTTGATTTAAGTGATACAATTGCATTGATGCCAGAACTTCAATTTTCTGCTGAAGGTGCTAAAGAAAAATCGTTACGTATTGACTATATTCAAGCACCAATTCTTTTTAAATATAGAATTACAGATAAAATTTCGGCAGGTGCAGGACCTTTAGTAGGTGTGAAAATTCATGAAGAAAATGATGGGTTTAAAAACTTTGCGCTTTCTGGAATTATAGGAGGAGAATATATGATTACAAGCGAAATATTTGTAGATCTAAGATATAGTTATGGTTTTACTAATAAAATTGATAAAGAATCTGATTATAAGGTGAGACAAACAAATATTCAATTTGGAGTAGGGTATAAAATCTAGTTTTATTCTTTTAGAAACTTTTTTATTATTACTTTAGTCTTTTAATTTATAATTTATAAACAATGAGAAAAAATTTACTATTAATAGCTTTTTTATTTACTGGTTTTTTAATGCAAGCACAAGATGTTACTTCTGGTGTTCGTGTAGCAGTAAACATTTCTAATTTAGATTTTGAACCAGATCCAACTTTTGATAATACACATAGAAATGGTTTGGCTATTGGTGCTTTTGTAGACTATGCTTTTTCTGAAAAAATATCGGTTATGCCAGAATTAATGTATTCTGCAGAAGGAGGAAAAGACAGAAGTTTAAGAGCTAATTATATACAATTGCCTATTACTTTACGTTATCATATTGGTCAATTATCTATTGGAGTTGGACCACAAGCAAATTTAAAAATTTGGGATTATGAAGATGGTTATAAAACTTTTACTTTTTCTGGAGTAGGAGGATTACAATATGATCTATTTGAAAATTTCTTTATAGATGCTAGATTTAGCTATGGATTTGGTAATATTTTAGATGATAATGAAGCAAATTTGGAAGCTAAAAATTCAACCATTCAATTAGGTATTGGTTTAAAAATATAAGTAGTTAATACATCCTATAAAAAAAGCCTTCAAGAACTATCTTGAAGGCTTTTTTAGTTAACCATGTATACTTTCGCTTTTACTTAAATCTTTCATTATTTCTGCTTCATAATCTAATAAGCTTTGCCATTTTTCATCTACTTCTTTTCGGTTTCCGTATTGCCTTGCAAAGCCTAGAAACATGGTATAATGATTTGCTTCACTAACCATTAAGTTTTTATAAAAAGTAGCTAGTTTTTTATCTTCTAACGCTTCCGAAAGTAATCGAAAACGTTCACAGCTTCTTGCTTCAATTAAAGCTGCATAAAGTAACCTATGCACTAATTGTGTTGTTCTGCTTCCTCCTTTAGGAAAGAACTTTAATAGCGCTATTACGTATTCATCTTTTCTATCTCTACCAAGTGTCCAGCCTTTTTCAAGAATAATATCATGTACCATTTTAAAATGGCTAATTTCTTCTTTTACCAAAGCAACCATTTCTTGTACAAGTTCTGTGTACTCTGGAAAACTTACAATTAATGAAATTGCTGTACTTGTTGCTTTTTGCTCACAAAAAGCATGGTCTGTAAGAATATCTTCTATATTCTTTTCTACAATATTTACCCAACGCGGATCTGTTGGTAGTTTTAATCCTAGCATATTATTTTACTTCTTCAACTATTAAACCTTTTTCATGAAAGTTAAATCGAAACAACCTGTATTTTTTAGATTTTGGATTTGCATATTTTAAAACAAGAATAGGAAATCCATCTTCTTGATCTAGGTTTTCTAACCAAAAATCGGAAACCAAATAGGTTGTAGTTTCGTCTTTATTTAATATTTTGTTTTCTAATAAAAAAGCTTTGTCAATAGTATTATTAAAAATTTCTTTATTGTCTTTAGATACTTTTATATCAATTAAAATATCTCTATAATAAGTTTTTAAATCTGCACTATCTTTAATAATAAGACCACTTTCCATACTAGAGTAAAATTTAGTATGCATTTGGTAACCATTACTAAATAAGGTGTCTGTAACGTTTTCAAAATACGTTTCTGGAACAATAGTAATAGCTCCAGAAAAAGTATCCAATACTTTGTTTTCAATTAAATCTTGTTGTGCCGTTCTATGTTTTTTGTCACGGCCATCACAACTAGAAAGTAGAATGATAACTAGTAAAAAGAGTAGTGGAAGTTTTTTTTTAAAACTAGACATCTAAATCAAATGTTTTTCTAAGCAATTCCATATTAGGGTTTTTTTCCATTAACTTTTCAAATTTATCTTTAGAAGTGTATGCGTATTTTTTCTCCAATTGTTCGTTTACAGTAACTTCTAAATGAATATCATAATTGTTAAGTTTCTTCCTAATAAAACCTAAAAGTGGATATTGTTGTCTTTCTACTTCCACTTTATTAGTAGCATTTGGATATTCTACATGAATGGTATTTCCAGAAATTTTTGGTTTGTCTATAGATAAAATAGAAGCGAGATTATATTGTCCGTTTTCTTCTATTTTTTTAACAAAAGCATACCAAGCTTCAATAGCTGCTTCTTCTGTAAATGCGTCTGATGGTAAGTCTTCTTCATCAAGAACAACTTCCATTTGTTTAATTTGATGCTCTTTTTTAAGTCTAATACTACGTAATGATAAACCAGAAGATGATTTTTTTTGAGAATTTAAATCAATTTTTGGTGTTTGTGTAATACTAGTTTTTTTAGCAATAGGCTTTGAAGTATTGGTGGATACCGCTTTGTTTTCTTCTTTCTTAGGAAGGCTTTTTTCTTCCGCTTTGGGTCTTTGTACAGGAATTGGAGTAATTCCTTTTTTTATAAAGTAGGAAGCTGGAATTATGTAGTTTTTGCTATTTTTTTTTTCTCCATCGAAAGTGATAGAGGCAAGCTGCATTAAAGTTAGTTCAACGAGTAATCGTTGATTTTTACTGCTTTTATATTTTAAGTCACAATCATTAGCGAGTTCAATTCCTTTTAGCAAAAAAGCTAGTGAAGCTTTTTTACTTTGCGCTATATATTTTGCTTTAGTTTGTTCTCCAACTTCGAGAAGTTCTATGGTTTGTTCATTTTTACAAACCATTAAATCTCTAAAGTGACTTGCTAATCCAGCGATATAATGATGTCCATCAAAGCCTTTAGATAAAGTGGTATTAAATTGAATTAGTAATTCTGGTATTTTATTTTCTAATATAAAATCGGTACTTGTAAAGTAGGTCTCATAATCTAAAACATTTAGATTTTCAGTAACAGCTTGACGTGTTAAATTTTTTCCTGAGAAACTAACTACACGATCAAAAATAGAAAGTGCATCACGCATTGCTCCATCTGCTTTTTGAGCAATAATATGAAGCGCATCATCTTCGGCTTCTACTCCCTGTTCTTTAGCGATGTACTTTAAATAATTTTTTGCGTCTTTAACGGTAATCCTTTTAAAATCGAAAATTTGACAACGTGAAAGAATAGTTGGAATTATTTTGTGCTTTTCGGTAGTTGCAAGAATAAATATGCAATGTTTTGGCGGTTCTTCTAAAGTCTTTAAAAAAGCATTAAAAGCAGCTTGAGAGAGCATATGTACCTCGTCAATAATATATACTTTATATTTACCAACTTGTGGTGGAATACGAACTTGATCTGTTAAATTTCGAATATCATCTACAGAGTTGTTAGATGCAGCATCTAGTTCAAATATATTAAAAGCAAAATCTTCATCTTCCTTTTCTGTACCATCACTATTTATCATTTTAGCAAGAATACGAGCACATGTTGTTTTACCAACACCACGAGGACCTGTAAATAATAATGCTTGTGCTAAGTGATTGTTATCTATTGCATTTAGTAAGGTATTTGTAATAGCTTGTTGCCCAACAACGTCTTTAAACGTTTGTGGTCTGTATTTTCTAGCAGATACTACAAAGTGTTCCAATTTGTTTTTACGTGTTTTAGCATCTTTACATGCTAGTTAATGAATAGAATAACAAAGTTAAAAATTAAGCGTAAAATATAGAATAATGAATGCGAATTTTAATAGGAGTTATTAACAATTTATTCCTTTAAATGAGGGAATCTTATGTATTCCTTTTTTGATCTTTATTAGTTGTATTTTATAAAATTTCTATTGTAACTTTGCAGCAAGTATTTCGCCTTATCGCTGTCCCGATAAATCGGGATGGAGGAAAGTCCGAACACCATAGTGTAACATAGTGGTTAACAGCCACCAGTCGTGAGATTAGGAAAAGTGCAACAGAAAGTATGTACAGGTAATGCTGTAGTGAAACCAGGTAAACTCTATGTGGTGCAATGTCATGTAAACTAATGTTTGAGCGTACACGCGCGATGTTAGAGGGTAGGCAGCTAAAGTGTATTGGTAACAATATACGTAGATAAATGATAAGGACTCTTTTAGAGTACAAAATTCGGCTTATAGATTTACTTTATCAAACAAGCCCTTTGCTTTGTGCAAAGGGCTATGTTTTTTGCTATAAAATCAACTCTTCCTTGAGAGGAATTATTGTTATTTCTTTGGCTTATTTAATTAGGATACTTCTAAGGTAATAAAAAAAAAGAATATAAAAACATACGCATAGTAATAGGCGTATTAATACGTAGGAAAAGTAAATACTTTTTAAATAAATTTACTCGTTTTCTGCTATTTCAAAAAAGCTAAACATATTCCCTCCATAGCCTTTAGAGTGTGAGTAGTTGGCTAGATGAGAAATATCTGTATGTTTAGAGTGTTCTATAATAAGTAATCCTTCTTGTTCTAATAAGTTATTTTGAAAAATTAGTTCTGGTATTTTAGAAAACTTTTCAACTGGAAAATCGTAAGGAGGATCTGCAAAAATGATAGTGTGTTTGGTAGAAGATTTTTCTAAAAAGCTAAATACATCACTTTTTATGGTTTGTATTTGCATATTAAAAGCTTCAGCAGTTTCATTAATAAACTTAATACAACCATAGTTAGCATCTACACTTGTAATTTGTTCTGTTCCTCTGGAGGCAAACTCATAACTTATGTTTCCACTTCCGCTAAATAAATCTAATACAGATACATCATCGAAATAATATTGGTTATTTAAAATGTTGAATAGAGATTCTTTGGCCATATCTGTTGTTGGCCTGATTGGTAATTTTTTTGGAGCAGTTATTCTTCTGCCTTTGTATTTGCCGGATATTATTCGCATTAAAAGCTATGCTTTAAAATATAATTAGAATGTTTTGTTTCTTGGTCTACGATGTAGTTGGTATTTGGTGTGCCAAATGCTATATGCCTTATGTACTTAAATGCAATGTTATAGAGTTCATTTTCTGCAACAATATTACCTAAAAACACAAGTTTTAACGTTTCAGGGTTCAGTTGTAATTGCTCTGCTGTAAAAAGAATATAGTATATAAAATCTTCTTTTGTTGTAAATGTAAATGTATTGTAAAGATCTAAGTTGCCTTGGTTGGTTACAATTATTTCAAAATGGTTATTGTTTACATGCACATACATTTTTTTATCTTGTGCATGTTTTTCTTTAAGCAAAATCTCTTCAACTAAAATAGTTGAAAAATGTTTATAGGCAAAGCTGCCAAATTTGTCGTATAAATAATTATTAATATTCATGTAAGGTACATAAACATTTACACTGTTATTTATAACAATAACGTCTTGCGCTATATAGTCTGTTTGTAGTATTTTAGAGTTAAATTTTAAATAGTCTGCAATAGCATTTTCATTAAATAAAGGCTTTGGTACTAAAGTAGAAAGTTCGTTGATGTACACAACGTTTAAAGCGTTAAAATTACTTTGTAGAGCTTGTGTGGTATTAAATATCTTTTTTAATTCGTCTAATACTTGAAAAGGGGTTTGTTTTTGACTAAAATTAAAATGTTTTAAATATGCAATAGTGTTTGTATCTGGATGTAGTATACAAAAAGAAAGTCCATTCAAACTTATTTGAATGGACAACTCTTGGTTAATTAGTATGTTTGTTGTATTACTCGCTGTCGCCATAAGTTTTTGGCCAGTTACCACTAGTATTTATTTCTTCTAAAGATCCAACTCTAATTGCATCTCCATTAACACCATCTACAGATACTGTTTCATTTTCTTGCGCTAATAAATCTTTGTTTTGATCGGCTAAAATGATATTCTTAGATAATTTTGCTTCAAATACAGGAATCTTGTTTTCACCTTCTTCTCCAAGTAAGCCAGATTTCATTTCAATTTTAGCTCCTTCAATAGAAGGTATGTTCATCATGGATCTATATCTATCCGAATTTTTAAATAAAGAATCTTTAACAGCTACAGTACCTAGAGTATCAATAACAGTGATATCTTTCATGGTTTCAACACCACCAAAAAGTCTAGTTCTTTCTTTATCTAAAACCGTTTCAACTCTACGTTGAGTAATTGTAAACTCTGCAGTATCAATAAATTTAATTAGGCTTTCAAAATCTGGAGCAAAATCACCATTAACTTGTCTGTGTGCTAATTGAGAATCTCTAACATCTACCATTTTAGCAATTACTTCTGCATAACGTTTTTCTTTTACCTTATTAAATTTAATAGGCTCGTAGATAGAATTAAATGTTTGATAACCTAAAAAGGCTATTAAAGCCCAAAGAGCTATCATTAAAACTGGTCTTAACTTCGTTGGAATGAACTTATCTATAAGCCAAACTAACCCAATAGTTACAAGAATTACTGCAATTGCAATTAATATTAATTTCATAGTATGATTAATTAAATTTTAATAAAGGTCTTTCGCAAATCTACAATTTTTTTTTAATCGTTAAAACCAAAGTGCATAAAAATCATCACTATATTTGATGAAATTTTATTACACAACTATAATTAATGACCGAATCCCAATTTTATTCCCTTATAAAACAGCAGTTTCCGTTTAAAACAACAGAAAAACAAGATATCGTTTTATTACAACTTTCTGCATTTATTTTTTCTAAAAACTCAAATGCGCTTTATTTATTAAAAGGATATGCTGGGACAGGTAAAACCACCATAATAGGTACCATTGTTACCCATCTATGGCATGCTAAAAAAAGCGCTGTGTTAATGGCACCAACTGGTAGAGCTGCAAAAGTAATCTCTAATTATTCTAAAAAAACAGCATTTACTATTCATAAAAAAATATATTTTCCAAAAAAAAATAAAGGTGGTGGTGTAAATTTTGTGTTGCAACCAAATAAACATAAAAACACTATTTTTATAGTAGATGAAGCTTCTATGATTCCAGATACTCCTGGAGATTCTAAACTTTTTGAAAACGGTTCGTTACTAGATGATTTAATGCAATATGTATATTCTGGTCATCAATGTAAATTATTATTGATAGGAGATACCGCACAATTACCTCCTGTAAAATTAGATTTAAGCCCTGCATTAGATGAAAATACCTTAAGTCTTAATTATAATAAAGACGTTACTAGAATGGAATTAGACGAAGTGGTACGACAAGAACAGGATTCAGGAATATTAGAAAATGCTACTATATTACGAGAAGCTATTTCTAGCGCTTTCGCGGAAACGTTTAAATTCGACTTAAAAAACTTTAAAGATATTGTTCGTCTTGTAGATGGTTATGAAATTATGGATGCCATTAACGATTCTTATAGCAACTTAGGGAACGAAGAAACAGCTATTATTGTTCGAAGTAATAAACGGGCAAATATGTACAATCAACAAATTAGAGAACGTATTTTGTTTAATGAAAACGAGCTTTCTGCTGGTGATTATCTCATGGTTGTTAAAAATAATTACTTCTGGCTTAAACCAACAACCGAAGCAGGTTTTATTGCAAATGGCGATATTATCGAAGTCTTAGAAATATTCTCCATCCAAGAATTATATGGTTTTCGCTTCGCGGAAGTAAAAATACGTATGGTCGATTATCCAAACATGGTTCCTTTTGAAACCGTTTTACTTCTCGATACTATAACTGCCGAAACACCTTCGTTAGCTTATGAAGATTCTAACCGACTATATCAAGAAGTACAAAAAGACTTTGAAGATGAGACTAGTAACTATAAAAAATTTTTAAAGATTAAAGGAAACAAACACTTTAATGCGCTACAAGTAAAATTCTCTTATGCTATTACTTGTCATAAATCACAAGGTGGGCAATGGAATACCGTTTTTGTAGAACAACCTTATTTGCCAAATGGGATCGATAGAGATTATCTTCGTTGGCTATATACTGCAGCTACAAGAGCTAAAGAAAAATTGTACCTCATTGGTTTTAAAGATGAATTTTTTCAGGAAATAGAATAAACTACTTAAAATCACAATTTTGATAGTATTAAAAAATAAGTTAGATTTAATTTTAATAACTAAATAAATTTTTCCCTTAGGGAAGATGTTACAAAGGGAGAAAAGGGAATGACAATAGAAACAATTTTAAGTGTTTTTTTAGGAGTAGGGCTTGCTGCTTCAGTCGGTTTTAGAGTGTTTGTACCACTATTTGCATTAAGTCTAGTAGCACATTTTAATGTTTGGGAACTTAATGATTCCTGGCAATGGGTTGGTAGTTTAACAGCAGTAATAACACTTGGTGTTGCTACTATTGTAGAAATATTTGCTTATTATATTCCATATGTAGATAATTTATTAGATTCTATAGCAATACCATTAGCAGCTATTGCAGGAACAGCAGTAATGGTATCTACAGTTGCAGATTTGAGTCCAGTTATAACATGGGCTTTAGCAATTATTGCAGGAGGAGGTACAGCGGCTGCAGTTGCTGGAACATCAAGTGTAACAAGACTTGCTTCTACTACAACTACAGCAGGTTTCGCTAACCCAGTAGTTGCTACCATAGAAACGGGTACATCTATAATAATGACCATTATTTCCATATTTATTCCTGTTTTAGCTATCCTACTTGTTCTTATTATACTTCTCGTTATTTTTAGACTTTACAAAAAGTTTAAATCTAGTAAAGCATAAAATCTATTTAAAAGTTATATTTTTGAAACACTTAATTAAATTAATATTTATGATTAAAAAAGTCACTTATCTTGTTGTTTTATGTTTCCCTTTCTTATTGTTTTCACAAACTAATGCAGTAACAGAATATGGAGATCAAGTCATTTTAATGGATGATGGAACCTGGAGTTATTTAGATGAAGAAGCAAATTTAATAGAAGAAATACCAGAAAATAATTCTATTTTCGAAAAAGATAAAAACGCTAAATTTTTATTAAAAAGTTCTGTTTTTAATATTGGTATTTGGATGAATACTAAACAGTGGAAGTTTAGCAAAGCATCCGAAAATGAGGATGCAGAATATGAATTAGCACTAAAAGGAGAAGATTTATATGGTACAGTGATTACCGAAAAAGTAGAAATACCCTTAAAAGCACTTCGCGAAATCGCAATTTCTAATGCTAAGGATGTTGCTCCAGATACAAAAATTACCGACCAAGAGTACAGAACCGTAAATGGTGTAAAAGTACTTATGCTAAAAATGAGTGGAACCATGTCTGGCATTAAATTTGCCTACTTTGGTTATTATTATTCTAACGATAAAGGAACTGTTCAAATAATACTTTTTACATCGCAAAACTTAATGGAAGAATACAATTCTAAAGTAGAAACGCTATTAAATGGATTTGTAGAACTATAAACATATGAAAATAATATCCATGATTCCTGCACGCTATAGTGCAACTCGTTTTCCAGGTAAGCTTATGCAAGACCTCAATGGCAAAACGGTTATCCTTCGTACCTATCAAGCTACTATGGCAACTAATCTATTTGATGCTGTTTTTGTTGTAACAGATAGTGAAATTATATTTAATGAAATTACAAGTAATGGCGGCAAAGCAATTATGAGTATTAAAGAACATGAATGTGGTAGCGATAGAATTGCCGAGGCAGTCCAAAATTTAGATGTAGATATCGTTGTTAATGTACAAGGGGATGAACCTTTTACTGAAGTAGATTCTTTAAAAAAGTTGATTGATGTGTTTAAAAAAGATGAAGCGAATCAAGTAGACTTAGCATCATTAATGGTGCATATTACAAATGAAGAAGAAATAAAAAACCCAAATACAGTAAAAGTAATAGTCGATCAAAGCAATTTTGCTTTATATTTTTCTCGTAGTCCAATTCCGTATCCTAGAGCAATAAATGTAGGAGCAAAGTATTATAAACACAAAGGAGTTTATGCATTTAGAAAACAAGCATTATTAGACTTTTATACATTACCAATGTTGCCTTTAGAAGCTTCTGAAAAAATTGAATGCATTCGCTATTTAGAATATGGAAAACGTATAAAAATGGTAGAAACAGATGTTGAAGGTGTAGAAATTGATACTCCAGAAGATTTAGAAAGAGCTAAAAAACTCTGGAAATAGTTAGTTATTTCATTTAAAAGAATCTAATAAATTGAATAAAGCATATCAAAATATAAAAGTAATTGGCTTTGATGCAGACGATACACTTTGGGTTAACGAAACTTATTTTCGAAACGCAGAGTTAGAATTTGCTAAGCTTTTAGGAGGTTTTGAAACAGCTAATAAAGTAGACCAAGAACTTTTTAAAATGGAAATAAAAAATCTTCCACTTTATGGTTATGGTGTTAAAGGATTTATACTATCCATGGTTGAAATGGCTTTAGAGTTATCTAACTATACCATTTCTAATACAACTATTGAAAAGATTTTAAACATTGGTAAAGAAATGCTTAATGCACCTGTAGTGTTATTAGATGGAGTAGTAGAAACATTAGAAACATTATCTAAAAAATATAGATTAATCGTTGCTACAAAAGGTGATTTATTAGATCAAGAACGAAAATTAGAAAAATCAGGCTTGCTAGATTATTTTCATCATATTGAAGTATTAAGTGACAAAAAAGAAGAAAATTATTCTAAATTATTAAAACATTTAGATATAAATCCTGCAGAATTTTTAATGATAGGAAATTCCTTAAAATCGGATATTCTCCCTTTAATAAACATCAACGCTAATGCAATTCATGTACCATTTCATACTACTTGGGCACACGAACAAGTTACGGAAAAGGAAACAAAGGATAAAGCATTTAAAACCGTAAAAAACGTAAGAGAAATTTTAAATCTATTAGATTAATTTGAAAGAAATAAATTTAAAAACATGGAATAGAGAAGAACAGTTTCATCATTTTAGTAAAATGTTGGACCCTTATTTTGGTGTAACTATTCCATTCGATCTTACAAAAGCTTATCAGTTTTCTAAAGATAATGGAATTAGTTTTTTTGGTAAATATATGCACGCTTGTACGCAAGCAATCAATAGTATCGAAAATTTAAAATATAGAATTGTTGATGAAAAAGTAGTTCTTTATGATGTTATTCATGCATCAGCTACCATTATGAGAGAAGATAAAACATTTGGGTTTTCATTTATCGAGTATCATGAAAATTTAGATGTTTTTCTAAAAAATTTAGAGTCTGAAAAAACAAGAATTGAATCTTCCAAAGCTTTATTTCCAAAAAGAAATGGTTTAGATTGCATACATTGTTCTGCTTTACCTTGGCTCCATTTTTCAGGACATAAAGAACCTTTTTTCGGAGAAAAAGATTCAGTACCAAAAATTGCATTTAGTAAAGTAAAAAAAGAAAGTAATATGTTAAGCATGAATGTAGCAATCTCAGTCAATCACGCACTTGTTGATGGGTATCATGTTGGATTATTTTCTGAAAAATTTCAATATTTTTTAAATCAATAGGAATAAAAACAATAGTATTTATATTTTTGTTAAACAATTATAATAAATGAGTTATAAAAATTACCCAATGGTGTCCAGAGTAGTTTATGGACGTGGAAGTTTTAACCAGTTAAACGAAATTTTATCGCCTAAACGATTAAGCGTTAAAGCACCATTTATATTTTTGGTAGATGATGTCTTTAAAGGTAAACCTTGGTTAACATCAAGAATTCCTTTATCTTATGAAGACAAGTTACTATACATCTCAGCAGAAGAAGAACCAAAAACGACGCAAGTAGATGCGTTAGTAGAACAAATTATTCTCGATTATAAAGAAAGACCTTCGGGTATTATTGGAATAGGAGGCGGAACCATTTTAGATCTTGCTAAAGCCGTTGCTTTAATGCTTACAAATGAAGGGGAATCTAAAGATTATCAGGGTTGGGATATTATCAAAAATCCAGCAATTTACCATGTTGGAATACCTACTATTTCTGGTACAGGAGCCGAAGTTTCTAGAACTACTATTTTAACAGGTCCAGTTAGAAAATTAGGAATCAATAGCGATTACACTCCTTTTGATCAAGTAATACTAGATCCAGAATTAACTAAAGATGTACCAAAAGACCAATGGTTTTATACTGGAATGGATTGTTATGTGCATTGTATAGAATCCTTAAAAGGCACCTACTTAAATGCATTTAGCCAAAGTTATGGTGAAAAAGCCTTAGAACTTTGTAAGGAAATCTTTCTTGAAGATACTCTAAGTCAAAAGGATGCCGCAGATAAATTAATGATGGCTTCTTGGCATGGAGGAATGAGCATTGCATATTCCCAAGTTGGTGTTGCACATGCATTAAGTTATGGTTTAGGCTATTTATTAGGTGTAAAACATGGTGTAGGTAACTGCATCGTTTTTGAACACCTAGAAGAATATTATCCAGAGGGAGTTGCCATGTATAAAATTATGCGTAAAAAACATAATATCTCTATACCACAAGGTGTTTGCGAAGGTTTAAGCGATAAAGAATTTGACATTATGATTGATGTTGCTCTAAGTTTAGAACCACTTTGGGAAAATGCAATAGGAAAAAACTGGAAAAAAACAATTACCAGAGAAAAGCTTAAAGCTTTATATCAAAAAATGTAATTTATTTATGCTTACATTCATATACAAGTTTATATACTTTAAAATTATGAAATGGAAACTTGTAGGTGAGTTTCCAAAAGATTTGAAGAAGTACGTTGTAATAGCTGTTCCTCATACTAGTTGGCATGATTTCTATATTGGTTTATTAATTAGAAGAATTGCAAATACTAAAATTAATTTTCTTGGTAAAAAAGAAATATTCATATTCCCTTTTGGTTATTATTTTAGAGCCGTTGGAGGGCATGCATTAGATAGAACACCTGGACAAAATAAAGTAGAAGCTATAGCTAAACTTTTTGAAAAAAATGACGAACTACGTCTTACTTTAGCTCCCGAAGGGACTAGAAATAAAGTAACAGAATGGAAAACAGGTTTTTATCACATAGCCAAAGCTGCAAATGTACCAATTGTGATGGTGACTTTCGATTTTGGTAAGAAACAAAATAAAATCTCCGAACCTTTTTATCCTACAGATAATCAAGAAGCAGATTTTACATTTATGTATCAATTTTTTAAAGGCGTAAAAGGTAAAATACCTGAAAAATCTTTTAATGTTTAATGATATTTTTCTACAAACATAAGTGCATCATTATTTTTTCTCTTCACAAATGTTAACTTTTATTCCGTTATTATATTAAATGTAGATTACTTTTTTTAAGCATACTACAGACAATGTAACGTATCAATAATACCAAGTATTAAATATAAAAAACGAAACGTGTTTCAAAAAACTGTATTTTGTAATAGGCTAATTATCAAATAATTACGATTTAATTTTTGTATTATTACCGTGTTTTTGCAAGTTGTAAACAATTGATTTTCAATTGTTTAAAATTAATAAAATGTATAAATATCTGATTATTAACACGTTAATATTTGCGTTAAGCATAAATTTTATTACATTTACATTCTTCCTAACTTTTTTATAGCTGTATTTCCTAAAATACAAATTGAAAATGACTAATTTCTTTTAGTGGCATTAATTTTAAAACCATAAACCATGGGTAAGAAAAAAACCACTTCGGGAAAATCTGCTCCGAAAAAAAAGACAGTTTCACAAAAGGGTACTAAAGCAGAATTAAAAAAAGTTGAAACACGAAAAAAAAACCTTAGCAAAACTAAATTCGTAACAGGAAAAAATGCTATTATAACAGCATTAGAATCTGCTTCTTTTAGAAGTAAAAAATCGGTAACAGATGCTGTTAAAAAATGTAAGTACAAAGCAGTAGAACTTGCTCCTGCAGTAAGAATGATGTTTCAAGAAAGCGAAAACAAGGCGGTTAAACTATCCGAATCCTATGCAAAAACCATTAAAGACCCAAAAGATCATAGAGAATTCTTTCAAGGTGTTGCACAAATGGAAAAAAAAGAAAGATGCGCAGTTATTAAAGGATATCGTAACGCAAATCAAGGTAGAGGAGTAGTCCATGCTATGAGCCAATTGCCTAGACAACAATGCAGAACCATAATGCAGGATTTTGTATTTGATGATAAAGGAAATAAAGACAATAATGGCATTAATGAAGTGATGATTTGGCTTCGAGATGCTGGTGCACAAATACGAAAAATTGAAGGACACACACCTGTTTTTTCTGATGGAGAAACTGATGATGCAGTTGTTGAATTTTTTGAAGATGTAGCCGATTTTATAAGAGAAGCTATTACAACTATTGTTGACGAACTTACAGGTTTTTTTGAAGATTTAGTAGATGCTTTTGTAGAAGCCGTAAATTGGGTAGTAGAAGAAGTAGCAAGTCTTGCTAGAGCTTTAGTCGAAGCTGGACAAGAATTATGGAAGATACTAAAAGCCGCTGCAGAATATACTTTTTCTGTAGTCAAAAAATTTGTAGAAGCCATAAAACTAATAGGCAAAACTTTTATAGATATTATGGAAGATGTTTTCGCTTTTGCCAAAGATATTATTGAAGCCGTAATTAAAGCCATCGATCAACTTGGTGAAGTATTAGCAGACTTATTAAAATGGCTAGCCACAAAAACATACGAGTTTATTAAAGCTGGAGTGGAAGCTTTAATTAGTATTGGTAAAACTATTGGTAATATTCTCAATCAAGCACTTCAATTTGGTATTACACTTATTAGAAATACGGTTAGAGTACTTATCGAAATAGGGGAAACTATTGGCTCTATTTTAGTAACATTGGTTACCCGCCCTAGAGATTTGGTAAATGAAGTAGTTAGAGCTTTTACCGAATTAGGAAATACTTTATCCGAAATTATTCAAGAAACTGCAAATGCTGCTGCCGATTTTGTAAATGAAGTAGTTAGAGCAGCTTCAGAAATAGGTACCGCTTTAGTAGAGTTTACAGATTTTATTATCGATACTACTAAAGAATTAGCAAATAAGGTTGTAGAAGGTTTATTAGCGGCTGGTAGAACATTAATCGAATTAATTTCAACTATTGCTAATAAAAGTATTGCGGCAATTAAAAAAATTGTTGAAGCTGCTTTCGAACTTGGTAAATCTATGGTAACTATTTTAAAAGATGTGTTTGATTTAACAGTCGATCTTTTAAAAGAGACCATTAAAGCTATGCTCGAACTTGGTAAAAAAATTGCCGAATTTACAAAAGCTATGATTGAGTTTACGTATAGAAGTGCAGCAAGACTAATTGAAGCTGCAATTGCTGCAGGAGCTACTATTGCAGATATTTTAGAATCTGTAATAGAAGAAACTTATTTTGTATTCCGAAAAATTGTTAATGGCATTTTACAGGCTTTAGGTCCTGTAGGAGATATTTTTGAATGGTTAATTGCAAGAGGCGAAGCTTTAGCTTCCGAAATTTGGAGACAAACTGTTTTAGCAATTCGATTTGTAAAAGAATCGGTTACAGAAATTATGGACTGGGCTTTAGAACAAGCAGACACCATTTTTGATAGAATTTTAGAACTTGTTGAAGATATTGGAAGTAGAATTTCTGAAGTGATTGATTGGGCAATTGCTGTAGGTGATGAAGCTTTAGAACTTTTAGGAGAAGCCACAGAACGTATTGGTAATTCTATTAATTATGTATTAAATTATCTCGAAAATGATTTTATTCCTGGAATCCGAAAATTTGTAGAAGGCGCTTTAAGAGCAGCAAGTGCTATTGCAGGTTTAATTTCTTGGGTTGCTAATAAAACATTAGAAATAATGAAAGAAGTTATACTTGGTGCCTTAGCAGCTGGAGTTGCTTTAGCTACTTTATTAACCGAAGTAATGTTACATCCTGATCAAGCACTAGATAATTTTATTGCTGCAACTAGAGATATTGGTAACTCCTTACAAGATATTTATCAATCTGTTTTAGATACTGGAGAAGAATTTATAGAAGAAGTTACTCAAACGCTTCAAGAATTAGGAGAGTCAGTAGAAGAGATGTTGGAAGCTGTATTTGAAGTAAGTGCTGGAATGTTAGGTGCTACAATATCTGTGCTATTTGAAATGCTCGGTAGTTATCGAAGTTTAACTGCAGATGAAATAGCAGATGGTCAATTTGTATTTGGAGATTCTATTGATTGGGATAATACATTTATAGCCAAAGAAGGTCCGTTAAATGATATTGTTTTTGGAATACAAGATTTCTTTACAGGTAATCCAAATTCACGTGCCTTTGTAACTGGTAACTTAATTAATTTTGATGTAGATGATGATTTTAGTAGAGCTACTTTAGTTCATGAATTAACGCATGTTTGGCAAAACCAAAATATAGGACCTGTTTACTTAGCACATGCAGTTGCAGCACAATTAGTTGGTGCAGGTTACAATTATGGTTATAATGAAGGGGATAGCGATGTTGGTATTAATATTCCTAATGCATATTTTACACCCGTTGGAACACCACCATCAACAACTTTGTCTAATGCTTCCGAAGGAAGATTTACTGGAGCAGGAGGAGAAACTGTTTTAGATAATGCTACTTCTTTTAGTGATTTTAATGAAGAACAACAAGGTCAAGTATTAATGCAATACTTTGTTAGAGCTCGATTGTTAGGTCAAACAGGTGCAGATATTAATAGATTTATTCCTTTTATAGATGAAGTTAAAGCAGCAGCATAAAACAATTTTAATTGTTAAACCACAATTTTCTTCCGATGTTAAATCGGAAGAAAATTTTATCCTACTTCAAAACACCTATAAAAAGTATGGTATAGAAGTGCATGTAATTTCATATAATATACGTCCTAGTTATAATGAAATTCAAAGTCAAGTGCAAAATCAAGATGCAGTTTTGCTTATTGGTGATGCTAAATGTTATCCAAAAAACGCTTTAAAATTTCCATTTATTAAAACTTCAGAAAATAAAAATATACCAATTGCTTGGTTACCAATTCGTAATAGTGAAGACCTTTTCACCTTTTCTAAAACAATAAATGAAGTACATGGCAGAAAGCAAGACCAATGTGCAGTAGCATTACTATCGCAAAAACATCCTAGGTTTACTAGAATTGTAGATCGAATGGCAACAATACTTAACTCGCCAAGTTTATCACCATATAAATGGAGTAGTAATTTGTTATTAAGAGAAAGTATGATTGAAGGTCTCGAAAGTGGGTTAGGTTTAGCAACTTACTTTGGGCATGGAAGACCAATTGGCTGGGTGGGTTACTATGGTTTACGTTCACATCATTTTGAAAACAAAAAAGCAAAACCGGTAGGAGCTTTACTTTCCTTATGTTGTAAAACGGCAAGTAGAAAAAATACAGCTATTTCTTTTTGTGAACAATTGGTTTTAGATGGAAAAACAGCAGTAAGTTTTGGAGCGGTTGATAGTACATTACATACCGATAATACTAGATGGTCTGTTGGGATTACGAAAGCGTTATTAAGTGGCGCAAATACGATTGCCGAATTAATAGTTCAGGCTACTCCCAAAAACCTTTCATCATACACACATTACCGATTAATTGGAGATCCTTTAGCGCCAATTTATTCTACAAAGGAAACAGCATTATTTGCTAATAATATTAAAACGTACCCATGAAAAATATAATAAATACCATATTATCTCATTTTAAAGATGTAAAACCTACTTTAAAAATAGAGTCTAACGATTCTAATTTTAAATATGAATTAGGTGTAGATTCTTTAGATATGGCAGAGTTTATAGCTAGAATAGAGCAAGAGTATAGAATTGAAATTCCAGACGAAGATTGGTCGCAAATAGCTAGTATAAATTTACTCGCAAAATATATAGCAAATGCTAACCAATAATAATATAGCAGTAACAGGCCTTGGTGTTGTTTGTTCGCTGGCAAATAATATAAACGATTTTTGGAGTGCATTGTTAAATGATAGCTGCGGAATAAAAAACTGGGAAGATTTAAAACATTTAGATTTTAAATATACGCATGCTGCTCGTGTAGAAAACTTTGAATGTGATGCCTTACAAAGAGGATTTCTTTTTTCGGTTGCAGCAATAGATCAAGCCATACAACAAGCAAAAGTAGCATCTCAAGAAAAATGGGGATTATTTTTAGGAACTACAATGGGAGAATCTGCTGCTTTTGAAGCAATAGCAGAAAAAAATAAGACATTAATTCCTGAAGATTATACAGGCTTTGGTATTTGTAAACGTTTGCAGCAAAAATACCCTAAAATTAAAACTTTTCAATGTTTTGCAACAGCTTGTGCAGCTGGAAATTACGCGTTAAATGCAGGATTAGATGCTTTGCGTAAAGGTGATATTACTATTGCTATAGTTGGTGGAGTAGATCCTTTTTCTAAAATAGCAATGACTGGTTTTAGTAGAAGTAGGGCCATGAGTCCTTCTGGGATTTGTAAGCCTTTTGATCTAGATAGAGATGGAATGATTTTAGGAGAAGGAGCAGGTTTCTTGGTGCTTGAAAAAGTAGAAAATGCTACCAAAAGAAATACGAATGTTCTAGCTATTATTAACGATTGTGCCTTGTCTTGTGATGCATATCATCCTACTGCACCAAAACCAGATGCTTCTGGAATTATAGATTGTTTTAATCAAATATTAAAAAATAATGCTCTTAAACATTCTAAAATAGATTGGATTTCAGCACATGGAACAGGTACTAAATTATCTGACCAATCGGAAGCACAAGCAATTTCTAATGTTTTTAAAGTCTACAAGCCTTATGTTTCTAGTATTAAACCTAAAATTGGGCATACCTTAGGTGCAGCAACTGCAATTGAAGCTATTGTTTCTGTGCTTTCTATTCAACATAATACAATTCCACATACAATAAATCATACCAATTCAGAATTTGATATTCGTATTCCGAAGCAACCCGTTTACACGGAAGTAAATCACGTATTAAATTGTGGTTATGCTTTTGGAGGATTAAATTCTATAAGCTTATTTTCATCATGGAATTAAATTGGAATACCTACGAAACAACTGGAAATACAGAAGCGGACTTGGCTAAAAAATTTGTTGATGCTATTCATGTTGAAAACAATTTCGAGTTTTATGGTAACCAAACTGCGCTATGTTTTATTACTTTAAACGCAGGAACTTTTTCTTCTATTGCATTTTGGGAAAACGCTTTAGAGCATAGTCCACGTTTTGCTAACCCAGGAATTTTTCCTTGGACACTTGCAAATGCAACTTCTGGTTATATTGCTAGAAAATTTTCTATTACAGGACCTAATTATACCATTATAGATAATAGAATTAATGAAAAGCAATTAATTTCTAATTTTAAAACAGATGTATTAAAGTATTCTATAAAAAATGTATTCTGTGTGTATTGGGATATAAAAAAAACAAACAAGCAATTTTCTTTAATTGCTAAATGGTCGTTAATTTTGGCATAATATTTGAAAATAAATAACCAGTAGGAACTAGTGAAACATAAAGTAAACTATAAGTCTCTAAAAAGAAACATTAGTTGTACTACTTACAAAAGCTATTTTAATTTAAGTTGAAGTAGCTTTTTTTAGTTTGCTTCTTCTGGTGTTACTTTAAAGTTTTTCATATCATTTAAAGGTTCTAAAACATTATAATCTTTCCATATGGAAGCATCATATGTTTTAGGGTTTTCAAAATCAATTCTAGTTTTTTCGGTGTAGTTATTATAATTGTTAGCTTCTATATCTTTTCTAGAAATAATTAATAGTTCTGATTTGCCCTTAAAAGTTCCTTCAATTTTAAAATTAAAGGCAACTTTATTTCGAGAATTTTCATTTTCAATAAACTTAATAGGTCTGTTAACATAAAAGTATCTATCAATTTGTTTATTTATATAACTAGGGTAGTAGTAGTTGTCTTCTCCTTTTTTATAAACGACAATTCCTTTCTGGTTTTTTTCAATATATTTAATGCCGAATAAAAGCCTTAAGTTTAATTTTTCACCAACTCGGTTTTCATAAAAAGTATAATCTGCTCGAATCACAGCAAAATTTTCGTTAGATACATACATCGTTCCAGTATATAATGCAGAAGATCTTTTTGGTTGAAAGTCTATAATGTATACCATTTCGCTATCTAAAAAAGTGACATCTCTAAGCGTGTATTTATATTTTTTTGAATTTGTAACAAAGTCTAAACCAGCATCCGGATTTGCAAAATTACTGTTACTTATTAGACTAAAGCTTTCTTTTTTAGCATAACGTAACGTGTTTACAGTATCCTGTCTTTTTTTTATTTCTTCTTTATTTAAGGTTGCCGAGTCTGTAACTTTAAAAAAACCAGATTTTACAGTATACATTTTATCTTTATCTAAATGTTTCATTACAATTTCTTGTCCGCGTTCGGCAAGACTTTCCATGGATTGATCATTTTTTTCATCTCGTAAGCTAATAGCTTTTTCTACTTCTAATTTAGCATTGTCTTTATCTAAAACCTTTAGTTGTCCTACAAAATCAGTATATTGTTTGGAGGTATTATTGACAAGTGAAGTTTCGAGTTTGTCAAAATCATCATTAAATGCTTGTAACTGTTTTCTTTTAAAACCTGTGGATTTTTTAATTTCAAAATCGGCCAAATCACCAACGATATAATCTGTTTTTCTGCTAAATATTTTAAATTCATTTAAATCTAATCGGTAATTATTTTTAACATTAGTATTTACATAATATATAATAGAATCTGCAGATAACGCGGTATGGTTTAAAAACACTTCAGATAGTTCATTTACTTTTTCTTTTAAGACATATTCTTTAGCGGTAAAGTTTTGAAGTAAAAAACCATTTTTTTCGAACCCTAAACAAGAAATAGTAACCGAATCAGTTTCTTTAAAACCTTTAGTATCTATGGTAAAGTTACCTTCTTCATTAGAAATCACACCATAGTCATTACCAATTTGAATTGTCGCAAAAGGAATTTCTTCATTAGTAGAAGATATAACTTTACCAGAAATGGTTTGAGCATGTGTAAGGTTGCTAAATAGGGTTAAACAAAGAAGCGATATAGCATATTTAAATTTCATAAAGATGTTTATTTAGTATAACAATTTACAATACATAATGTTACAAAAAAAACCTAAACTAATTGTTTAGGTTTTCTTAAATTTATAAATATTTATTAGTCAACATATTTTCATTATTCTTCTGTAGATTCTTCCATAGTATGATATACATTTTGCACATCATCATTATCATCTAATTTTTCTAAAAGTTTCTCTACATCTGCTGCTTGTTCTGGAGTTAGTTTTTTAGTTACTTGTGGAATACGTTCAAAACCAGAAGAAAGAATTTCAATTTCACGAGATTCTAATTCTGCTTGAATAGCACCAAAACTTTCAAAAGGCGCGTAGATTAAAATGCCGTCATCGTCTGCAAAAACTTCTTCTGCACCAAAATCGATAAATTCTAATTCTAATTCTTCAGGGTCTAATCCTTCGGCATTAATTCTAAAATTACAAGTATGATCGAACATAAATACAACAGAGCCAGAAGTACCTAAACTACCATCACATTTATTAAAATAACTTCTTACATCTGCAACAGTTCGTGTATTGTTATCTGTAGCAGTTTCTACTAAAACGGCAATTCCATGTGGTGCATAACCTTCAAAAACAACTTCTTTATAATCTCCTTGACTTTTATCACTAGCTCTTTTAATGGCACGTTCTACATTGTCTTTAGGCATGTTTACTGCCTTTGCATTTTGAATAACAGCTCTTAGGCGTGAATTACTATCTGGATCTGGTCCTCCTTCTTTAACAGCCATTACAATATCTTTACCAATACGTGTAAAGGCTTTACTCATTGCAGACCAACGTTTCATTTTACGTGCTTTTCTAAATTCGAAAGCTCTTCCCATTTTAATATTATTTTTTGGTTTCCGCGAAAGCGAAAATTTTTAATTAATTATTTAGTATTACAAATTTAAAAAAAAACCTTAATCCTTAGGAATGTGCTTGTCTAAAAATTTATCTTTAGTAATATCTAATGTGTTAAATGCTTTTTGACGATTGTTATTTAGTATTGTATTTACTTTATTATAGTTTTTTACAGCTTTGTTTATTTGCTTAACTTTATCGTTATAGTCGTCAATTTGTTTTTTAGTACGTTTTTTTTCTGGAGTTTTTTCTAAGGTATTACTAATGGTTTCCATATCGTCGTTTAATACTAAAAAATCTAATAACTGTGGCATTTTATTGTCTGCTTCATCTATAAAAAAATCAAAAATTGCTTTTGTAGCCTTTACTATGGTAGCATCATTTTTATATAAAGCTGTGTTTTCTAAAATAGTGATGCCTTCTTTTGCAGATTGGCTTAGTGCATTTGTGTTTTGTTGAATTGCGCTAATATCATTTTTTTCTAATGCTTCCATTAAATATATTTCATTAATATAGACTTTAAAAAAGATAAGATATAACTCATTATAATGATTAAATACTTCTCCCGAAATTTTCATTTTTTTACTTAAATCGGAATCACTTTCAATAATATTAATATCGTGTTTTTTAGCAAAAGCGTAAAAATTGTTTTCGTATTCTGCTTGCGCTTGTTCCATTTTTTCATCTGCCATTTCCTGAGCAAGAATGTATGCTTCCATTAGATCGTAGGATTGCTCTGCAATAGCTTTCATATCTAAAATTTCGGCGTAATCGTTATTTAAGATATTTTTATTAAATGTTAAATGTTTTAGTACTTGGTTTTTATATTCGTCACCATCATAACCTTCTGCTTTTTGTACTTTAAGAAATGCTTTTTCTACAGATTTTAGTAACACTTTTCGTTTGCTAGCAATATTTTTATCATTTTTACTATGGGCAATAGCCTTTGTATATTTCCAGTTGTTTTTTGCAATAACTTCTAATTCATCTCCAACAAATGTTAAGTAATCGGAAGGGTTGTCAAATTTTTGTGCAATACTATTTTGTGTTGAAAAACATAAAAGAATGACAATTAATATTTTAGTAAAGTTGTTCATAAATTATTAGTTAGGGTTTATAAAATTGCTAAGAATTAAATAGGCTTCATGTATATAAATGTCTTTAGATAAACTGCCTAATAGCATTTGGTTATTTGTTTTTTCATTTTCATTATAGCTTAATAACTCTGTAGTTGAAAGCGTATTGGAAACTGCAATTTTTGTTTCTGTTTTTTTATTATCGAAAATAGATTGCCACATGGTTTTGTAATCTTGCTCGTGTTTATATACATTATCTAATGTTAAAGCAAGGGAATCTTCGCTATAGT
The DNA here is from genome assembly GCF_053604645.1 of Lacinutrix cladophorae. Taxonomy (NCBI): domain Bacteria; kingdom Pseudomonadati; phylum Bacteroidota; class Flavobacteriia; order Flavobacteriales; family Flavobacteriaceae; genus Lacinutrix; species Lacinutrix cladophorae. Next base: position 113,322 of record NZ_JBSHNR010000071.1, on the reverse strand, counting down.
AATTTTCTAATAGTTTTTTATTTGCGGTTTTTACTAAAGCAAAATCTGCGCTTTTATTAACACGAGCATTACTTTTAGTAATTAGATTTGAGAAATTAATTTTTGGAAGCGGAACATGTTTAAGTGTTGCTAGAATGGTATCGTTAGGTAATGCATAAGGTTTATCTTTTTCATTAAACTTAAAATCATCGTAAATAGAAGGTAACTGGATATCTGGAATTACACCATTAGCCTGTAAACTCTTTCCTGTTACTCTATAAAATGCTTCGATAGTAATTTTACAAAAACCTAAATTATTTTTTTCGCTTAACGGAAGAATAACTTGCGCACTTGACTTACCATGTGTTGTAGAACCAACAAGAATTGCCCTATTATAATCTTGCAAAGTACTTGCAAAAAACTCGGAAGCAGAAGCACTATAATTATTTATTAATATTATTATAGGTTTATTAAAAAAAGTACCACGACTAGGATCTCTAAAGGTAAACTGTTCGTTTTTATTATCCCTAATAATAGAAACTGGACCTTTGTTTATAAACATACCGCTTAGTTCTATAGCTTCTTGCATAGAACCTCCACCATTAAATCTTAAATCTATAATAAGTCCTTTTATATTTTCTTTTTGAAGTTTATATAATTCCTTAGCAAAATCGGTGGTTAATCCTCTTTTATTATAAGATTCTAAATTGGTGTAAAAACTTGGTATTTTAATATAACCGAAAGTAACATCTTCACCAATAATGTATCCTGTAATCGAATTCTCTTCAACTTTTAAAACCGTTTTGTTTAGCTCAATATCTAATATAGAGCCATTACTTTTTTTAATTTTAAAAGTTACAGTTTTGTTGTCGCTGTTATTTAAAAATCGAATTATATCTTCGTTTTTTATACAATGAATTTGTAAAACATTGTCTTTTGAAGTTAATGATTTTATTACATCATCTTCTTCAAAAGCACCATTTTTAAAGGCTGAACTTCCTGGAATGATATGGCTAATTACAATTTCCCCGTTTTTATTTTTTTTAGTTAGTATACCAAATGTTTCTTGTTGAATGGCCAAGGAATTCTCAAACACCGTTTTCTCGGTTTCATTAAAATAAGTAGAATTTGGATCTTGGTATTGTATAAATGCATTCAAGAAATTTTCTGTAACCAAATTTGAAATTCCTCCTTCTTGGTTTAAAATTTCATAAAGTAAACAGATTTGATTATCTATTATTTTTTCTTTGTTTGAATTTTCAAAAGTTTTAAAATTTGCTTTTACATTTTCGAAAATAGAATCTTGGTCTATAATATCTAATATCAATAAATATCGTACTTTTTTAGACCAATATCTTTTTGAATCTTCTTCGTTTTTATAAAAACGCACATCTTTGTTTTGCGTAAAATTTAAAATATCTTTTCCCGAATAATCTAGTTCTTGTTGCTTTAAATTTTCTAAATACTCAATAGATTGCTCAATTCTTAAGGTTAATACTTGTATGTATTTCGTTATAAAGTCACAATTTTTATTTTCTAAATAATCATCTATTTGAAAAGCATCTGTCTTAAATTTTGCAATATCTTTTTGTGTAAAATATCGTTTGTCTGTATCTAAATTTTCTATAAATAATTTGAAAACATGTTTAGAAAGGCTATCGTTTATAGCTTTAGGTTTATAATGCGCAACTTTTATTAAAGAATCTAGAGCTGTTAATTGATTACAAAATACATGGTCTTGTGCATTTGTAAGTATAGGAATACAAAGTAAAAAAGAATAGAGTAGGTTTTTAAACATAAAAATGAAAGGAAGATAGTAAATTATTCGTCTTCTGGCACTACAATTGTTGCAATAGCTTCGGCTAGTTTAAAGTCCTTAATGGTAACTCCATTTACATCATGAGTTGAGAGGTTGATTTTTAGAACATTATAAACATTAGACCAATTTGGATGGTGGTTCAGTGCTTCACATTCAAAAGCAATTCTACTCATAGCACTAAAGCAATCTTTAAAATTATCGAATTCAAATTCTGCGTGAAGTGCATTTTCATAGAATTCCCAATCTGGAAAGTGTAACAAGCGTTTTTCAATATCTTCTTCCGAAATTTTCATTATTTGATGTCGTTTTATTCAAACTACAAAATACTCATTTTTAATACATCTTTACTCTCAATTTGTAAGTTTTTTGGCAATAGATTTTCTTTAGGTAAAACTGCTAAATATCTATCGTCATTTGTTGTGTAGACTTGTTTATAAATAGGATTGTATACTACTAGAGAAGTTACAATTTCTTTTATAAATTCATCATGATGTATTAGGTCTGTACTTCCTAAGTGAAAAATTCCTGATTTATTCCTGTTGATGATATAATGTATTTGTTGCGAGAGTTTATCGTCTGTCGTTACATTTATTATTAAGTTAGGAAAAACCTCTATTGGCAGTTTTTCTTTTAGGTATGTTTTTATTTCTTCTATTCTTGGAGCACCTTGACCAAAAACCATAGGAACTCTTAAAATAGCCCATTTTCGTTTTGGTAAACGCATGAGCATATTTTCGATTTTGATTTTAAAATGGCCATAGATACTAGAGCTTAGAGTTTTGTCTAGCTCGTAACTTGGATAATTTTTATAGGCATCAAATACATTTGCAGACGACAAGAAAATAATCTTACAATCGTTTTGTTTTATATATTCAGAAATATGTTGATGTGCAATCGTTTGGGTTGCAAAGTTGCCGCGAAGCGCAGAAATAATAATACTAGGTTTTGTTGCTTCTAATATTTCTACGACATCATCTTCTTCGTGGTTGTAATGAAAAAATTGTTTGTTTTTTTCTAATACAGCACTGGATGTTGCATAGGTTCCAAAAACTCTAAAATAGGGGTATAGTTCTTTGTAAATAGCATTACCAATAAAGCCATTTACACCTAAAACAAGTATTTTGTGTTTCTTTTTATTCGACATGAATCGAGCAAATCTTTAAAAAATAGAGAGTTTTGTTTTGGTCGTAAAAGCTTCTAAAGCTTGCATACCAATTTTAGAATTTCCTCTAGGATTTAATCCTGGAGACCAGGTAGAAATAACAAGATTATTAGGAAGTAGTGCAACAATTCCTCCGCCAACACCACTTTTTCCTGGTAAACCAACTTCAAAAGCAAACTCACCAGCTTCATCATAAAATCCACAAGTAAGCATAATGGCATTAATACGTTTTATCTGGCTAGCACTTAACCATTGTTTGTTTTGTAAACAAGTACCATGATTTGCAAATAAATAAAAAGCATTGGTTAATTGTTCACAGTTCATTTCGATAGCACATTGGTGAAAATAAAAATCCAGTACGATATCTACATCATTTTCTAGATTGCGAAACGATTTTAAAAGGTTCGCTGCAGCAAAATTATTAAAACCTGTTGCTTTTTCTGATGCTGCTACCTCTAAATTATAATCAATCGTTTGATCGTTTGCTAAATCACGAACAAATTGTATTAAATCTTCTTTTGGATTTTCTAATTGTGAAACTAAAATGTCTGCTATTACAATAGCTCCTGAATTGATAAAGGGATTTCTTGGTATTCCATTTTCTAATTCTAATAAGGATAACTGATTAAATGGATCTCCAGAAGGTTCTACATCCATACGTTTCCAAAGTGCGTCTCCTTGTAATTGAAATGCTTTAGAAAGCGCAAATACTTTTGAAATACTTTGAATGGAAAACGGAACATGAGATTCTCCAACCGAAAAGCTTTCTCCAGAAATTAACTTTAAGTGAATACCAAAATTTTTGGCATCAATATGCGATAACTCAGGTATATAATTAGCTACCAATCCACGATCAATTTCATTTTTTAAATCGGTATGAATTGTATTAATTATTTGTTGAAAATCTTGCATGTTATCCTTTGTAAAATGGTAATTTAACAACTGTTGCAGGAACAGCATTTTTACGTATTTGAATATGTATTTTACTATTTACATCTGCAAATACTGTAGGCACATAACCAAGACCAATACCTTTGCCTAGCATTGGGCTCATGGTTCCAGAAGTTACATTGCCTATCTTTTTACCTTGACCATCTACAATATCATATCCTTGTCTAGGGATTCCTCTTTCGTCTAACTCAAAAGCGATAAGTTTACGTGTTGCACCACGACGTTTTTGGTCTGCTAAAGCTTCAGAGTTTGTAAATTCTTTGGTAAATTTAGTTACCCAACCTAAACCTGCTTCAATAGGAGAAGTGGTATCATCTATATCATTTCCGTACAGACAATATCCCATTTCTAAACGTAAAGTATCTCTTGCAGCAAGTCCAATTGGTGTTGCTCCAGCTTCGGTTACTTTATCCCAAATTTGTTTGACTTCATTATTTTTACAATAAATTTCAAATCCGCCACTTCCTGTATAACCAGTAGCAGAAATAATTACGTTTTCAATTCCTGCAAAATCACCCACTTCAAAATTGTAAAATTTAATAGCTGCTAAGTCCTTACTAGTTAAAGTTTGCATAGCTTCAACAGCCTTTGGTCCTTGAATTGCAAGTAAAGAATAGTCTTCACTTAAATCACGCATTTCTGCATCTACAGTATTTTTAGAGCTAATCCAATTCCAATCTTTTTCAATATTACTTGCATTTACTACTAATAGATATTGCTCTTCTTTTATTTTATAGATGATTAAATCGTCAACAATTCCACCATCATCATTAGGTATACAGCTGTATTGCGCTTTTCCAATAGTAAGTTTACTAGCATCATTACTACAGGTTTTCTGAATTAAAGCGAGTGCATTAGGACCAGAAATTAAGAATTCTCCCATATGGCTCACATCAAAAACACCAACACTTTTTCTAACAGTTTCGTGTTCTATGTTAACGCCTTCGTATTGTACCGGCATGTTATAACCAGCAAAAGGAACCATTTTTGCTCCTAGAGCTTCGTGAGTAGCAGTTAATGCAGTATTTTTCATTGAAATGTATTTTATTGTTTCCATGAAAATGGAAAACTAGTTTTGTATTGTTTGAAAAACAAAAGTATTGAAAAAAAATGAGTTGCTTTTAGGAATTCTATTAATATGGAGTTAAAGTTAAATTTCTTCAACGCATATAAAAAAAACGGCCTTTATCCAGGTAATTAAGCAGATAAAGGCCGTTTATGTTTTTTAAGAAATCTTTAATTTTTGATACAGCGACATGCCAATCCAACAGTATTTTCAGTAGATTCTAATAACAAACGGGCTCTTTCAAAATCTAAATTGTAAGAAAAGGAATAATTAGAATTAGAGTTAGTAACAGTCGCAGACCACCATAGTCCTATATCTCCAAAATTTTGAAAATCCCCGTTAAAACCTTCTCTACTACGATAACCACTTGGAAGGGCATTGAATCCACTAGAATTATCTGCTCCTGTATTTGGGTAATTCCAAAATGTTGTTGTTTTCATTTTACCGCCTGCAACCATTTCTCCACCTAGGTAATCTCCTAAAGTTGTCCAATCTGCAACCGTTGGTACACGCCATCCAGAAGGGCAAATTTCTACAGTATTTATAGCATACCAATTGTATAATTTTCCAAAGATATCTTCAAAGGTTGCATCATTATTATAATAACACCATGCTGGTTGTTCGGTGTAGTTTCCATTATTATAAATAGCACTCCATACTGATGTACTAGTTACTTCTTCAATATTTCCAGCATAGTTTAAATTTTCAGCAAACCATGTTTGATCGCCAATTTTTACTATATCGTAAACTTGTCCGTCGCGGGAATCTGTAATTGTTGTCTCTGTGTCCTCTGAGTTGTTAAGGTCTTTTATTTCATCTTCTATACAGCTTGTTGTTAAAAAGAAAGATAGTAAAATTGTAGTTGAAATTTTGGTTAAGTTTTTCATAGGTTTATTTAATTGATTAATAGTTTCTTACTCTATTTTAGTCTTTTCAGATTCCGACTTTTTTAATAAATTCGAAAATATGCATATTATTTGAAAATTAAATTTTTATTCGTCAATTTTTCACCTTTCAATATTATTTGTTTTCATCATAATATATTCGGTTTTTCTTGTTTTAATTGGGGATTAATTTTTTAAGGCTAAAAAATTAATTTAGTGAAGAGATTTGCTTATTTATACTCCCTTTTTTTGTATTCAAGTTATTTATTTTTTTTCGTAATGGGGTTTCAATGTATTTATAACTAAAAGCAGCACACACTATAAGAACAATAAGTGAGATATAAAAAACAAGCGCTAAGTTGTCTATTTTTAAATAATAAAAGATACTGCTAATATATAAGTATACTGGTTTTTGAAGTATGTAAATACCATAACTTATTTCTCCTAAAAAAACGAGTGATTTTGTATTCGAAATTCTAGTTAACATACCTTTATTAGATGCTATTAAAAGTATTAATGGAACAAAAACAAATGCTAACATGCCATTGTGAAATATGATGCCAACGTTCTGTTTTAATAACAATACGGAGCATATTAGGATCACAATAATTAACCAATCGTAATTTCTTTTCTTTATTCCTTTAATAAAAAAAATACCCGCCAAGTTTCCAATTATAAACTCATTTAAATGCATTAGTGGAAAGTAAAAAATAAAATCATGCCCTTTAGATGGGTAGCCTTCATAAAATGAAGAATAGAATAATACATGAAGTATTATTTGACTAATTATAAAAAATAATAAAACAAGAATTGTTGTTTTTTGTAGCGAACATTTCTTGTAGAATTGATTAAATATTAAAGGGAAGGACAAATAGAAAAATAACTCCACAGCTAATGACCAGCCAGGTGTATTTAATGATAATGCATATCCAGGAAACCAACTTTGAACCATAAAAAGATTAGCTAATAAACCATAAAAATCTATTGATTTCCCTGCAATAATTAAATATAAAAATACGAGTATAATAGCTAGTAAATAAACGGGGTATATTCTTGCAAACCGCCTTTTAATATAATTTCGAAAATCTATCTTATTTTTATTCCCATAAGCAATAATCATCACAAAACCAGAAAGAATAAAAAAGTAGCTTACACTAACATTAGATTGACTAAAAAGGTCTTTAACACTATCTAAATGAAAAGGAAATGCATTTTTTCCATAATGAAATACAAAAATGGAAATCGCAGCGATAAATCTAGTAAAAGTTAATTGTTCTAATCTCATGTTTGTTTTTTGCATACTAAATATTAGTATCAATTATGTATTTTATTAATAAAGTATATCCTGTTTTTGTTGCTCTACAACTTTTATCTCACCAGAATTAATACACTTATTATTACTATGATGGTTATTTTTAATTCCCCATAATATAGCGATAGATTTCACTAGATTATTTTGAAAAGTATTGTCCTTAATATGCACATTAATAATTCCTGTAGTCTTAATTAATATGTCACTTTTTTCCTTTTTGCCACAGGCAATAAACGTATTGTTGTTTATTATTAAGTTTCCACCAATAGTGGACTCGTCATAACCACCACGATAAAAATGAATCACATTCTGTTGTACGTTATTAAATTCACATGCATTAAATGTTACCATTTCGGCATTATAATCTCCTTTTATATCTGCTGCTAAAACAAAACCATTTTCACAATTCTGAATACTTGTATGGTTAAAATGAATACGATCAGCAAAGGAACCCTTAGTCGCTTTTAAAGCATAATTAAACCCATTTATTATGCAATTATCTATGTTTAAATTATATGCGGAAGCCATATTTTTATCTAATGGAGCAAATGCCAATTGATTATTTTGTCCTTGTAGAGAAATATTATTTAAATTTAAGTTTCCATTTGGATGCATTAGAAAAACGGGAGTGTTATCAGCTCCTTTAAAAATTAGTGGCACTTTATTAGTTCCTTTAGATTGAATAGTAATTTCCTTATCTATTTGAAGAGAATGATTAATAATATATTTTTCTTCATTATTTAATTCTATTATATCTCCAGAGCTTGCTTGCGCTATTGTTTTTGCTAGATCTCCTTCTTTTGATGAAGCTGTAAAAGTTTTCGTTTTAGAAATTTCTTTTTCTTTGGAAAACCATTTAGGTCCGTATTTGTTTTTATCTATTTTAAATTTTTCAGCAGTTGCAAAATCATTAATTGCACCAATTTTACTTTTTTTAACTCTAGAAGCACCAAAAACATCCTCTTTAATTTTCGAAAAATCATAGCCATTAAAAACGGAGTCTAAGCTTTCGTTTTTTACTTCTGTAGGAACAAACAACCAATCGTTAAGTTGTTTTATTTTTATTTTTTTATTCTGAAGGATAGCATATTCGGTATAAGCAATACCATTATTATCAATGCTATTATTTTTAAATAAAATACCTTCCATATTATCATGATTTATAAAAGGAGTTTTATCTTCTTCAGTATTATAAATTAAATTATTTGCAATTGTAGAACGAATAGGAGGAGCAGAGCGAATTTCACTCTTAGGAAGCACATTGGCACTAGCTATGTTTTGACCAACACCTATTTGAATTGGCGATTTACAATCTACCCAAGTATTGTGAGCAACCACAATATCTGTAACTTGTTTGTATCTATTTAATGGGGTCATAGGAATTCCATTCATTATGGCTAGCGGGCTTCTAAATGCTTCACCTTTTATCTTATAGAAATAGTTATTTGTAATCCAATGTCCAGTATTTATTGCTCGAATTCCTCCATAAAAATTAGAATCATCACCTCCAATAAAAATATTAGCATTTACTGTTGCATAACTGCCATGACGTAAAACTAGAGAGCCTTCACATTTGTAAAAAATATTGTTTGTATACGAGTTGAAATTGGTTTTATCTGAGATGATTTCTACTTCACCATTACAAGCATCAAAATAATTGTTTGATACATTTACATAGCCAGGAGAAACGCGAGTTTTACTATCACCAACTCGAATTGTTTCTGCTCTTGGACCACCTTTTCTTGGTCTAGGGCCAAAATAATTATTTACAATTTGGTGGTTTGTATTAATATGTTGATTTCCTGTAAAAAAGACTCTTAATGTTTCACCATCATTCGACTTTCCAGAAATATAACAATGATCTAAAGTGTTGTTTTTACCGTAGAACTCAATCCATCTATCGTTTGTAGATCGATTAGGTTTAGTAAAATCTTTAATAACAGTATTCGTTACTCTTGTATTAAAAGCTACGCTATCTTCATTTATTTTAAAACGAATAATACTTTCTGGAGCATAACCATTTTTAAAATACAAACCATCTACAATTAAATGTTGTCCTCCTAAATGCAGAAAAGATTGTCCTTCAAGAATTACTTTTCCAGGGGTTTCGGCACGAAGTGTAATTGGTTTTTCTTTCGTCCCGTTTCCGTAAAAATGAATAGCTGCATTTTTCCAAACACCATTTTTTAAGACGATTTCATCACCAGCAATAGCAGAATTAATAGCTTTTTCAAGAGTATTTAAATCGGTTACAAGATTTTTTTTTGTTTTTAAATCTGAATTACAAGCAAATAAAAATAAAGTGATAAATGTAAGTTGTATGATGTTTTTCATTGAAAATATTTTTAAAGTATCCTATTATTAACGTGCCATCCAACCTCCATCAATAAGAAGAATACTTCCGTGCATGTATTTGGAAGCCTCAGAACATAAAAACACGATTGGTCCAGCAAAATCTTCAGGATTCCCCCAACGTGCTGCAGGAATTCTAGTAAGTATCGCCTCAGAACGTATGCTGTCTTTTCTTAATGCTTGGGTATTATCGGTATTAATATAACCGGGGGCTATAGCATTAACATGCACACCACTTTTTGCCCATTCATTTGCAAAGGCTTTTGTAATTTGTCCAATAGCACCTTTACTTGCAGCATAACCAGGAACTGTAATTCCACCTTGAAAAGTAAGTAATGAAGCAGTGAAAACAATTTTACCTGTACCTCTTTTAACCATGTCTTTACCAATTTCTCTAGTAAGAATAAATGGTGCTGTTTGGTTAACCTCAATCACTTCATCCCAAATTGCATCTGTATGTTGTGAAGCAGGTGCTCGTTTTATAGTTCCAGCATTATTTACTAAAATATCTATAATAGGAAAGTCTTTTTTTACTTCTGTAATGAATGTATTTAATGCATTACGATTACTAAAATCACAACTATATGCTTTAAATGTACGGCCTAATTTTAGTACTGCTTTTTCAATCTCACTTCCAGAGGTTTCTAAACTTGCACTAACACCAATAATATTTGCTCCAGCTTCGGCCAAAGCAATCGCCATTGCCATACCAATACCTCTTTTGCAACCAGTAACTAATGCTACTTTTCCATCTAATTTAAATTGATTTAATACATTCATGAAAATAAAAATTTTGTTGGTTTTATTATTCCAACACAAAGGAGTTTTTTTAATATTATGTCACTTAATTAAGAGATAAAATGTTAAGGGTCTAAAGGACTATTGGACCTTTTAAATACTTCTTGACTTGGTATAAAACTTGTTTTGTAAAGCGATAAAAAACGAAATTTACCAACCTTATAACCTAATGTTTTTTTACTAGAACTTTGATACGTAGATATGGCTTGAGCGCCAAAATAAAAATTTTGACCAAATGAAGTAATAATTAAAGCTCTTTCTAGATTATGTTTTAACATAAATCTACCACAATTTCTCATATTGGTTACAGACGTTCTTGCATAAGGATCTAAAGCAATTTGTTTTTCGTTAAGATTAAACTTTGACATTAATACTTGTTTCATTCCGTAAGCTTCATTGTTTGGAGTTTGTGGTGGTCTTACATTTCCTCCAGAAACCATAATTAGTGGTACACCAAATTTTCGCATTGCTTTTATTGCTCTTCCAAGTCGTTTAATCTCTTGTTTGTTGGTTCCTTCCGGTTCTGTTATATTTCTAGGTGTAAAACCAGGAACAATAATCATTTGATATTTTAGCTTTTTTATATGTTCAATATTGTTTTGAATAGCTAGACTTACAGCAGTGTTTTCTGTTGTAATATTTATAGCAACATTACCTTCAAAAGCAACATTGGGATTTGCATATGCATATAAATTAGGTTTAATAGGAGTGATTATCATGTTTTTATACTTTCAAATTTAAAAGAACTACTAGTTGTTTTTTTATATTATTTAAGTTGCTAAAAATTACTTTCTTCAGCCATTTTAACGACTCCAACTGTTAGTATCAAATTAGCAAAACGACGCTGTTCTCCAGTTTGAATAATTAATGTAGTATTTGGGTCTCTTATCTTATCATAAAAAGACCAACGCTCCATAATATCTCAGGTTACATCGTCTCCCAATAAATTTTTATATGCATCGTGAATTTCGGCATTTGCTTCTGCTGGTTTTTCCATAACAATTGCACCTTGAACTGGGCATACTTGTAATATACCATCAAGTACTGTTAGCGCGTCTAATAATCCAGGACGAAAGTTAAGGTGTACAGTAGTAGAATTTGGACCTGTCATGGCGCCAACTGGTAAATTTCCATCTGCGATAACTACTTGTGCAAAATGCCCTGAACGGGCAAGTACTTCCATTATTGTTGGGTGTATTACAGGAGTTTTTAACATAAACTTATCTTTGAAATATAATTAAAAATAGAATGAATTACTGAATTAAATTTATTGTGATACTTTTTATAGTATTGACTTCGCGGTTCATGGTAGGAATCGTTTAAGTTCGAAGTTCGTCATTTTTATTGAGATAGTCAAACTTATATATTCATTGTATAATGAGATTACTTTATTTTTCCTCTTAGCATGCTACCACCAAACTACAAAACATTTTTCGGTTTTAGCATTTGGTTTTTTTAACCAACATAAAGGAGCTTTTTCTTGTTTTAAAAATGGTGTTAATTCTTTTAGAAAAGTATGGTAATCTTGCCAGAAATTATGTGTAGGTATATCGGTAAGCCAATCTCTTTTTTCTGGAATATAAAATTGATAATCAGCAAATTGATCAAGTTCATTTTTTCTAATGTAAAAACCTTTTACGCAATTAGAGTTTATAGTTTTAAAAGAGACATCTTGCTTATTGTATGGTAAAAATAATTGCGCTTTAAAGCATACTTTTTGAAGTACTTCTTCAACATGTAAATCTAGTTTTTCAATGGTCGCTTTTGTGCAACTATGGTAGAGTAGTGGTAGTTGTTTTTGGGTTAGCTTACTAAGTTTTTGTATAAGACTATCTTTTCTGTTTGGCCCAATCCAATGATCAATTTCTTTATTACCAACAGTTGCATCATACAAATAAAATTTATAGACTATTTCTAGATGAATTGGTTGATTATTTTGCTTTAAAAGACAATCTATTTCACCTATAGTTATTTTTCTATCTTGTATTTGAAGGTTTTCAGCAAGAATTGAAATAGAAGAATCTTGCTGTAATTGATGACTAACAAAACGTTCTACTAGTTTACCAAGACGTAATTTAGAAGTGTTTTTAGTAAAACAATTAGAAATAGAATTACCAATTTCTAATTGTTCTATTTTAATTTCTGAAGGATTTAACCACAAATTTGGAGTATTTAAAAAACCCAAATATTGCAAGTTTATATCGTTCATTTATTGTAATAAAAAGTTCTTTAAATCTTCGTAAGTACTAATTTTATTAGCTTCTTTTGTTTTACCCATCACTGCTTGAATTTGTTCTGGCAATGCTTGCTTTTGAGGAATAACTTCTTCTACAACATCTAAAAACTTAGTTGGGTGTGCAGTTTCTAAAAATACACAATGTGCATTTGGGTTTTCTTGTAAATACGATTTACAACCTAAATAGCCAACTGCTCCATGCGGATCTGCAACATAATTATAATTGTTATATATTTCTAACATGGCTTCTTTAGTTACAGCATCTGAAAAACTAAAAGAAGACAAGTTGTTTTTTAAACTCTCAAAGTTATTTTTATAGATTTCTTGAATTCGAATAAAATTACTTGGGTTACCAACATCCATTGCGTTACTAATAGTTTGTACAGACGCTTTTGGATTATATTCTTCGGTTTTTAGATAGTTTGTAACTACGTTATTTTCGTTATTAGAAGCAATAAAGTGCTTAATTGGTAAACCTAATTGTTGTGCCATCATACCAGCGCAAACATTTCCAAAATTCCCACTAGGAACAGAAAAAACAATGTCTTTATGTGTTTTATGTAATTGCTTATATGCAAACATAAAATAGAAAAGTTGTGGTAACCAACGTGCTACATTAATAGAATTTGCTGAAGTTAGTTGCATTTTACTCGTTAAAGTATCGTCTAGAAAAGCACGTTTAACCATATCTTGACAATCGTCAAAAACACCATCTACTTCTAACGCTTTAATGTTTTGACCTAAAGTTGTTAATTGTTTTTCTTGAATATCACTTACTTTTCCTGAAGGATATAATATTACTACATTAACGCCTTTTACACCAAGAAAACCATTAGCAACAGCTCCACCGGTATCACCAGAAGTAGCTACTAAAACAGTTACTTCGTTGGTGTTATTTTGATTAAAATAGCCTAGACATCTAGCCATAAATCTAGCACCAACATCTTTAAAAGCCATGGTAGGACCATGAAAAAGTTCTAAAGTAGAAATATGATCATTTAATTGTATTACAGGAAAATCAAAAGAAAGTGTTTCTTCTACAATCGTTTTTAAAATGTCTTCCGGAATTTCTGGCGAAACAAACTGTTTAATGGCTTGGAAAGCAATTTCAGAATAGGATAGGTTATCTATATTATCAAAAAAAGATTTTGGTAAAGGTGTGATGCTTTCTGGAAAGTATAATCCTTTATCTGGAGCTAATCCTTTTATAACTGCATCTTTAAAAGATGTGTTAGGTGCTTTATGGTTTAAACTGTAGTAATTCATGTTTATTTTCCGCGAAAGCGGTAATCTTTTAATTATTGTATTTTTTATAATACTTCGACAAGCGTAGTGTAATTTTTTTATTATTTACTTTCTATAATTTTAATTCCTTCTGCGTTAATTTTGGAAGTGAATGTATAGAATTGTATTCCTGTTTTAGTATATACTTCTTGTATTGCTTTTTCTACTTTTTTTGCTGTTTCTATGTCTTTAGATAAAGAAAAAATAGAAGGACCAGAACCTGAAATACCACTTCCTAAAGCGCCGTTTTTAATTGCAGCTTCTTTTACTTCAGCATAATACGGGATTAATTTGCTTCTAAAAGGTTCGACAATTACATCTTGTAACGATTCTCCTAATAAATTATAATCATTGGTATGTAATGCATGTACCAAACTACCAACATTAGACCACTGCGTAATAGCATCTTGCATGGGTACATTTTTTGGTAAAATATTTCTGGCATCTGCAGTTTTTACTTCTATTTGTGGATGAATTAACGTTGCATATAGATTAGATGGAGTAGGTAGTTCTAGTATTTGTAATGGCTGATTACTTTTTACTAAAGTGAATCCGCCAAAAATTCCAGGAGCAATATTATCTGCATGTTCACTGCCACTTGCTACAGCTTCACCTTTCATAGCAAAGTTTGATAATTGGGTTTTGTTATATGGTTTTGCTAGTAGTTCGTTAATAGCAAAAACGGCTCCTGAAGCACTAGCAGAACTACTCCCAATACCACTTCCTGGTTTAATTTTTTTATAGATTTCGATTTCAAATCCGAATTCCGGATTAGCATCCTCATAAATTGCTAAAGCAGCAACTCCAGCAACATTTTTTTTTGTTTCTAAAGGCAAATCAAAACCATCAATTTTAGTGATTTTAATACCTTTTTCAACAGTTTTTCTAATAATCATTTCATCACCAACGGTGTCTAAACAAAAGCCTAACACATCAAATCCACAAGATACATTGGCAACCGTTGCTGGTGAGAATATTTTTATTTCGTTCATTTATAATTTCGTTTGCGTAAGCACAGCTTACTGCTACTAAATACTGTAAACTTATTTGTTTGCAATTTGAATAATATCTGCGAATAAACCAGAAGCAGTAACATCTGCTCCAGCACCAGCACCTTTAACAATTAAAGGTTGTTCTGGATAACGCTGTGTATAAAACATAACAATATTATCTTTTCCTTCTAGGTTATAAAAGGGATGACCTACCGGAATTTCTTTTAAACCAACTTTTGCTTTTCCATTATTATATTCTGCAACGTATTTTAACTGACAGTTATTTGCTTTTGCAGAAGCGTATAGTTTTTGAAAATGAGCTTCATCTGCCTTTAATGTTTCGTAAAAATCATCAACAGAATCACTTTCTAAATTTGCTTTGGTTAAAAAGGAATCATTTTTAATATCATCAATTTCTATTGAGCCACCATTTTCACGAGCGAGAATTAATATTTTTCTTGCTACATCAATTCCGCTTAAATCTATTCTAGGATCTGGTTCTGTATAGCCTTCAAATTGTGCTTGTTTTACTGTGTCATGAAAATTTCTTTTATCACTAAAGTTATTAAACACAAAATTTAGACTACCTGATAAAACAGCTTGAATACTGGTTACTTTATCTCCAGAAGCGATTAAGTTTTTTAAGGTGTTAATAATAGGTAATCCTGCACCAACATTAGTTTCGTATAAAAAAGGTGCATTGTATTTTAGTGATAAATTTTGTAGGTTTTTATAGCTTTCTAAAGTACTAGAACAAGCAATTTTGTTACAGGCGACTACAGCAATACTATTTTTAAGATAGTCTGCATAAAGTTTAGAAACCGCTTCGTTTGCAGTGATATCAACAAAAATACTATTACGTAGATTAAGTGCAATTACTTTATTTAAAAAGCCTTGTAAGCTTGATGCATCTGCATGATGAAATTGTGCAGCCCAATTGTTTAAATCGAGGCCTTTTTCATTAAAAATCATTTTTCTAGAATTAGCCATCCCAACAATTCGAACATCAATTTTAAGATTCTTTTTTAAATAAGCATGTTGCTGTTGTATTTGGTCTATTAGTTTTTCGCCAACATTTCCAACTCCAGTAATAAATACATTAAGCTGTTTTGTGTTTTCTTCAAAAAAACGTTCATGTAAAGTATTTAAAGCTTTCTTAACATCTTTGTCTGCAATTACTGCAGAGATGTTTTTTTCGGAAGCTCCTTGCGCAATCGCTCTAATATTTATATTGTTTTTACCAAGTGTACTAAACATTTTTCCGCTAATACCTTGATGACTTTTCATGTTATCACCAACAAGAGCAATTATAGATAAATCTTTTTCTAAAATTAAAGGCTCTATTTTATGAAGGGATATTTCGTTTTCAAAAGTTGTATCTATTGCTTCTTTTGCAACTTCAGCATCTTTGGTTTCAATACCTAAACAAATAGAATGTTCTGAGGATGCTTGCGTAATTAATACAATGTTTATTTTTTCTTGTGCTAAAGTTTCAAACAAACGTTTAGAAAAACCAGGTATACCAATCATTCCACTTCCTTCTAGTGTAAGTAAAGCGATATTACTAATATGACTGATTCCTTTTATTGGTGATTTTCCAGTAGATTCATTTTTAGAAATAATAGTTCCAACTTCTTCTGGTTTCAAGGTGTTTTTTATATGAATAGGAATATCTAAATTTAAAACAGGTTGCACCGTTGGAGGATATAGTACTTTTGCACCAAAATGCGATAACTCCATAGCTTCTTGATACGAAATTTCATCGATAGGAAAAGCTTGTTTAACCAATTTAGGATTAGCGGTAAACATACCACTAACGTCTGTCCAGATTTCTAATTGTTTTACTTGTAAAGCAGCTGCAATTATTGCTGCAGTAAAATCGGAGCCACCACGACCTAGTGTTGTAATTTCTCCAAGTTTCGATTTAGAGACAAAACCGGGTAGTATGGTTATTTTTTGATTTGCTTTATTAAAATAGTCTTTTATATTTTGGTTGGTTGCATCATATTCTACTTCAGCTTTTGTGAAATTAGAATTGGTAACTACTAATTCTTGGCTATTTTTTACTTCTGCATTAATACTTCTGCTTTTTAAAGTTTCGGCAATAATAAAAGAAGACAATAACTCACCAAAACTTACTAGTTTGTCCGATGTTTTAGGGGATAATTCATTAATTAAATAGATACCATCTAGTAAGCTTTTTAAATCTTCCAACATACTCTCCACATTGCTTAAAACAACTTTGTTTTGCTTTGGAATTAATTCTGAAATAATATTAAAATGCGTTTTTTGAATTGCCTCAAACTCCTTTACATACGTTTGGTCTTTATTGTTTGCTAATGCTCCAGCTTTTAATAGTCTATCTGTAATACCTCCAACAGCAGAAACTACACATATTATAGCATCACTTTTAGAATAATCTTCTAAAATGCTAATCACTTTGTTTATGTTTTTTGAGCTTCCTACAGAAGTCCCTCCAAATTTTAATACTTTCATTGATTTCTACTTAATTATATAAGTTTTAATATACGTTTCAAAAGTATTACATTTACTTCTAAAAAAATATTAAAACAGTATTTTTGAGGAATTAGTAAAATAAGTTCCATATTATTAATAAAAATGAAACATTCCTGATAATACTGAAGTTTGATGAAGAATGATTAAAGGAATATAATCAGGACAAAAATAAAAGCAATAAGAATTAACAAATGAAAATATTTTCGAAAGAACAAATCTACGAAGGAGACAAATTAACAGCCGAAAAACAAGGGATTAATTCTACAGATTTAATGGAGCGTGCTGCAACCCAAATTTTTAATTGGATGCACATGCGAATGCAAGGAGCACAAGTACCAATTCATGTATTTTGTGGTATAGGTAATAATGGAGGTGATGGGTTAGTTTTAGCTAGACACTTGATTACACATGGTTATAATGTAAAAATGTATGTAATTAATTGTAGTGATACAAGATCCAAAGATTTTTTAATTAATTATGATAGAATAAAAAATGTCACTAAATCTTGGCCTATATTAATGACGAATTCCGATGAGTTACCAGAAATACATTCGGATGATATTATTGTAGATGCCATTTTTGGTATAGGTTTAAACAGACCAGTTGTAGATTGGGTAAAAGTTTTATTTCAACATTTTAAAGCTTCTAAAGCATTTACGCTATCTATAGATTTACCTTCTGGAATGTTTCCGGATAAGGTTCCAGATAATGAAAATGATGTAGTTTGGGCAAATTATACTTTAAGTTTTCAGACTCCAAAATTAATATTCTTTTTACCAGAAACTGAAAAATATACAGTACAATGGGAAGTGTTAGATATTGGTATTGATCCAGAATTTTTGCACACAACAGATACCGTTTACGAGTTGATTGGAAAAATGGAAATGCTACCTCTATATAAGCCTCGCAAAAAGTATTCTAATAAAGGCACTTATGGTCATGCTTTAATTGTAGGAGGGAGTTATGGTAAAATTGGAGCAGTTACACTTGCAAGTAGAGCTGCTTTATCTTCTGGAGTTGGATTAGTTACAACGTATATACCTAAATGTGGATATACTGTTTTACAGTCTTCTTTTCCCGAAGCTATGGTAATTACAGATACAAATGAAGAAATTATTACCAATATTAAATTTGAAATAAAACCAAATGTAATAGCATTTGGTGTTGGAGTAGGAACTGCTACAAAAACGATAACTGCTTTTGAAAACTTTTTAAAAACAAATAAAACACCGTTAGTAATTGATGCAGATGGAATTAATATTCTTGCCAAAAAGAAAGCGCTACTAAAATTAGTACCAGAGCTAACCGTTTTAACACCACACCCTAAAGAGTTGGAGCGTTTGGTTGGTGTTTGGAAAGACGATTTTGATAAGTTAGAAAAAGCGAAAGCGTTATCTAAAAAATACAACCTTATTATTGTAATAAAAGGAGCGAACACGATTACTGTTTTTCAAGATAAAGGATATGTAAATACTACTGGGAATCCTGGTTTAGCTACTGCAGGAACAGGAGATGTGCTTACTGGAATTATAACCGGGTTAATAGCACAAGGATATGAATCACTTTCTGCTACGCTTTTCGGAATTTATCTGCATGGGAAATCTGCAGATATCGCAATAGAAGATTATGGTTATCAAAGTTTAATTGCTAGCCATGTTATTGAAACTTTAGGTGAAGCATATATCGATTTATTTAAACAGCCAGAACCACCGCAAGTAGAAGAGGAAGCCGAAGAGAATAAAACACAGAAAAAATAATATAATTTATTTATAAAAAAAAGCCACTCTAAAGAATGACTTAACAAAGTTAAACAGAGTGGCTTTTTTTTATACTATAAATCTAAAGAAGCGAAAAGCTTATTAAATTTTGGACTAGATGGTCTTGGTGCATCCGCATTAACTACAACACCATTAGGATCTATTAAAATAAATCTAGGAATACTATTTACTTTATATGCAGCTATAAAATCAGATTTCCAATTTTTATCTGAAAACAACTGAATTCCGCCCATTTCTTTTTCGGTTATCATTTTCTTCCAACCCTCTTTCGAAGCTTCAAAAGATCTGTTTTTATAACCTCTTCCGTTATCGACAGAAATACTAACAAAAGAAACTTTTTTACCGTGATATTCTTTTTCTGCTTCTTTTAGAGCAGGAAGTTCAGCTAAACACGGTCCACACCATGTTGCCCAAATGTCTATATATACATAATTACCTTTTAAATCTGCTAAAGAAGTGGTTCCTCCTGCAAAATTTTCATAGTCTTTAAAAGTAGCAGATGGTTGACCAATATAGCTAGCAAATTGTTTTGCACGTTCTACTTCTCTTTCTTTATTCTTAACAAAATAGCCTAACATTTTTTCCTCAAATCCATCTACATCCTCTTTTTCTGTAGTATATAAAGAAGGTTCAATATCTTTGTTTTGCTCTAAAAACTCAGCTCTTTTTTTGTTGATTTCTGTAATATTTTTTTTAAAATCGGCTTCTTCAAAATCAAAAAGGCTAGGAGGAAAAAGGGTTTCTTCCATTAATGCTTTTTTAGCTAAATAATTATTTGTTTTATCTCCAATTCCGGAATAAGCAATAGTTTCATCAAACATTTTTGTGTCTAATGTCATGTTAAGATCATATCCATTTTGTAGGTAAAGATTCGAACTTTCTCCGCCATCATAAAAATTATATATTCCTGCATCTACTTTTAAAGTGTCGCTAAAAGTACCATCTTGGTTAACTTTAATCGTTTTAGAATATGTTTGGGTTCTTAAAACAATAGAATCACTATTTTTGTCTATAATTTTTCCAGAAAAAGTAACATAATTTTTAGCTTCTTCTTTACAAGCAATCATGCTTAAAGCGCATATTGCAATCCATAATTTTCTCATTATTTGTGTTTTATTTCTTCAAAAATAGTAATAATATTTTATTAAACCCTTTAATTAATTATTAACAATAGTTGCATAACTAGTTTTGAATTATCATTTTTGATTTACTTAAAACATATCATGAGCAATTACCATTATATATCTTCTGAAAAACTTGACATTGTAACGATTTACAATATTTTTAACGATAATAAAAAGCTAAAACTTTCAGAAGAATCTGTAAACAAAATAAAAGCTTGTAAAAAATACTTAGATACTAAATTAAGTGAAGCAGAAAAACCATTTTATGGTATAAACACTGGTTTTGGCTCTTTATATAATGTAGAAATATCAAAAAAAGACTTAACTAAATTGCAAGAAAATTTAGTAATGTCACATGCTTGTGGAACAGGAGAACGTGTTCCGGAAAGTGTTGTAAAAGTGATGTTGCTTTTAAAAATACAATCTTTAAGTTATGGGCATAGTGGTGTGCAGTTAGAAACGGTAAACCGATTGATAGACTTTTTTAATAATGATGTTTTTCCTTTTGTTTTTACCCAAGGTTCTTTAGGAGCTTCAGGTGATTTAGCTCCATTAGCACATTTGGCTTTACCATTAATTGGAAAAGGAAAGGTGGTACATGAAAAGCAAGAAAGAAATGCAAGTACTATACTTAAAAAGTTTGGTTGGGAACCTATAAAATTAGAAGCTAAAGAAGGTTTAGCTCTTTTAAACGGAACGCAATTTATGAGTGCTTATGGGGTTTACCTTTTATTGATGTCGCATAAAACATCATATTTAGCAGATGTAATTGCAAGTATTTCACTGGATGCTTTTGATGGTAGATTAGAACCATTTCATGATTTAGTACATCAAGTCCGTCCACATCCTGGACAGCTAAAAGTAGCACGACGTTTTAATGAATTTTTAAAAGGAAGTGAAATTATTATAAGAGAAAAACAACATGTACAAGATCCATATTCTTTTCGTTGTATACCTCAAGTGCATGGAGCAACAAAAGATACTTTAGATTTTGTGGAACGCGTTATTTTAACCGAAATTAATTCGGTTACCGATAATCCTAATATTTTTCCGGAAGAAGATTTAATTATTTCTGGTGGAAATTTTCATGGGCAACCTTTAGCTTTAGCATTGGATTATTTGAAAATTGCAATGGCAGAAATTGGTAATATTTCGGAGCGTCGTGTGTTTCAATTAGTTTCTGGTTTACGAGGATTACCTGCTTTCTTAGTAGATAATCCAGGTTTAAACTCTGGTTTTATGATTCCGCAATATACAGCAGCAAGTATTGTTAGTGCTAACAAGCAATTGGCAACTCCTGCAAGTGTAGACAGTATTGTTTCTAGTAATGGCCAAGAAGACCATGTTAGTATGGGAGCAAATGCTGCAACGCAAGCATATCGTTTAATTAGAAATGTGGAACGTGTAATTGCTATTGAATTAATGAATGCTAGTCAAGCAATTGCATTTAGAAACCCATTAAAAACCTCTCCATTTTTAGAATCCTTTTTAGAACTTTACAGAAAAGAAGTTTCGTTTGTTAAAAAAGATCGCGTATTACATGATGATATTGAAGCCTCTATTCAATTTTTAAGTGATGTAGATATTGAAATAGAGGAGTTGTTTTTGAATAATTATGGTGTTTAGGTTTAAATACTATTGTTTGCTTATTATTATTATTATTATTGAATAAACTTAACAAACTATGAAATATTATTTTTCAATTTTACTTTTATTAATTTCTTTAAATACTTTACAAGCACAGATTGTTAATATTCCAGATGCTACTTTTAAAAGTTATGTTCTAGGTCAAGGAGATATTAATAATGATGACGAAATTCAAGTTTCAGAAGCTGAGCTATTTACTGAATTAAATATATATTCTCAAAATATCAATTCATTAGAAGGTATTAATAGCTTTGTTAATTTAGAAATCCTTAATTGTTCTAACAACCCTCTAGCTAGTATTAATGTTAGTAGTTTAATTAATTTAAAATTATTAAGATGTGATAATACACAACTAATAAATTTAGATGTAAGCAATTTAATTAATTTAGAAGAATTAAACTTTTCTCATAATCAAATTACAAATATTGATTTAAGTAATTTAACTAGTTTAAAAATATTAGTTTGTCGCTATAATCAACTTACACATTTGAATGTTAATAATTTAAGTGAATTAGAGATTTTAAGTTGTGACATTAATGAAATATCAAATTTAAATGTAAGTAATTTACTTAACCTAGTTTCTTTAGCATGTTCTAGTAATGAAATGACTAATTTAGATTTATTAAACTTACCTAGCTTAATAAATCTAAATTGTGATTTTAATTCTATTTCTACAATAAACACTAGTAGTTTAGCTAATTTGGAAGGGTTATATTATGGTTTAAATGAAATAGATGAGCTAGATTTCACGAATTTAACAAGTTTAAAAAGGTTAAATTGTATTGGTAACGAAATTGTTAATCTTGATATAAGTAATTTAACAAATTTAGAAGAATTGTATTGTGGTTATAATCAACTTATAGATTTAGATGTAAGCAACTCTTCTTTTTTAAATTATTTAGATTGTGATGGTAATCCTTTAGAAACGTTAAATATAAAGAATGGAGCTTCAGAAGAACTGTATGTAGATTATAGTGTATTGGAATATGTTTGTGCTGATGATTTTGAAGTTGAAAATATTGAAAATTTAGTATCAGATAATTGTGTTGTTGAAAGTAATTGTAATTTAGGTGTAATTGACAATATTTTAAATATTATTGATGCTAGTATTTATCCAATTCCAGTTGTGGAAAATATGACGATAAAAAGTGAGAACAATTTTAATAGAATTAGTATCTATAGTGTAAATGGACGTTTATACAAAAAAATTAATTTACAATCTAATAAAAAAGAAATGCAAATAAATCTTAAAGATTTAAGTTCAGGTCTATATTTTGTTAAGATTAAAAGTATAAGTGGAGAATCAACTATTAAATTTGTTAAACAATAATTGTTGGCTTGATAATAGAGGAGATATTTTTAAATAACTACGGAATTAAGAAGCACAATTAACACAAAATCTGCTGTGTGGCATTAGCATAATTCTTCCAAGAGGAATATTAGTATTGCATTTTGCACAAATACCAAATGCTGGTTCGAGAAGATTAGACAAAGCAATTTGAAGGTTTTTAAGTTTTTGGTCCGCTTTTTTTAATGCAGCTTCATTAACAGATTTGTTAATTAATAACATTTTCTGGAGCAAAAGGCTTGGTTATTTCTTCTATATTTGAAATAATAAATTTGGGTTTTTACTAATTCTTAATGTATTAAGGTTTCAATTTCTTTTAATTCTTTAGAATTCATGATTAACTTTTTTGCAAACTACAGATGGTATTTGCCCAAGAAATAGCTTCATCTAGTTCTTTAAACATCTCGAAAGGTTTATCGAAAAAAAGTTTTTCTATTAAAGCGTTACTCATATCTATTTCTTTTTCAGAAACGACAGCAAAACCAATAAGGTTTTTAATTTTTTTTGTTTCAAAATAAACTGCAGGATTAACAGCATAAGAGTTTACACGATTGGTAATGTAAACAAATTCTTGATCGGAATAAAAGGTCTCAGTTAGTTTTATTAGTTTTTCATTATCTTCTACAGTAACTGTTTCTCCTTGGTTTATTTCCATGATGAGATAATTTTCAAAAATACTAACGAAGCCTATTCCTAAATCTATGTGTGTAGTTTTTGTCATTAGTTAACTTTAAGAGGATTGTATTTGTTAAGATACAAAAAAAAAGAGGTTAACTAAAATTAATTAGAAAACCTCTTCATTAAATATTGAAAGTTATTAAGACTCAGCAGGTTTTTCTGCTTTTTCAATTTCAACTTTTAATTCATTAGATTCTTTATCTAAATCCATCATAATTTTATCTCCTTCCACTAATTGAGAAGTAATGATTTCTTCAGCTAATGCATCTTCAATATACTTTTGAATAGCTCGCTTTAAAGGTCTAGCTCCATATTGCTTATCAAACCCTTTATCTGCAATATAATTTTTGGCAGCTTTGCTTAATTTTAAAGTATAGCCAAGATCTTTTATTCTTAAAAGAAGTTTTTCTAATTCAATATCAATAATTTTATTGATATCCTCTTTTTCTAAAGCATTAAACACTACTACGTCATCAATTCTATTTAAAAATTCTGGAGCAAAGGCTTTTTTAAGAGCATTTTCAATTACGCTTTTTGCGTTTGCATCTTCTTGTGCTTTTTGAGAAGATGTACCAAAACCAACTCCTGTTCCAAAATCTTTCAGCTTTCTAGCTCCAATATTGGAAGTCATGATAATAATGGCGTTTCTAAAGTCTATTTTTCTACCAAGACTGTCTGTTAAATACCCATCGTCAAGCACTTGAAGCATCATGTTAAATACGTCTGGATGTGCTTTCTCAATTTCATCTAATAAAACGACAGCATAAGGTTTGCGTCTTACTTTTTCGGTAAGTTGACCACCTTCTTCGTAACCAACATATCCTGGAGGAGCACCAACAAGTCTGGATATTGCAAATTTTTCCATGTATTCGCTCATGTCGATTCTAATTAAAGAATCTTCAGAATCAAACAATTCTTTTGCTAACACTTTAGCTAACTGCGTTTTACCAACTCCAGTTTGCCCTAAAAATATAAAGGAACCAATTGGTTTGTTAGGGTCTTTAAGTCCAGCACGATTACGTTGTATTGCTTTAACAACTTTTGCAACAGCTTCATCTTGACCAATTACTTTTCCTTTTATAAGTTCTGGTAATTGAGCGAGTTTATTGCTTTCTTTTTGCGCAATTCTATTTACAGGAATTCCTGTCATCATAGAAACGACATCTGCTACGTTGTCTTCGCTAACAGTTTCGCGATGTAATTTGGTGTCTTCTTCCCATTTTTCCTGTGCAATGGCAAGATCTTTTTCAATACGTTTTTCATCATCACGTAGCTTTGCTGCTTCTTCGTATTTTTGTTTTTTTACTACTGAAGATTTAGTTTCCTTAACTTCTTCTAACTGTTTTTCTAATTCTAGAATTTGTTTTGGTACTTCAATATTTGTGATATGAACTCGAGATCCTGCTTCATCTAAAGCATCAATGGCTTTGTCTGGTAAAAAACGATCTGTCATATATCGATTAGTAAGCTTTACGCAAGCTTCAATAGCTTCTGGAGTATACTCTACGTTGTGATGCTCTTCGTACTTACCTTTAATATTATTAAGAATCTCTATAGTTTCATCTACCGTTGTAGGTTCTACAATTACTTTTTGAAAACGACGTTCTAGCGCACCATCTTTTTCGATGTACTGTCTATATTCATCTAAAGTAGTTGCACCAACACATTGTATTTCTCCTCTTGCTAAAGCGGGTTTAAACATGTTTGAAGCATCTAAGCTTCCAGTTGCTCCACCAGCGCCAACAATGGTATGAATTTCGTCAATAAAAAGAATAATATCATCATTCTTTTCTAGCTCATTCATAACGGCTTTCATACGTTCTTCAAACTGACCTCTATATTTTGTTCCTGCAACTAGGCTAGCTAAATCAAGAGTAACGACTCTTTTGTTAAAAAGAATACGAGATACTTTTTTGCTAATAATTCTGTTAGCAAGTCCTTCAGCAATTGCAGATTTACCAACCCCTGGTTCTCCAATAAGAAGTGGGTTGTTTTTCTTTCTACGGCTTAAAATTTGAGATACACGTTCTATCTCTTTTTCGCGACCAACTACAGGGTCTAATTTTCCTTCTTCTGCCATAGCAGTAAGGTCTCTACCAAAATTATCTAAAACAGGAGTTTTAGATTTTTTGTTAGATTTTCCTCCAGAAGGAGAATTAAAAATATCTTTAGACGCATCTTCTGGAGAAGAAGTATCGTCATCAGGAAACTCTGCTTTTGGTTCTATATAGTTATCGTCGTTAGTAATCATAAATTTAAATTGTTCTTTAACATTATCATAATCCACTTTCAACTTATTTAAAAGTTTAGTAGTAGGATCGTTTTCATTTCTTAGAATGCACAATAATAAGTGTGCAGTATTAATCGACGTACTTTGAAATAGCTTAGCTTCTAAAAAAGTAGTTTTTAAAGCACGTTCTGCTTGTCTTGTAAGATGTAGGTTTTTCTTTTCGTTAGTAGCTACAGCAACATTTGGATTCGCAGGACTTAAAATTTCTACTTTACGTCTTAAATGATTTAAATCAATATCTAATGCGTTTAATATGTTAATAGCTTTGCCATTTCCATCTCGTAATAAGCCAAGCATTAAGTGCTCAGTACCAATAAAATCATGGCCTAAGCGTAAGGCTTCTTCTTTACTAAATGCAATTACATCTTTTACTCTTGGTGAAAAATTATCATCCATAAATTGTTTCTTTCTTCATTAAAAATACTAAAATCCTATTACTAAAATCAAAAACTATACCTTAATTTATAGGATATATGCTAATAGACGAAAAAAAGTTTATAAAATCAAAATAATTAACAGCATACTTATTAACTAAAAAAGCACTCTCAATTGTTAATAAAAAGTCTTAAAAAAATCATTTGAAACGCTTACTATGACTAATGAAAGTTTTATATTAGCATGTTTTGAAAATAAGAGAATAATTTAATATTTTATATATATGGCAGAAGGAGAAAAACTCATTCCTATTAACATTGAAGATGAAATGAAATCGGCTTACATAGATTATTCTATGTCAGTCATTGTGTCACGTGCTTTACCAGACGTAAGAGATGGTTTAAAACCAGTGCATAGACGTGTACTATATGGTATGCATGAACTAGGTGTTAGAGCAAATAGCGCACACAAAAAATCTGCAAGAATAGTTGGTGAAGTTTTAGGTAAGTATCACCCACATGGTGATACATCTGTTTACGATGCAATGGTACGTATGGCTCAAGAATGGAGTTTGCGTTATATGTTAGTAGATGGTCAAGGGAACTTTGGATCTGTAGATGGCGATAGTCCAGCTGCAATGCGTTATACAGAAGCTCGTATGCGTAAAATATCGGAAGACATGTTGGCAGATATTGACAAAGAAACAGTAGATCATAAATTAAATTTCGATGATACTTTAGAAGAACCAACGGTTTTACCAACGCGTATTCCAGGACTTTTAGTTAATGGAGCTTCTGGTATTGCAGTAGGTATGGCTACCAATATGCCACCGCATAATTTAACCGAAGTTGTAGATGGTACTATTGCATATATTGAAAATAAAGATATTGAGATTGATGAGTTAATGCAACACATTAAAGCACCTGATTTTCCTACTGGAGGAACCATTTATGGTTATGATGGTGTTAAAGAAGCATTTCATACAGGAAGAGGACGTATAGTAATGCGTGCCAATGCTATTATAGAAGAAGTACAAGGTCGAGAGTGTATTATTGTTACCGAAATCCCTTACCAAGTTAATAAAGCAGACATGATTAAAAAGACTGCAGATTTGGTTAATGATAAAAAGTTAGATGGAATTTCTACTATTAGAGATGAATCCGATAGAAATGGAATGCGTATTGTTTACGTATTAAAGCGTGATGCAATACCTAACATTGTTTTAAATAAATTATATAAGTATACTGCATTACAATCTTCATTTAGTGTAAATAATATTGCACTAGTAAATGGAAGACCTCAATTGTTAAATCTAAAAGAGCTTATTCATTATTTTGTCGAGCATAGACATGAAGTAGTTGTAAGACGTACTACTTATGAGTTGCGCAAAGCGGAAGAAAGAGCACATATTCTAGAAGGTTTAATTATTGCTTCCGATAATATTGACGAAGTAATTGCGATTATTCGTGCATCATCTAACGCAGATGAAGCAAGAGCAAACTTAATTAAGCGTTTTGAACTTTCCGAAATACAAGCTAAAGCTATCGTAGAAATGCGTCTACGCCAATTAACAGGCTTAGAGCAAGACAAATTGCGTGCTGAGTATGAAGAAATAATGAAAACCATTGAAGACCTTAAAGACATTCTTGATAAAAAAGATAGAAGAATGGATATTATTAAGGAAGAACTTCAAGTCGTTAAAGATAAATATGGTGATGATCGTCGTTCTAAAATTGAATATGCAGGAGGAGACTTAAGCATTGAAGATATGATTCCTAATGAAAAAGTAGTAATTACCATTTCACATGCAGGATATATTAAACGTACATCACTAACCGAATACAAAACACAAAATAGAGGAGGAGTAGGGCAAAAAGCTTCAACTACTAGAAATGAAGACTTCTTAGAACATTTATTTGTAGGTACCAATCACCAATACATGTTATTCTTTACGCAAAAAGGAAAATGTTTCTGGATGCGTGTTTACGAAATTCCTGAAGGAAGTAAAACTTCAAAAGGTAGAGCTATTCAAAACCTAATAAATATAGAACAAGATGACAAAGTAATGGCATTTATTTGTACTCAAGATTTAAAAGATGAAGAGTACATAAATAGTAATTTTGTAATCATGGCTACTAAAAAAGGACAAGTAAAAAAGACTTCTTTAGAGCAATATTCTAGACCTAGAACTAACGGTATTAATGCAATTACCATTAAAGAAGGTGATGAGTTATTAGAAGCTAAACTTACAACAGGTGAGAGCCAAGTAATGTTAGCGCTTAAATCTGGAAAAGCAATTCGTTTTGAAGAAGCTAAAACACGTCCAATGGGAAGAAATGCTTCTGGAGTTCGTGGTATAAGACTTCAAAATGAAGACACTGATGAAGTTATCGGTATGATAGCTGTTAACGACATGGAAAGCAATATACTTGTTGTTTCCGAAAATGGTTATGGTAAACGTTCTAGCTTAGAAGATTATAGAATAACTAATCGTGGAGGAAAAGGAGTAAAAACTATTTCTATTACAGAAAAAACAGGTAACTTAGTGGCTATCAAGAATGTAACAGATACAGACGACCTAATGATTATTAATAAATCTGGAATTGCTATACGAATGGCTGTTAAAGATTTACGAGTAATGGGAAGAGCAACACAAGGTGTTAAGCTTATTAATTTAAAAGGAAATGACTCTATTGCAGCTGTTGCAAAAGTAATGCAAGATGAAGATGAAGTAGAATTGGATGAAGATGGAAATGTTATAATTCCTGAAATCACTCAAAATACTAGTGATAATGAAGATGGCACAACTCTTGATATTACTGAAGAAGAATAAACAATACAATTAATTAAACAAACTTTAAAAAATGAAAAAAAGAGTAATTATAGCTTTAGCACTATCTGTTAGTGTATTTTCTTTTGCGCAGAAAAAAGAGCTTAAAACTGCCGAAAAAGCAATTAAAAATAATGATTTTTCTGTGGCTAAATCTATTTTAGATAAAGTAGAAAGTACTTATCCAGATATGGATGAAAAGTCTAGTGACAAATTTTATTATTTAAAAGGTAAAGCCCTTTATGCTAATGGAGCTGGTAATGATGCCGATTTAGATTTAGCAATTGAGAATTTTGACAAAGTAAAAAGTTCTTATAAAGTTGAAATTGGAAATGTAAAGCAGAATTTAATAAATACCCTTTTAACTAATTCTAATGATCAATATCAAGCATCACAATATTTAGAAGCAGTAAAAGGATTTGAAAAATTATATAAGCTAATTCCAACAGATACTACTTATTTATACTATGCTGCATCTAGTGCAATTTCTGGGAAAGATTATGAATCTGCAGGTAAAAACTATGAAAAATTATTAGCATTAGGGTATACAGGAATTGAAAAACAATATGTAGCAACTAATGTAGAGACTGGTGAAGTGGAAGCATTTCCACAATCTCAAAGAGATTTATTTGTAAAAGCAGGATCGCATGTAAAACCAACGGAGAAAATTTCAGAATCTAAAAGAGGAGAAATAGTAAAAAACCTTGCTTTTATTTATTTAAATAGTGGAGAATCTGAAAAAGCATTAACTGCTGTTCAAGCTGCTAGAAAAATGGATCCTACAGATGCTAATTTAATTTTATCTGAAGCTAATCTGCATTATAAAAATGGAGATAAAGAAAAGTATAAAATGTTAATAGAAGAGGCAATTCAATTAGATCCAGAGAATACAGATTTAATTTTTAACTTAGGAGTTGTTGCATCTGACAATGGTGATATTGAAAAAGCTAAGGAATATTACAATAAAGTAATCGAATTAGAACCTGAAAATATAAATGCACAAACCAATATGGCTGCATTGATTTTAAGTCAAGAAAATGCTCTAATCGAAGAGATGAATGGTTTGGGTACATCGAATGCAGATAATTTACGTTACGACGAATTAAAAGCAAAACGAACAACCATATACCATAGCGCAATTCCTTACTTAGAAGCTGTTTTAAAAGTACAACCTAAAAATATCGATGTTGCTAAAACATTATTAAATATTTATGGTGCAATCGGAGATACATCAAAAGAACAAGGAATAAAAACATTAATCGATTCTTTAGGGAACTAAAAGACGAATTTATTCATAAAAAAAAGCCACTTATTTATAAGTGGCTTTTTTATTATATAATCTTTTTTATTACTCGCAGTTTATGTGTATGCAGTCGCTTATCAGCATTGTAAATTCCTGAGTGATCTAAACGATCTATTCTAACTTTACCATGTGCATGAATAATATAATTATCTTCCATAATAATGCCAACATGGATTATATCTCCTTCATTATTATCAAAAAAAGCTAAATCTCCTGGTTCACTTTCTTCAATAAAACTTAAAGCTTCACCTTGGGTAGCTTGTTGTGATGCATCCCTTAATAGTTTATATCCATTAAGTTTGTACACCATTTGTGTAAAGCCAGAACAATCTATTCCTAAAGGTGTTTTTCCTCCCCAAAGATATGGTGCATTTAAAAAGGAGAATGCGGTTTGTATAAGGTTTTCTTTCGGTTTAATAGTTTGCGTAGTAGATCCATCAAAAGTATGATCTAATAAGTTTAAACCGTTTAAAGAAGCTCCTAAAGTAACCGGATATAAATGTTGTTCTTTGTCTTGTACAAATTCAATTAAGTCATTAGAAAGAATTGGGGTTTCTTGATCTAAAGTACTGTACTGTTCTTCAGTAATTTCAATATATTGTTTATTATCAATCCAACCTTCATATTTATCAAATGCTAAACGAATTTTGCTCCAAGATTTACGTTGCTCCAAAACTTTAAAATAATCACCATATAAAACTTGCGAAACGAGTTCGGTTTTGTCTGAAGGTTCAAATCTTAAAGGAACAATGCTTAAGTTACAAATTCCGTATTGCATTAATTAGAATTGAATTTAGATTAGGTTTTAGATTAATTTATTTAAATTTCTAATTAGTTAGGAACGCTCGATAACAATTGCAGAAGCACCACCACCACCATTACAAATAGCAGCAGCACCAATTTTCGCATTGTTTTGCTCTAACACATTTAATAGTGTAATAATTATTCTAACACCAGAGCATCCTAAAGGGTGACCTAAAGAAACAGCTCCACCATTTACGTTTACATTGCTATCGTTTAAACCTAGAATTTTCATATTGGCTAATCCTACAACAGAAAAAGCTTCGTTAAATTCAAAAAAATCTACATCCTTAATAGACATTCCAGCTTTATCTAATGCTTTTGGTAAAGCTTTAGAAGGAGCAGTTGTAAACCATTTTGGTTCTTGAGCAGCATCAGCATAACTTTTAATACTTGCTAAAGGTTTTAAACCTAAAGCATTCGCTTTTTCTCTACTCATTAAAACCATGGCACCAGCTCCATCATTTATTGTAGAAGCATTAGCAGCAGTTACGGTTCCATCTTTACTAAAAGCTGGACGTAGCGCAGGAATTTTATCCATTCTTACATTCGAAAATTCTTCGTCTTTATTTATAACAACAGGTTCTCCTCGTCTTTGCGGTACTTCAACAGGAACCACTTCATTGTTAAATTTTCCAGCTTCCCAAGCGGCAGCAGAACGTGTGTAAGACTGAATAGCATAAGCATCTTGATCTTCTCTTGAAAACTCATATTCTGTTGCACAAGCGTCTGCACAAACTCCCATTGCATTTTGGTCGTAAGCATCCACTAGGCCATCACGTTGCATACCATCTTCCATTTTAGCTGGACCAAATTTTGTAGCAGTTCTAGCGTGAAAATAGTGCGGAATTAAACTCATGTTCTCCATTCCTCCAGCAACCACAATATCTGCGTCTCCTAAAGCAATAGCTTGTGCTGCTTGCATTACGGTTTTCATACCAGAAGAACAAACTTTATTAATAGTAGTACAGGGTACTGTATCTGGAATACCAGCATAAATAGCTGCTTGTCTTGCTGGTGCTTGACCAGTACCAGCTTGAACAACATTACCCATTAAAACTTCTTCCACCATTTCTGGATTTAAGTTTATTTTTTCTAGTGCTCCTTTAATTGCTATTGCTCCTAATTTAGGAGCAGGAATTGTAGATAATGCGCCTAAAAAGCTACCAATTGGTGTTCTTGCTGCAGATACTATTACTACTTCTTTACTCATAAGAATGTACTTTTAAATTTAATTATTGCGAAATTAATCAATTTTTAGCATAAATTAATACGATTAACATTTTATAAGTATTTAAAAAGTATATTTTATTACATTTGAAAATAGTATTACCTCTATGAAAGACTTTATCAACAATTTATATAAAAACCATGCACTAATATATAAGGTGCTACTATTTATAAGTGCCACCGTATTGATTGTGTATTTATTTCCTAAGCAAGGAAAATTTAAATATAATTTTGAACAGGGCAAACCTTGGCAATCTGAAAATTTATATGCGCCTTTCGATTTTGCAATTAAAAAAACTTCAGAAGA
Source organism: Lacinutrix cladophorae (assembly GCF_053604645.1). Taxonomy (NCBI): domain Bacteria; kingdom Pseudomonadati; phylum Bacteroidota; class Flavobacteriia; order Flavobacteriales; family Flavobacteriaceae; genus Lacinutrix; species Lacinutrix cladophorae. The sequence goes on along the minus strand of NZ_JBSHNR010000071.1, from coordinate 80,259 downwards.
AATAAATAAAGAAAAGCTACTTATTGAAAAACAAGCAAGTTTGTATTTTAACTTAGAGGATAAAATAGAAAACAATGTTCGAATAAATTATAAAGCTGGTTTTTATGAGATTTTTCCAGATTCTCTTTCAGATGCATCTCTAAATAAATTATTTAAAACTGGTGAATTAATTTTAGATAATTTATATAATAATGGAGTATTAAGCGAAAACTATACTTTTTCCGAAGATAAAAAAAGTGTTATTCTTAACGCACAAACTACAATTAAGCAAACGTTGTTTTCAAATTTAGTGAAACAAAAAGATCTTTCTTCTATAGTAAATAAAGTTTTAGCAGATAGGGAACAAGGTTATTTTCAAACTCAATTTCTAGCCTTATTTTTTGATGTTGTAGAACCAAATCTCACCTATAATAAATCGTTAACAGAAGGCGCTTTACTAGAAGATTTAAATAGAATAGCCTACACAAGAGGAAGTATAAAAAAAGAGACCTTAATTATCTCGAAAGGGGAAGTTGTAGAAGGAGAGAAGTATCAAACTTTAGAGTCTTTAAAAAACGAATACAAGTCGCAAGTGTGGACTGCTTCAAACTATAATTGGGTTGTTTTTGCTTATACTTTATTAGTGGCATTAGCTTTATTAATGCTATTACTATTTTTAAGAAAATATAGGTTAGATGTTTTTAATAACAACACTAAAGTTACTTTTATATTTTTTAATGTTATTTTAATGGTATTGTTAACCACTTTGGTTATTAGCTACAATTCGAAATATTTATATGTAGTTCCAATTTGTATACTACCATTGGTTTTAAAAGCTTTTTTTGATGCTAGACTCGGTTTGTTTACACATGTAATAACTGTTGTATTATTAGGGTTAATTGTGCCTAATAGTTACGAATACATGTTTTTACAAATTATAGCAGGAATTGTAACAATACTAACGGTTTCTGAGCTGTATAAAAGAGCGAATTTATTTATTTCGGTAGGACAAATAACACTTATTTATATCATTGCATATTTTGCGTTTTTTGTAATTCATGAAGGAAGTGTAGATGCCATACATTGGGAGACTTTTGGTTTATTTGTGTTATGTGGACTAGCAACACTATTTGTACAACCACTTATATACGCTTATGAAAAATTATTTGGTTTAGTTTCCGATGTGTCTCTATTAGAATTGTCGGATACTAACTCAAAATTATTAAAAGAATTATCTAATAAGGCTCCAGGAACTTTTCATCATTCTTTAAACGTGGCTAATTTGGCTGAAGCTGCTGCGAATGAAATAGGAGCAAATGCTATGTTAATTCGAGTAGGAGCATTGTATCATGATATTGGTAAAATGAAGAACCCTACATTTTTTACCGAAAATCAATCTACAGGAATAAATCCTCATGATGAATTGTCTTCTATTGAAAGTGCGAATGTTATAGTAGATCATGTTATAGATGGTATTGAAATAGCAAGAAAAAACAACCTTCCAGATCGTGTAATAGATTTTATTAGAACCCATCATGGTACCAGCGTAGTTTATTATTTTTATAAAAAAGAGAAAGCTATAAATGAAGACATAAAGAAGGAAAACTTTATGTATCCTGGTCCTAAGCCATTTAGTAAAGAAACAGCAATATTAATGATGTGTGATAGTGTAGAAGCAGCTTCTAAAAGTTTAAAAGAACCAACATCTACCAAAATTGATAAATTTGTAGAGAATATAATAAATAAGCAAATGGAAGGCGAACAATTCTTGAATGCCAATATTACTTTTAAAGAAATTCAGTCTATAAAAAAAGTGCTAAAACACAAGCTTGCAAACATTTATCATTTACGAATAGAGTATCCAGAATAATTTTTTAAAAAAAGTAAAAAAAATGCTTGTGTTGTTTAAGATGAAAACTTACATTTGCATCCGCGTTTAAATATAAATGCGATGTTCATATAAAATTATTGGAGAGGTGCCTGAGTGGCCGAAAGGAGCGGTTTGCTAAATCGTCGTAGGTGGAAACACTTACCCAGGGTTCGAATCCCTGTCTCTCCGCAATTTTCAAATTAATTTTTGATAACCTTCGGGGTGTAGCGTAGCCCGGTTATCGCGCCACGTTTGGGACGTGGAGGCCGCAGGTTCGAATCCTGCCACCCCGACACTGTTTTCGTAGAAACATAAAAACTACGGGCTCTTAGCTCAGCTGGATAGAGCACCTCCCTTCTAAGGAGGCGGTCTCAGGTTCGAATCCTGAAGGGCTCACTTAAAGCTTCACAGAAATGTGAGGCTTTTTTGTTTTTATAGTTTTTTTATTTAGTAATAAAAAAAGCTTCCAATTTCTGGGAAGCTTTTTTTGTTTGTAATAAAGTTACTTATTGTATAACTTTTTTAAATGTCTTTCTGCGTTTAATAATTTTAGGATTAAAGTGTTTCCAAATTTGTTGTATAGCAATATTGTTTGCTAATTCTGGAGTTCGTATACAGTTTTCTATTCCTAAGGCATCAAAAGTTTTGTAGCATTCATTAAATATAATTGCTGTAATACCTTTGTTTTGGTATTCTGGAGCAATTCCTATTAAATAAAAAATAACATCTTTACTTTCTCTTTTAGCTTTTAGAAGTTTTAAAAAGCCAAAAGGAAAAAGCTTTCCATTAATTTCTTGTAACACTTTAGAGAAGGAAGGCATAACTATCGCAAAAGCAATCATTTTATCGTCTTTATCGAAAACAAATTTTATGAATTCTGGATTAATAAAACTAATAAACTTCTTTTTAAAATATGCTTTTTGTATATCTGTTATTTCAACAAAAGAAGATAGAGACGCATAAGATGTATTAAACAAATTAAACATTTCATCGACATATGGCATAACTTCTTTTGTTTGCGTAAAATTACGCGCTTTAACTTTGTAGCGTTTTTTAATTAAATCATTTGCTTTTGTAAAAGAGGTTGGATCTATATTTCCAAAAGGAAAACTGCTTTCTATCCATTCCTTTTCTGGTAGGTAGTTATGCTTTTCTAAATGTGTTACGTAATAGGGGTGATTATACCAAGTAATCATAGTACCAATAACATCATAACCTTCGGTTAAAACACCAACTTTATCTAGATTAGAAAACCCTACAGGACCTTCTGTATACTCTAAATTATTTTGCTTGCCAATTTCTGCAACTTTGTCTAAAAGCGCTTTAGATACATCTAAATCATCTACAAAATCAAACCAACCAAAACGCATTTTCTTTTCATTTTGGTTGTTAACTTCAAGCCAATTAATAATTGCAGCAACGCGTCCTACAATTTCGTCGTCTTTGTAGGCAAGAAAAAAATAGGCATCTGCATCGTTAAAAACAGGGTTTTCTTTTTTGTCGAAAGTTTTTAATTCTTGCGAAATTATTGGCGGTACCCAATATTTAGAATTCTTATAAAGCTGGAATGGAAATTTAACAAATGCTTTAAGCTCTTTCTTTGTGTGTACTTGTTTTATGGTAATCATAAAATCAATAGTTCTTTATTCTTCATCAAAATTCTGTTCTTGCTTTTCTCTATTGTTCTTTTTAGATTTTCTAGATTCTTTATTTCCTTTTTTACCTTTTTCTTTTTTACTTTTCTTACCATTTCCAAGTTCACCACCATTATCTATTTCTTTATCTTGATGAAAATCTAATCTATAAGATGCGCCAACAGTAACTCCAAAAACAGAAGGAGTGTCTTTAGTGTTTAGTGTTAGTGCAGTATCTAATTGAAAATTTCTATTCCAAAGATATGCACCTCCAAATCGAATTAAGTTATCTGCGTAAAAATCACTGCTTATTCCTTGAGCCTCACCAAAAACAACCCATTGTTCGTTTATAGATTTGGTAAGTGTTAATATATAGGAAAAATCAGATTGGTCTGTACCAATCCTATCTTTTACAAAGTTCATAACATATACCCATCCACCTGCAAAGTTGTTTTGAGTTGCAACCATGATTTTTGGACTAAATCCTTCTACACCATACGCTGTGAACGGATTATCTTTAGTGTCAAAATTTGCACCAACATAAACTGCAACAGCAGGAACTAAGGACTTCCATTTAAATTTATGGTTCGCATTCCAGCTATATATGTTTGGTTTTTCATCTCCTGCTTTTTTGTACGGATCGTAGACTAGGTATTTTGCTCCAATAGTAAGTGTTTTAAAATTACTGAATTTGTCTTCGTTAGCAACTGTATTTGTAAAAGTTCTTTTAGTAGATTGATAAGTCCCTTCAATATTAAGCTCTAATTGCTCCCATAATAAACCATATCTAGCGGTGAAATCGATACCAAAACTTTTGTCATCTCGTTTTAAACGTGAATGGTTTTCATTTAACATATATGGTCCTGCTTCAAATTGAATAACATTTGTGCCTACTGAAAATGCACTTTTAGAAACACCTGGTCTGTTAGAGTTTATTACTTCTGTATATTGTGAGTATCCAGAAAGCGAAACAGAAAAAGCAAAAATTGCTATATAGAATTTTAAGAACTTCATGTTTTATGGGTTTATTTGGCTTCAAATATATATATTTTATATTTTTTTTAAGTATTTATAAGATAAATTAAGACTTAAGAATTGTATTTTTGTTAAAAAATGATTTTATGTTGCAATTAGCATCTGTTACTGGAGTTGTAAAAATTATCTTAATCATACTTTTAATCTATTATGGTGTGAAAATTTTATCAAGAATATTTGCTCCTATTTTATTAAAATTTATTACCAAAAAAGCGGAACAGCGTTTTGGTGAACAGTTTGGTGGTTTTAGAAATCCACAACAAACAAAAAAAGAAGGAGAAATTACTATAGATAAAATGCCAGAGAATAAATCTTCTAATAAGAATGTTGGCGAATATGTAGATTACGAAGAAGTAGAATAATGCTATTTTTTTTATTCTTTGTACTTCTATAAAAATTCCAAAATATTAGCTTCACATAAATTGGCTTAGTTTCAAAAATTATGATTATTTTTCAAACTTATTGTTATACATATAATTCATGCAGTTTTCTATAAAAAAAGTACTTCCTCATTTTCTTGTTCTAGTTGGTTTTGTAATTCTTTCACTTGCATATTTTAGCCCTGTTTTAAAAGGAAAGCAAATTTTTCAAAGTGACATCATGCAATATACAGGGATGGCTAAACAGCAAATCGATTATAGAGCAAACACTGGAGAAGAAACCTATTGGACCAATAGCGGATTTGGAGGTATGCCAACCTATATGCTTGGTGCAAAATACCCGCATAACTACATAAAAAAACTAGATTTAACTTTACGTTTTTTGCCTAGACCAGCAGATTATTTATTTCTGTATTTTATAGGCTTTTATGTGCTATTGTTAGTTTTAAAAGTAGATTTTAAACTAGCAGCTTTAGGAGCTTTAGCATTTGGTTTTTCTACCTATCTCATAATTATTTTAGGAGTTGGACATAATAGTAAAGCACATGCTATTGCATATATGCCATTAGTTTTAAGTGGAATAATTCTCACTTTTAGGCGAAAATATATAGTCGGATTTTTACTAACAACTGTTGCTATGGCTTTACAGTTGGTGGCTAATCATCCGCAAATGACATATTATTTAATGTTATTGGTTATTATTTTAGGAATTGCCTATTTAATAGATGCTTACAACAAAAAAGTGTTGCCACATTATTTTAAATCTGTTGGTTTGTTAGTTGTTGCTGTTATTTTTTCTTTAACATTAAATGCAACGAACCTTTTGGCTACGCAAGATTATGTAAAGGAAAGTACTAGAAGTAAAAGCGAATTAACTATTAATCCAGATGGATCACCAAAAGAAATAACCTCTGGACTTAGTAAAGAGTATATAACAGAATATAGTTACGGGTTTTTAGAATCTTTTAATCTATTTATCTCCAGAATTGTTGGTGGCGGAAATTATGAAAATGTAGGTAAAGACTCTGCTTATTTTGATTTATTAGTTGCTAAAGGAACCCCTCCTTTACAAGCAAAAGAATATGCAAAAGAAGCTCCTACTTATTGGGGAAATCAACCAATTGTTGAAGCTCCTGCTTATGTTGGTGCTGTTGTAATTTTTCTATTTGTTTTTGCGCTTTTCTTGGTGAAAGGACGATTAAAATGGTGGATTGTAGGCGGAACCATTTTCTCCTTATTACTTTCCTATGGAAAAAATTTAGGCTTAATTACAGACTTTTTTATTGATTATGTACCACTATATAGTAAGTTTAGAGCTGTTTCTTCTATTCAAGTAATATTAGAATTATGCATTCCTATTTTAGCTATATTTGGTTTAACTAGGCTGTTTAACAATTTTGAAAAAGATGAAGAAAAGCTTAAAGCTTTAAAATATACTGTTGGTATAACTGCTGGAATTGCCATTTTGTTTTTACTCTTTAAATCTGCTTTTAATTTTTCTGGTGTAAATGATGCATTTTTCAAACAAAAATATGGTCAGCAGTTTATAGATGCTGTTCGAGAAGACAGAAAAATGTTGTTTTCAAAAGACACTATTAGAACGCTTATTTTAGTGCTACTTTCTGCCGGAACTATATTTATGTTTTTAAAGAAAAAATTATCCGAAAACTTAGTAATTGTAGCTTTTGCAATATTGATAGTTTTCGATTTAGTTTCAGTAGACAGACGCTACGTCAATAATAACGATTTTGTTTCTGCCTTAAAGGTTAAAAAACCATATCAAGCAAATCCTGCAGATATTGAAATTCTTAAGGACACTACACATTTTAGAGTTTTTGATCTTACTGATAATTACTCCAGAGCATCCTTTTTTCATAATTCATTAAGTGGTTATCATGCTGCAAAAATGAGACGCTATAACGAGCTTTTCAATTTTCATATTACTAAAAACAATATGAATGTTTTAAATATGCTAAATACCAAGTATATTATTGCAGAAGAAGAAGGAACTATTTTTCCGTTTACCAATACAGATGCGAATGGAAACGCTTGGTTTATTGAAGAATTAGAGCAAGTTGCAACTGCTAATCAAGAAATTATAGCTTTAGATAGTTTAGACACAAAAAGAAAAGCTGTGTTTCTTAAAACGGAAGCTATTAATGGGAATACAAGCTTTAAAGTAGATTCTCTTTCAAACATTACTTTAAAAGAATATAAGCCTAACTATATTAAATATCAGTCAAATAATAACAATCCTGGGTTTGCTGTATTTTCTGAAGTCTATTTTAAAGAAGGATGGAATGCATATATTGACGGAAAATTAGAAAAACATTATAACGTAAATTATGTATTACGTGGTATGAAAATACCAGCAGGACAGCATATAGTAGAATTTAAATTTGAACCAAAAGTTATACAAACAGGTAGTACAATTACCTTAACAAGTTCTATTCTTTTCGTTTTACTATTTATAGGGGGATTGTTTTTTATATTTAAGAAAAAGTAGCTATCATTCCTGTAAAAGCAGGAATCCACAATAGTTTCAATTTTTAAGATTCTTGCTTTTAAAGGAATGTCAAAATGAATAAAAAAAAAGTACTTATTATAAGCTATTACTGGCCACCAGCTGGAGGGCCAGGAGTACAGCGTTGGCTTAAATTTGTAAAGTACTTACCAGAATTCAACATAGAACCTATTGTTTATATTCCTCAAAACCCTAGTTATCCTTTAATAGATGAAAGCCTTGTTGAAGAAGTGTCTAATGCAACGACAATACTTAAACAACCTATTAGCGAACCTTATAAGTTAGCAGGAATTCTTTCTAAAAAAAACACAAAATCTATTAGTAAAGGCTTGATTCCTGATGTAAAAAAGCAAAGTATTTTACAGCGTTTATTATTGCTTATTCGTGGTAATTTCTTTATTCCAGACGCTAGAAAAGGTTGGGTAAAGCCATCGGTAAATTATCTTTCTACTTACATAAAGGACTATCATATTAATACAATTGTTACAACAGGACCACCACATAGTCTTCATTTAATAGGCTTGAAACTTAAAGAGAGGTTAGGAGTAAATTGGATTGCAGATTTTAGAGATCCTTGGACAACTATTGGCTACCATAAAGAGTTAAAGCTTACCAGTGCTTCCAAACAAAAACATATCGATTTAGAACGTAAAGTTTTGCAAACTGCAGATCAAATTATTGTAACAAGTACAATAACAAAATTAGAGTTTCAAGAAAAAACAAAGCAACCAATAGCAGTAATTACAAATGGTTATGATGTTGAAAAAACAAAAGCAATTTCATTAGATGAAAAATTTACATTAGCACATATTGGTTCTTTATTAGCAAAAAGAAACCCGGAAGTTTTATGGAGAGTTTTAAATGAATTAATAACAGAGAATAATGAATTTGCAAAACAGTTTCAGTTAAAATTAGTTGGAGCTGTTAGTCCAAATGTAATTAATAGTATTGAGCGTTATGGGTTAACTAATCATTTAGATATGGTTGGCTATGTTTCACATAGTGAAGCAATTATGTTTCAGAAGGAGTCACAATTATTGTTGCTGATTGAAATCGATTCAGAAGAGACCAAATGCATCATTCCTGGGAAATTATTTGAGTACATGGTTTCTAACAGACCTATAGTTGCATTTGGTCCAAAAGGAACAGATGTAGAAAAAATTATAGTAGAAACCAATACCGGAAATTATTTTATTTATTCGGATTATGAAAAATTAAAAAGTGTAATTTTAATGCATTTTAAAGCATTTCAAGAAAACAAACTAAAATCGAATGCTATTGGATTGCAAAAATATAGTAGGAGAGAACTTACTGGTAAATTAGCAGAATTACTTCGTGAAAAATAGAATTAGCAAAAATGTAGTAACTTGCTTTTTGGAATTTAAATTTAGGGATTATATTATAATATGGGAATAGTTGCTTCACAATCCATTAAAAACACCATCGTTACCTATTTAGGTTTTGGTGTTGGAGCAATTAACACCTTGTTTTTATATACCGCTTTCTTATCTCCTGAACACTATGGATTAGTAATTTATGTACTTTCTACTGCAAATTTAATGATGCCATTACTAATTTTTGGCGTTAATAATACTTTAATAAAATTTTACTCTTCGTACAAAACAAAGAAGCTTCAAAACAGCTTTCTAACTTTCATGTTGTTTTTACCTTTGCTTTTTGTTATTCCTGCTGGTCTTTTAGGTTCCTTATTTTATGAAACTATTGCTAATTGGTTAGCAAATGAAAATCAAATAATAAAAGATTATACATGGTTAATATATGTATTAGCCGTTGCTTTTGCATATTTTGAAATCTTTTTCTCATGGAGTAAGATTCACTTTAAATCGGTGTTTGGTAATTTTATGCGAGAAGCTTTCCATAGATTAGGTACAATGACTTTATTACTAGCAGTATTCTTTAATAAACTAACTGTAGATCAATTTATTTACGCAATAACTATAGTTTATATTATTCGTATGTTGATTATGATGGGCTATGCTTTTAGCATTCGTTTTCCTAAGTTAATCATTACTAGATCTTTTGATTATATTACTGTTTTAAAGTATAGTTTTCTTATCATTATTGCTGGTTCTGTATCCATGATATTATTAGAGTTAGATAAGTTTATGCTTGGTGAGTTAATAGAAATAGAAAATGTAGCATATTATAGTGTTGCCATTTTTATTGCAACAGTAATTGCTGTGCCTGCTAGAGCAATGCAACAAATTGTGAATCCGTTAACAGCTTCCTATTTAAATAATGAAAACCATTGGGATTTAGAACAACTCTATAAAAAAAGCTCTATAAATTTATTTATAATTGGAGGTTTTATTTTTGTTTTGATACTGGTTAATATCAATCAGTTATATGCTTTATTAAAACCAGAATATAGTCAAGGATTATTTATTGTAATTGTTATTTCTGCAGTAAAATTAGTAGATAATCTTTTAGGAAATAATAATGCTATTATTTTTAATTCTAATTATTACAGAATTATATTAACCTTTGGTTTCTGTATTGTATTACTTGCTGTTAGTTTAAATTATTTGCTCATTCCTATCTATGGAATAGAAGGAGCAGCAATTGCAAGTGTTATTGCTTTTACTATTTATGATGCATTAAAATTATGGTATGTAAATTTAAAATTTAAAATACATCCTTTCACAAGTAAAACAGGATATACATTAGTGTTAATTTTATTCCTTAGTTTAGGTTTTTATTTCTGGGAATTCCATTTCCATCCTATTATTAATATTGTTATTAAAAGCACACTGGTAGCAATTTGTTATGCATTTGTTGTGTTTAAATTCTCTTTATCTAAAGATATCACAACACTAATAAAAAAATTATTAAAAATTGAATAAGATATAGGCTTTCTAATAAAAGAAAACCCTATCAAGTTGCTTTGGGGCAAACTAATGATAGGGTTTTCAACTAACTAACCAAAATTTTTATCTTCTACTTTTTGTGCTTCTTGAGCTAGAGGTTGTTCTATTTGTATTTCTAGATGATCTGCTTGTAACTTTGCTATTTGCTCTAACAGATGCATTACTCGCTACTTTTCTATTGGTTCTTGGTATACTAGTAGATACATTAGAGTTTTTTCTAGGTGTACTTGTTGTTACTCTTGGTGTAGACCTCGTTTTTTGTTTTGTAGAAACCGAAGTTCTAGGTCTAGGTACATTTGTTGTTGTTCTAGGTTTTGTTGTATTCGTTTTTACTCTAGGACTAGAATTATTAGTTCTAGGAGTACTTGTAGCTACTCTTGGCCTTGGAGTGTTATTTCTAGGAGAAGAAGTTGTTACTCCACTTCTAGGTCTTGGCGTGTTTGCACTTACTGTATTTCGAGGTCTATCGTTTCCTCTAGTAGCCAATTCACTTCTTCTGTTTATTGTGTTTCCTCGTCTACTAGCAACTGCTGAGGTACGTCTGTAATTGTTAGAAAAAGGTCTAGTATATTGGTATCTAATAGGTCTATAATTTTGTCTATATGGTCTATTAAATACAACACAATGATTAATATTAGGAATTCTAAAAAAAGCATGCCATGGTCTATAAACATAAAAGCGGTTATACATATTTATGTAACCTGTATGGTGTGAAAAACGGTTATATCTGTTATAGTGAACATATAAACCGCCAACTTGTGTTACAAAACCAAAATTATTATAGTTAATAAAAATATTTCCCACTTGGCTAACTCGACCATAGTAATCATAAAAAACTGGAACATGTTCTACTTGAACAATGGCGCCAAACTCATCATATTGCACATATGCATTATAATCGTATCCTGAGTTAAAACTAATATTTGTATTACCATGATTCACAGACACATTTATGTTTGGTCCATAATTACGCATGTAAAAATCAAATTGACCATCCGGAAAGATTGAAAACTCTACACCTTGTTCTACAAAAATGAAAGAATTTCCATAACCTCTAGAAGTGCTACTAGTATTAATATTGTCGTCTACTGTTGTGGTTGTAGTTGCGTTTACAGTAAATCCTGTTAAAAGGATTGTTGTTAAAATTGCTAAAATCTTTTTCATAATTGTAAGTTTTAAAATTGAACTTACTATAAGAGATACAAGCATCGTGCCAAAAAAACAAACCGGCTTTTAAAGCGCATTTTTACAGCTGTTTCATTGATTTTCTTTTTATCTAAGTAGAAAGTAAAGTTTCTATTTTGTAGAATTTTTTAATGCAATTATATGTAACTATTTTTTTTATAATATAAATTTTCACCTGTAATAGTCAATATTTTATTAATTCAACTATATTTGTAGTTATATAACTGTAAATATAGTTATAAAACATTTTCCTTCATGAATACAAATAAAAAATTAGTAAATAGAAAAAATGTAATATGTAAATTAATTCTAGCTTTAAGTTTTGTCTTATTTAATTTTTATGCTTTAGCACAAGAACAAGAAATTAAAAAGCCAGAATATGTAATCATATCAAATAACAAAATAATTACAAAAGAGCAACTTAAGGCGCTAGGTAATAAGGGCTTAATTAAAGCCATGAATAAAGGTGTTAGTATAGAAAAGTGGCGAGAACTATTAGAAACTATAGGGGATGAAGTAGGTGACAGAGAGTTTATTATTATTATAGACCTATTTACTGAAGAAGAGAAACAGCAACTCCAAGTAAAATTAGAGGGGACACCTAAAATAGAAAAAAAACAAAAAGCGCAAGTAAAGGAGCTGAAGTTAAATATAGGGGATATTGCAAGTGACTTTAGTGTGCAAATGGTAAACAACGAAGTTATCAGGCTATCCAATTTAAAAGGGAAAGTTGTTCTAATTAATTATTGGGCAACTTGGTGTGCGCCGTGTTTAATGGAGTTTGCAGAATTTCCTGAAAAAATATTAGAACCTTTAAAAAATAAAGATTTTGTTTTAATACCTATTGCTATTGGTGAAAAAAAAGAGGTGGTTTATAATAAAATCAGGAAAATGAAAAAATACGGTGTTAATTTTAATGTTGGTTATGATCCCGAAAGTGAAATATGGAACCAATATGCAACAGGAGCAATTCCTAAAAACTTTATTGTGGATAAAAATGGAGTTATTAAGTATATTTCTATTGGTAATGCGGAAGGAAATGTAGACAAACTAGCAATAGAAATTAATAAATTACTCGAGGAATAGAGAATTGTAATTTTGGTAATTATCTGGTTTAAAACCCCAAAATATTTGATTGCTATTTGGGGGTTTTAATGGTATTTAAAAATGTAAAATTTAAATAACAGCTATACAGCTAATCTCTACATTTACAAATTTTGGTAAGTTAGCAACTTCAACAGTTTCTCTAGCAGGAGCAGAGCTATCATTAAAATATTGACCATATACTTCATTTATTGGAGCAAAGTTGTGCATATCGCTAATAAAAATAGATGTCTTTATAACATTATCGAAAGTCATGTTTGCAGCAGCAAGCACGGCTTTCATATTTTCCATAACTTGTTTGGTTTCAGTTTTAATGTCGTCTAAAACTAATTCTCCTGTTTCTGGATGTAAAGCAATTTGTCCAGATGTATATAAGGTGTTTCCAGAAAGTACAGCTTGATTGTATGGACCAATAGGTGCTGGTGCGTTTGGTGTAGTGATTATTTTTTTCATGATTATAAAGTTATTCAATTACTAATTATTAAGTTGTATAAATAACTTAATAATCATAACTATTTTATTAAAACCTAAAGTTGATCATCAGGCTGTCTACGTTTTTCGTACTTGATATCTTTTAAAATACTAGATTTAATTCCTATAAAGAAATTCCAAGAACTTCTTGTACTAAACGGTACCCATGAAAAGTTCATTCGCCAACTTAATAAATCCCGTTCAAAACGCAACTGTGTATAGGTGAAACCTTGATTTTTTAAATCGTAACCAGAAGATGCTCCAACAGACCACCTTGGAGCAAATTCAATATCTCCAGAAAACATTAGCGAATGCGATGATATTTCATTTTGTCTTGCAGCATTCGAGTAGTTTACAGCGTATGCAAGACGTAAACTCCAAGGTATTTTATAATTATAAAATTCACTAGGTTTTTTTTCTTCTTGCTCATTGTTGTTTAATCTTTGGTCTGCAAAATCTTGATTAACACCAAATAAATCATCTGCTCGTCCACCACTACGTAAATTTTCTTCTCTGCTGTTTTCTCTACTTTCGTCGTTATCACCACTAAAAGTTTTACTATTTAATGTATAATTCATGGTTAGGTTTGCGCTTGTAAGTCTAAATAAGCTTCCTCCATTATTTACATTGTAAGTATCTATTTTACTGTTATTATTATCTAAAGCATAAGGGTCTAATACAGCTCCAAAGTTAATAGACATTTTATCATCCAGTATTTGTGTTCCACCACTTACACGTAAAGGACTCCACTGTAGTGAATCTCCAGCAAAATTATATGAGGTGGAAAAATTTAAATTATTTAATAAAATGATTTTTTTTGCTTCGGTTGCAGTACTATCTTTATCTCTTACTTTAGCTTCAAAATTATTAGAAAGATTTAACCCTAAAGAGCTGGAAAAAGTTTGACTTGGAGAACCATAAATATTATCTTCAAAACGTGTAAAATCTACAGTTTCTACTTCTTCAGCAACTTCTCCATCTGCTGTAACAACTTCATAAGAATCCCAATACCTATCAAAAGAAGGGTTAATATTATAGCTTACCGAAGGACGCATAACATGCCTAATGGCTTTTATTTTTCTATCTTCTCCTTCTTTTTCAAAATTAAACATTCCGTAAAGTGTGGTTCCTAAACTTGTGCTAAAATTGTAAGTTCTAAAAGCATCAAAACCACTTTTTTCTATTTCAACTTCTTCTTCTAAATCCGTATCGTAATATTTGTCTATAGTTTTAAACGTCCAGTTTTCTTCATAATTGGTACTAGCACTTAAACTAAAATATTTGAAAAGTTTGAAGTTTGTAGACAAAGGAATGCTATGCTGAATACCGCTTTTTGCATCGTCCCACATTTCTTTTTTAAAGAAAAGAGAATCTGTTGTAGTAATTCTATTTTCTGCACTTAAATTATACTGAAAGTTTATATTTTGTATAATTCCTTTTTTGGTTCCAGTTTCGCTTGCAAATGGAAAGATTCTGCTAACACTTGTTTGTATAGTAGGAAGCGTCATTGTTATGCTCTCTGTATTTGTGTTTTGAGAATGTGTTGCAGTAGCACTAAAATTTACTTGTGGTTCACCTTGAAATGTTTTAGAATAGGAGATAGAAGAAGACAACGTATTGTTTAAAAAATTGGCAACGTTTACTTGATTTATCGAGTTTTGATAATAGGTGCTACTTCCTAGGTTTACGGATGCAGAGAAACGTGAATTTGGACTAGCTTTTGTGTCTTGACTGTGTGACCAACGTATATTATATATAGTGCTTTTTGAGTAATCTGAAAAACCACGTTCGCTAGTAATTAGATTTTCATATCTAAAACCAAGATTACCGTTAAACTTGTAGCGAACATTATATTTACTTTCTAATCGTAAACCATAACTACCATTGGTGTAATAATCACCAAGTACTGCTAAATCTAAATAATCACTTAAAGCAAAATAATAACCGCCATTTTGTAAAAAATATCCTCTAGAGTTTTGCTCACCAAAACTAGGGAATATAACACCAGAAGTCTGTTTTTTTGTCAATGGAAAATATGCAAAAGGCAATCCAATAGGAGTAGGAACTCCATAAATAAACATATTAGTTAATCCAGTAGCAACCTTTTCGTCAGGAACTACTTTGGCTTTTCGTAACAGAAAATAATATTCTGGATCCTCCCGGTTTTCTGAAGTTGTATATTTAGCGTTTTGTACAAAATACACCGAGTCGTTTTCTTTTTTAGAGACCTCACTATCAAAAAAACCGCCAGCTTGTTCTGTTCTAGAATTAAATATTAAAGCTTTTTCTGTATCAATATTGAAACGAATAGAATCTGGTTCTACAATTTGTGTGCCTTGTTTAAAAACAGGGTGTTGGGTGTATTCGCCTAGAGAATCTTTAACCCTTCCTGCATATACTTCATTTTTGCTATAATCGATTACAATTATTCCTGCTTTAATTTCCATGTCGCCATAAATAATTTCGGCTTCGTTATATAAATACAATTTTTGCTCTTTCTTATTAAAAGAAGTATAGTCTTTCGCTTTGTAACTAACAATGTCGGTAAGGAATTCCGATTTAGGCTTAACGGAGTCTTTTTTTGTAGAGTCTTGGCCTTTTTCGGTGAGTTCCAATATAGAAACCGCTTCTTTTGGCTGTAAAACATCGTTTACATTAACTGCAATTGTGTCTCCTTTTTTTATAGGTGCAATCTCTCCTCCAGATTTAGGTCTGTCTTGTGCAAAGCCAAACATGTTAATAAACATGGTAAAACTTAAAGCAAAAAGTATTTGAAATTTATTTGTACGCAACGCTTTTAATGTATTTTTGTAAAAGTATGGCTCGGTTTTTGAATTGCCAAAATTACATATATTTTTTATGATTAATTTAATATTAAGCAATTTAAAATAATACAAGCCTAAAATAGTTATTATCTGTATGCAAACGAATAGATTATCACAATTCTTATCTTTTATAATAGTATTAACGTTTTTTGTTAATATATCTAATACATATGCACAACAAACAGAAAAATTTGTAGTAGTAATAGATGCTGGTCATGGAGGGCATGATCCTGGAAGACCAACAAAAAATGGGTATACAGAAAAGGATATTGCTTTAAAAGTTGCTTTGCAGGTTGGTAAAAATCTAGAGAGTAATAAAAATATTAAAGTTATTTATACCAGAAAAACCGATGTCTTTGTAACACTTCGTGGAAGAGCAAAAATTGCTAATGATGCAGATGCAGACTTATTTGTTTCTATTCATTGTAATGCACACCACACACAAGCACATGGAACAGAGACATATGTATTAGGTGTTGGTAACACAGAACGTAATTTTAATGTTGCTAAAGCTGAAAATGAAGTAATATTTTTAGAAGATAATTACGAAAAACATTATGAAGGTTTCGATCCTAATGCTCCAGAATCTTTAATAGGCTTGACTTTAATGCAGGAGGAATATGTAGATCAAAGTATTATGTTGGCAGATTTAGTAGAAAAAGGATTTCAAAACAAATTAAAAAGAAAAAGTAGAGGTGTAAAACAAATTAGCCTTTGGGTGCTGCACAACACATACATGCCAAGTGTTCTTATTGAAACTGGATTTATTACAAATACAAGTGAAGGAAAATATTTAAATTCTTCTAAAGGCCAACAAGAAATCTCTAAATCTATAAGTAATGCTATTTTAGACTATAAAGGTACTTTAGATCAAAATATAGGGGAATTTGTTTTTACTCCTCAGGAAGAATTTCCAAGTGTCACTAATGAGAAAGAACAAATTATTGAAAATGTAGTTTTTAAAGTGCAAATTGCTGCTAGCTCAAGAAAACTAGCTCCAAAGGCATATAATTTTAAAGGGTTAGATGCTATTTCTAGAGAAAAAGAAGGTGCTCTTTATAAATATTTTCATGGATATACATCCGACTTTACTAAAGCTAAGAATTTACAAGCAAACGCAAAAAGTAAAGGATATACATCCTGTTTTATAGTTGCTTTTAAAGATGGAATAAAAATTACTCTAGACCAAGCCTTAAAAACAAGTGCTAATTAGAGCCATTCTTTATAAATTTATTTCTAATTTTGTTTCATAACCAATCCAATTTATATTGAAGTTATCTAGAGAAATTAAAACAGCCATACTAGTAATATTAGGAATTGTATTCCTAATTATTGGTATTAATTATTTAAAAGGTATAAACATCTTTCAACAAAAAAATGAATTCTATACAGAATTCGATTATAATGCACTTACGCCTTCATCTCCCGTCACCATTAAAGGAAATAATGTAGGAAAGATAAATAGTATTAAATACGATTTCGAATCTGGTAAAACTCGTGTAGCTTTTACCATCGATAAAGATTTAAAGTTTTCTAAAGAAAGTAAAATGCGCCTTTATGAACTAGGATTAATGGGAGGAAACGCAATGGCTATCATTCCAGTAGAAGGAGGAGTTCCTGCTAAAAACGGAGACTTCTTACAGTCTGAAGTAGAAGAAGGTCTTGTAAAAAGCTTAACAAGTAACTTTTCTGGATTAAGTTCTGGATTAGATGGTACATTAGAATCTGCAGATTCCCTTCTTGTAAGCCTAAATAAATTAGTAAAAGACGATACAGAAAAAGGATTAAAAAATGCTATTGGAGAATTAAACACTACCATAAAATCTTTTCAAACGTTATCGTATTCCTTTAACTCTTTAATTGCTAAAAACGATGAAACACTTACTTCTATGCTTTCTAATTTCGATAAAGTAAGTAAAGATTTAGGTGCACTTTCTGAAGATTTAAAAGATGTAGAATTATCAAAAACTGTTAAAACCTTAGATGAAACCTTACTTAATGTAAATACACTTTTAGCAGATTTAGATAAAGGAGAAGGTACTCTTGGTAAGTTACTTACAGACGATGACCTATACAATAACTTGGAGGTAGCTTCGCAACAATTACAAGAATTATTACAAGACTTTAAATTAAACCCTAGCAGATATGTAAAAGTTTCTGTCTTCGGAAAAAAAGATAAAGCAGGCTACGTGAAACCAGAAGACGAAAGACAATAAACCAACCATTACATGAATTACTTACCAAATATAATTTTTGCCATAGCCCTAATTTTAGGCTTTGGTTATTTTGCTAAAAATGTAAAAAAACTTGTTCGTAATATTAAACTAGGGCAAGATGTAGATGTTAGTGATAATAAGTCACTACGTATGAAAAACATGATCAACATCGCTTTAGGACAAAGCAAAATGGTAAAGCGTCCAGTTTCTGGGTTTCTTCATGTTGTTGTTTATGTAGGATTTGTAATTATAAATATTGAAGTTTTAGAAATAATCATCGATGGGCTTTTCGGTACACATCGTATTTTTTCTAGTGTATTGCCAGAAGCAGTTTATGGTTTCTTAATTGGTACTTTCGAAATTCTAGCAATTTTAGTTCTAGTTGCAGTAATCATTTTTTGGATAAGAAGAAACGTAATAAAATTAGCGCGTTTCTGGAAAGACGAAATGAAAGGTTGGCCAAAAAGTGATGGAAACTTTATTCTGTATTTCGAAATGGTTTTAATGACTTTATTTCTAGTCATGAATGCAACCGATGGTACTTTTCAAGAAGCAAATTCCGGAAATATTATTAGCCAATATATAGCACCTTTGTTTTCCGGTATAGCAGAGAGCACAGTACATTTCATTGAAAGAGCAGCTTGGTGGCTACACATTGTTGGTATTCTTATATTCTTAAACTACCTGTATTTTTCAAAACACTTACATATCCTTTTGGCTTTTCCAAATACCTATTATGGTAGAGTAAATAATAAAGGAGAACTAAACAATTTAGCATCTGTAACTACCGAAGTTAAGATGATGATGGATCCAAACGCAGACCCGTTTGCAGCAGCTCCAGAAGGAGCAGAAGACGAAGTTCCTGCAAAATTTGGAGCAAGCGATGTACAAGATTTATCCTGGGTACAATTATTAAATTCTTACACCTGTACAGAATGCGGACGCTGTACCAGCGAATGTCCAGCAAACCTTACTGGAAAAAAGCTTTCACCTAGAAAAATCATGATGGATACTAGAGATCGTCTAGAAGAAGTGGGTAAAAATATAGATACTAATAAGGGCACGTTTGTCGATGATGGCAAACAACTGCTTGGCGATTATATTACTAACGAAGAAATCTGGGCATGTACCAGTTGTAACGCCTGTGTAGAAGCTTGTCCTGTAAGTATAGATCCGTTATCTATTATTATAGAAATGCGTCGATACTTGGTAATGGAACAAAGCGCAGCGCCAACAGAATTAAACAATATGATGACAAATATTGAAAATAATGGTGCACCATGGCCTTATAACCAACAAGACCGATTAAACTGGAAAAACGAGTAGATTAATTTGGGCGTTACCACAAGGGTCGCGCTTTCGGCAGTCGCTTTTTTTAAGAAAAATAAAAAAGAGCTTCAACAATGCCTCTATCGCTAACGCAGTTAAAAACTAAAAATTAAATTTCGAAAATTACAACATAATGAGCGAACAACTTAACGTACCAACAATGGCAGAGTGTATGGCAGAAGGTAAAACACCAGATATTTTATTCTGGGTTGGATC
This sequence comes from Lacinutrix cladophorae, assembly GCF_053604645.1. Taxonomy (NCBI): domain Bacteria; kingdom Pseudomonadati; phylum Bacteroidota; class Flavobacteriia; order Flavobacteriales; family Flavobacteriaceae; genus Lacinutrix; species Lacinutrix cladophorae. Next base: position 60,603 of record NZ_JBSHNR010000071.1, on the reverse strand, counting down.
TGCTGGAAGTTATGATGATAGAGCTAAAAAAATAACGAAAGCCTTTGTAAAAATATTAAACAAAGCAAACGTTAATTTTGCAGTATTAGGTACCGAAGAAAGTGCTACAGGAGATTTAGCAAAACGAGCAGGAAACGAGTTTTTGTTTCAAATGCAAGCCATGATGAATATTGAAGTGCTTAACATGTACGAAGTGAAGCGTATTGTAACTTGCGACCCACACTCCTTTAACTGTTTAAAAAACGAATATCCAGGACTGGGTGGTGTGTACGAGGTTATTCATCACACACAGTTTATAAAAGAATTAATTAGCTCAGGAAAGCTAGATGTTAAAGAAAGTGACTATAAAGGAAAACAAATAACCTTTCATGATCCTTGTTATCTAGGTAGAGCAAATTCTGAATACGATGCACCAAGAGATGTGTTAAATGCTCTTAACGCTAATCTCGTAGAGATGAAACGTAGCAAAGCAACAGCGTTATGTTGTGGAGCAGGAGGCGCTCAAATGTTTAAAGAGCCAGAAAAGGGAGATAAAGATATTAATGAGCTTCGAACAGAAGATGCTTTACAAACAAACCCAGATATTATAGCAACGGCTTGCCCGTATTGCATGACTATGATGTCTGATGGTGTGAAAGTAAAAGAAAAAGAAGCACAAATAAAAGTGATGGATATTGCTGAGTTAATTGCTAGTTCGCAAAATTTGTAATTAATACCTTTTCTGTAATTCATAATCCTTAATTTAAAAAATGTTAGTAGACTTTAATACATTACCAGAAGAATCTCGCGTTTGGATCTACCAAGCAAATCGTTCTTTTTCAGATCAAGAAATGGAAGAGATTTCTAACAAGCTAAATATATTTATTGAAAATTGGGCGGCACACGGCGCAGATTTGCAAGCAGGATATAATCTTGTTTATAAGCGATTTATAGTTATCGGTTTAAACCAAAACATGAACACTGCGACTGGTTGTTCAATCGATGCTTCTGTGCAATTTATCCAACAATTAGAAAAAGATTACAACGTAGATTTAATGGATAAAATGAATGTCTCCTACAAACAAGGAGAGTATATTGCTTATAAATCTTTAACTGATTTCAGAAAAATGGCAAAAGACAAAGCAGTTTCTAAAAATACTATAGTCTTTAATAATTTAGTAAATACAGTTGCTGAGTTTAAAGAAAACTGGGAGGTTCCAGCTAGCGAAAGTTGGCATAGCAGATTCTTAAATTAAGTATAGCAAATAAAAGCAAGCATGAGTAATGAGATTTTTTTATTAAACATTTCTGGACCAGACAGACCAGGATTAACTTCAAGTTTAACAGGTGTTTTAGCAGAATATGGCGCTAAAATTCTAGATATCGGTCAAGCAAATATACACGACACACTTTCTTTAGGTTTTTTGTTTGAAATTGGTTCTAAAAAAAAATCAGCAGCAGTTTTAAAAGATTTGCTTTTTAAAGCATACGAACTAGGTGTAACAGCCAAATTCAGCCCAATATCTTTAGAAGATTATGAAAAATGGGTTTCCCTTCAAGGAAAAGATCGCTACATCATTACTATATTAGGAGAAAAACTTGCTGCAGAACAAATTTCGGAAGTCACTAAAGTGATTTCAGAAATTGGTTTAAATATTGATGCTATTAAAAGGTTAACGGGGCGTATCTCACTTACGCAAGAAGAAGAGTATCCTAGAGCTTCTATACAGTTATCTATTCGAGGTAAAATTGATAATAAACCAGAATTGACTGCTAAATTTATGCAGATCTCTCATGATTTAGATGTAGATATTGCCTTTCAAGAAGACAATATTTATAGACGTAACAGACGTTTGGTTTGTTTCGATATGGATTCCACGCTAATACAAGCAGAAGTAATAGATAAGCTCGCAGAACTTGCTGGTGTTGGAGATCAAGTAAAAGCTATAACAGAATCTGCAATGCAGGGAGAAATAGACTTTAATGAAAGTTTTAAACAACGCATGAAACTTTTAAAAGGCCTAAGTGAAGATGTGTTACAGGATGTTGCAGTTAATTTACCAATCACAAAAGGAGCAAAAAGACTAATTGATACTTTAAAGAAGTATGGGTTCAAAACAGCTATTCTTTCTGGTGGTTTTACGTATTTTGGTCATTATCTACAAAAAGAATTAGGAATGGATTATGTGTATGCCAATCAATTAGAGATAAAAGATGGTGTATTAACAGGAGGTTATCTTGGTGAAATTGTAGATGGTAATAAAAAAGCGGAGTACCTTAGAGAAATTGCTACAAAAGAGGGTATAGATATTAGTCAAACCATTGCAGTTGGTGATGGGGCTAACGATTTGCCAATGTTAAACTTAGCTGGTTTAGGTATTGCATTTCATGCAAAACCAACGGTTAAAGATAATGCACAAAGCTCTATATCTAGCATTGGTTTAGATGGCGTATTGTATCTTTTAGGATATCATGACCGGCATATTGATCTGCTAGAATAGCTTCTTTAATTTGCTTTCTTAAATTCTAAATAATTAAAGTTTCTAGACTTACGTGTAATATTCTTTGTTTTACCTTGCTCATAGTTGAATACTCTTTGCATTACGATTATTATTATACTTAAAAAGGATGCACTTTTAATAAACTAGTTAATAATTCTTCTAAAATCTATCATAAAGTCTGTAAAACTTCGTTTTAAAAATGTTATTTTGGCATAGTTTTTAAGCTATACTTGTAAAACAATTTTATGCGTCCATACTATATATTACTTTCAATAATTTTCTATTCTTTTTTTAGCCAAGCACAAGAGATTAATCCGCTTTTGAAAGGGGATGGTGTTTCCCAAAATAAATGGGTAGATAGTTTGTATAACACTTTGACACTTAAGGAAAAGGTTGGTCAATTATTTATGGTTCAGGTTTTTTCTAATCAAGATTTAAAAAACAAAGCTAAAGTTGTTGATCTTGTTAAAAATCAAAAAATAGGTGGTGTTATTTATTCTAATGGAGGACCTGTTAGACAAGCAAAATTAAACAATGAACTACAAGCTGCAGCAAAAATACCATTGTTAGTTGGTATGGATGCAGAGTGGGGTTTGAGTATGCGTTTAGATTCTACTTATGCATTTCCATGGAATATGACACTTGGTGCAATTAAAAATAAATGGTTAGTAGAACAAACGGGAAGACAAATTGGAGAACATTGCAAGCGTTTAGGTGTGCATTTTAATTTTGCTCCAGTTGTAGATATCAATACCAATCCGAAAAACCCTATTATAGGAAATCGTTCTTTTGGTGAAGATAGAGATAATGTAACCGAAAAAGCTTTGGCTTTTATGAAAGGTATGCAAAGCGCAGGAGTTTTAGCAAATGCAAAACATTTCCCAGGTCATGGAGATACCGAAAGCGATTCACACAAAACATTACCTACGGTTCTTTTTGATGAAAAACGAATAGATTCTATCGAATTATATCCATATCGAAAATTAATAAAAGAAGGATTATCTAGTGTTATGGTGGCGCATTTAAATGTGCCTAGTTTAGAATCTCGACAAGGGTTTCCTTCTTCTTTATCAAAACATATTGTAACCAATATTCTAAAAGAACGTTTAGGTTTTAAAGGCTTAATATTTACTGACGCTTTAACGATGAAAGGTGCTGCAGATTATGTCGAAAAATCTTTAGATGGTAGTAGTTCAAAAAATATAATCACTGGTGGTGAAATAGACTTAATGGCTTTTCTTGCTGGAAATGATGTAATGCTTATGTCGGAGGACCCAGAAAAAGGAATTTTAAAATTCATGGAAGCTTTTCAATCTGGAAAAATAACAGAAGCACGTTTAGCACACTCGGTTAAAAAAATTCTGCAAGCAAAATATAAAGTAGGTTTAAACAATTATTCTCCAATTGGAACAAATAATTTAGTTGCCGATTTAAATAGAATTAAAGACGATGCTTTATATGAAGAGCTTTTAGAAAACGCCATTACAGTTGCCGAAAATAAGGCTGGCCTTTTGCCTTTACAACAGCTAGAAACTAAAAGTATCGCTTATGTGAAATTTGGTGATGATGATGGAACTGTTTTTTATAATGAGCTTAAAAAATACGCTCGCGTTCATGAGGTGAAAGCAGATAATATAGAGGCGCTTTTAAATAAATTAAAGCCTTACAACACAGTTATTATAGGTTTGCATAGATCGAATGATAACCCTTGGAAAAGTTATAAGTTCACAGAAAAAGAACGCGCTTGGCTTCAGGAAATAGCAAATAACAATTCTGTTATTCTAGATGTTTTTGTTAAACCTTATGCGCTATTAGACATTGATCCAATTAACAATATTAAAAGTGTCGTTGTTAGCTATCAAAATAGCGAAATTGCACAACAAAAATCTGCGCAAATTATTTTTGGAGCATTACCAGCAAAAGGAACTTTACCTGTATCTGCAGGGGTAGATTATGTGGTTGGTCAAGGAGATTTGTATAATGAAATAAGTCGCTTATCGTACACAATTCCAGAACGTGTTGGCATGAGTTCTAATAAACTAAAAAAAATAGATTCTATTGCAAACCATGCTGTAAATGGAGGGATGACACCAGGAATTCAGTTGCTTATCGCTAGAAAAGGAAAAGTCATTTACAATAAAAATTTTGGGAAACACACTTATAATCAAAATGCTGAAAAAGTAAAATTTAATGATATTTACGATGTAGCTTCATTAACTAAAATCCTTGCGACATTGCCATTGTTGATGGAATTAGAAGAACAAGGAATTGTTTCGTTAGACAGCAAATTATCTGAGATGCTTCCGGAATATAAAACGTCTAATAAAAAGAATGTAACTATTAAAACAATGCTTTCGCATTATGCGAGATTAAAACCTTGGATTCCTTTTTATTATGCAACATTAGATTCGCTTACCAAACGTCCGGACCCTAAATATTATAGAAAACATTTCGATCCTGAATTCAGTATTAAAGTTGCAGACGAATTGTATATGCGTAAAGATTATAAAGATTCTATTCAAGAAATAATTAAAGATACCGACTTGCTTACTAGAAAGCGTTACCGCTATAGTGATTTACCATATTACATTTTAAAGAAATTTATTGAGGAACATTACGACAAACCTTTAGATGAATTAGTAAAAGATCATTTTTATGAGTCTTTAGGAGCTAATTATACCATGTACAATCCAAACAACAAGGTTAGTAACATTAACATTGCGCCAACTGAAGAGGATGATTATTATAGATATCAAAAAATCCAAGGGTATGTGCATGATATGGGAGCAGCTATGCAAGGTGGAGTTGGAGGACATGCAGGAGTTTTTAGCAATGCTAATGATGTAGCTAAAATCATGCAGATGTATTTACAAAAAGGTTTTTATGGTGGAAAACGTTATTTAAAACCAGAAACTATAGACAAATTTAACACTTGTTATTTTTGTGATAATAATAATAGAAGAGGAATTGGTTTCGATAAGCCTCAATTAGGAGAATCTGGACCAACTTGTGGTTGTATTTCTATGACGAGTTTTGGGCATTCCGGATTTACAGGAACTTATGCTTGGGCAGATCCGGAAGAAGAAATCGTTTATGTGTTTTTAGCAAATAGAACCTATCCTAAAGCAGGAAAAAACTTATTGTTGCGAGAAGATATTAGAACCAATATTCAAGCAGCTATTTATGATGCAATAATAGATTAAAAAATAGAAAGAAGACAAAGAAATTCAAAACCTATAAGAATGAAAATGGCAGCAAAACCTTTTCTCTTCTCTAGATGCTCTTGTCTATAATATTTAGAATAAATTCATTTTATGAAAATAGGAATTGTTTGTTATCCAACATTTGGCGGTAGTGGCGTAGTAGCTACTGAGCTAGGTTTAGAATTATCTAAACGTGGTCATGAAATTCATTTTATTACCTATAACCAACCTGTTCGTCTAGAATTATTAAGTAATAATGTACATTATCACGAAGTAAATGTACCAGAATATCCTTTGTTTCATTATCAACCTTACGAATTAGCACTATCTAGTAAATTAGTAGATATGGTGAAGCTACATCAAATTGAAGTGCTTCACGTGCATTATGCAATTCCACATGCTTATGCAGCATATATGGCACAAAAAATGTTGCGAGATGAAAATATTTACGTACCAATTGTAACCACACTGCACGGTACAGATATTACGCTTGTTGGCTCACATCCTTTTTATAAACCAGCAGTAACTTTTAGTATCAATAAATCGGATGCAGTAACTGCTGTTTCTAAGAGTTTAAAAGAAGATACTTTACGCTTATTCGATATTAAAAAGGAAATAGATGTTGTCACCAATTTTATTGATGTTAAAAAATATAATCACGGATTTACAGATTGCCAAAGAGATATGATGGCAACTGAAGATGAAAAGATAATTACGCATATTAGTAATTTGCGTCCAGTAAAAAGAATTGCGGATGTAATTAAAATATTCAATAATATTCAGAAAGAAATGCCTGCTAAATTAATGCTAGTTGGAGAAGGTCCTGATAAAGAAAAAGCAGAATTGTTATGTGAAAAACTTAACATTTCGGATAAGGTGATTTTCTTTGGTAAAAGTAATGAAATAGATAAAATTCTTTGTTTTAGTGATTTGTTTTTACTCCCAAGTGAAACCGAAAGCTTTGGTCTTGCAGCATTAGAAGCAATGGTGTCTTCTGTTCCTGTAATATCTAGTAATACAGGAGGTATACCAGAAGTGAACAAGCAAGGAGTAACTGGGTATTTGAGTAATGTTGGTGATGTAGAAGAAATGTCTAAAAATGCAATCTACGTATTAAGTGATTCAGAAAGACTTAATACCTTTAAGGCAAATGCTAAAAAGGAAGCGGAAAGATTTGATATTCATCATATTGTTCCGCAATACGAAGCCATTTACCAAAGAACATTAAATCGTTGTCTTATATCATAATTTTTTTGGGTTAATTATTTGCGGGAATAAGTTAATAGCATTATTAATTAGCATCTATTTTTGTTAATGAATAAAAAACTATATAATGACTATTTTAGGAAATATAATTAAAAGTGTAATTACATTAAAAGATGTTTTAAGTACTGCTCCAGATCCTATTGAATCTCAGAAAAAAGTCTTGTTAGATTTGCTAAATACAGCGAAAGAAACAGCATTTGGTGCACATTATAAATTTTCAGATATTCTTAATGCTGAAAATATTCAAAAAGCATATTCTCAAAATATACCTTTTTTCGATTACAATAAAATAAACGAAGAATGGTGGTGTAAACTGCAAGAAGGAAAAGAAAATATAACTTGGCCAGGAAGCACATCTTATTTTGCACTTAGTTCTGGAACCACAGGGAAAACTAGTAAGAAAATTCCAGTTACAGACGCAATGATAGAAGCGATTAGGCAATCTGGAATAAAACAAGTATTCGCTTTAAGTAATTTTGATTTGCCAGCAGATTTTTTTGAAAAAGAAATGATGATGCTTGGTAGCTCAACAGATTTAGAAGATAATAACGATCATTTAGAAGGCGAGATTAGTGGGATTAGCGCTAGTAATATTCCGTTTTGGTTTAAAAGTTATTATAAACCTGGGGAAGATATTGCTAAGATTGCAGATTGGGATGAGCGTGTTCAAAAGATTGCAGAAAATGCTAGAGATTGGGATATTGGTGCTTTAAGTGGTATCCCCTCATGGATAGAATTAATGTTGAAAAAAGTTATTGACTATCATAATCTAGAGCATATCCATCAAATTTGGCCAAACTTACAAGTGTATACTTCTGGTGGGGTAGCTTTTGGCCCTTATAGTAAAAGTTTTCATGCTTTAATGGGGAAACCTGTTACTGTTATTGATACTTATTTGGCTTCCGAAGGATATATTGCAACACAAATTAGACCAGAAACAGATGCGATGCAGTTAAATATAGACTCTGGAATATATTTTGAGTTTGTCCCTTTTAAACCAGAGTATATAACAGCATCTGGCTCTTTAGTTTCAAATGCACCAGTTGTTACGCTAGCAGAAGTAGAGATTAACCAAGATTATGTGCTTGTTATTTCAACAGTTAGTGGTGCATGGCGTTATTTGATTGGAGATACCATAAAATTTACTGATGTAAAACGAGCAGAAATTAAGATAACTGGTCGTACTAAATTCTTTTTAAATACTGTTGGTTCTCAATTGTCTGTTAATAAAATGGATGACGCGATGAAAGCCCTAGAAAAAGACTTTCAAATAACAATTCCGGAATATACTATTTGTGCCAAAAGAGGAGACGATGGTGAGTTCTATCATTTTTGGTATTTAGGGTCTGATTTGAAAAATCCAGATAATAAAGCTATTGCCAAACAGTTAGATGTATATTTAAAAAATGCGAATAAGAATTATAGGGTTGCAAGAAGTAAAGCGTTAAAGGGGGTTAAAGTAGTCGTAGTAGCTACGGATGTATTTTATGAATGGAATGGTTTGAATAAGAAAAAAGGAGGACAAGTAAAAATGGAACGTGTTATGAAAGAAGAGAAATTTAAAGAATGGGAAGCGTTTGTAAATAAGAATTAATTCACTAGGGCTTTATCTCTGTTTTCAACTAAAATCATTATTTCCTCAGGAGAAAGATAGAATTTTTTTATTCGGTTCTTATAGCTTAACGTTATATCTGCATGGTTTAAAATAAAGTTTTTCGTTTTTAAAATGTACTTTTCCATGCCTTGTGCAACAGCAAAAGTGTCTGCTGCACGTTCTGCTTCTACAATAGAATTTTCAGAAAATAAATAATTTATTCCAAAACGAATTAAATTCATTTTACTTCGTTTTTGATAATCTAAAATATGCCCTAATTCATGGCCAATCCAACCTACTAATATATCAGAAGGGATATCTTTGGTTTTAAATACTTGATTAGAAATTTTAAACGATTCACTAATTAGAATAATGTATTTTCGGTTTTTTCTTCCTCTAAAAAAACTACCAAATGTAGGTCTGGCTTGCATTGTAGATTTTTTAATGTTTTTTTTGAATTTAATCTCAATGTTGGTTTCTTGTAACTGCGGGAAATACTCTAAAGCTTTATTAGCTTCTTTTAAAATAGATTCTGGTATAATATGCTTTGCATTCATATAGAAAGTTTGTAGTATTAAGATTAATATTAGGGATAATTTTATTTTCATGAGATACTTAATAATAATAAATACAAGTAGTATTTCATAAATTTTTATGTGAAAATAATCCTAAATAATAATTTCAATCAAAGCGTGTGATTAAAATGTGTATCTGGCACTAATACCTACGTCTATATCAAGGTTGTTGTTATTATAAGCGCCATCTCCAAAACCTAGTTCAGGTCTAAGGTCTAAAGATAAAAGCAAAGGGAAGTCAAATGTATATTCTACACCAATATCTCCAGCTGCAAAAACAAAAGCGTCTTTGTGGTTGTCGTATTTATCAAATTTATAACTGGCAAAACCAGCACCAGCTCCAAAATACCAATTAAAGTCTCCTTGTATAGGTTTTACCCATTGAAATAAGCCTACAGCCTTTATGCCGCTATAATCCCTATCACTACTCCATCCTAAATTCAATTCCATTCGGTTGCTTTCTAAAATGGCGCGTTGATAAGTAATGCTAGCTCCTAAACCATTAGCGTCTCCTAGACGTAAACCAATTGCATTTTCTGCTATTTCTTGCGCGTTTAAAAAGGATGTGAATCCTAAAGCTACAATTAAAATTAAAAATCTGGTTTTCATAAGTTTCTGTTTTATTCTTAAAATAATAACGTATTACTTTTATAATTATTGGCAAACTAATAGTAAATTTAAAGCTTTAATGAGTAGAAATTTATTATTAGAAATTTATAAATGAACAACGCTATTAACAATGCTTTAAAAAAACTGCAAAACGAATTGTTTGGCGATTTATATTTTGATGATTTAATTCGCTCTATATATGCAACAGACGCTTCTGTATATAGAAAATTACCTTTAGCTGTTGCTTTTCCTAAGAGTAAAAAGGATATAAAATTACTCCTCACTTTTGCAAATAAAAACAATACATCACTTATTCCTAGAACTGCAGGAACCTCATTAGCAGGACAATGTGTTGGTGAAGGAATAGTCGTCGATGTTTCAAAATATTTCACTCAAATAATACATGTCAATAAAGATGAGCAAACCGTCATTGTACAACCAGGTGTTGTTAGGGATACATTAAATAATTATTTAAAACCTTACGGTTTGTTTTTCGGTCCAAATACTTCTACTTCAAACCGTTGTATGATTGGCGGAATGGTTGGTAATAATTCTTCCGGAACTACTTCTATTCAATATGGCGTTACACGAGATAAAGTAGTAGAATTACATACTATTTTAAGCGATGGAAGTGATGTTGTCTTTACGGAATTGTCTTCAGAAGCATTCCGAAAAAAAACAAAATTAGAAACTTTAGAGGGGAAGATTTATCGAACAATTTATTCCGAATTAGCTTCGGAAGCCGTTCAAATTCAAGTAAAAAGTGAATTCCCAAATTCAAAAATACACAGAAGAAATACAGGTTATGCAATCGATGAATTAATTAAAAATGAAGTGTTTTCTAATTCAACTTCAACTTTTAACATGTGTAAATTACTTTCCGGAAGTGAAGGTACACTTGCATTTACTACGCAAATAAAATTAAAACTAGAGGCTCTTCCTCCAAAGGAGAGCATTATGATTGCAGCACATTTTAATAGTATTACCGATTGTTTAAAAAGTGTAGAAACCGTTATGAAGCATGATTTACATACTTGCGAAATGATGGATAAAACCATTTTAGATTTAACAAAATATAATAAAACACAAGAAGAAAATAGAGCTTTTATTCAAGGAGATCCAGAAGCTGTTTTAATGTGTGAAGTAAAGGGGGACACCATTAATGATGCTAAAAACCAAGCAAATGAACTTGTAAGTATACTTGTAAAACAAGGTTTAAGTTATGCAAATCCTTTATTGTTTGATGAAAATATTAATAAAGCTGTAGAATTGCGAAAGGCTGGATTAGGTTTATTGGGTAATATGATTGGCGACAAAAAAACCGTCGCATGTATTGAAGATACTGCAGTTGCCTTACCAGATTTAGCGAATTATATTGAAGATTTTACTGCTTTAATGAAAACCTATAACCAAAATGCAGTGTATTATGCGCATGCGGGAGCAGGAGAGTTGCATTTACGACCAATTTTAAATTTAAAGAAAAAAGAAGACGTTGTCCTTTTTAGAAAAATAACAACAGATGTTGCCAGATTGGTTAAGAAATACAATGGTTCTATGAGTGGTGAACATGGAGATGGTATTGTTCGTGCAGAGTTTATTCCGTTAATGATTGGTTCTGCTAATTATGAAATTTTAAAACGTATTAAAAAAGTTTTCGATCCTAATAATATATTCAATCCAGGGAAAATTGTCGATGCGTATGCAATGGATAAAAACTTACGTTACCAACCAAATCGAGTAGAGCCAGAGTTGGAAACAATATTAGATTTTTCTAAATCGCAAGGTATTCTTCGAGAAACTGAAAAATGTAATGGTTCTGGAGATTGTAGAAAACTTCCAGAGTTTGGAGGTACAATGTGTCCAAGTTATCGAGCAACTAGAAATGAAAAAGATACAACCCGAGCAAGAGCAAATGCATTGCGTGAGTTTTTAACAAACTCAGAGAAAGCGAATAAATTTAATCATATAGAATTAAAACAGGTTTTCGATTTATGTTTGAGTTGTAAAGCGTGTACAAGCGAGTGCCCAAGTAGTGTAGATGTTGCTAGCTTAAAAGCAGAATTTCAATACCAATATCAGAAAGAAAATGGGGTCTCATTGCGTACTAAATTATTTGCATATAACAACAATTTAAATCAATTAGCGAGTCGACTACCTAAGCTGGCAAACTTTATTTTTTCTAATAGTTTTACGTCATCTGTATTAAAGAAATCTTTCGGGATTGCTAAAAAAAGAAGCTTACCAATAATTGAAACTAAAAGTTTATATAAAGAATTTGAAAAAGCTATAAATCAAGAAGTTGGTGAAATTTTTATTAAAACAATTTATTTGTTTAACGACGAGTTTACCAATTTTTTAGATACTTCAATTGGATTAGATGCAATTTATATTTTACAACGATTAAATTATAAAGTAGAACTAATAAATCACGAAGAATCTGGTCGTGCATTTATATCGAAAGGCTTATTAGAACAAGCTAAAAATGTTGCTGCTAAAAACGTTAAAATTTTCAAAAATTTAATTACTTCAAAAACCCCTTTAATTGGTATCGAACCTTCCGCAATATTTGCATTTAAAGATGAATATATAAAACTTGTTGACGATAAAGTTTCCGCAGAAAAAATAGCAAAAAACACTTTTCTAATAGAAGAATTTATTCAGCAAGAAATACAATTAGGAAACATAACTGCTTCGCAATTCACAAAAGAAACTAAAACGATTAAGTTTCATGGGCATTGCCATCAAAAAGCACAAGCAAGTCAACTATCTAGTTTTTCTGTTTTAAACCTTCCAGAAAACTATAAAGTTACTATCATTCCTAGTGGTTGCTGTGGTATGGCAGGAAGTTTTGGTTACGAAAAAGAACATTATCAAGTAAGCATGCAAATTGGAGAGCAAACCTTATTTCCTGCAATTAGAAAAGCAGCTAAAGAAACTATTATTGCAGCCAATGGTACAAGTTGTAGGCATCAAATAAAAGATGGAACAGCAAGAGAAGCATTGCATCCTATTACTATTTTAAGAGAAGCATTACTTTAATTTTTTAGCATCTGGATCTACAATAGTTATTGCGGCAATTAAATCTTTCATTTCCATTTCTTTAATATCCTCATCTGCAAAAAAAGGGGAAAGCTTATCTTTATTGTAGTTGTAAATTTTCCAACGTTTAAATTGGTATTCTAAAGCAGTAAAATTTTCAATCCAATCACCAGAGTTTAAATAGGTTGTTTTACCAAATTTATTAGCTTTAACAATCATTTTTGGTTGATGAATGTGACCACAAATAACATAATCATAACCATTTTCTATGGCTAAATCTGTCGCTACTTCTTCAAAATCATTAATATATTTAATTGCTCCTTTTACACTGTTTTTAATCTTTTTGGATAGCGAATAACGTTCTTTTCCCATGTTTACTAAACACCAATTAATAAACCTGTTAATTACAATTAATAAATCATAACCATAACCTCCAAGCTTGGCTAACCATTTCGCATTTTGTATGGAAACATCGAAAACATCACCATGAAAAAACCATGCTTTTTTGCCGTCTAATTCTGTAACATATTTATCTACAATAGATATTTTACCAATATGAGAGTCGCTAAACTTTCTTAGCATTTCATCATGATTTCCTGTTATATAAATCACTTCTGTGCCATTAGAAGCCATGGTAATAATCTTTTTAATAACTTTTAAGTGTGCAGGAGGAAAGTAACGTTTACTAAATTGCCAAATATCGATAATATCTCCATTTAGAATTAGTTTTTTTGGTTCAATACTGTTTAAATAGGTTAGTAGTTGTTTTGCGTGACAACCAAAAGTACCTAAATGCACATCAGATATTACAGCAATTTCAACTTTTCTTTTCATTTTCAAAACAATATAATTTTAGGCTTTAATAATGATACAAATAACAGATACTAATGTTATTTAAATATTACCTCTTAATTATATAATTACTAGTTAATTGTAAAGTTTGTGTTATGCGTATTCTAATTTAGAATATTGCTAAACCAACAAAAAGATAAAAGCCTCGATAAACGAGGCTTTTACAAATCTATATTTTAAGTACTACTTAGTTAATTTGAGCAGTTCCACTAATTAGTGCGTTTATATTGGTTGTTACACTTAAAGCATTAGAATTAATACCTTCTGTACCACTTATTGGTTTTAAGAAAAATGGAGTATTAGCATCACCATCAAGGTCTGGTTCAATAGAAATTACAACTGGCAAACCATTAATGTTTCCGTCTACACCAGCTGGTAAGTTAGATAAGAAATCTTCTCCAGGAAATAATGGAGCAGGTTCGTTACCACTATAAGGTGAAGCGCTATCTACACCATTAGCCATTGTAAATTGACCTGTAGTTACAGGAGTAGATCCAGTATTAAAAACTACCCATCCTTCATATTTCCAGCCAGTTGCTAATGTTGGTAAGTTAATTAAACCAGCGGTTGTTCCATTTTGAATAAACCAAATACCATAATCTTCATTTCCATTATCAATTCCACCAGTATTATCTGTTGGAGTAGTCTTTAAAAAAGATCCTGAAAAAGGATTTGTAGTATTTACAAAGTTACCAACCATTGTAGTAATGTTTAGTGTTGCAGCATTAGCAACAAAATTACCACTTAATATTTTTGTATTAGAAGGTGCAGCATCATCATTTACAGTAGGCTCAATAGACAAGATAAAAGCAGTTGCTACATCTAAATCTGCTGTAGGAATACTAAAGTTTTTAGAAGTAGATGCAGCAGTTGTATTAAATCTTCCAGTAGAAACAGGAGATCCACCAACCATAATCCATCCTTCATACGTTAAGTCTCCTTCTAGCGGCTCTATTCCGGTAAGGTTTACAGTTAATGTAGACATAGGTGTTGAGGCCGAATTATCATCACTACTACATGCAGCAATCAATAAAACTGCGGCGAATAATAAAATTGTTTTTACGTTTTTCATATCAATCATTTTTTAAGGAACAAAAATAAACTTATATTGTTTTAGAGCAAACTAAAATTAAGATAATATTATGAATCTTAACACATTAAAATATTGTTCTAATTATTTTTTTTATTTCTCTAATAATAGGTATACTTTAGCAACAAATAACATATTAGCAACAAAATAATGGCCGGAAATTCTTTTGGAAACATATTTAAAGTCACCACTTTTGGTGAATCTCATGGAGTAGCAATTGGTGGTGTAATCGATGGATGTCCATCTGGAATCGCATTAGATTTTAATGCTATTCAAAAGGAGCTAGACCGAAGAAAACCAGGTCAATCCATAATTGTAACACAACGTAAAGAACCAGATACAGTAGAGTTTTTTTCCGGAGTTTTTGAAGGATTAACTACTGGAACTCCCATTGGTTTTGTAATTAAAAATGCAAATCAGAAATCCAAAGATTACACACATATTAAAGAGGTATATCGACCAAGTCATGCAGATTATACATACGATAAAAAGTATGGTGTTCGCGATTATAGAGGTGGAGGGCGCAGTTCTGCTCGAGAAACCGCTTGTAGAGTCGTTGCAGGTGCAATTGCAAAGCAAGTACTTAAAAATGTAAAAATAAATGCATTTACATCTTCGGTAGGTGAAATATTTATTGATAAACCGTATCAAGATTTAGACTTTTCTAAAACAGAAACTAATATTGTTCGCTGTCCAGACCAAGCTAGTGCCGACAAAATGATTGCTCGAATTAAAGAAATACGCAAAGAAGGAGATACCATTGGAGGTACAGTAACTTGCGTATTACAAAATGTTCCTGTAGGTTTAGGAGAACCGGTTTTCGATAGGCTACACGCAGAACTTGGTAAAGCAATGCTATCTATAAATGCAGTAAAAGGATTCGAATATGGTAGCGGATTTTGTGGAGCTAAAATGAAAGGTAGTGCGCATAACGATATCTTTAATGCAGACGGAACTACGAAAACAAACCTGTCTGGCGGAATTCAAGGTGGAATTAGTAACGGAATGGACATCTATTTTCGAGTAGCTTTTAAACCAGTTGCAACTATCATGCAGAAACAACAAACTATAAATAGCAATGGTGAAATCGTTGAAATGCAAGGAAAAGGAAGACATGATCCTTGTGTGGTTCCTCGTGCAATACCAATTGTAGAAGCAATGGCAGCTTTGGTTTTAGCAGATTATTATTTGTTAAATAAAGTGAATAATTAGAAGCTTTTTCTCGCTTTCTGCTATATCTTTTTTTGCCACTTATTAAAGCAAAAAAAGGATGCCGCTTCAATCAAGGCTAGGCCAAGCAAGAACAATTGTCATTCCTACTAATTTTAGGGATTCCTAATAAAAATAGATGGTTAACTAAACAGATTTTACTTTCAGAAAAAAGATATATGAAAAAACTAGCACTACATTGGAAAATTATAATAGGAATGATCCTAGGTATTATTTTTGGATTTTTAATGAACACTATAGATGGAGGTAAAGGATTTGTAACCGATTGGATTGCTCCTTTTGGAACCATTTTTATAAATCTATTAAAATTAATTGCTGTACCACTAATTCTTGCATCGCTAATTAAAGGTATTTCCGATTTAAAAGATATTTCAAAAATTAAATCCATGGGTTTAAGAACCATTGGAATATATATAGGTACTACTTTAGTCGCAATTATAATAGGCTTAACTATTGTAAATTTAGTAAAGCCAGGAACAGGAATGCCTGCCGAAACTATAGAAAAAATCAAAACGACATACCAAGGGAATGCAGATATTATGATTGGTAAAGCAAAAATGACTAAAGATGCAGGACCATTACAAGCATTAGTAGATATTTTTCCAAGTAATATTTTCACCGCTTTAGGAGAAGCTAAAATGCTACAAGTTATCTTTTTTGCACTATTTGTAGGTATATGTTTATTACTTATCCCTAATAAAAAAGCAAAACCATTAGTCAAATTCTTTGATTCTTTAAATGAAGTAGTTATGAAAATGGTAGATCTAATTATGCTATTTGCTCCTTATGCAGTTTTTGCTTTACTAGCAAATGTTATTATTGCTTTCGATGACACAGAAATTCTTATTAAACTGCTTTGGTATGCACTTTGTGTATTTGGTGGGTTATTATTGATGATTGGTTTTTATTTAATTTTAATCAAGTTTGTGGTAAAAAAATCTCCACTTTGGTTTTTAAAAGAATTAAGTCCAGCACAATTATTAGCTTTTTCTACGAGCTCAAGTGCAGCAACACTTCCTGTAACCATGGAGCGTGTAGAAGAACATTTAGGGGTAGATAAAGAAGTCTCTGGGTTTGTTTTACCCGTTGGAGCTACTGTAAATATGGATGGAACCAGTTTATACCAAGGTATTGCAGCCGTATTTATAATGCAAGTTATTTGGCCAGAAGGATTAACTTTTACTAACCAATTAGTTATTATTGCCACTGCTTTACTAGCATCAATTGGTTCTGCTGCTGTACCAAGTGCAGGAATGGTAATGTTAGTAATTGTATTAGAATCTATTGGTTTTCCTGCCGAATTATTACCAATTGGACTAGCGCTAATATTTGCTGTAGATAGACCTCTAGATATGTGCAGAACTGTTGTTAATGTAACAGGAGATGCAACCGTATCTATGATCGTTGCAAAGTCTTTAGGGAAACTAGGAAAACCTAAAGTGAAAAACTGGGACGACAATTATGAACAAGTAAAATAATTTTTCTATTTTTAATTTACTAACCAAACAAAACGAATTATTATGAATGTTTGCTTTATAATGTATCCTTGGAGTGAAATTGATGCTGAAAACGATACAAGTTTAGCACTAATTAAAGAATGTGCAAAAAGAGGACACGGCGTTGCAATGTGTACACCTGCAAACCTTACCATTAGAGATAGTGTTACGAATGCTTTTTGTAATGTAGTTGGTAGAATGGAAAAGGTACCATCCTCTTTAAAAGCATTTTATAATAAAGCTCAATTACGAGAAGAAATGTTACCTCTTGCTGGTTTTGATGCTATTTTTTTTAGAGCAAATCCGCCGTTAGATCCAATTATGCTTAATTTTCTAGACTCTGTAAAAGATGATGTATTTATTATAAATTCTTTGCAAGGAATGCGTGAAGCAAATAACAAACTCTATACCGCAGCTTTTGGAGATGCTCATAGTAATATTATACCAAATACTCACGTATCTAAAAATAAAGAATATCTAGTACAGCAGATTAAAGAATCTAAATCCGATAAAATGATTATCAAGCCATTAAATGGTTTTGGTGGGTCTGGAGTAATTTTAATAGAAAAATCTGCAATGAGTAATATTAATTCGCTACTAGATTTTTATATTAATAGTAATTCCGATGGTTCTTCTAATTATGTAATTCTTCAAGATTATATAGAAGGGGCAGACCAAGGAGATGTTCGTATATTATTACTTAATGGAGAACCAGTTGGTGCTATGAAACGTATTCCAGGTTCCGACGATCATCGATCTAATGTTTCTGCAGGAGGAAGTATTGCCAAACATTCGCTTACTAAAGCCGAAAAAGCATTATGCAAACAAATTGGACCAAAATTGGTGAAAGATGGGCTTTATTTTGTTGGTATCGATGTTATAGGAGGAAAACTTGTAGAAGTAAATGTGATGTCTCCAGGAGGAATCACATACATTAACAAAGTGTATAAAAGTAAAACTAAAGTAGAAGAACGTGTAATAGACTTTCTAGAAAGTAAAGTATTAGATAAACTACAAGCTTTCGATAGAAGATCCCGTTTACGTAAAACGGTAGATGAAGCATAGCGGTCTTCCGAAACTCCTTAATTTATGAATAATCTTATTATAGAAACACCTATAGTTTCAACAGCATGGTTACATGAAAAATTAAATGCTTCCAATCTGGTCATTTTAAATGGAACCATCCCAAAAATTGAAAAAGGAGTTGCTATTTTTCCGGAAGAAATACAAATACCAAACACACGTTTTTTCGATATAAAAAAGAAATTTAGCAATATAAACGATCAATTTCCAAGTGCTTTTCCTTCCGAAGAACAATTTACAAATTCTGCTCAAGAATTAGGGATAAATAAAGATACAGCAATTGTTGTATATGATGAAAAAGGAATTTACTCAAGCGCTAGAGTTTGGTGGTTATTTAAAGCTTTTGGTTATACCAATGTAGCAGTCTTGAATGGAGGTTTTCCAGAATGGAAACAAAATGATTTTCCAACAGAAATAAAACAAATTCACAAAGTAAAACAAGGTGATTTTGAAGCGAAGTTACAACCTGGTTATATGTTGTTTTTTCAAGATATTTTGAAGATTCAAGAAGATCAAAATTATACCATTTTAGATGCAAGAGCTACAGGTAGATTTTGTGGTGATATTCCAGAACCAAGAGAAGGGTTAAGAAGTGGAAGTATTCCAAATTCTAAAAATCTTCCTTTTGAAGATTTACTAGTAAACCATAAACTAGTATCTAAAGATAAAATTAAATCGATTTTTAAAAAAGTAACTTTAAATGAAGATAACCTCGTGTTCTCTTGTGGGTCAGGTATTACAGCTTGTGTTTTAGCACTAGGAGCCGAATTAATAGGTTATAAAAATATGTTGGTTTATGATGGTTCATGGACCGAATATGGAAGTTTAGTAAATAAAGAAAAAACTATGTATTGGACAAAAAATGAATTGATTGCTTACACCTTATTATATGCTGCAAATTCTAATTTTGAAGAGGATAATAAAGAAAGAAACCTGATAATTGAAAAAGTAAATATGCAAACGTTTCAAAAAATTCATGATGAATTTGATGCGGATAATGACTACCAAAGCATACAGAAAATTCAAGCAGGATTAAAAGAACATCATTTTAATCAAGACGATGTAAATACATTACTGGCCGAAATAAAAAAGATGTTCTTTGCAGATGGTGAGTTTGATGTCTACGAACGTGCTATGTATAGAAGTTTAAGCAAATTATTAAGTGTATAAAATGCAAAAACTAACCATTGCACAAATTATTTCTAAAATTCAAGCCGAAGAATGCTTTCATGCAGTTGCTTCCGATTATTCTTTTACTTTAAAAATTGAAAGTTATGTACACTATGCTTGTGCTGCTGTACACGATGGACATCAATTTAGAAAAGAACTTTGGAATAATTGTTTGCATACAGCATATGAACGTTGGTACGAAGAAGACCCCGAAACCAAAAATATGGTGCAAACGCATCCTATTGTAATTGCAGGAATGGATTCTAGATTTGAATACGATTTAAATAGAACTCCTGAAACTGCAATTTATACTGATGCTTGGGGAAAACAGCTTTGGAAAAATCCACTTCCAAAAGCTATGAAAACTAAAAGCTTAGATAAACACACCAATTTTTATAAAGTAGTACATGCGCTTATTCAAAAGTTAGAAGAGAAATTTGGCCTTTGTGTAGTTTACGATATGCACAGCTACAACTGGAAACGTTGGGATAGGGAAGTACCAACATGGAATTTAGGTACATCGAATCTAGATACTAATAGATTTGAGGAAACTATCGAGTCTTGGCGAAAAAGTCTTAGCGAAATGAAACTGCCAAATGCTATAAAAAGTAGCTCTAAAATTAACGATACTTTTCAAGGCAATGGTTATTTTTTAAAATATATTACCAATAGCTTTAATAATACATTAGTTTTGGCAACCGAAATTGCTAAAGTGTATTGTGATGAGCAAAACTATATAATGTATCCAGAAGTGGTTGCTGCTGTAGAAAACGAATTACAAACTAGGCTAACAGAACACGCAACAGCATTTTATAAAAAATACAGATAGTTTCCATTTATGAATGCAGCAAATACAGATACTAAAAATTTACTTAAAATAGACAGTAGAATTGACGAGCTTGTAAAGAAAATAGAGCTCTTAAGCTATGTAAACCCCACAAATATTGAAGCAGAAAAGGAACGTTTCTTTTCTAGTAAATATTTAACAGATCCTATATTTACTTATCCAACAATAAATTTTGATCGTTTTAAATTACATCGTGAATTATTCGCGCAACCCATTGAACAAATTGAAGATAAAGAAATAAGAGCATTATACGAAGATATTATTTATGCATATTCTGGTCTTATTAAGTGCATTGAAACTATTGGTGAAGGAAGAAAATTTTATTATAATTCGCTACATTCCTTTGGAACACCAACAGAAGACGATGTAGAAAACGCAAAATTTATCCTTCATTTTGATGAGGAAGATGAAAAAGACGAACAATTTCTTCCTAAGTATACGATCGAAGAAACAGAACAAAAATTTCGAGATTATTCTACACGATACGATTTTACTTACCACATAAAGCTTTCCAATAAAATGAGCGCTATCGCTATGGTTTTAAACAATATACAAACCTTAGTGATCAATGAAAATCATACGTTTTCTGAAAATGAAATTGCAGTATTAACCAATCATGAAATTGGTGTACATATGGTTACAGCTATGAATGGTTTATTGCATCCGTTGAAGATATTTTCACATGGTTTTCCTAATTATGAAGAAACGCAAGAAGGATTGGCTGTTTTTTCTGAATACATGAGTAATAATTTAACAGTAAGAAGATTAAAAGAACTAGCTTATCGTGTAATTGCGGTAGATGGTTTGGCAAAAGGGTATTCGTTTTCAAGAACTTTTAGGCAACTTCATAATCAATATGATTTAGATAGAGAAACCGCATTTTACATTACTGTTAGAGCGCATCGTGGAGGAGGGTTTACTAAAGATTATTTGTATTTAACAGGCCTTAAAAAAATATACAACTACTACAAGCAAGGTAAAGATTTAAAATTTTTACTCACAGGAAAAATCTCTTTAGCATATTTAGAGCCTATACAATCCTTACATAATAAAGGGTTTGCTGTTCCTGCTAAACATATAACAGATTCTTATTTGCAAAACAAAAACACAAATAAAACCATAGATTTTATTTTAGATAGTTTAAAATAGTATAGTTGTTTATCGGTTTTTTTTGCATTCTTTATTTTCTTATCTAATATACTTGTTCTATATCGAGTTAATTTTTTAGTGTTCAATACTAAACATACATTTGACTAATAAATTTAAGGTCTCATGAAACTTGTATCAACCCTCTTTTTGGTTACTTTTTCTTTTTTTACTACAATTGCTCAAGAAAGTGAATTAGTAAACGAATTAAAAGTTTATACAATAACAACAGAAAATATATCTATTAAAACTATAGATACATTAGAATTATCTTTTATTGTAGATCAAAAATCAATAGCAAGAAAGAAATCCTATAAATACATTATTGAAAACACACTTTCTGGAAGAAAACATTTAATTTTTAAAAGAAAGAGAAGTAATAAACTTTGCTAATTATACACGATTCCCCAATCTAATAACCTGCTGAAATGAAAAAAAATATCGCTTTCAATCTTATTGTAGTATTAACGGTGCTTTCTACTTTATTTTCTTGCAGTACAGATGCTGATGATAATTTTAATGAAACAAATACATTAGTTGGTGTTTGGCAACGTATAGACTCTAATGATAGTTTTGAAAATAAATTTGTTTTTTATGCAGATAATTCTGGGATTAAAATAACTTCGGAAACGTATGATAATGCAACAGCCATTTCTAATGCAATTTCTTTAGAATGGAGTTCTGCAAACAACTATTTATCCTTATTAATGAATGAAGAAATAAGCACACCTTATTCTTTTAATGAAGATGGACAGCTTATTCTAAGTAATATTTCTGAAATTCCTTTTACTAGAATAGACTAGTAGTTAGCCTAAAAACTTCCCTTTTAATTCTGGTGTTGGTATCATACAAGATTCTTTTTTACCATACCATCTATATCTATTTTTTGCAATATAATTGTAAACGCCATTTCGTATAAATGTGGGAACAATTAAAAAAACCACCAATATATTATTAGGAAAGCCTAAATCTTTTGCAATATATAATGCAGCTGTAGATTTAACTTTTAATCCATTTTCTTCAGAGTAGAGTAGTATCGAATCGGTTTTTACGGTATCGATATTGTATTTTTCTATAATACTTTTACCTATATCACTTTGCAGTGCAGCAAAACGAAATACATCTTTTTTATCCTGTTTAATTACATATTGCACAGTGCTGTTGCATAAGTTACAAACACCATCAAATAAAATTAAATGCTTATGTTTAGGTAAATTGTTCATTTATATTCTAGTCGTATTCTAAAAATTAAAACTATTTTATCGCTTCTACTAGTTCTAGTTGTTCTATACTAACATTAGTCGTAAAAATACCATAATTTACTACAGCTTTATTTTTTTCAATTTTATCAATACTTCCAACAGCACGACCATCTTCCATACGAACGCGATCACCAACTTTTAAAATGGCTTTAGGTTTTTCTGGTACAATAGCTTTTTTCTTGGCTTCCTTTTTCTTTTTTCTAATGACTTCTACTTTCTTTTCCGCTTCTTTTTTTACTTGAGTTTCTTTTGCTTTTATCACTTTTTTCTGCTTCGCAGAAACCTTCTTTCGCTTCGAATTTTCAATCTGAACCAGTTTAAACAATTCAGCCATTAAAGCTTTCTTTTGTTTATTATCGAAGAATTTTTCAGCCAAATCATTTACTTTTTGACCTAGATAAATTAAGCGTTGATTGCTATCATAAAGTTCTTGATAGTTCTCTAGTTTTTTTTGCACTTTCGCATTAATCTCTTCTAGCTTATCTGCTTCCGCAAGTTTTTTCTTTTCGTTTTCTTTTAAGGACTGCCCAGTTTTTTCTAGTTTGCTTCGTTCTTTTTGAAGCTTTGCAATGGTAGCATCAAAGCGCACTTTACCACGTTCGATCTTCTTTTTCGATCTGTTTATTAAACTATACGGAATACCATTTTTCTGTGCTACTTCAAAAGTAAACGAGCTTCCTGCATTACCAACTACCAATTTATAAATTGGCTCTAAACTTTTTTCATCAAAAAGCATATTGGCATTTTGCATATTAGGCATTTCGTTGGCCAACAATTTTAAATTAGAATAATGCGTGGTTATAATCCCAAAGGCTTCTCGATGGTAAAACTCTTCCAAAAAGGTTTCGGCTAAAGCACCACCAAGTTCTGGATCGGAACCGGTTCCAAATTCATCAATTAAAAAAAGTGTGTTTTTATTACACTTTCTTAAAAAATAATTCATCTGTTTTAGTCGGTAACTATACGTACTTAAATGATTTTCTATAGATTGGTTATCGCCAATATCACTTAGGACTCTATCAAACAAACATGCAGAACTACGTTCATGCACAGGAATTAGCATGCCGCTTTGCAACATAACTTGTAATAAGCCAACGGTTTTAAGCGTAATACTTTTACCTCCAGCATTAGGACCAGAAATAACAATAATTCTACTATCTTGTTTTAATTCTATGGTCTGCGGAAATGTTTTTTCTTTCTTTTCTTTATTATTTAAAAACAATAAAGGATGATATGCATCTCGTAAATATAATTTTCTATCGGTATTTATTTCCGGAAGAATAGCATCCATAGATCTTGCATATTTGGCTTTTGCCGAAATCACATCGATATCGATTAAAAAGGCTTGATACTTTTCTAATAAAGGTAAAAAAGGTCTTATAAAATTGGTTAACTCTTTTAGGATTCTAACAATTTCTTCCGCTTCTTCAAACTCTAAATTATTCAGTTCTCTGGTGTGTCTTAAAGTCGCTTCTGGTTCAATGTAAACAATACTTCCTGTTTTACTGCTTCCCATGATAGCACCTTTCACTTTACGTCTGTACATCGCTTTTACTGCAAGTACGCGTTTGTTTTCTACAACCGATTCGCGAATATCATCTAAATAATCTAATTGGTGATACTGGTTTAAAGCAGAAGTAAAACTGCCATTTATTTTACCTTTTAGTTTATTTATACTTTGTCTTATTTCATAGAGTAGTGCAGAAGCATCATCTTTTATGTCTCCAAAACGGTCTACATTTGCATCTACTTTTTCAATAATTTCTTTGGTAACTTCTATATAAAAAGCAAAGTCATTAAGTTTAGGGTAGTATTCTTTAAATTTTTTAAGAAAGGTTACTATTTCATTACAAGTTAAAGAAATGGAAACTATCTTTTTTAAGCTATGTATTTCTAAAAAAGTATTTTCAATTTTTAGCAGTTTTAATTCTTTCGTAATCGTATCAAAACCATGATTTGGTATTCTATTATCATTATGAAATGAAGATAAATATTCGTCAACAAGTTGCAGGGCTAATACTAAGTCTTCTTTCGTTTTATAAGGTGTTATTTTTAAAGTTTCAGCATTACCCAAAGGCGTAATACAAAGTTCGCTTACTTGTTGTAAAACGGTTGAAAACTCTAAATCTTGTAATGTTTTTTCGTGAATATGAATCATAATATTTTCCACGAATGTGGAAATCTTCCTTTTGCTTTAATAAATACTTTTTTAAGAATAACAAAGTTAGGGATAATGTTTTAAAATAACACACTAACTAGCTAATGTTAGTTGTATTTATAGTTAGCTTTGCACGAACTAATAATTTAACTAAATGAAACCATTTTTAGTACTAGTGTTTTCGGTTTTACTTTTTAATTGTTCAGACGAATATAAAAAGTTTAAAAAAACACCAGATTATATTACGAATGCAAATATTTCGGATAAAGCCTATTTTGAAGCCTATAACGAAACTCTAAAATTATGGGATGTTGCTTTTGAAGAATTATACATTCCTACCACAGATGGCGTTGCACATGTACTAGTTAGCGGACCAGAAAACGGAGAACCTGTAGTTTTATTACATGGCATGAACGCGAGTTCTACCATGTGGTATCCAAATATTAAAGCGCTTAGTAGTAACCATCGGGTGTATGCTATAGATTTTATATTAGAGCCAGGAAAGTCTTTATTGTACACCGATTTAGAGAGCGTAGACCAGGTAATCGATTGGTACCAAGAAGTTTTCTTTGCTTTAAAATTAGAGAACTTTCATGTAATTGGTGCTTCAAGAGGCGGTTGGTTAGCAGTAAACTTGGCTTTAGACAACCAGAAAAGTATTAAAAGCATGGTGTTATTAAGTCCTGCGCAAACCTTTACTTGGATTAAACCAAGTGTGGATTTATTTAAAAATATAGTGACACTACTTTCGTCTAAAGAAAAACGCATAGCTCAAAGTCTAGAAAGCATGTCTAGTAATGTACCTAATATTAGCAAAGCTTATTTAGAGCAATATTATATCGCTACCGAAAAAGATTCGGTGAACCAATTTATGTCGCGCATGCAACCATTTTCTAACGACGAATTAAAATCTTTACAAATGCCAGTGTTGGTATTAATTGGTGATGATGATATGATTAATGAAAAACGCACCATAGAAATTGCCAAAATGCTACCACAAGGAAAAGGAGAAATTATAGAAAATGCAGGACATTTTTTATCTATCGATCAAGCGGAAATAGTAAATGCCAGGATGTTGGGGTTTTTGGAGTAGGTTAGGAGGTATTTGTTGTATATGGTGGTGTAAAGGATTTCCTCAAACCCTTTGCAAGAATCTTTATTGTGTTTTATTTCAGTTGCCAAGCGCTTTCTGTATATAGGTGTACATCTGAATCTAAAAGATTATTTTTTTCCAATATTGTTTCATCAATTAAATTTGTGAATAGAGCATATATATTGTGTGTAATGTAATTGCGTTGCTTTGTAATTAACTCTAATGATATAACCATATTTTGGTCAAATAACTTATTATCTTTTCCTATTCTTATTAGAGTTCCAAGAGTTGCTTTTATATAATTACCTCTAACTCCATTTTGCGTCAGAAATATTATTAATTCTGCTTCTAGTTTTCCTGAAGCTAAAGCAACTTTTCCTAATTCAGATGTAAATTCTTCTGAATTCATAAGTAAATTATAGAACATTATTCCTTCTGTCGGCTCTCCTGTGTACATGGGATTTGTCAAATTACACAACGGTTTGTGTATGGTTAGTTGCGGAAAAACAGTTAGGATTTTCCAGCGTACTACGAAGTGAATTAATTCAAGTGAATTTCCTGCGAGGAAATTCCGTAGCAATGAATTATACACGTTGTTGTAGCACGTTTTTGAAAAATTTTATTTTATTAATCGATTTACATTAAGCTTATACATTTTGCCTATTGGAATTTTATGATCCTGAATAAGTATTCTATTGCCTTCAATTAGTACTATTTTATCAATTGAAATAATAAACGATTTATGTACTCTAATAAATTGATTTTCAGGCAAATTATGAGTAAAGGATGTTAAGGTTTGATGTGAAACGATAATTCTATCAATCATATTTATTTTTACATAATTTCCATAGGCTTCTATAAATAGAATGTCATTAAGTTTAATCTGATAGTATTTTTTATCTTCTTTTATAAATATTTTAGCGTCTTCATTATTTTCTGAATTTTGTATTGATATGGATTTATTAGCCAATGCATCAGAAATTTTACTAACAGATTTTACAAAACGACTAAAATTAAATGGCTTTAATAAATAATCGTCAATATTCAACTCATAACCTTCTAAAGCAAATTCTTCATAGGCTGTGGTAATGATTATCTTTGGCTGATTAGAAAGTGTTTTTAAAAACTCTAAACCAGAAAGTTTAGGCATATTAATATCTAAAAAGATAAGGTCAATAGAATGTTTATTTAAATACTCAAGAGCTTCAAAAGCATTATAACAACTTTTTTGAAAGGATAAATACGACAGATTACTCGCGTAATCTTTAATATTATCATGAGCGGCAGTTTCGTCGTCTACAATTATATATTTTATCATTACTTAATTATTTCTAAGGTTGTTGTATAGATGTTTTCTTCCATACTATTACACAGTTTATGGCTATTTGGATATATTAAATTTAATCGATCTTTTAAATTTTTCAGTCCAATGCCTTCATTTTCTGAAGTGTCTTCAGTATCATAATTATTTTTTACGGTGAAACTTATTTTAGTATCATCTTCAATAAGTTTTACATGAACAAATGCATTTTCAGTTGCCCTTTCAACACCATGCTTAAAGGCGTTTTCTAATAAGATGATAAACAGTAAAGGCGCTACACTTGTATCTGAATTTTTAATCGTTTTTTCAAAATTAACATCAATATCTTTATGGTATCTAGCCGTTTGCAAATCAATAAAATTTATTAAATAGTTTATTTCCTCTTTTAGTTTTACACTTTCTTTCCCGCTATCGTAAATGGTAAATCGCATTAAATCTGATAATTTTAAAACATAGTCTTGAGCAGCATCAGCATCTTTCTTTATTAAGGAATATAAATTGTTTAATGTATTAAAGAAAAAATGTGGGTTTATTTGATTTTTTAAAAGCATCAGTTCTGCTTCTAATTTATCACTTTTAAGTTTCTGAATGCCTTTTCGGTATTTAAAGATCCAATAGAAAATCAAATAGAATATTTCAATCGACAAAAGAATTCTAATCGCATTAGTAAAAAATCCATCAGTTCCTGTAGTTATTTGAACTCCGTATACTAATAAGGGAATACTAATTCCGAAGAAAAGATATTTTAGGGTTGGATTAGTAGCTCCAAATTTTATCTTTTCAGTTTGAAAGAGATAATATAAAAGTGTGTAAAAGACTGTTAATCCCAATAATCCAGATAGAACTGTAAATATTTCGCTTTGGGCGTTTCTTAAAATCACCATTAATACAATAATGATTCCAGATAAAATAGCAGAAAGTTTAAATAGTTTTTTGTGTGTCATGTTTTCTAATTGTTTATGATTTTGACACAAATCTATATTGCATATTCAAGGTTACAATTTTTATTTTATGAACGTCTCTTATCATATTGTAAGCGTATCAAATTTATTGATAAAGATACTTTAAATATCATAATGAGTTGATTACCATTTGATACGTTAACTTAATCAAAATAATTCTAAATGACGAATATTCAGTTCTAGGTTTGCATCGAATTTAAAACTAAATACATATGAAAACTTTAATTACAATTATTACAATCGCATTATCAACTTTATCCGTAAATGCACAAATGACAGCTGAAAAGGAGCTACAAAAAACCTTAGATGAATCTACAGACATTGCTTTAAAAGAGCATAACGTGCCTGGTATGGCAATCGCAATTATTAAAAATGATCAAGTGATTATTAAAAAAGGATATGGATTTTCTGATATAAAAAGCGGAGAAGCAGTTAACAGTACAACAGGCTTTAATATAGGATCTATATCAAAAATGTTTACCGCTTGGGGAATTATGAAATTAGTAGAAGAAGAAAGACTTCGATTAGACGCTCCTGCTTCCAATTATATTTCAGGGTGGAAATTGCCAGCTAGTGAGTTTGATGCTAATAAAGTAACCATTAGAAATTTATTACAGCATACAGCTGGTTTATCTGTGCATGGTTATAATGGGTATGAATCTAAAAATGAATTAACATCCGTTAGGCAATCACTATCGGGAACTTCCAATCCAGATGAAGCCGTAAAGCTTATTATGGAGCCAGAAAGTAAATGGCAGTATTCTGGTGGAGGCTATTCTATTTTGCAGCTAGTTATTGAAGAGGTGACTGGTAAATCGTTTGCAGATTATATGCAAAAAAACATATTTAAGCCTTTAAAAATGAAACATACAAGTTTCGATATCAATAAAAAGATATTAAAAAACTCTTCTAAAGCGTATGATGAAGAAGCAAAGGAAATTCCGTTGCGCCTTTTTAATGCGCAAGCAGCAGCGGGTTTACATACAACCATAGATGATCTAATTCTATTTGCAAAAGCATCATTTTCAAAAAATCCTGTATTGTCTAAAAAAAGCATTTCACTTTTAACTGCACCAACTGAAATATCAAATGGAAATTATGGAATGGGTTATATGGAGATGAATCGTTTTGGAGATTTCACATTGAACGGTCATGGAGGTTCTAACGAAGGTTGGCATTCTGGTTTCATGCTCGATTTTAAATCAAAATCTGGTATTATTATACTTACCAATGGCTCTAATGGAAGGAATGTCTTATTTGGAAGTATGAAAGATTGGGCTCAATGGCATGGAAGTAACTAATTATATTTCTTTTTATTTAAGCAGTGAATGACTAATCTAGAGGCATTCACTGTTTTTACGTGTAATGTGCTACAACGGTCTTATATATGAAAAGTAGCGGATTTTATGCACTAACTTTTCGGATTGGTACTGACTTTAAATTTATGAAAATCAATTTGAATTAAGGACTTAAACCGCCATTTTTTATATACGTTGTTAGCCATAGTATTATATCTTTTCAAATTCTAATCCCATAATTTTCATTGAAACAATTTTTCCACCCTTATTTCTTAAGAACTGAATTGGGTAGTTTGGAATATTAAATAGGTCTTTAGATAATGTATCTATTTCAGCGCTATATGCTCCTTTTCCATAATAAAATTGCAACGCACCATTTTCAAATTTAATTTCTTTAGCTACTTGTAAACTCTTATTTAAATAAATGCCTTCAAGTTCTTTTAACTCTAATTCTGTATGCTCATAGGGTTCAAGTTCTTTGAAAATCCAAGGTTTTTCATTTTCGTTTGCATAAAACTTGTATTGCTTGTTATTGGCTTGAACATCAAATTCCATAATTATGCCGTCCATCAAAAACTTTTGATTATCAAGAGGCTTTAATTTTCCTATTTCTTCTCCATCAGCTGTTGTTAGGACTAATTCTTTGTTCTTTAGTTTAATAATTCCAGTTTTTACATCTTCATATTCATTACCCAAAAAGATGTAATTCCCCTCATATTTTTTAAGGACATCATTGGGCAGTTCAATAATTGTATTCTCTTGTTCTTGATTCGTGTCAATTTCCTTTTCACTTGGAATGTATAAATCCACAAGTTGAAAAAATCGGTCTTCGAAGTCTTCTTCAAAAGTGTTTTGTGTAGTAAAAATTGCAATATCTAATTCCGGAAAGTATAAATATTTAGAAACGAAGCCTCCCATAATCATACCGTCAAATCCCATAGCAAAATAACCATTATGTGTTTCAAATTCAACTCCTAAACCATAGTCAATTATGGTTCCATCATTTAGCTTCGCTTTAGTTTGCATTTTCTTCCACAAATAAGGTGTGCCAATGGTTGCATTTCGCATACCTTGATGCCATTTAAACATATCTTTTGGTGTAGTCAAAATTTGACCATCTCCATTGTAGATTGCAGAGTGCAAATGCATTTTGTAGTAAGCATCATCATCTTCAATATATCCTATAGCTCTATTTTTTATTATGGTGTACGTACTATTTTTCTTGATGGTACTTTCCATTTTCAGTGGTGAAAAAATATGCTCTTGTAGATATTCTATGAAAGATTTTTCTGATACTTTTTCAATAATATCAGCAAGTAAAATATAGTTTACGTTGGTATATTCAAAATACTCACCTGGTTTATAGTTGAGTTCTTTTAAATTTACTATTATATTGCTAACTCTTGTTTGTGTAAGTAAATCGTTAAAAGACAAATCTGTTAAATGGAAATATGGGTCTACTTCGGGTATTCCGCTTGTTTGATTTAGCAATTGCTCAATTGTTGGGTCTCCTTTTTTATATCGAGGTAGGTTGTCGATATATTTGTAAGCAGGATCTTTTGTAGATAATTTCCCTTCATTTTCTAATAATAAAATTGCTGCTGCTGTAAATTGCTTCGCAATTGAACCAATATCAAATACAGTTTCATTTGTAATAGGAATATTATAATCAAGATTTGAATTTCCGTACTGTTTTTCAAGTATAATTTCATCTCCTTTAAATACGGCTATTGAAAATCCAGGTGAATTTTCGTCTACTTGGTACAAGTCATCTATTTTAGGTTGAAGGTTTTGAGCATACCCCAAATTTGAAATTAGTAGAGCTAAAATGATAAATACAAGTTGTTTTTCGGTCATATTTTTTCTTTCTCTAAAGACTCAATTAAATTCTTATTGTTACAGTTGATGAGTGAGTTTATTATAGCTAACGTGTTTGTGTATGAAAAGTTGCGTTTTTGTGAGCGAGGATTTTCCGTAGGAAAATCAGACGTAACAAAAGAGCAACGATCTTTATTTAAGCACTAATTTAGCATTTTTTTATACACGATGTTAGTGGCAGTTTTTTTATTCAGTTCGTTCTTCGCATTTCTGTTCAGCCAGTTGTTTCGCCTGTGAATCATTTGTTGAAGTAACAGTAATGAATTTCGGTCGTCCGTTGTCTTTTCTACATTCAAATACGTAGTCAAAATATCCTAACCGTGGATTTTGTAATTTATCTTTTTGTTTACAGGTACACATCGTAAATTGGTTTATTGATTATTATTTGCATCAGTCATAAATGACCATTTTCCTTTTAATTTTATTTCGCACCATTGTCCTTTTTTAATTTGGAAGGTGTCTCCTTTGTTTGTGCTACCCTCCCAATATGGTATATAGGTATCTCCTGTATGAATTCTTAAAAGAAATGTTTTGTTGAATTTAACAATTAGACTAGTCCCATTTTTAGTAACAGTATATATATTTTCGCCTGAAATTTTTTTGGTTGGTTTTTTATCAATATTATTCTTGTCTAATATTTTCATTCCAATTCTCCAAACAGGTCTTCTTCTTCCAACTGTTCCAGCCAATTGTCCATCACATCCTTTTGATATGCCACCAGGATACAAAAAGGGCAAAGAGGAACTTTCTCTTTCTCCAACATCTAACGTGTAACAAATTGAATAATTTGATGGTGAATTTTGAAGTTTAATTTCTATGGCTTCAAGTCTTCTGCTCTGTCCAGTAGTCCCAGCAACCTGACCATTTGAAACCCAATTTTGCCATCCGATGCCTTGAACGTGTGCTCTATAAATTATCGATGCTCCTGCTGGAAAATCAACTAGTTTTACTTTGATTGCCTCAATTCTTTTGTCATCCTGTTTACCGATTAAATTATCGCCACCACTTTGCCAATTTAACCATCCATGTGATTGTTCATGTATTTGAAATTGAACATTTTGACCTCTACTGTTTTGAATTCCCATTATTAGAATTAATGAGAAAAAGAAAATTACTTTTTTCATAATATATAAATTTTGGTTGTTACAAATTATTTAAAAGTAGATTATTATTCAATACCCAATAACTGGTAATTTTGGGGTTCAAATTGCCACTAACTCGTTATATAATAACTAAAGTCTCTTTTATTCATTAATAAAACATTTTTAATCTAAAAGATAGTAAAACGAAACTCACCATTAATGCGCTAATCTACAATACGTAGTAATACGTATTTTTTTGCAAATTTTTTCATTTTCCATGGCGTGCACTTTTCTATAAGGTGCACCATTTCGTTTGCGTTAATAATTCCGAAATTTATTTTAGCTATTCTGTTTTTTTATTGTCAATATATTTCATTAACAATCCTAATAACAAACCAGAAATTAGAGAAAGTATTATTTTTTTTCCAATTCCGTCGAAAGTGAAATCACCAGCTAAAAAATCAATAGCACTGTTTGAAATTAGTACAAAAATTCCAAAAATTATGCCTTTGTAATACCAATTTAATTTTGTCATCATCTTTATATACGTGCGTTTACTTTGTTTTTAATGCATGGCAACCTATTATATAATAACTAAAGGCCCTACTAATTATTAATAAAACGTTTTAGTTTAAAAGTCAGTAAAGTAAATTTACCATTTAACCCGCTAATGTACAATACGTAGTACTACGTATATTTCGTAAAGATATTCACAGTACTTTGCTTGACGAAGATAGAACAAGACTTTGTAATCTCTTTACGGGAAACCGTATAGGCAAGCAGAAAATCTGCGAAAACTTTTATACGTAGGCGAGAAGCTAGTAATTAGTATATGTGTGGTTGTGCTTTCGTTATTTTTAACTCAGCTATTGTTTTAATTCTTTGTCGATTTGAGAAATAATATCCATAAGGCTTTCTTGGTTTATGACAAATGTTCTCCAATAATAAAAATTCTTTGATTCGAAATAAATATTAAGATCAGCAATTAAATTTTCATCCGTTAAATCACTAAGGTTTTTATATGGCTTATAAGTTAATATAGGAGCATATTTATAATTTAAATCCGATGAACCTTGTCTTAAGATTTCAAATAAATTTTCATTTGTAGGTGCATTAAAAGTATAGAACCTTTGAATATTTGAGTATAAGGTGTCATTTATTATAAGGTCAGAATTGCCATCAGCAATCATTGCATCGTATGCACTTGTGTTGGATCGAAAAGGCATATCATATCCAAATAACTCCGAATAAGATATTTTGCTAATAGTATCAAATTCGGCAAAGGAAGTTATTTCTTTGCGAGGATTAAATGAAGGTAAAACCTTTTTAAAGTACATAATCTCTCTTCCCCAATAAGGTTTTAATTCTTCGATTAACTCTAAATCTTTAAACATATCCGAACGAATTTCTTTCAAAATAGTGGTAGCTTTCCTTTTGCTCTTTTGAACTTCATTCCAATTATTAATCTGCAATGCAATCAAAATTCCAATTACCACCAATAGAATTTCGCCAATAGCATAAACCAGATATTTGCTGAATTTATTTTCGATCAGCATTTTTTGTCTAATTTTTCTAAAGAATTTTAGCATTGGTTAGCGGTTTTTTATAATGAAGCACAACGTTAGGTATATGAAAAGTAGCAGAGCAATAATGCTTTTATTTTCAGTTTAGCAATAAAATAGTAGTTAAGCACAAACTTTGTAGTTTGCACTTAACTACTATTTTTTATATACTTTGTTAGCAAACGTTGTGTTTTATTCTTTTAAAAATTTAATTGTATCTCCGTTTTCAAATTTTAAGAAGTATAATCCATTAGAATAGTTGCTAACGTCAATTTTTTTATTAGTATTAATACTTCCTTTTGAAATTTCTGAACCAATAACATTATAAATTCTATAATTTTCTGATTTAGTCAATCCTTGAATTTGTATATAGTCAACGGAAGGATTTGGAAATATTTTCACTGATTTTTTAATGATAATATCATTAGTTGATAAATCATTGTTAGTGGTAAAAGCAATTTCCGAAAAAGAAGTGAAATTTTGACCGTGGAAATTACTGAGTACTTCCATTCTAATATGTGTTACACTTACACTGTTAAATGTATTAGTTATAGCAAGGATTTCATCAGTAATTGTATTTAAATAACTATTTTGAGTGTATGATGTCGGTCCTCCAATTATTTCTGAATAATTAACGCCATCAGTTGATGAATAAAATTTAACAGTATTTACTCCATCATCTGTATAGATAGCAGGAGGATTAGCTCCAGCGTTCCAAAAAATTATACCATCAATAGTATATGTACCTCCTAAATCAAAATCAAAAACTGGGTTTTGACAATTACAGGCAAATGAATTTGATGTAGTTGCACCACTATGGTTAGTTGTTGGGTCTGACACGTCAACCAAGCCTGTTTGATCGTATGATGCATTTAAACTTCCTGTAATACTTGTTGCAGTAGTAGTGGCTGAAATGGGATTGATAACTTGCGAAAATGATAATTTAAATGATAATGCAAAAAAAATAAAAATGTAAACTTGTTTCATTTGTTAAATAATTTAATTGTAATATTTGTTTTTAATGTTTGCTAACTCATTATATAATAAATTAAGTTGCTATTTTTATTATTAAAGCGCTTTTAGTCAAAAAGTTAGCAAAACGAAATTACCAATTAACGCGCTAATGTACAATACGTAGTTCTACGTGTTTTTTGTAAAGTTACTGCCAGTACTTCTCTAGAAGAAGGTATAACAAGCCTTGGTAACCTCCTTAAGGGAAACCGTATAGCTAGTCTAAAAATCTAAGAAGCCTTTTGTAAGTAGGCGAGAAGCTAGTAATTAGTATATGTGTGGTTATGCTTTCGTTATTTTGTTTCTTTCCTGTAAACCACTTCACCATTAAAAATAGTCATGGCGATTTCCGTATTTAAAATCTGATGTTCTTCCACAGTCATTAAATCTTGATTGAAAATGGTAAAATCAGCAAGCTTACCACTGGAAATAGAACCTTTAATATCTTCTTCAAAGGCACCATAAGCTGCATCTAAGGTGTAGGATTTTAATGCTTGCATTCGTGTCATTTTTTGTTCTGGCTCATAACCGCCTTCAGGAGTTCCTTTAAGTGTTTTTCGGCTTACACTAGCATAGAAACTAGCAATAGGATTAAGAGGCTCTACAGGCACGTCCGTTCCATTTACAATAGGAACGCCACTCTGTAATAACGCTTGCCACATGTAAGCGCCTTCTTTGATTCGTTTTTCCCCCAAACGGTCAATAGCCCAAGGTCTATCGGAAGACAAGTGTATGGCTTGCATTGCTGGAATTACATGCAATGCTGCAAAACGAGGAATATCATCAGGATGTAGATGTTGCGCATGTTCAATACGGAATCGATGATCGGCATCTAACATGTTTAATTCCTTTAACGCCAATTCATATTGATCCAGAATTTCTCTATTGGCACGATCTCCAATGGCATGCGAACAGATTTGAAAATTGTTTTGCAATCCTTTTATTGCTACTTGTTTTACAATATCCATTGGAAGCGTCTCATGGCCATAATGCCCTTGACGATCTGTGTACGGTTCTAAAAGCCAAGCGCCTCTGGAGCCTAAAGCACCATCACAACTTAATTTTATAGAACGTATCGTTAACCGATGGTCTGGATCTATTCTTGGACCTTTTTCAAACCATTCCTCAAGTAATTCTTCACCACCTCTTAACATGGCATACATTCTAACATTCATTTTTCCAGCCGATTTCATGTCATCAAATAGCGCTATAATATCTTTTGAAATACCTGCGTCATGAAAACTAGTGATACCATTTTTATGGCATGCTTCCATAGCTAGATGAAACGCTTGCTGGTTTGTTTCTGGCGTTTCTTCTGGTATATGTTTGTAAATCATACTTATTGCATGTTCATTAAAAATACCTGTTGGCATACCAAATGCATCTACAATGACTTCACCTCCTTCCATAGCATACGACTGGATTCCTTCTTTACGTAAGCTTTTTAAACCTGCAATTTCCATAGCCTTAGCATTTGCGAATCCTGCGTGGCCACTTGCATGAAATAAAAAAACAGGATTTTCTGGGGATACTTCGCTAAGTAAATGATGCGTTTGAAATCCTTTAACGGTGTTTGCAGGCATACTGTCCCATTTGCTTTGGTGCCAACCGCTACCAATTATCCATTCGCCTGGTTTAGACGTTTTTACTTTCGCAGCAACAGCGTCTACAATATCTTGATAGCTAGTGGTATGCATAAGATTAAGCTCTAATTCGTTATAGCCTAAGCCCATAAAATGACCATGCCCTTCAATTAAGCCTGGTGTCATTGTCTTCCCTTCTAAATCGATAAGTTCCGTTTGTTCATTTTGATAGTTTTTTGCTTCTTCAAAACTTCCGGCAAAGAGAATTTTATCCTTTTTGGTTACCACGGCCTCCACTGTTGTTTGTGTAGAGTCTACTGTATAAATGGTTCCGCCATGAATAATCATGGTGCCATATTCTTTATTATTATTAGCACAGGAGCTTAAAAAAAGGCAGGCTATTATTATATTTAATGTATAAAATCGTAGTGTCATGATAGTTGTAATTTGTTTTAGTTGGTTAATTAATGTTCGTCCTATACTTTAGCTAGCATAATATAGAATTTGTTGTTTATTCATTTTAGCATTGGTTAGTGGTTTTTGGTTATGTATCAAAACATATTACATAATAACTAAAGGTATTCTTTTTTTTTATTAATAAAGCGCTTATAGTCATGTAGTTGAAAGAAACTAAATTATCATTTAAAAACCCTTTTTGCAATACGTATTTCTACGTGTATTTAGTAATGTGAATGATAGTTGTTTTTCAGTAGGTCGTGAAAGCTATTTCATCCTATGAAACAGCAATATAAAAAACAGGGTAGCTACCAAGAAATAGGATATTAATAAACTCGTTTATGCTAACGGCATCGATTCCGCGAAAGCGTTATTTATAAATAGCTAGAAACGGTCATTACTATTAAAGTAAAGACGATTAGGATGATGAATAAAGGCATCACGAATTTTAACCATTTGTTGAAACCGACTTTTACTACTGCTAGCGAGGCTAAAATTAAACCAGTAGGATTTACAAAATAGAAAAGCCCCATACCGTATTGATAGGCATTTACTACAATTTCGCGTCCAACACCAACACTATCTGCTAGTGGCGACATGATTGGCATGGTAAGTACAGCCATACCAGAACTACTTGGAATGAAAAAGGAAAGTCCGGCATAGACTGCTGTCATGGCACTTGCAAAAACACCTTTATTCATGTCTTGGGTTAAGGAACTTGCATAATGTAAAAGGGTATCACTAATTAATCCGTCGGCCATAATAACCGTTACTCCACGTGCAATCCCAATAATTAGGGCAACACCTAATAAGTCTCCTGCGCCTTTAACAAAGGTGTCGATAAATTCGGTTTCTTTAATTTTGGCAATAAAACCAATAAGAATGGATCCAACTAAGAAGGTAGCAGTCATTTCTACAAACCACCATTCTAAGGCTACTACACCATAAATCATGATGATAAAGCAAAGCGCAAATACAATTAAGGATAAACGTAATCGAGTTGTAAATGCAATTATTTTAGTGTTTTCGTGATTGAATAATGCTGCTATTTGTTTTTGTTGGTCGTAAATAATAGATTTAGTAGGATCTTTTTGTACGCGTTTACCATAACGTATAATGTAAACCAATGCTATAGTTAAACAGGAAGCTAACATAAATAGTCTTCCGCCAAGTCCTGTAGTCCAACTTAATCCAGCTGCATCACTTGCTATAATAGTACTAAAGGGATTGATGGTAGAGCACATGGTACCAATAGCACTTCCTAAAAAGATACAAGCAATACCTACCATGGCATCGTATTTTGCAGCTAAAAATACGGGAATTAGAATAGGGAAGAAGGCAATGGTTTCTTCGGCAAAGCCAAAGGTTGTTCCTCCTGCAGCTACTAAGGTGGTTACTAAAATTATGAGGATAAATTCGCGTCCTTTTAGTGCATTGGCGAGCCAAGAAATACCAGCATCAAACGCACCTGTACTATTAATAATACCGATTAAACCTCCAATAATTAAAACGAGAAAAATGATGTCTGCAGCTTCTATAATTCCTTTTACAGGAGATTTAATAAATTCTAAAACACCTTGTGGTTTGGATTCTAGTTTTTTATAAGTATTAGGTATGTTTATGGGTTTGTAGATATCGCCATTAGTGAATTTTTCTAATGGGATTTTGATATTTAGTGATTCTAAATGGTCTTGTGTTGCTGGAAGGATTTCCGATTTTTCAATACCAATTCTAGTGAATGTATTATCGTCTTTATTATAGCCTAAAGTTTCGTATTTACCAGCAGGAACGACCCAAGTAAGTAAGGTTACTAATCCTGCAATAATTAGTAAAATGGTTTGTGCCGATGGAAATTTTAGTTTTTTCATAGGTTTTTCCCAAGTATGGGATTTAATTATGTTTAAATATGGAAATATAAAAAAAAGGGTTCTATATTTTTTATCAAGTTTAAAGATAGTATTATTTTACACTTTCATAAATTTTGAATAAAAAAAAGATGTATATAAGTAATAGTTGGAAAATACATTTAAACGAAACCTTTAATAAACCGTATTATAAATCATTAATGAAGTTTGTGGATGAGGAATATGAAAATCACAAATGCTTTCCTGCAAAAGAAAATATTTTTAATGCTTTCAATTTATGTGCTTTTGAAGATTTAAAAGTGGTTATTATTGGTCAAGACCCGTATCATGATGATGGTCAGGCTAATGGTTTGTGTTTTAGTGTTAATGAAGGTGTAGCATTACCACCCTCATTAAAAAATATTTTTAAAGAGTTAGAAAATGATTTAGGTACTTGTTTTTCAAAAAATGGTAACCTAGAACATTGGGCAAAGCAAGGAGTATTGTTGTTAAATGCTACACTAACTGTTAGGGCACACCAAGCTGGAAGTCATCAAAAAAAAGGTTGGGAAACTTTTACAGATACTGTAATACAATTAATAAGTGATAAAAAAGAAAATGTAATATTTTTACTTTGGGGTGGTTTTGCTAAAAAGAAAGCAAAAATAATAGATATTAAAAAACACACAATTTTATGTTCTGGACATCCATCTCCATTAAGTGCTAATCGAGGATATTGGTTTGGAAATAAACATTTTAGTTCCGTTAACTTCCGGTTGGAGCAAGTTGGTTTGAAGCCCCTTGTTTGGCTGGTCTAACGCTTACTACACCTTTGTTTTTGTCTAACATTTTTAAGCGTTTAGTTGTTTTATTACAACTAAATACTAATAGAAGGAAGTTAATAGCAACTAAAAAAATAAGAACAGAAGTAATGATTAATAGCATATGAACTAATTTATTATTTGTAGGTTTGGATTACAAATATAAGATTTTAGTTAAATAAAGTTAACAAAAATTAACAATCTTAAATAATTAAGTAGTTAAACTGCAATATTTTAAGGATTAAATGCTGACTTTGTATAGAATTTATACCTTATAATTTTGTAACCAATTGATCATAGTTCCATTTTTCTGGAATGATATCTAAATCAAATAACTTTTCTTGCACATTTGCTATTGTTTTTTCATCAATAACTTCTTGAGACCATTCTGTTAAGCTTAGCCATTCTTGTACATCTTCTAATTTTTGTTCGTATCGGTTTGCTATTGTTTTGTCGATAGATGGGATATCTTTAAATTCTTCGGTAGTATTATTTATAATATTTAAAATGGTTTTTACATCCTCTTTATTGTTTTGTAAAAATTCTGTTCTTACTGCAATAACAAAACAAGGCCAGGGGGAAGGACAATTTGCAATGCGTCTAAAAGTACCATTATCGACTAAGGGTTTAGTGGTGAATTTTTCCCACATAAAATAGTCTGCTTTTTCATTGGTTAATCCTTCAACAGCACCATCTAGGTTTTTAATCACCTCAAAGTGTAAGTCCTGATCTAAGTTCCAATTGTTGTTTTGCGCGTTAATGTAAGCCATTAAATGCGAACCAGAGCCATATCTGCTAATTGCAGCTTTTGTGCCTTTTAAGTCTTCTATAGATGCATAT
Organism: Lacinutrix cladophorae; assembly: GCF_053604645.1. Taxonomy (NCBI): domain Bacteria; kingdom Pseudomonadati; phylum Bacteroidota; class Flavobacteriia; order Flavobacteriales; family Flavobacteriaceae; genus Lacinutrix; species Lacinutrix cladophorae. Next base: position 19,752 of record NZ_JBSHNR010000071.1, on the reverse strand, counting down.
TTAGAATGCTCTGCTACGTGAATTCCCCAAATAAGCGGAGAGTCTACAAAGGTTTGTACAATAGTACTTGGATTTCCTGCTATAATATCTTTTACAATACCTTCGGTAAGTATAACAGCCAAATCTATTTCTCCATCACGAAGTGCGTTACACATTTGTCCTGTGCCTCCAAAATAATCTTTCCAACGAAGATTGATTCCTTCGTCTTTATATTCTCCATTTTTAAGTGTTAAGTACCAGGCTAAATTAAAATGTTCTGGTACACCACCAATTTTTACTGTCTTCATATTTTTCCGCGAAAGCGATAATTGTATTACTTTTTATTCGCACCAAAGTGGGAAATTATTCTACTATTTTATTTAAGGTATATTCTATAAGCGCATTAACTACCGCTTTTGGGTCTTTACTAAACTCGCCAGTTGCTCTATTTGCAATAATAGCGTTCATAGACAATGCTTTATGCCCTAAAAGTTTAGCAATCCCGTAAATACCTGCAGTTTCCATTTCTAGGTTTGTTATAGCCATTCCTTTAAAATTAAAGCTTGCAAGGGTATCGTTTAAATGGTTATCCTGAATTGGTAAACGAAGAATTCGGCCTTGTGGTCCATAAAAACCAACATTAGTTGCTGTAAAACCTGTAACCGTTTTATTGGATTTTATTTTATTTAATAATGAAGAATCACAAGTTACTATATAAGGATCTGATTTTTTATTAAACCAGTTTGTGTGTTGCATTAATGCTTCCGAAATTTCTGTATTTTGCACATGTTCGCTTTCATAAAAATGAAGTAAACTATCAAAACCTGCAGCATACTCGCTAACTAAAAAAGCATCAATAGGAATGTTTTTTTGTATGGAACCAGAAGTACCAATTCTAATAATATTTAGAGTGGTTAATGTATCTTTAATTTCTCTTTTATTAAAATCTATATTTACTAAAGCATCTAGTTCGTTAAAAACAATATCTATGTTATCTGTTCCAATTCCGGTAGAAATTACAGTTAGCCTTTTGCCTTTATAAATTCCTGTTTGTGTATGAAATTCTCTTTTATGTGTAGAAAATTCAATCGAATCAAAATGCTTGGTTACACTTTTAACACGATCTGGATCACCAACTGTTATAATTGTATCTGCTATATGTTCTGGTTTTAAATTTAAATGATAGACGCTTCCATCAGGATTTAAAATTAATTCAGATTCTTTAATTGGCATGCATTATTGTTTTTATGAGTTTATTTTCTTTTTTGTTAAACTGAAAATCTAAACGATTAACATTGCCATAAATCATGTTGTCGTTAATTTCTGAAGCATAGTTTTTCTTTCCTAAAAGTACTTCATGTCCTTTTCTGTTTAAGCGAATACTATCATTATCTTCGGTATAAAATATGGCTAGGTTTTCTATAATTCGCATTAATTGAATGTCTCCAAAACCATAATATCCTTGGTAGTTTAATGCATAACCTAACAGGTGATGTTTTGACTTGATATCATACTTATTAATAATATTTAATGTGTTTTGCTCTAGAGTACTTAGTCCTGTTTTAGAATCTGGAAAACGTTTTAAATGTGCTTTAAGACAAATGCCTAGATATTCAAAAGAGGATTTTTTTGTAATGTATTTTTTTAGCAAGTTATGGTCTGTACCACAATAAATTTGCCAAACACTAACAGCAATATCTCTATCGCTTTCTTGTAGTTTAATTCTGCCTTTATAGTGCGAGTCTAATTGTTCGGGAGTTAGTTCGCTTAAACCTTTTAAATGGTCTTCATTTGCTATTCTTCCACTGCAAACTAAAGAAATAGGTAAATTTATTTTTCGTTCGTTTAAAAGACTTAGTACGGCTACCATGTTTAAATGGCAAAATAAATCGTATTCAAACCATAAAACGATTTCTGAATATTGGTCTACAGTATCTAATTTATGTAGTTCGTTTTTATATTCGTATTCATCAACTTCAATATTATAAAACTCGTTTAAAAAGTCTTTTCTAACTTTAATGAATGCATCTGTATTGATAATTCGATTTGCAGGACCTTCGCATAGCATTTCGTGCCATGTTAAAAAATCTCCTTTGTAATTTAAGTCGTTTAAATAATTCGTTAAGTTACTGCCATTTGTAATATGAAGTATATTGTCTTTCATGTTTAGCCTCCAACTCGTTTTACGTTAAATCCTTTTTCTTTAAGCATTTCCATGATTTTATCTCTATAATCACCTTGAATGATAATTTTATCCTCTTTAAAACTTCCACCAACACTTAGTTTGGTCTTCAGTTCTTTTGCAAGGGCTTTAAAATCTTCAGTAGCTCCAGTATATCCATCTAAAATAGTAATAGGTTTACCTTTGCGTTTTTCGTATTTACAAAGAATAGGATCGTCTTGCATCCAAATTCCTTTTTCTGTAGCATCTTCTTTTTTAGGAGTTTCTTCTACATGGTCTGGAAACAAGTTTTTAAGTTGGTCTTGTAAGTCCATGGACTATTTTTTAATTAGGCCTAATTCTACAAGGCGTTCATGTAAAAATTCACCAGCAGTAATATCTTCATATAATTTTGGGTTATCTTCATCTATACAACTTTCTAAAACATTTAATTTCATATCACTTATTGGGTGCATAAAAAATGGCATAGAATAACGAGAAGTTCCCCAAAGTTCTCTTGGCGGATTAATAACTCGGTGTATCGTAGATTTTAATTTATTGTTGGTATGACGAGAAAGCATGTCACCAACATTAATCATTAATTCGTCTGGTTCTGCAATAGCGTCTATCCATTCACCATCATGTTTTTGCACTTGTAAACCTCTTCCTTGTGCACCCATTAAAAGTGTTATTAAATTAATGTCACCATGAGCAGCAGCACGAACTGCATTTTTTGGTTCATTAATAATAGGAGGGTAGTGTATTGGTCTTAAAATAGAATTACCATTATGTATGTATTGGTCAAAATATGTTTCTTCTAAGTTTAGGTATAAAGCCAAAGCTCGTAAAACGTATTTAGCCGTTTTTTCTAGCATTCTATAGGTTTCTTTTCCAATTTTGTTAAACTCTGGTAATTCTTTAACCGAAACATTTGCAGGATATTCTTCTTCTAATTTAGGGTTGTTTTCTACAAACTGACCAAAATGCCAAAATTCTTTTAAATCTCCTTCTTTTTTTCCTTTAGCACTTTCTTTACCAAAAGATATATAGCCACGTTGCCCTCCAATACCTGGTACTTCATAGCTGCGTTTTGTTTCTACAGGAAGGTCGAAAAAGTTCTTTACTTCTCCGTATAAATTATTTACTAAAGTATCCTCTAAAAAATGCCCTTTCAGTGCAACAAAACCTATTTCTTCATAAGCTTTACCTATTTCATCTACAAATTTTTGCTTTCTTGTTACGTCGCCTGAAACAAAGTCTTTCAGGTTCACACTAGGTATTCTATCCATAAATCTTTTATTTTATAAGTCGAATTACAAATGTAACGAAAATCTTGAGTAAAAATAAACTTAAAAGTGGCATAACATGAAAAATTAGTTACATTTGATATATAAAAATACAAGGTATTGGAAACGTTTTCTAAAGCAATCATGAACTACAACAAAGAAGGGTTAAGTAATGAAACCTTAATCGATTTATATAAAAGCATGCTGAAACCTAGACTGATAGAGGAGAAGATGCTCATTCTGTTAAGACAAGGAAAAATCTCTAAATGGTTTTCTGGTATTGGCCAAGAGGCTATTTCTGTTGGAGTAACAAAAGCTATGCTAAACGAAGAATATATTTTGCCAATGCATCGTAATTTAGGGGTTTTTACTACTCGTGAAATACCATTATATAGATTATTTGCACAATGGCAAGGCAAAGCTAGCGGATTTACAAAGGGTAGAGACAGAAGTTTTCACTTTGGAACTCAAGAATACAATATTGTAGGTATGATCTCGCATTTAGGACCACAATTAGGGGTTGCTGATGGGATTGCTCTAGCAAGTAAGTTAAAAAACAAAAAACAAGTAACCGCCGTTTTTACTGGTGAAGGCGGAACTAGCGAAGGAGATTTTCACGAAGCTTTAAACGTAGCTTCGGTTTGGCAATTACCTGTCTTATTCTGTATCGAAAACAATGGCTATGGCTTATCTACTCCAACAAGTGAGCAATATAATTGCAAGGATTTAGCAGATAGAGCTTTAGGTTATGGAATGGAAAGCCATATTATTGATGGAAACAATATTTTAGAAGTTTATACTAAAGTGAACGCTTTCGCGGAAGACATTCGGAAAAATCCACGCCCTATTTTACTAGAATTTAAAACGTTTAGGATGCGAGGTCATGAAGAAGCTAGTGGAACAAAGTATGTACCTCAAGACTTATTAGATGCTTGGGCAGCGAAAGATCCTTTAGAAAACTATCAAGAATTTTTAAAGAACGAAGGTATTCTTGACGAAGTTTTAGAGGTGAAACTAAAAGAGGAAATAGTTCATGAAATTAATGAGCATTTAGATTTAGCCTATGCGGAAGAAGCAATATTTCCATCTGAAAGTGAAGAGTTAAGTGATGTATATAAATACTATGTATATCAGGAAGTTACTCCTAACAAAGAAACAGAAGAATTAAGATTGGTTGATGCTATTTCTGAAGGATTAAAACAAAGTATGGAACGTTATGATGATTTAGTTATCATGGGGCAAGATGTTGCAGAATATGGTGGTGTTTTTAAAATTACTGATGGTTTTGTAAATGCCTTTGGAAAAGATAGAGTTCGTAATACACCTATTTGTGAATCTGCAATTGTAGAAACAGGGATGGGACTTTCTATAGCTGGCATAAAGAGTGTGGTAGAAATGCAATTTGCAGATTTTGTAACTTCTGGTTTTAATCCTGTAGTAAATTATTTAGCAAAAAGCCATTATCGATGGAACCAGAATGCAGATGTAGTATTACGTATGCCTTGTGGAGCAGGAGTGGCTGCTGGACCTTTTCATAGCCAAACTAACGAAGCTTGGTTTACAAAAACTCCTGGTCTAAAAGTAGTATATCCAGCGTTTCCTTATGATGCAAAAGGACTTTTAGCTACAGCAATTAATGACCCAAATCCAGTACTATTCTTTGAGCATAAAGCGCTGTATAGAAGTATCCGTCAAGAAGTACCAACAGATTATTATACATTACCACTTGGTAAAGCTTCGCTTTTAAGAGAAGGCGATGCGGTTTCTATAATCGCTTATGGAGCCGCTGTGCATTGGGCTTTAAGTACTTTAGAAAAACATAGTGATATAGATGCAGATGTTATTGATTTGCGCTCGTTACAACCTTTAGATACTGAAACTATTTATACTTCTGTAAAGAAAACAGGTAAAGCAATCATATTGCAAGAAGATTCGCTTTTTGGCGGAATTGCTAGTGATATTTCTGCTTTAATTATGGAAAACTGCTTCGAGCAATTAGACGCTCCTGTAAAACGTGTCGCGAGTATGGAAACACCAATTCCTTTTATTGGTCAGCTAGAGGACCAGTACTTATCTCGAGATAAGTTTGAAGGGGAATTGTTGAAGTTGTTAGCGTATTAAGGCTTCTTTCTAAAAGAATTAAATAGCATTTATCGTATTATATATTTCGTTTCCGCTTCACTAATTATAAAAGGATACGCTTCTCGAATCTCTTTCATTTCTCGAGGTGTTAATGAATCCTCCGTTTTGTTGAATTTATTCTTGCTGTATGCATTTCGCAATTCATAATAGGCCTTTGTAATTTCATCTTGCACTTTTACAAAAAGCGTATAGCTGGTATTTCTATCATTTTGAAGGGAAATAACAGCTTCGGTTGGCTTATCAGAAGAAGTAGTTGCTTGTTTTCCGTTACAATACAAGCAGGTAGCTTCGCCGTTGTTATCAATAAAATCTTTAGTTAAATTTTTAATGTCCGAAATACTTACCAATTCATTTTCTACTAAAATTTCATCCTTTCCGTTTAGAACAATTCGTAACACATTGCGTTCGTTTAAATCTGTAGAACAATCTACATTTGGAGGGCATTCTCTGGGTAATTTCCTGTTTATGCCTTCATCGGAAGCGATAGTTGTAGTTACCAAAAAAAAGATTAATAATAAGAATGCAATGTCTGCCATAGAACCTGCATTTACTGTTGGTGAAGATTTTGAGTATCTCATGCTAGTAAATATTTAAGATTAATAGATGTATACATTCACAAAAACGATACCATAAAAAAAGCCAATTAACTTTTATATTAATTGACTTTTTTAAGAGTGACTAATTCTTTTAATGTGCGAACCTGTTCGCGCCTTTCCAAAGGGTAGTGTTAGCGTTACAAAAACGAATAACATGTCTATTTACAAGGTTTTGCTCTTCTACAATACCACTTACTTTTTTAGATAGTTTTGCTAATGTTCTCATAACTCTGGTGGTTTTTTTATGGATTAATTGATTGATGTTTCTTTTAAATAATTATCTGTAACGTCTTTTGCTATTCCAAGCGTGACTTTTCGTGTTATTTAAAGTTCCTGATACCTGATTGTTGTTTAAAGTTCTCATAATTTTTGTTTTAGATTGATTGATTGATTGATTGATTGATTGATTGATGTTTTCTTTTAAATGATTATCTGAAACGTCTTTTGCTATTCCAGGCGTGGCTTTTTGTGTTATTTAAAGTTCCAGATAATTGATTGTTGTTTAAAGTTCTCATGATTTTTGTTTTTTGATTGTTATACTTAATAGACGATACAAAAATCAAATTGTTACAGTACTATGCAATGCATAATAGTAATTTAACACATTTTAACATTAATAAGATGAAAACAAACGAATTAACAGCACTATAAGTTCTGTTAAACACATGTATTACGTTAAATAAATTAAAAAGAGGGTATTAAAATTGCATAATTGAAACTTAGGAACGATTTTTGAAAACAGAGAATAGAATTATTCTAAATATATCATGCGAGTACTCTTTTTAATTTTTTTATGTTTTTTAAGTTTCAACCTTCAGGCACAAATTGATAGTGAGCAAAAGTCTGTAGCAATTCCTGTTATAGAAAGTGAAGAAGGAGAGATAGAAGAAGAAGCTAAAGAAGATGAAGGCAAGCCAATAAACAACCAAGGTTTTGTTGTCCCTAAAGAAGATAACATAAATGGGATGACAGTACCGAAGCAAAATCATCCTATGGATTTGCCAAAAAAAGAATTTTCTATGTTTAGCCAAGAAGAATTTGGAAATCCTGGAGAATTATACCAAGACAAGATTAATAAGCATGCAAGTTATACCGACCTTAAAAAGGAGAAACAATTTAGAGGTAATACAACGACACAATTTTTTGGAGACCACAAAACAGCTTCCGAAAATATAAATATAGTCTATAGGGATTATGGTGCTTTTGATGGAGATCATATTCGTGTATTTATTAACGACGATATTGTAAAAGCAACTGTGTTATTAACTCCTGACTACAGTGGGTTTAAGTTTAAGTTAGTAGAAGGCATTAATAAAATTGATTTTTTTGCTCTAGATACTGGACAAGTTTCTCCAAATACAGCAGAATTTCAAATTCTAGACGATTTTGGTAATGTTATTTCCGGAAACCAATGGAATTTAGCCAAAGGGGTAAAAGCTTCGATCCTTATAATTAAAGAGTAAATAACTATTTTTTTTAAATTTCTTCTTAAATACCCTTTATAAACAGTAAAAAGATGTTATTTTTGCACATCTTAAAATTTTTATGGGAAACGTTATTAATACTACAGAACAAGAAGAAAGAAACGAAGGTAAAAACCTTTATAGTTACCAAAAAGGAGCAATTAATAGAATTTTCAAGGCTTTTGAAGATGCTCCAGAAGACTACCACCTTTTGTACCAATTACCAACAGGAGGAGGAAAGACCGTTATTTTTTCTGAAATTGTTAGACAATATTTAAAGCATCACAAAAAGAAAGTTTTAGTGATGACACACCGAATCGAATTATGTAAACAAACTTCAAGTATGCTTACCAGTTTTGGTGTAGAAAATAAAATTGTAAGTAGTAAAGCAAACCTAGATGACCAAGCAAAATATAGTTGTTTTGTGGCAATGGTGGAAACTTTAAACAATAGACTACAAGAAGACAAATTAGATATATCTGACATTGGACTAGTAATTATTGATGAAGCGCATTATAACTCTTTTACAAAACTATTTAAGTTTTTCGAAAAGTCTTTTATACTTGGAGTTACAGCTACACCTTTAAGTTCGAATATTAAGCTTCCAATGAATGACAATTATAACGAGCTTATTGTTGGTGAAACTATTGAACATCTTATTGAAAATGAATTTTTAGCGCAAGCAGAAGTATATTCTTATAATGTAGGCTTAACCTCATTAATAGTAGGTGCAAATGGAGATTATACCGTAAAGTCTTCCGAAGATCTATACACAAACACAGACATGCTCTCTAAGCTTATTCAGGCTTACGAAGAAAGATGTAAAGGTAAAAAAACATTAATCTTTAATAATGGAATTAATACATCTTTACATGTTTATGATACTTTTAGAAGAGCAGGATATCCTGTTGCACACTTAGACAATACCAATACCAAAAAAGAACGTAAAGCTATTTTAAAATGGTTTCATGAAACGCCAGATGCTATCTTAACATCTGTAAGTATTTTAACTACAGGTTTCGATGAGCCAACAGTAGAAGCAATTATTTTAAATAGAGCAACAAAATCGTTAACACTGTATTACCAGATGATTGGTAGAGGTTCTCGTATCTTAAAAAACAAATCTACTTTTCAGGTTATCGATTTAGGAAACAATTTACACCGATTTGGACCTTGGGGAGCAGACTTAGATTGGCAACGTATTTTTAGAACACCAAATTTCTACTTAGATGGTCTTATAAATGATGAAGACATTGAAGATAACTTTAGATATGAAATGCCTGATGAGCTTAGAGCTGAGTTTTCTAAATCTAAAGAAGTCTATTTTGATATTAAAAAAACATATATAGACTCTATTAAAAGAGGAGAATCTTCTAAAGTGGTACTTGAACGTTCCATTATTCATCATGCCAAAATTTGTATCGAAAATTCGGAAGACGTATATGATGCTCTTGGTTTGGCAAAAATGCTAGGTGACGATATTGATTATAGAATTGGTAGATATACCAAGTGTATTAGTAAAAGTACCTACAACTTTGTAGATTGGCTAAAAAACGATTACAGATTGAAACTTCGTGCGTATTTACGTGATAATTTTGATACTGTTTTTGAAGAAATTCACGGTAGAAAACCAGAGTAAAGCTTTGTTTTAAAGTTGAATTAAAACTTTAATTATAACTACTCAAAATTTTAAAAACCAAAGCTTTAGTTAGTTTTTGGTTTTTTGCTTTTGTACGCAAATCATCAAAAGTATATATAAAGTCACATCCTGATTTATAAGCAGAACAACCATAGGCTGTTTTTCCTTTTATAACCGTTCCTTTTTTGCATTTCGGACAAGTTAAAGAGTCTGGTATTTTGTCTGCAGCTGTCTTTTTTGGCTCCAATACTAATCTAAAATCATCATCAAAACGAAGTAATCCATCTACTTTTCCGTTTGCTGTTTTAAAGCCTTTTAAATGGACTGTAGATCCTTTTTGAAGTAAACGAATATATTGTTTGTCTGATATCTTTTTCCCTTCAAAACTAAACGGTAAAATAAGTTTACATCCATTTGCATAATTAGCACAACCATAAGCAGATTTTCCTTTTATAAGTTTAGCTTGTTTACATTTGGGGCAAGTTTCTGTAGTTACTCCAGCCGTTTTTTTAGTTGCTTTTTTAGTGGATGTCTTCTTAACTGTTGTTGCATAACTAATATTCGCTCGTTTGGTTTCACTACGTACTTCATATACCAATTGATCTACCATTCGTTTCATGTTTTTTATAAAAACACTAGCGCTAAACTCTCCTTTTTCAATATCTTTTAATTGCTTTTCCCAAGAACCTGTAAGTTCTGCAGATTTCAATAATTCATTTTGAATAGTATCGATTAATTGAATTCCTGTTGTAGTTGGTAAAATCTGCTTTTTATTTCGCTTTATATATTTACGCTTAAATAATGTTTCAATAATATTGGCGCGAGTTGAAGGTCTTCCTATTCCGTTATCTTTCATTAATTCTCGCAACTCATCATCATCTACTTGTTTTCCTGCTGTTTCCATAGCACGTAGGAGGGAAGCTTCTGTAAATTGATTTGGTGGTTTGGTTTGTTTTTCTAAAAAAGAAGGTGTATGCGGACCATTTTCTCCTTTAACAAATGTAGGAAGCATGCCACTTTCTTTGGTTGGTTTGTCTTTATTTTCAAAGACAACACGCCATCCTTTTTTTAAAATTTCTTTCCCTGTAGTTTTAAAATTTACATCGGTAGCTTTACCAATAACTGTAGTGTTGGAAACCGAACAATCTTCATAAAAAACAGCGATAAATCGTTTTACAATAATATTATAAACCTGTTGCTGGTTGTATTGTAAATTCATTTGCATTCCTGTTGGAATAATTGCATGGTGATCGGTTACTTTTTTATCATTAAAAACTTTAGATGATTTTTTAATTTTCTTACCAAGTAGTGGTGCTGTTAAGCTCGCATATTTTGTCAAATTTTTAAGAATCCCTTCTACTTTTGGGTATACATCATTTGGTAAAAATGTAGTATCTACTCTAGGATAGGTAACTACTTTTTGTTCGTATAGTTTTTGAACAATCTTTAAAGTTTCGTCTGCAGAAAACCCAAACTTCGTATTACAATATACTTGTAAACCAGTTAAATCGAATAGTTTTGGAGCATATTCGGTTCCTTTTTTCTTCGTAATAGAAACAATTTCAAAAGGAGCTTCTTTCACTTTATTGGCTAGTATTTCGCCATCTTCCATTTTAAGAAAACGACCTTCTTCATAACTAAATAAGGTGTCTCGATACATGGTTTGTAATTCCCAATACGGTTGTGGTTTAAAGTTTTCAATTTCTTTAAAACGATTTACAACCATTGCTAGAGTAGGAGTTTGCACTCTTCCAACCGAAAGTACTTGTTTGTATCCTCCATGTTTTACCGTATATAATCTTGTGGCATTCATTCCTAAAAGCCAATCTCCAATTGCTCGTGAAAAACCTGCGTAATATAAATTATCGTAATTTTTTGAAGGCTTTAAATTATTAAAACCTTCTTTTATAGCTTCTGTAGTAAGTGATGAAATCCAAAGTCGTTGAACTTCTCCTTTATAATTTGCCTGTTCTAAAACCCAACGTTGTATGAGTTCTCCTTCTTGTCCTGCATCCCCACAATTTATTACCACATCTGCTTTATCAAAAAGGCTTTTTACAATTTTAAACTGTTTTTGTATTCCAGAATTGGAAACCACTTTGGTTTTAAACTTTTCTGGTAACATGGGTAAGTTGTTAAGGTCCCAACTTTTCCAATAGGGTTTATAGTCATTGGGTTCCATTAAAGTACATAAATGCCCGAAGGTATAAGTTACTGCATAACCATTGCCTTCATAATAACCATCACGCTTCGAATTTGCTCCTAAAACAGAAGCAATTTCTCTAGCAACACTAGGTTTTTCGGCAATGCATACTTTCATATAGTGTAATTATTTTTTTATTAAAGGATAGATATTGCATTCATATACACAGTTGATTAAACGAATATATAATCAAGAATGAATGGTTCATGTGTTTTTATTTATAACTTTTGGATGGGTACTTGTTGTTTATCTAAAAATAGTGCTTTAGTAAATTTTTGATGTGCAAAATACATAAATTTCAGTTTTATATAAAGTGAAAAACAGTATCTATTAATGGAGTTATAAACAATATAATATTGATAAAAATATAGAACTATTTCAATATTAATACTTTAATAATTTCACTAAATAATTTATTGTGGTTATTTTCGTATGCATGAAGTTATATTATTTTTTATTGGTATTATTTTTTAGTTTTAGTGTAGCACAATCGCAAACAACAGCGATTCCTGATGTAAATTTTGAGCAAGAATTAGTAAATCAAGGTATTGATACTAATGGTCTAAACGGAAATATTCTAGATGTAGACGCGCAAGCTATTACAAACTTAACGCTTGGAGGTACTGCTATTTCTAATATTACAGGAATTAATGCTTTTGTAAACCTTATTGATTTAGATTTAGGTAATAACCCAATTGTAGATATTCATTTAAATGCTTTAACCCAATTAACAGCAATTAATAATCGAAGTAATGATGCATTAAATAGTATTGATTTTTCGCAAAACATTGCATTAGAAAATATTTATTTATCGAGTAATACTGCTGTGGTTGGAAATTCTTCTATAACTACTTTAGATTTTTCCCAAAATATAAATGCCATAGACATTACCATAAATTATCATGGACTAGTAGACGATTTAATTTTGCCTGTCACAAATACCTTAACCGATATAACTATTGCGAGAATAAATGATGCTACCTTAGATTTTTCTCTAATAGCAAATTTAGAAAACCTAATTATAAATAGAAGTGAAGTCAGTACCGTAATTACCTTACCAAATGTTTATACCAATTTAGTATATCTTTCTCTTAGCAATATTGATATTCCTACTATTGACATCTCTAATTATATAAATTTAGAAGAAATTCGTTTATCGGAAACCATGGTAGAGAATCTACTATTGCCAAATTCTTCGACACTTACAGAAATTTATATCTTTAGACACGATATACAACATCTTATAGATTTTTCAGTAATACCAAATTTAGTCGATTTAGATTTCACGTATAACGATATAACTCCTTTAATTGTAGACCTCACGCAAAACCTATTATTAATAAATCTAGATCTAGGAAATAATGATATGGATACTATTGATCTTAGTCAGAATATACTATTACAGGACTTAGAATTAGACAATAATAATTTTACTACACTAGATTTAACGCAAAACGTGTTATTAGAGGATATTGACCTTTCAAGAAATCAATTGCCAAATATTGATTTAACACAAAACATTCTCTTAGAATATGTTACATTAAGTTATAATTTATTACCAGATTTAGATGTTACTAATAATATAGCTTTAAGACATTTAATTATTTCTAATAATCTCTTTACAACTACCGGGTTAGACTTAACGCAAAATGGAGAACTAGCCTATTTAAATATTTCTAACAACCAGGTGGAATCTTTATATATTTTAGATTGTGTCAAATTAGTAAATATCGTTGCTAGTTATAATCTGTTTTCTGGTACCGATTTGCTCGATCAATTGTTTACTGTAAAGTCTAATTATTATGGAATTAGTGCTTCGAATATTATAGATGTAAGTTTTAATAATCTTTCTGGACCCATGCCAGATTTTGCTAGTTTGGCAGGAAGTAATGCGAATTATTTTCGATTCTATTATCATAATAATGCTTTTGAATTTGGACATATTGAAAATCAGCATAATGATTTAGTATATCTTTTATCACAAACCAATACTTTTGGTTCTTCAGAGTTACCAATAATGACCCAATATTGGTATGCACCACAAGCAAAAGTAGATACTATAGATACCATAAATGCCAATGCAGGAGACAGTGTTACCCTTACTACCGTTTGTGCAGGAGCCCAAAACCATTATACCTGGTTTAAAGATGGCATTGCTATTCCTGGAGCGCCAGATTCTCCTAACTATACTATTCCTTCTGTTAATAGTTGTGATACTGCAGTATACCATTCCGAAATAACTAGTGATTTGGTTCCTTTTGATAATACTAATCCGCCAGGAACTAGTGGTAAAAACTTATTATTAATTAGAAATGATATTACGCTAAATATTACCTCTCCTACAGAAACTTGCACTTCTCTTATTTCTCCCATAGACGGCAGCACAAATATTCCTATAAATGAAGTGTTAACTTGGACAGAAAGTCTTGGTGCTTGTGGTTATTATTTGAGTATTGGTACTACTTCTGGAGGTACAGACATACTAAATAACATAGATGTTGGAGATGTAGAAAGTTATTCTTTAGGATTCGATTTTCCTTCCAATACACAGGTTTTTGTTACCATAACACCTTATTTTTATAACGGTACAGTTTTAAATTGTACCGAAGAAAGTTTCACTACTACAAATACAGCTAGTCCAACTGTTTGCACCACTATAATTACTCCTACAAATAATGACACCAATGTAATTGCTTCTACTAATATTTCTTGGAATGCTGCTAGTTATGCGAATGGATATTATATTAATATTGGAACGACTTCTGGTGGTACTGATATTGTAGCTAATGAAGATGTTGGCAATACTACTACCTACAATCCTATAGCAGACTTACCAAGTAATACCCAAATATTTGTAAACATTACTCCATATAATTCTTTAGGAAGTATCACAGGTTGTACAGAGGAGTCTTTTACTACAGAAGGATTTCTTCCGAATTGTACAACGCTAACTTCTCCTTTAAATAATGACACCAACGTTTCGGTTGCTACTGCAATTTCTTGGAATGCCATAGCCAATGCGACAGGTTATTTTATCTCCATTGGAACCACTTCCGGAGGATCGGAAATTCTGCCAAGTACCGATGTAGCTAATGTTACTACTTACAATCCGGTTTCCGATTTACCAGAAAACACAATAATTTATGTTTCTATAATTCCGTATAATGCCGCAGGAAATGCAACAACTTGTTCTGAAGAAAGTTTTACAACCGAAGCTTTAATTCCGAATTGTACAACGCTAACTTCTCCTTTAAATAATGACACCAACGTTTCGGTTGCTACTGCAATTTCTTGGAATGCCATTGCAAATGTGACTGGTTATTTTATCTCCATTGGAACCACTTCTGGAGGATCGGAAATTCTACCAAGTACCGATGTAGCTAATGTTACTACTTACAATCCAGTTTCCGATTTACCAGAAAACACAACAATTTATGTTTCTATAATTCCGTATAATGCTGCAGGAAATGCAACAGCATGTTTTGAAGAAAGTTTTACAATAGAATCTCTTCAAGTGGGTTGTGTGGAATTAACTTCTCCTATCAGTGCAGAAATTGATGTTCCTGTGGATTCCATATTGACTTGGGATGTAAGTGAAAATGCAACAAATTATGAAATATATGTTGGGACTAGTTTAGGTGGTTCAGAGTTATATATTGTTACTTTAGATGCAAGTATAACTTCACTCAATTTGCCTTTTGATTTACCATCGAATACCTTAATATTTGTTGAAGTATTCGCTTATAGTACTATTTCTGGATTAGGAACTATTTGTGTTTCCCATTTTACTACCGAAGTTTTAGAACCGAATTGTACGTCCTTAATTTTACCAATAAATAATGATACGAATGTTTCGGTTTCTTCTAATGTTTCTTGGAATGCAATTAGCAATGCTACAGGATATTCTCTAAATATAGGAACTACTGCTGGTGGCACAGAAATAGTAAATAACGAGGATGTTGGAAATGTTACTACTTACAATCCGACTTCCGATTTACCAGAAAACACAACAATTTATGTTACTATAATTCCGTATAATGCCGCAGGAAATGCAACAGCTTGTTCTGAAGAAAGCTTTACAACCGAAGCTTTAATTCCGAATTGTACAACGCTAACTTCTCCTTTAAATAATGATGCCAACGTTTCGGTTTCTACTGCAATTTCTTGGAATGCCATTGCAAATGCGACAGGTTATTTTATCTCCATTGGAACCACTTCCGGAGGATCGGAAATTCTACCAAGTACCGATGTAGCTAATGTTACTACTTACAATCCAGTTTCCGATTTACCAGAAAACACAATAATTTATGTTTCTATAATTCCGTATAATGCTGCAGGAAATGCAACAACTTGTTCTGAAGAAAGTTTTACAACCGAAGCTTTAATTCCGAATTGTACAACATTAGTTTCCCCAGCAAATAATGACGCCAACGTTTCGGTTTCTACTGCAATTTCTTGGAACGCAATAGCCAATGCTACTGGATATTTTTTAAATATAGGAACCACAGAAGGAGGAACAGATATAGTTTTTAATGAAGATATTGGTAATATTACTACGTACTATCCGCTTTCTGATTTACCAGAAAACACAACCATTTATATTGCTGTAATTCCATATAATAGTCAAGGAGCAGCTTCTGGTTGTCATGCAGCATATTTTACCACAGAAAACTTAGCAATTGTTATCCCTTCAGTATTTACGCCAAATGGAGATGGTTATAATGATACTTGGTCTATTACCGATCCGAATAACGAAATTAAAACGGTTTATGTATTTGATCGTTATGGAAAACTTTTAAAAACATTTGGCCCCAACTCACAAGGATGGGATGGAGAATTTAATAATATACCATCTATAGCAAGTGATTATTGGTATCTTATAGAATTTCAAAACGGAAAGCAATCAAAAGGGCATTTCTCTTTAAAACGATAATTTCATTTTAATATACATAATGAATCACAAAAACGCTATCATAGAAAGTCAGCAACGTATTTCCAAGTATATACATAAAACGCCTGTACTAACCTCACAAGGAATAAATACGATCTGTGAAGCGACTCTATTTTTTAAATGTGAAAACTTTCAGAAAATGGGTGCTTTTAAGATGCGTGGAGCCACGAATGCTATTCTTCAATTAACCGAAGAACAAAGGAGTAGAGGAGTAGTAACACATTCTTCAGGAAACTTTGCACAAGCATTAGCTTTAGCAGCAAAAAGCTTGGGTGTTACTGCATATATTGTGATGCCAGAAAATGCGCCGCAAGTGAAAAAAGATGCCGTTTTAGGCTATGGTGGAAAAATAACGGAATGTGCATCTACTATTGAAGCAAGGGAGATAGCTTCCGCTAAAATGGTAAAAGAAATAGGAGCAACTTTTGTACATCCATCCAATGATATGGGTGTTATTTATGGTAATGCAACAGCTTGCTTAGAATTATTGCAAGAACAACCAGATTTAGAGATGGTAATTGCTCCAGTTGGAGGAGGAGGATTATTGGCAGGAACAGCATTAACAACGCACTATTTTGGTAATAACGGTTTGGCTGTTGGCGGAGAGCCAAGTGCAGTTAATGATGCATTTAGGTCGTTGCAAAGTGGAAAAATAGAAACCAATTTACATACAAATACGATTGCAGATGGATTAAGAACCCATTTAGGAGATCTTAATTTTCCGATTTTAAAAAAATATGTACATGAAATTATTTGTGTAGAAGAACAAGCTATTTTAGAGGCAATGCAACTCATTTACCAACGGCTTAAAATTGTAGTAGAACCTTCTAGTGCTGTAGCTTTAGCAGTTGTATTAAATAACAAGGAAAGCTTTAAAAACAAACATATTGGTATACTACTTTCTGGTGGGAATGTAGATTTACAAAAACTTCCATTTTAAAAAAAAATGCGAATAGAACTATAAAAGGAAGCAGGAATCTTTGCTTACAAGTAAGGAAATCAATATCTTTGAGACTTATTAACAAGTAAAAACAATATTTTAGGTAATTAATGGCAAAATCACAACAGACATTTAACAAAAGCGAAAAGGAAAAGAAACGTTTAAAGAAACGTGAAGATAAACGTAAAAAAATGGAAGCTCGTAAGGCGGAAAAAGAAGCAAATGGAACAGAAGGAATTCAGTTTGCATACGTGGACCACAATGGTAATTTAACAGATACTCCTCCAGATCCTGCTTTAAAAGTTAAAGTAAAAGCTGCCAATATTGAAGTAAGTATTCCTAAAACTTTAGAAGGAGACAAAGAAGCATTCGATCCAGTTCGATCTGGTAATGTTTCGTTTTTTGATACCTCTAAAGGTTTCGGTTTTATTATAGATTCTGAAAACAATGAAAAATACTTTTGCCATGTTAGTGGTTTAATAGACCAAATAACAGAAGGTAATAGAGTTTCTTATGAACTTGAAAAAGGACAACGTGGTATGAATGCAGTTAAAGTAAAACTACTTAAGTAATTTTATTTACACAATATTAAAAAAAGCTTCTTATTTATAAGAAGCTTTTTTAGTTTATAGATGTTAAGGATTTCATTAAAATGAAAAGGAGTGAGGCTAGAAACGTAAATATGTTGCTTTGTTAAACTGTTCCTATTCCTGTGCTTAATTCGAATACTTCTAAATCAAAATAGGTAATAGCAGCCAAGCTATGATCGAAAATATCGGAAATAATATACTCGTAATTTTCCCAACGTTTATCTTTACTAAAAGCATAGATTTCCAGAGGCAAACCTTGAGCTGTTGGAGCTAATTGACGAGTCATAATAGTCATGTCTTTATTAATAGCAGAATGATTTTCGATATACGATTGTATATACTTTCTAAAAACCCCTAAATTGGTAAGGTTTCTACCATTAATTAAAACCGATTTATCAATGCCATGTGTTTCATTATGTTTATCAATTCCTTTTTTAGCATCGGTAAGGTAGGCCGTAATGAGTTGTATTTTCGTTAGTTTTTCAATGTCTTCCTGCGATAAATAATGTACACTAGAAGCTTTTATTAATATAGAACGTTTAATTCTTCTTCCACCAGAATCACTCATGCCACGCCAGTTTTTAAACGAATCGGAAATAAGCGCATATGTAGGAATTGTAGTTATGGTTTTATCAAAATTCTGCACTTTTACTGTAGATAAATTAATTTCAATAACATCACCATCTGCGCCATATTTTTCGAAGGTAATCCAATCTCCAATACGTACCATATCGTTTATAGACACCTGAATACTAGCCACAAAACCTAGAATTGTATCTCTAAATACTAGAATAATAATCGCAGAAGCTGCACCAAGAGTGGTAACAAATTTCCAAAAGGAAATTCCTGTAATAATAGCAAAGATAGAGAAGAGGCCAATTATCCAAGCAAAAATCATAATGACTTGAATGTAACTATCAATGGGTTTGTCTTTAAAACGTGGTAGTGTTTTTAGATAATCTTTTACCGAATTTAAAATACTACGAGCTACCCAAAGTGTTAGGATGATTCCGAAAACTTTAAGCGATTTTTCGATAATATTTTCTAGATAGGGAAAATCCTCAAAAACCATAGGAATAAATTCTAAGGCTAGAATAAGTGGAATAATGTGTGCAATATTACGAGGTACTTTATTTTTAACCAGAATATTATCAAATTTAGATTTTGACTTTATAGCAAATACATTAAATGCATTGATAAGTATTTTTCTAATGATGTAATCAATAATAAAAACAACTAGCATTAAAGCCAGTAACAAACCCAGCATATTAAGATATTTGGCAGTGTTGGCGGATACACCTAATTCGATTAGATAATCGTAAAGTAAATGTTTTATTGCTACAATATTTTTAAAAGAATGCATGGTATAAAATTTGACTACAAAAATACTTTATGTTTTAGGACTATACGATAGTTTTGTTTTTTATTAACGTTTTAAGTTTTAAAGATAACATTTGATTTGTATAGATAATCAAGAAGTACAGGAGTTTAGAAAAAGTCTATTTTACATAATATTAATTATAGTACATTTCACAACAATTAGCGTAATAGCGCGCTTTTGGGCGATATTTGACATAATTGCAGATATAACGTCTTTAGACTTATATCGATAGTAATTATGTAAAGCTAATTGTGGCTTTGTAGTTATATATCTTACTATATAGCTATAATTCTATATTATATAAAATAGAACTTCTCGTAAATTTCAATACCTGCCTGCCGTCAGGTAGGTTCTATACAAGGATCAAGAAATTATTTTTTAAGAGATTCTCAGCGATTAATAAATAGCCACTGCCAAACGC
>NZ_JBSHNR010000070.1:0-156186 GCF_053604645.1 Lacinutrix cladophorae | reverse complement strand
TAGCGTTTGAAAGGTGTAAAAACTAATTCCTACTGGTAAAATAATATGTAAGGTATTAGGTTGTATTTCACTTCCAAAAAAGGAAAAAGCAGCCGTGAAATTATCTACAAAAAAATTATAGTATTTAAAAAATCCTAAAAGCCCGATATTAACAAAAATACTAGTGTATAACAACAGTTTTCTTTTGGTAACATTTGTAGTCTTTTTTAAATAATTACCTATCCAAAAATCAACAAGGGTACTAAATACAATAAGTGCCAAAAAGCGATAATCCCACCAGCCGTAAAATACGTAACTAGCAACTACAATTAATAAATTCTGAAACTTAACTGCTTGTTTATTTAATACCCAATAGAGCATAAAAACTATTGGTAAAAAAATCGCAAAATCTATGGAGTTGAATAGCATATGTTTGGCCTAATTTTTAAACCATTTAGAATAAACTTCTTTTTTCAGAATATTATCCAAATCTTTAAATTCTGCTTTAAAAAAATCATCTAATAATGTTACAGTAGCCTTGGATGCTTTAAATTTAATAGTACTTTTTAAGGGATTTAGTTTTTTATGTAACCTATCTATTATACGATATTGCAATGGTATTTTACTTTGAAAAACGGGAGATACCGGTATAAAACTAGAATATCTATAATTACCGCTTTTACGTAACAACCGATTTCTAAGAAGCTGTAATTTTATATGCTTTGGTGTTTTTGTTTTATTAGAATGTGTATTTAATACACCGGTATCAAACTTAGAAAAATCTACCTCTAAAAAATCACATACTTCTTGTATGCATTTTTCTTTATTTTCTAATAAATCTTCAAACAAAACCACTTTAATCCTTTCCATGGGAATATGTTTATAATAGGCCTCTAACTGCTCCATATACATACTTCGTCTAATAATACTATTTGGATTAAAACGTAGTGTATCTTCAAGCGTATAAATAGCTCTTCCCGATTTTAAAAGGTGCAAATAATTTGAAATCGTTCTTTTGGTAGGATGTCTTAATATAAACAGAAGCTTAATAGGTTTGTCTTGTAAAGCAATTCGCTTTGCTGCAATTTCAGAAGTTAAATAGGTTGTAGAATCTTCGCCAATACAGCTTGCTTTTTTTTCAATACTTTTAAATTGCTTGGTATACCAATCCCATAATGCTTCTGGATTTTCTTGCATGTTCTGACTGGTCCATACTTCTTTTTTAGCATCATAAAAATGATAATCTGGATGCTGTAAAATGCTATCGATATCAAAAAAACCCAATTCGTTATGCGCTATGGCAATATCTGGATGCGCGTGCAAAATAGCATGCAATGTAGTTGTTCCAGATTTCATAGCACCTCCAATAATAAAATCGGGTAGATGTTCTGGGGTTTTAGATTTCCATAAGTTTGCATCTTGCTTTGTCATTCCTTTTTATTTAACAATACTTAAATATAATGCTTCATGATTATTTAGAAACTCTTCTATTGAAAATTCTTTGATCACTTGTTCTCGCATTGCCATAGCTAAAGAACTTCTTTCGGTTTCTTGCATATTTTTTACTGCCAGTAATTTTTCTGCTAAAGCATCTACATTACTTGCTTCAAACAAGTATTCGGGAAATTCCTTTAATATATCTTTTACTCCAGAAACATTAGAGCCAACCACTACACAACCGGATGCCATGGCTTCTAATGGTGCATTGGGTATGCCTTCTCGCCTACCTTCATCTTTTGTAGGAATAACAAATACATCTGCTAAAGCTAAATAAGGGCGTACTTCCAGCTGTTTTCCAGCAAATACAATATTTTTATTAGTACTATAATGCGCTTTCAATTCTTGCCCATACGTATTGGTATCGTTTCCTACTATTAATACTTTTATACTAGGATCATTAAGTTGTTGTACGGCTTCAAAAAGAACTTCTACTCCTTTTACAGGAACAAGATTTGCAATAGATAATATAATAAAATCCTCTTTTTGAAAAGCGTATTTTTCTAATAATGAGGTGTTAATTGCTTCTGGCTGGTATTTTTGAGTATCTATAGCTAAAGGAAATTTTGCCACTTTAGGAAGCATTTTAGAAAAATACTGTGTTATCATATCTTCATTAACCACAATAACTTTGGTACTTAGTTTCGAGCGCCAAGTCCAATACCTATTTCCCCAACCCATTGCTTTTTTTGTATACACATAGGGTATACCTGCAAATCTGGCTGCTAAAGGTTCTGAAATATCTGAACTCCAATGCCAAGAATGAATCAAATCAAACTGGTTTTCTTTAAAAAATTTTCTAATTTTTAAAACTCTAGAAAGAAAAGTAATTCTAGGTCTATAACTTGTTGTAAAAGGAAAAAGATGCATCTTAACCCCTAGTTTTTCTACTTCTTTATAATAGGCTCCTTTGTTGTGAAAACAACATATTTCAGGTTCAAAAACATCTCGATCTAGTCGTTTAACCAAATCATAAACAGACCTACCACTACCTGCGGTATTAAAATTGGGTATGGTATATAAAACTCTTATTTTTTTAGACATATAAAGCCTTGCTTTATTTAATTATTTTAGCAGGATTCCCAGCTATTACACAATTAGAGGGCACGTCTTTTACCACTACAGCCCCTGCACCTATAACCACATCATTACCAATAGTAATATTTCCAATAATAACCACATTGGCGCCTACCGTTACATTATCTCCTATAATAGGTACTAAAGTGTTATCATTATTTTTATTCCCTATGGTTAAACCATTACGAAACTGAAAATTCTTACCAATAGATTTTGCGTTTATCACCGTTGCAAACGGATGATAACACATTAATCCTCCTGCTATTTTAGTGCTTCTAAATATTTTACAAGGCACCTCATTAGTAAAGCTTTTTTTCCATCGGTAATTATTGCGTTTTATTCGCCAGAAGAAAATAAAAGCAAAATCTGGATAATAAATCATCAAGTGCGTAAACTTTTTCTTCAATGTATCTGGTTGCACGCTACAACCTCTTACTTTTATAGTCTGATTAATATCTTCTTGAATCGTTTTATTATTCAACACGTAGTTAGTAAACAACCTTGCTATAAGGAGTTTTTTTAATACGTGTTTTATTAGAAAAAAGAAACGTTTCATGATTAGTATTAAAGGTTTTTTATAAAATGTTTCATATAAAAAGGAACAAGGTAATAAACATAAAATTTAAGTATATATGAAAAAGGAAATAAAATAAGAAACCAAAGATAACTTTGTAAATAAAAAGGAATCTCTAATGGTTTAATATCTAACATTATCTCTTTATATTTCGCTTTCCTTTTCGAATAACCTTTTGTATAAAAAATCAACTTACCCATACTGCTACATATCTGGCCTACAAGTATTTTATCAAACGCTTTAGGAGTCTTGTGCTTTGCATAAAATGGTAAATGTTCCTTTACTAAACGAACCCATGTATAGAATATCATGTTTTCATTTTTTTTAGTTTGCTGAATTGTTGAGGCATGATGCTTAAAGTACAAATATACATACGTATCTAAAAATGCTACATTGCTTGTCATCCCTAATTTAATATCTAAAGCAGTATCTTGGCCTATACGCAACTCTTCATTATAGAGACCAATTTCTTTAAATATTTTCTTTCTATATAAAAAAGCTGGAGGTCCAACTACATTTTTTAAACTAGTAAACCAATGAACACCCCAAAATGGTTTTTCTTTAAAAATAACATTATGTGTTTCATCTTCAGGCTTAATTGTTTCCACTATACCTTTGTATGATTTCACCATTTTACCAAATACAGCATCCACCTGTGGATTAGCATCTAAAACGGCAATCATTTTATGTAATGCTTCCGGATAAATTTCATCATCTACATCAAAGACATACACATAAGTTCCTTTGGCTTTTTCAATTCCTAAATTTCTAGCTGGTGCAGCGCCTTGTTTCGGTTGCTTAAAAAGCTTTACTCTAGTGTCTGTTTCTATTAGTTTTTGTATGTTTTGTACGGAAGCATCTGTAGAGTTATTATCTACATATATAATCTCAAAATCGTTTACTTCTTGATTTAATATAGAACCATAGGATTTCGCAATAAAATCGGCGCCATTATAAACAGGAATAACTACAGATAATTTCATAAATTAGATATTGTAAAAGTGTTTTTTCCAAAGCGAAAAAGTTAATAACATACTAACAGGTGTCGAATAAAATACTGCATTTTCATTTTTAAACTTGTTATAAAATTCGCTAACCACTTCTTTGGGTATAAATTCTAAAAACGAAGGATCAAATAAGTGTTTTTGCAATTGAGCATCATTTGCTGCACCATAAAACTGTAGTTCAAAATTACGCTGTATATAAGGTTTCCCCATAGCAGCAGCAAACTCGCGTTTTAATTTATGAAATATACGATAAGGTAAATTATATGGCGTTTTATTATAGTGGTAATTATTAAGGTTAAATGGTTTTTGTTCGTGCCAGGTAATATTTGCTAAAGCTTTGTCTTGTTGCAAGTGTGCTATTTGCATGCGTCTATCGGCTAAATACGCCTCTGGAATAGTACAAATAAACTGCAGCATTCTATCGTCATAATACGGCAAGCTAATTGGGTGTGCTTTGGCAAATATGCTCAAATTTGTAGTGGTCCAACGATGTGCCCATTGCGACGTTTTAAAAGCGCGAACTCGTGCGCTTATATTTTCAATTTTAATGGTAGACAAGCTCTTTTCTATTCTAGAAATTAAATAAGATTTAAAAGTGCCTTCTAAATTCCACGACTTCCAAAGTGCTTCTGCAAATTCTAATCCGCCAGGCTTTAGCATTTTCTTTAATAACAAAGGCACAACATCTTTTTCTTCCAATCCTTCTGGCGCACCCCTATCAAAAAGCACATCGCCCCAATGCCCCAGTGAAAAAACACCTTCTTTCTGTTGCAATGCTGGCAATACTGCCATTTGTCTTGCATGGGTAAACTCCGAATAACATCCATTCATTTGCGCTAGCGTATCTATATCCTTCCATAAATACCCTTTAGGAATACTATAAGCATCAAATGCAAATCCGCAAACTTTGGCTATCTGTGCACTTATTTTATGCTCTGGATACCCACCTGGAAAAGAATAACTATAGGCCTGTACTTTATTTTTTAGTCCTTTAAAAATAAGTGCTTGACTCCTACTATCTAAACCTCCAGACAATGGTAAAATCACTGGGCTATCGCCTACTTGCTCTTTGGTTATAGTAGTTAACAAATCTACATATTCATCTAAAGCTTGATCAAAAGAGATGTCTCTTGGTGTATAATGCCAATGAAACCAAGGTTCGCTATTTACAAGAAATCCTTCCGCATCTAGGGTATGCTCATGTGCAGGTAATAAACAAACAGCATTTTTATAATAGGTATCTCCATCCATAAAAAAACCAGTAGCTGCATATATGCAAATAGCCTCTTTATATAATTCATGAGGTACATTTCGTTTTGCAAATGCTTGTTTAGTAGGTAATATAGGGGTTTTAATATTCATAAAATTCTTATTGGCATAAAAATATTATAAATCTATCTGTTTAACAGTAGGTTTATTGTAATAAATATTTAAATTTTCTAAAATCTTAAACAAGTATCTTTCCTTATAAGAAACATAATTCAATGCTTTTTCTGTCCATAAATCATTTACATCAGTTGTTTGATACTTGGCTTTATTTAATTTTTTAGAATTATTCACAATTTCTACTTCATCTTCAGAAAAGCCTTGTTCTTTTAGAAACTTGATTAAGTCTTGATTTAAATTTTCCTGCTTTAAAAATTTTACATTAGCCATATCATTTTGGTAATCTTTTGTTTGAATATATTCATCACTAATTAAATTCAATACCGTTACTGGTTCTTTAAAAAACATTTGAACGAACTGAATAGTCTGAGTTCCCAGATCTTTCAAGTTAGAAATATCCCTAACTCCAATTTGATTTAACCTTGTCTTTTCTGCATAAATATTCAAATCTACAAATTCATCAATAGTCAAATTTGGAAAATTTGGAAAATACTTTTCGATTATATCTTTTGAAACTTCCATATATTTAGGATTTGCCCAAGCTTTAAATTTATAACTAGATAAAAACCTACTATACGGATTTCTAATAATCGATATTATTTCTTTACCGCTATGTTTATCTGGTATTTGAGCATATGTACCATGTTTATCAGGAAAGCGGTTAGGCATTTTTATGTTCGGTAATATTAACTCTTCCATTTTGGGAGAAATAACACCCAACTTATATAATACTTTTACAATCCATGTTTTATTGTTGTACTGATATAGTTCCTTTAATATGCTAACTGTAAATGTCGTTCCTGTTTTTGGTAGGTTTAACATTACAAATTTTTTTGTTATAATCATTTTTTACCTAGTATTTAATTTCATATTATAGAAAAACAATAAACAATATTAATTTCTTTCGTATATAAATAAGTGATTCATTATTTTTAATAAAATAAAATCCAACCCTTTCCATAAAGTTATAAAAGGTATAGAAATTAAAAAAAAGCTAACCCAGATTTTTAAATGTAATGCAAAAGTAAATGCACTACTATTACTTCTATACGCTTTATACACTTTTTTCCTATTAACATTAAAAAGGTTGCTATTTAAATAACGTAAAGCGATAAGTGATTTAAATATTTTCCCATAATATTTAGAAAATAAATCTTGAGGTATTAATTGCAACGAAATGATTTGTGTTTGAAGCGCATGTGCTTTTTTAGCAGCATCACTTTTAGCACTATACACACCACCTTCATGTAAACGATAGGCAGCGGTTACTTCATTTATCAATTTAATTTTCCCAAATCTAGATTGCCATAACAACATAACGCTATCTAAACCTGGTGCAGAAGGCAAACTACTAAAATCTCTATTTTTAAATACGCGTGTTAGTGTTGGTGCCCAATTAGGTAAGTTATTTATAGTAAAAACATCGGTTAGGCTTGGTTTAAAAAGTGCTTCTTTGGTTACCTGACTTAAGTTATCTACTATTTTAATATTGGTAAAACACACTTCGTAGTCTGGATTGGCTTCTAAAAAATCTACTTGCTTTTGCAGTTTTAATGGGTCTACCCAATAATCATCCCCTTCACATAACGCTATATATTTAGCTTTACATGCATCTAATACAAACATAAAATTAGCATACATCCCTTTGTTTTTGCTATGCGAATAATAGGTAATAAGATTCCCTTTTTCATGATTTTTTATTAGATTTTCTACCACAGTATCTGTAGCATCAGGAGAGCAATCGTTAGTTATTATTACTTCAAAATCGAAGGAAGTTTGCTGCATTAAAACACTTTCTATAGTCTGCTGAATAAATTTTTCATGACCATAAGTAATCATACAAATACTTACTAGTGCTTTAGCCATACTAAAATATCAAAGGTTCTAATTGTTTTTTTACTACTGCGGGTACTCCTGCAACCATACAATTATCTGGAACATCTTTAGTTACCACTGCTCCTGCTGCAACAATTACATTTTGTCCTATATGTATATTTGGTAATATAACGGCATTAGTACCAATAGTCGTGTAATTCCCAATAGTACAATTTCCAGAAACATTAACATCTGGAGATAATTCTACAAAATCACCAAGCACACAATCATGACCAATAGTACAACTAAGATTAATTAAACTACCTTTTCCAATAGTTACATCATTCGTTATTATCACTCCTGTCATTATATTACAACCTTCATGGATGGTATTTCCATAATGGCCAATTTCTGCTTTTGGACTTATTACAGATTCCAACTCCCCTCCTAATTGCAAGAATTTAGTATATAGAACCTGTCTTAATCTTGGGGTACCAATACCAATTGTAAATTTTTTATTCTTTTTAAAATACGTTTTTACTTCATCATCCTTTTTAAGGACTTTAAATTTTTGGTAGAGATGATTTGTAATATCAGGATTTACATTATCAAAAAAAACAACATCTTCTAATTGCTCTAATTGGTACAATATTTCTAAAACTTCTTTAGCAAAACCTTTAGCTCCAACAATTAGCATAGATTCGTTTTTATTATATTAATAATTCTTTCTACATCTTTAGCTGCAAGACCTACATATAGTGGCAAACATAAAACGGATGCTGCTATTTTTCGGGATATTACACAAGCTTCAGCCTTTACATAAGGTAAGGTGTCTAAACTAGGGTGAAAATAGCGTCTTGGGTATATATTTTCTGTTTCTAAAGCTTGTTTTACTTTTAATAATTGGGCTTCATTTTTAAAAATCACAGGATAATAGCAAGAATTCCATTGCGTGTGTTCTCTAATTTTTAACACTTGCAAATCGCTTTTAGCAAATGCATCATTATAGGTATCTACTACTTTTTTTCTTTCCTTTAATATGGTTTCAAAATAAGGAAAAACAGCTAAACCCATAGCGGCCTGCGGCTCACTCATCTTTGCATTAATACCTATACCTTGAAAAGCCTCTGGCCCATCATGCCCAAAGTTATGGTGGTAAAATAATTTATCATGTACTGCCTTATTATTCGCAAACATAGCACCACCTTCTCCAGTATGAAAAAGCTTCGTAGCATGAAAACTGCAGGTACTTACATCGCCATAGTTAAACATACTTTTCCCTTTATATTCTACACCAAAGGAATGGGCTGCATCATAGATTACTTTTAAATTGTGCTTTATTGCAATAGCTTCAATAGCTTCCACATGACAAGGGTTTCCAAAAACGTGTGTTGCTAAAATTGCGGATGTATTTGGAGTTATTGCAGCTTCTATTTTGGTTTCATCTATGGTTAAATATTTATCATGTATATCAACAAAAACGGGTATACAACCTT
Source organism: Lacinutrix cladophorae (assembly GCF_053604645.1). Lineage (NCBI taxonomy): Bacteria > Pseudomonadati > Bacteroidota > Flavobacteriia > Flavobacteriales > Flavobacteriaceae > Lacinutrix > Lacinutrix cladophorae. The sequence goes on along the minus strand of NZ_JBSHNR010000070.1, from coordinate 147,355 downwards.
CCCAAACAATACTACTTGTAGTGGCTACATAGCTAAAAGGTGTAGTAATAATTTCTCCAGATAAAGCTAACCCTTTAATGGCTATTTGTATAGGTAAAGTACCATTGGTAGTTGCTATTATATTTTTCACCCCCAAATAGGATATTAATGTTGCTTCTAATTCCTGTACTAAAACCCCTCTATTTGTCATCCATCCAGTTTCCCAAGCACGTTGTAAAACAGCTTGATACGCTTCTTGTGGAGGCAAAAAGGTTTTGGTTACGTTAATCATCTTAATAGTACTTAGGTCTTATTTTCCCAAGGAAAATTATTTCCCTTAGGGGTTTGATTTAAAAATGTACACAATTTAATATAATCATCTGCTTTCGCAACATTTATAACTAACAATTTTTCTGGCCTACTTTTAAAATATTCTTTTACGGTTTGGTTATAATTTATGTAATGTGCTTTTAATATAATCTCGTTATAGATATCTGCTTCTGGCGTGCTATACAAATAGGTATTAAATCGATAGGCATACCCTAAGCCTCTATATTTAGCAGCTTTTAAATCTGTTGCAGTAGGAATACGTTTTCCATCTGCCCATAATTTAGAATGAAACTTAGTGATAGATTGATACCACTGCTCTGCAGAATCTCGTTCTGTTAAAATAAATCTTGCATTTGGGAAAGCTACGTCTAGGTGTTGATACGTATACGATAATGAAAATGGTATATCTTGAAAAGCTTCTGCGGTTTTACAAAACTTAATAATTTGTTTAAAATCTCTGGCATGCCAAGCTTCTAAAAGTAATTCTCCTTGTACTTGGTTTCCTAAACGGTAACCAAATCCTTTTAAAACAGCTTCAATAGTAGTCGTTCCTGTTTTATTTTGGCCAATACAGAATACTTTTGGTTTTTGTTTTAGAAATTGCATACTAAGGTTTTAAATGTATTAGAATTTAATGAGAACAATATAGCGAAACATATTGTGAAGTTTCGTTTTCTTGTGTTTGTAATACGGTTTCCATGGCATTTTTTTGAAGCATTAATCTTAGGTCCGCATTGTCAATAACACTTTTTGTTTTTTCTGCCAATGCATTAAAATCATACGCCGAAAACAACAAACCATTATGTCTATCTTTCACTATTTCTGGAATACCGTCTGTATTGCAAGCTATAACCGGAAAGCCACACTTTAAAGCTAAATATAAGGTATTAGGTATTCCTTCGTTAATAGAAGGCAACCAAAAAATATACATATCTAATAATATCCTTTTGTACTCCGATTCGTTTAAATAACCATGTATATATACATTTTTAGTTAATCCTAACTTTTTTATTAAGTATACTATTTTGTCATACTCACCTTGCTTTGGAAATCCTCCTATTATATGATAACGGACATTGTATCCAGAATTTACGAGGTTTTTAACAGCTATTAGCGACTCTGGTATACATTTTTTCCAATGTACTCTTGAAATCGTTACAATATTTATTTCTTTTTTAATTATAGTTACCTCCTTACTTTGTATAACATCTTTTAAATTTGGTGTTCTGTAAATAACATGTATTTTTTCTGCTTCAATTCCTGCCAAATCAATAGCCTCATCTTTTAAACTTTGACAAACCGAATGTATTCTCCAAGCATGTTTTAATACCATTATAGCATGTGCTTTTATCGCTTCGCTTAACAATGGTTTGATAGCGATATCATTACCACGTAACGACACTACATATTTTATTTTTTTCTGTATTAAGATTGGCAACAATACTTGATCTATAGCATGCAAATCGTGAAAATGAAACACAGCATCTTTGTTCTTAAAGATAAAAGCATATTTACCATATAACTTAGCCGATTTACTTATTTTAGAGAATAAAAAAGTAAACTTTTCATTTTTAAGATATAAAAGAACACCTATAAAAAAGGCTTTTAATTTTTGTGTTTTTGTGTCTTGTTTTAGACAAATAACATCCTTTTTTGGACTAGCAGAAATGGCTTCATTTAACGAAACAACAAAAACCTCTAATTCTTTACATTGCTCTAAACTAGATATTAACCGTTTATTATAAGGCTGATACTTATTGGAAAAAGTAGGAAATATGTGAAAAATCTTCATGAATACATTTAACTATTAGAATACATTTTTTTTATTCTTTGTTCATAAGAAAACAAACCTTTATTGAACATAAAATGGAATACATATAATGTAGTTAGATACAAATAGTCATACCATTTTATATAGGTAAACTTTAATAGATATGTGTTAAAAATACCTGTACGTTTATTTACAAAAGCTATTTTTAATTTATCTAAAAAATGAAACTTGAGTTTCTCTAAAACTTCTACAGGTTGATTTTCAGGAAACTCATCTACCAAAAGAAGTTTGACATCTAAAATAGATTTTAAAGTTTCTAATGTGTAGCTAGTTGTAATCGAGCTACCATGTCTTCTTATTTTCACTAACGCTTTATTTAACAAGTAAATATCAGCTTCCTGCTCTCTAAATATACGCTGTAAAAATTCTACTTCTTGACTTTTTTTTAAATGCTCATTAAAAGTATAATTGGTTAAAACATCACGTTTAAAAAAAGTGTTGGGTAAATGTGCTTTAAGAGTTCTTAATACAAAATCACAATAAATAGAATGTTTTATAGCATGCTTTTTAGCAGGTTTTAATAATTTAGAAAAATCTTCATTATAACGATCTAATAAACAAATAGAAATACTTTTATTATTAGCTAATAAATGATGTATCTGTGTTGCAATTAAAGTTGGACACATAATATCATCACTATCAAACCACTGTACAAAATCTCCTTTTGAAACCTTAAACCCATAATTTCTTGCGCCATTACCTCCCGGTAAATGTGCATCTGGGCGTTTATAAAATAAAAATCTAGCATCTTTTTTTTGGTAAGTATCCATTAATGCTGCTGTACCATCGGTAGAGCCATCGTCTACTACAATACACTCCCAATTGGTATAGGTTTGCGACAATACACTATCTAAGGTCTCCCCTATTAAATGTGCTCGGTTAAAAATAGGTATTATTATAGAAACTAATGGTTGGTCTGGCATGGTTAGTATTTACTCGACTAATATACAAAGTACGAAGAAAATTAGCACTAAAAACGAGAAAAAGGAGCCTTTTATAAAGAAGATCATAACTTAAAATGACCGATTAAAAACGAAACATAATTAATATCAATAAGAAATTAAAGATTTTATATATTAGCAATCATATCCTTATTCCAATAAAACTATAATTTGACGAGAGTAAATGCTTTTTAATTCTTTAGATTTTGCTTTTTTCTTACCTGTAGTATTCCTTTTATACTGGTTTTTAACAAACAGGAATTTAAAGCTTCAAAACTTCCTTATTCTAATTTCAAGCTATATCTTTTACGGATGGTGGGATTGGCGGTTTTTATCATTAATACTGTTTAGCACAATAATTGATTATACTATTGGTATAGCGTTATCAAAACAAAAAAACGAAACCAACCGAAAAATTCTATTATGGACTAGCGTATTAGTGAACATTGGCTTTCTAGGCTTTTTTAAATACTATAACTTTTTCTTAGACAACTTTAAAACTGCATTTTCATTTTTTGGAAGTGAAATAAATACAAATTCGCTTAACATTATATTACCTGTAGGGATAAGTTTTTACACATTCCAAACCTTAAGCTACACCATTGATGTTTATAAACAGAAGCTAAAACCAACTACCAACTTTATTGCTTTTTCTGCCTTTATAAGTTTCTTTCCACAACTGGTTGCCGGCCCTATTGAGCGCGCTTCTAATTTATTACCACAATTCTATTCTAAACGCCATTTTGAATATTCAAAAGCGGTAGATGGCATGCGACAAATACTTTGGGGTTTATTTAAAAAAATAGTTATAGCCGACAATTGTGCTCACTACGCTAATTTAATTTTTAATAATTCTGAGGAATACACAGGAAGCACATTAGTATTGGGAGCAGTTTTTTTTACATTTCAAATTTATGGCGATTTTTCTGGATATTCTGATATAGCCATTGGAACCTCTCGCCTTTTTGGTTTTAATTTAAAACAAAACTTTGCTTTCCCTTACTTTTCAAGAGATATAGCCGAATTTTGGAGACGTTGGCATATATCACTTTCTACTTGGTTTAGAGACTACCTATACATTCCTTTAGGTGGTAGTCGCGGTAGCACTTGGTTAAAAGTAAGAAATGTATTTATAATTTTTCTTGTAAGCGGATTTTGGCATGGTGCTAATTGGACCTTTATAATTTGGGGAGCCTTAAATGCCTTGTTTTTTCTACCCATTCTCTTAACTAAAAACAATAGAAAGTACTTAAATACTGTTGCCGAAGGAAAGCACTTACCAAGTATTAAAGAATTATTGTTAATGCTACTAACATTTGGGTTAACCGTTTTTGCTTGGATATTTTTTAGAGCGGAAAGTGTAACACATGCAATTAGTTATATTTCTGAAATACTATCCCCTTCACTTTTTTCTATTCCTAAAACGCGACCTACTTACTTATTTATTTTAATTATTGTTTTTATGATTTTGGAATGGCTAGGAAGAAATGACCAGTTTGCAATAGAAAAAATCCATAAAAAATACCCTAAACCAATTAGGTACTTTATATATATATCATTGGCTACCACTATACTATTATTAAGCGGTGGTAAATCACAAGAATTTATTTATTTTCAATTTTAATTACTAATGAAAAAATTTATATTCAAAACATTTATATTTTCTTTTATCGTATTAACGATATTTGTTTTGGTGTGCTCAAAAGCAGACGGATATACAGATCCTTTTTATGTTAGATTTACAACTCCAAAACAAAATTCATTAATTATAGGAACCTCAAGAGCTGCACAAGGATTACAACCCGAAGTAATTAATGGCATTTTAAAAAAAGATGTTTTTAATTATGCTTTTACTGTTGCCCATAGCCCATTTGGTGAAACATATTTAAACAGCATTCAAAAGAAATTAAATTCAAAATCAAAGCATGGCATCTTCATAGTTACCGTAGACCCTTGGAGTTTATCAAGTCTTTCAGATTCTCCTGATGATTCACTTTCATTTAGGGAAAGGAAATTAGCTTTAGCAAACACATCCTATGTTAATTTAAATCCTAATATTTTTTATATACTCAACAACTATAGCACAAAATATTATAAGTTATTAAATACTAAAAAAACAAAAATGTTTTTACATAAAGATGGATGGTTGGAAGTTAATATAGATTTAGACTCTATTGATGTAACGAGTAAAATTGAACAAAAAGCAAAAACTTACAAAGAAAAACATTTACCACGAGCTCAGTTTTCAAAAAACAGATTTGAATATTTAAAGAAAACTATCTCTTTTTTAAAAAATCATGGTGAAGTATATTTGGTAAGATTACCTATACACCCCATATTAATGGAAATAGAGAACGAGTTAATGCCTAGATTTGATAATGATATAGAAGAAGCGTTAGATTTAAGCGATGGATATTTAGATTTAACCGAAAAAAACAGCGACTTTAGTTATACAGATGGTAATCATTTGCATAAATCATCTGGAAAAATAGTTTCAAAAATTGTTGCAACCTGGATCGATACAAAAAAATCACTCATAGAGTTTAAAAAAAATGGAAGCCAATACATCCATTGAAAAATTATTTGAAGCAAACTTTTTAGAAGAATTACTCATTTTAGCATATAAACTGGGGTTGTCTAACAATTTTATTATGCCATCGGCATAACCTGTAACATCTTTTTCTAACACCAAAAAACCTGTTTCGTTATCTAAAATAGTATAAGGCACACCACCACTATTAAAAGCTACTACTGGTAACCCCATGGCTTGGGCTTCGGCAGTTACAACACCTTGAGCTTCTGCTCTATTTGTTTGATCTGTAATAGAGCTCATTAAAAAAATATGACTTTCTTCTAATATACTTTTAATTTCTATTTGATTTTTAACACCTAATAAAAAAACATGATCCATCAATTTCAATTCTTGAATTAATTGTTTTAAATTATCCATTTCAGTTCCTTCACCAATAATAGTATAATTCACATTATAGCCTTTATCTACAATTATTTTCACACTTTTAATAGCATATGCAAAACCTTTAAGTGCAATTAACCTTCCTATTGATATTAAACTAACAACGGTATTTTTTGTGATTATTTTTTCTTTTTCTGGTTTAAAAAGAGAAAGATCTATTCCCATAGAAATAACCTTTATTTTATTAATAGGAGCACCAAGTGCTACTATTTTTTTAGCGAGATAAACCGTATTAACGGTTAAATATCGCGACTCCTTAAACAACAAATTATATTGCAGTTTTAACGCTTTTAATTCTTCCTGATTTTTATAATGTGCATCATACCCATGAAACGTAGTAATAATGTCACCTTTAAGTAAGCCAATCGATTTCATTTTCATCAATGTACTACCAGCTGTAGCAAACTGTATATGAAATATAGATACATCTTTAAACTGACTATAAAATGCAAGTTGAAAAGGTAAAGCTGTAAAACGCTTTCTAAAAGGCAAATCTTTAATTTGAAGCCAATATTTTAGATATCTAATAATATAAACTAAAGCCTTAATTCGTCTTTGTATTGTAGCGCTTGGTATTTTATAATTAGTAGTATAAACATGTTTTAAAAGGTCATGCTTTATTATAAGTTCTTTTTGTGAAGATTCTGCTAATGGTAATTTCTTTTTTACCAACAATAGTACTCCATAGCCTTTAAGCTTAGCATGTATAATATGATTAGTAATAAAAGTTTCTGAGACTCTTGGAAAACTAGAAACTACAAAACAGACTGTTTTCATTATTCTAATTCATTGTTATTTTCAACATCAGTTGTTCATCTCCCAATTTTTTGGTAATATGACCTAGTTCTTTTAAAGTAGAAATAACCTCTACTTTTAGACCATATTTGTTTGCTACTTGATTATAAAATTCTAAAGAGCGAAAAACAACAGGAAAGCCTTGCCAATTTCCTTCTTCATTTTTTAAAACATTAACATTAGCGTAAAAAACTCCTTTATTCGATAAATTTTTAGAAACAAATTGCATACATTCTTCTAAAATATTATCACTTAAATGTATTAATACCGCAAAAGCAAAAATAACATCAAATTTAACATCAAAATTTAATTCAGAAAAGTTAGAAAAATTTATAAGTTTTGGCTTTTTCAATTCTACACCTTCTTGTTTCAACTCTTTTCTAGCTTCTTCAATAACTTCACTTCTTACATCAACACCAACATATTTAGCCTCATTTAGATATTTTATTATAGGAATGCCTCCACGTAGCGTTCCACACCCAATATCTAAAAAAGTATCTTGCTTTTTCAAACCCATTTTTACTAAAAAATCTATTTGAAATTGTTGCTTCATTTTCCATAAATGAGATTTACCAACCAAACTATGTCTTTTTTCTTTTTCTGAAAGCTTATTAGTTTTGAAAAATTTTTTCTTTATTTTTTTTAAAATTCTTTTCATTTACTCAAATTTAATTTCATTAGTTATTAATTTACTTTTTATAGCATTAAAGTAACTATTATCATCTGCATCAAAAAAGTTTTTCCAAGTATCTGCTTTTGCCTTATTTGGTAATAAACCTACTGGTTTTTTAATTACATTTATTTTGTTTTGGCTTAGTTTCTTTTTAGTAGTAAAAAACTTTTCATGTATTTTTAAATATTGCTGGTATGGTGTTTCTATTAAATCTTCATATCTAATAATTAAAACATTATTATTTTGTTCTGCTAACGCATACCAACTAGTAACATGTAATGCCCAATGTTCTAATATGGTTAAATTGGTATCACTTTTTTTAGATGGCGTACCATACCAATCTATTGGTGTTCTTAAAAACGCTTTAAAGGAAAGATTACTAATGTCTTTATGTAAAAAATTAGGTGTTTTCCATACAGAATAAGCAACTGCTCTACCATCTCTTACTATATATATTTTTGGTGCATTGTTATTGTTTTTGTCTGCAAAATAATGATTACCAAATAGTTTTCCATAAGGATTGCCTTCTTGTTTCACCTTTCTGTTAGACCAATGTCCCCAGGTAATTTTATCTAGAGACAAGTCTTTATTTTTATAAAAATTATTAGCTAAAAAAGCTTCTAAAAAATGTGTTCCAGATCTAGGGTGCGAATATACCTGAAGTAATGTAGGTTCTTTACGCACTAGTAATTTCTTAATACGGGATCTCCATTTTTTCATACTATTAAAATGTATATCCCATTAATTCACGTTCTCTTGCCCAAATAATATCTATTAAGTGTTTTTCACTTTTAGTTAACACCTCTGCGTAAGGTCTTTTATCTTTTCTAAATTGCGATTTGGCTTTAATTTTAGATAATACTATAGGAGACTTTAAATTTAATTTTTCTGATATAATTTTTAAAGCGTTATCCATATTTTCAAATTTAAAAACATCATCTACTGCAACTATATTATTTATACTGTATTGGTCGTACCCTTTAATTATTTTAAGTCCACCATCTTTAATAAAATTTTCTATAGAATTCCACTTTTTAAAACCTCCTTGATGATAAAATAATGATATTGCTTTATCATAAGGGTTTCTTTCAAAACAAAACTTGTAATAACTATCATATATTTTGCTTCCTAATCGTAATTTTAATTCATCACAAGAAATATGGTTATAAAAGGAATTCTTTGTTCTATATAAAACATAATCTAACAATTCTTTTTTTGAATATCTAGAAAATGGAATATTATAATTAACAGGAGACTGATACCCTAGCTCTTGACGTAACAACTCATCATTAGTAGAAATTGGTGTAACTATATCTTCTTCACCACATAAGCTACTTAATGCAATCTCTAAAGATGTACTTGCTGTTTTTTGTGTTTTTACAAAAATAAATTTATGCTCGTGATTGACTATCATTAATCTTTAGTTAATAGTGAATGAATGCTCTACTAGAACGCCTTCTTTTGAAACTTGCTCTCTACCACTTTTAAAAAAGTCTCCTCCAATTACATTAAAACTTAATACACTTTCAATATCGTCTTGTACACCATCTGCAGTAAAACATGTTAATTGTATAGTATACACTCCATTTGGTAATGGTAATTTAGGAATTACACAATCGGCTGATGCATTTTCTAAAACATCTAAATTTAACATTCTAGCGTCTACAAAATAATTGTTACATAAAAATCGGATAACGTCTTTATTATCAATAATTCTTATTCTAATACTTACATTACTCAACTTACTTAAGGTTTTAAAATGCAACCTAATTTTATAAGGTTCCCCTGCAAGTAAATTTGTTTGTTCTTCATTTAAACTGTTTAAAATAGATATTCCTGTAAACGATAAATTTCCCTTACCACTTCTATCAACACGATCTATTAATGGCAAACCTGCCTGATATGAACCTTTGCTTAAATAAAAATCTACAGCTTCATCCGTTCCTCCTTCAAAAACCGAAGTACCATGTTCTAAAACAACAGCCCGAGTACATAAACTCTTTACTGCTGCCATATTATGACTTACAAATAAAACGGTTCTACCATCCCCTTTGCTTATGTCTTGCATTTTACCAATGGCTTTTTTTTGAAACTCTGCATCCCCAACGGCCAAAACCTCATCAATCACTAAAATATCGGGTTCTAAAAAGGCAGCAACAGCAAATGCCAAGCGTACGCGCATACCAGAGCTGTATCTTTTTACTGGTGTATCAACATAACGTGCACAGCCAGAAAAATCAATAATTTCGTCTTCTTTGGCTTTAATTTCGGCTTTACTCATTCCTAAAATAGCACCATTTAGGTAAATATTTTCACGTCCGGTAAGTTCTGGATGAAAACCGGTTCCTACTTCTAATAAAGAGGCTATTCTTCCTTTGGTTTTTATTTCGCCTGTAGTTGGTGTGGTAACTCGAGAAAGTATTTTTAATAAGGTAGATTTTCCTGCACCATTTTTACCAATAATACCAAGAACTTCTCCTTTTTGCACTTCAAAATTGATATCTTTTAATGCCCACACATACGCACTATCTGCTTTGGTGCTTCTATCGTTAACAGCTCCTACTTTTAAATACGGATCTTCTTTCCCTCTAATACTTGCCCACCATCTATTTAAATCATGACTGATAGTGCCTGTACCTACAAGACCAAGTCGGTATTGTTTGCTTATATTTTCAGCTTTTAAAATGACACTCATTGTTTATTTTTTTTTGAGATGTGAGGTGTGAGTTGTGAGTTGTGAGTTGTGAGTTGTGAAACTACTATTCACTATTCACTTTTCACTTTTCACTATTCACTTTTCACTATTCACCATTCACTATTCACTATTCACTATTCTTTCTTCTTTAAATAATTTCTAAATCCTAAAATCAATTTTTTCACATCTATTAAAGCATGAGCAACAACCTCATTTCTTTCTATTATATTAATACGAATAGCTAATAAGTATTGTGTTTCTAATTCAGACAAGGAACCTAAAGCAATACTTAAAAATTGTAAAAACTCCTTATCACTTTTTCTTGCGGCACCTTCTGCAATATTAGATGGAATAGAAACTGCTGCACGTCGCATTTGACTTGTTAATCCAAAACGTTCGTCATTTGGAAAGGCATTTGTTACGTCATAGATTATGAACTGCTAAATCCATACTTTTTTTCCAAACGTTTAAATCCTTATGATTCATATATAACAATCTACTATTCACTTCTCACATCTCACAACTCACATCTCACTATTTACTTCTCACTACTCCACTATTCACTACTTCACTATTCACTACTCCACTATTCACTTTTCACTACTCACTATTCGCTATTCACTACTCACTACTCACTATTCACTTTTCACTACTCACTATTCACTAACTAAACCGTATCAATAAACGTCTTCTCGGTTCTATTAAAAATAATAATACCAAACAAAAGCACTATTAGAGTAACTAATAGAGTATACGATATACCTAACCAACTAAAGCTTCCTGTATTTAATAACATAAAACGAGCCGTTTCTATTATATAAGCTAGTGGATTATACTCTACAATCCATGCTATTTGTGGCAGTTTTTCTCGCATTAAAGCCAAAGGGTACATTACTGCAGAGACATACATAAGCAACTGCACACCAAAGCCTACTAAAAATTTTAAATCGCGATATTTTGTTACTAAACTAGAAATAATCATTCCTATACCTAAGCCTAGCAATCCCATTAGCAAAACTAATACAGGAAAAAATACTACACCACCGTTTAGTGATATAGCCGCACCATTAAAATAATAATAAATATAAAAAGCAATAAAAATGAGTAATTGAATACCAAATTTCATCAAATTAGATAAGATGATAGATAAGGGTACAATAATACGTGGAAAGTACACTTTTCCAAAAACAGCGGCATTACTTTTAAAGGTATCACTAGTAGCATTTAAACAAGTGCTAAAATAGTTCCAAATGGAAATACCTGCTAAGTTGAATAAAAAAGGAGGCACGGTTCCCGTTTCTATATTAGCAACTTTATTAAAAATCAAGGTAAAGGTAAGTGCTGTAAACAAAGGCTGAATAAGATACCATAAAGGACCTAATATGGTTTGCTTATATACAGTAACAACATCTCGTTTTACAAATAGAAGTAACAAATCTCTATAGCGCCAAATTTCTTTAAAATTAAAATCGATTAATTTGCGCTTAGACGAAATGGTATAAAGCCATGTATCCTCTTTAGGAGTATTCAATGGTAGTTAGGTTTTTATTTAGGGCTAATATAATAAAACGCAATGTTTTATTTAAAAAGATTCGTGTATTTTAATATAGAATATCTATTCTCCTTTAAACGCGCTCCAAGTAATCTCTAAACCTTCACTAACCGTATATTCTGGTGCATACCCCAAGAGTTTTTCAGCTTTAGAAATATCTGCTAAAGAATCTCTAACATCGCCTTGACGTGTTGGTCCATGAATAGCTTCTAGTTTCATATTTGCAGCTTGGTTTAGGGAATTCCATAAGTAATTAACACTTATACGATCGCCACAAGCAATATTAAATACCTGATTAGCTGCTTCCTTTGAAGCAAACATACCTTTTACATTGGCTTGTACTGCGTTATCTACAAAAGTAAAATCTCTGGTTTGTTCACCATCGCCATGAATATTTGGAGCTTTATTATCTTTAAGGGCTTGCATAAATAATGGTATTACTGCTGCATAAGCGCCATTTGGACTTTGTTTTGGTCCGAAAATATTAAAATAGCGAAAACCAATAACATCGGTATTATAGGTTTTACCAAAAACATCGGCATACAGCTCATTAACGTACTTAGTTACCGCATAAGGGGATAGTGGACTGCCAATATTTTCTTCTACTTTTGGTAATGCTTTACTATCTCCATAGGTAGAACTAGATGCTGCATACACCATTCGCTTAACGGTTTTGCTTTCTTTTACAGCGATAAGCATGTTTAAAAACCCACTAATATTAACAGCGTTGGTTGTTGCTGGGTCGTTTATAGAACGCGGTACAGAACCTAATGCAGCTTGATGCGAAACATAGTCTATATTCAACATCGCCTTTTTACAGGTTTCTAAATCTCGAATATCCCCTTCTAGTAATTCGAAAGCAGGATTATCTTCAAATTCACTTAAATTTTCTCTATATCCATTGGAAAAATTATCCAGTACTCGAACTTTTTTTGCTCCAAACTTCAACAAATATTCAACAAGGTTAGAGCCTATAAAGCCGGCCCCTCCTGTTACTAGAAAACTGAAATTAGCTAAATCTTGTTTGTGATATGGTTTTGTATACATAATTTTTAAATTTATAGGCCATTGCGAGGACTGCAGCGTTCCAGCAATCTGTTAATTATTTATTGGGATGCTTCATGAGATTGCTTCACTGCGTTCGCCATGCCCCAATATTATAGCTTTTGTTTGCTGTACTTTGATTTTCGAAACTCGGCATCTAAAAAACGTTAAAGCCTACCATTTACTATTTCCTTAGGTAATAAGGACTTCACATCAAAAATAACACCTATAGGCGATTTTAATTTTTCGATATCTATTTTAAGAAATTCGTTATGACTTACTGCTAAAATAATAGCATCATAATTATCACTTATTTCTGTTTTAGAACATAATAAATCAAAACCGTATTCATGCTTTACTTCTTCTGAAGAAGCCCAAGGATCAAACACATCTACATCTACGTGATAGGTTTCTAATTCTTTAATAATGTCTATTACTCTAGAGTTTCTAATGTCTGGACAGTTTTCTTTAAAGGTAATTCCTAAAACCAATGCTTTAGCACCTTTAATGGTAGCACCTTTATTAATCATTAACTTTACCGTTTCTTGCGCTACATAGCTTCCCATGCTATCATTCATTTTACGTCCTGCTAAAATAATTTCAGGGTTGTAACCAGACTCTATTGCTTTTTGAGCTAAGTAATACGGATCTACTCCTATACAGTGCCCTCCAACTAATCCTGGCGTAAAATTAATGAAGTTCCATTTGGTTCCTGCAGCTTCTAAAACTGCTTTAGTATCTATATCTAATATTCTAAAAATTTTAGATAATTCATTAACAAAAGCAATATTAATATCGCGTTGTGAGTTTTCTATAACTTTTGCAGCTTCAGCAACTTTTATTGATGAAGCTTTGTGTGTTCCTGCCGTTATAATGGACTTATACAAATCGTCTATAACAGTTGCTATTTCTGGTGTAGAACCAGAAGTAACTTTTAATATTTTGGTTACGGTATGTTTTTTATCTCCAGGGTTAATTCGTTCTGGCGAATAACCAGCAAAAAAATCTGTATTAAATTTTAATCCAGATTGCTCCTCTAAAATAGGGACACAAATATCTTCGGTAACACCAGGGTAAACTGTAGATTCATAAATAACGATATCGCCTTTTTTTAAAACTTTCGCAACCGTTTCACTGGCTTTTATTAAAGGAGTAAAAACGGGTTTATTTAAACTATCTGTTGGTGTAGGAACAGTGATAATAAACACATTAGAGGCAGCTAAGTCTTCTGGCGTATTGGTTATATACAGCCCTTTTTGAGTAGTGTTAGTGTCTACCAGCACTTTTTGTAACTCTTCGGATTCGACCTCTAACGTTTTATCTATTCCTTGTTGTAGTTCTGTTACACGAAGCGTATTAATATCAAATCCAATTACAGGATATTTTTTTGCAAATTCGGAAGCTAATGGCAAGCCAACATAGCCTAAACCAATAACGGTTATCTTATGCATTTTCATTATGTATTTTATTGATTAATAGCGGTAACGAATATATTAAATACTTTTAATAAATGCTTTAACTTTTTTAAATAATGACTTTTTAGAGTCTTCATGGTAGGCATTTCCGTAAACCCCGTAACCATAGCCGTAACCATAGCCATAACCATATCCATAATTATGGTTGGTTTTATGTTTGTAAAAGTTAAGTACAATACTAATATTCTTCACTTCTCCTGCTCTATATTTTGCATTAATTAATTGCAACATACCTTTTTTAGTATAGTCTAAACGTACCATAAAAATAGAAGCATCTGCATATTGTACCAATTCTAAAGCATCGGTTACTAAACCTAAAGGAGGTGTATCGAGTACAATCATATCATACTTCTTTCTTAGTTCTTGAATCAATGGCGCCATTTTATCACTCATTAAAAGCTCTGAAGGATTTGGCGGTATTGGCCCTGAGGTAACTACATCTAAATTTTCGATGTTGGTATTGTTAACCACTTCATCAAAAGTACTATCCCCTATAAAATAATTTACTATTCCGACTTCATTAGTCAAATTAAAATCATCAAATATTTTTGGTTTCCGTAAATCTAATCCTAATAGAATGGTTTTCTTTCCTGACAATGCATATACTGTAGCAATATTTATAGAAGTAAATGTTTTTCCTTCCCCACTCACCGAAGAAGTTACTAAAATAGTCTTACCTCCTTCTGTACTACCTTTCAACTTATTTTTATAGAAAAACTGCAAACTAGAACGTATAGATCGAAAAGATTCTGCCACTGCAGACTTAGGCTTTTCAAAAACCACCAAATTATTATGATATCTGTACTTGCCAATAAGACCTAAAATTGGAATACTAGTAAGCTGCTGTACCTCATCAGATCCGTGAATGGTATTATCTAAAAGAAATATAACAAAAATTAAAAACAATGGTATAAAGAAACCAAGCATAAGTCCCATCATATAATTTAAAGACTTATTAGGACCTATTTTACCTCCTCCAATATCTTTAGCTTCATCTACTATTGTGATATCCGAAATATTAGCCGCTTTAACAATAGCGGCTTCACTTCGCTTGTTCATGTACACATTATAAGCTTCTTGACTAATATCTAATTTTCGTTGAATTTTTAAGTACTCTTGTTGATTTTCAGGAAGCCCACTCAACTTTGCGTCCATATTAGCAATATTCCTATTGATAGTGCCTAATTGTAAATTAATGGTGCTAATGGTAGACTTTATAGTTTCTAATAATACATTTTTTTCGGCATCAATTTGTCTATCAATATTTTTAAATATTTCCGACTCCTCACGAGTGGTATACTCTAAACTCCTTCTTTCTATTGCTAAATTGGTTATTTTACTAACACTACTTAAAATATTCCCTTCAGTAATTCCTACCGAAGTAGGAGCAGCTATATTGGTATAATCTGTTTTGGTTCTTAAATAAGTATCTAGTCTATTTAAATAATTGAGTTTTGTTTGCTCTTCTTCTTTTTGTGCTTCAAAGTCCTTTAATCGAGACGAAAGATCTGTCATTTCAGCACTCACATCAAAGACTTTATTTTTTTTTCTAAAGGAATTCATTTCATCGGTTACATCCTTTAAACTCGTATTAACCGCTGCTAAACTACTATCAATAAACTTGATGGTATTGGTAGCATATAAATTTTTACGCTCCAACTCCGTTCTACTTAAAATGGCTGCTGTAGTATTTAAAAAATCTACAATTTTTGCTTTATTGGTTCCTGCTAAAGAAAGCTTTAATACTGGAGAATTGGTTTTATTAAAAGACCCAACAATAACTCCATTTTTATAATTATTTACAACACCATCAAAACTTTTAAACAATACAAAGAACTCAGATTGAGGTTTAATTACTTTTTCACTTCTAAGTTGAACTCTTCCATTAAAAAAAGGCAATTCTATTTTTTCACCAATAACATAACTTTTGTTAAAATTTCCAAGAGGAACGTCAACCGAACCAACCTCCTTATTATCATAACGTTGACCTCTTCCTTTAACATTTTCATTTTTCATGAAAATTTCAAATTGGGTATCTGTAATAAATCGAATACCAATAGGCTTTCCTAGCACTTGGTATTTATTCATATCTAACTCCACGATAAATGGCGCCTGTTTGTAAATATCAATTTTTCGATACTTCCCTTCTACTAAGTAATCCATATAAAACTGAAGGGAATCTACTACCTTTTCATTATGTGTCCTAGTTTGCAATGTCGTAATCGTTTTCCCCATCTTACCAGAAACTCCTCCCCAGTTAAAAGAAATACTAGTATTGGCAGTAAAAAAAGGGTTTTGATCATTCTCTACACTAATCAAAGAATCTAATTTATAAACGTTTTGCTTTCTTACATTTATTAAATACGCTATAATTAGTGCTGCTCCAATACATAGAAGAACAAACTTCCATAGATTAAGTACTTTAAACAGGAAGCCCTTAAAATCAAAAGCAACATGATTAGATTCTAAATTTTCTATATCATCAAATTCATTATATGCCATAACTTAAAAACGATTTAATAATAAAACGGTGGTAGTAATTAAAGATAAAACAGTGGCAACTGCTCCTATATTTTGCAATACATTGGTTCCAGTACCCCAAGCTTTCTGTTTTAATGGTTTTACATAAATCATATCATTGGGTTGAATATAATAATAGGGAGAATCCATAACGTTTATATCTGTTAAATCTAAATGATGAATTTTTTGTCCTTGCGGATATTGCCTAATTATTAAAACATCTTTCTTGTCTCCGGTTACAGGTATATCACCAGAATTAGCTATAGCCTCTAATATATTAACACGTTCTTGAAATAACACTTTAGTACCAGTAGCCCCAATTTCTCCTGTAGTTACATATTTTAAACCGGTAAGTTTTACGGTCACAAAAATATTAGCGGTTTCTTTAAATTCTTCTGCTAATAACTTCTCTTCAATCATTTGCTCAATCTCTTCTGTAGTATACCCTAAAACATTCATTTTACCTAAAGTAGGAATTCGTATATTACCATGTACATCTACAGTAAAACCATCAAAATAAGAGCGTTCAACACTACCAGCATTTAAATCGGCTTCCCCTATTGGGTTAAAGATCTGTACGTTTTCTTGATCTAAAGCTTTTACTCGAATATTTAGTATGTCGTTAATTTGAATACGATATGGTTTTTGCTTTTCTACTATAGTTTGTAATGAATCTACGGTAGATTCCTTTTCTTGTATGTATAACGTATCTTTATGAGGAATACAAGAGCTAGCAAATACAGTAAGAATAAAAGAAAGAGCGAAAAATAATTTCTTCATTTTTGAAGTTTAATGTTACGTAACAAATATAAGTTTTCAATAGGAATATAAAAACTTATAGAACTTTTTTTGGTTTTTTGTACGTTATTTGTAAAAAACACAAAATTTGAATTACCTAAACGTAGAAAACATATCGAAATCGTATGGAGAATTAACACTCTTCCAAGACATTTCATTTAGTATTCATAAAGATCAAAAAGTAGCATTTGTAGCTAAAAACGGTACCGGAAAAACGTCCATTCTAAATATTTTAGCGAAACTGGACGAGCCAGATGCTGGTCAAGTAATTTTCAGAAAAGATATTGTCGTTTCCTTTTTACCTCAAGAACCTAATTTAGACCAAAACCTTAGCATTGAAGAAACTATTTTTAGTTCGGATAATGAAATTTTAAAAGTCATTAAAGCTTATGAAGAAGCGCTATTAAATCCAGAAGATACCGAAGCATATCAAAAAGCTTTTGAAAACATGGACAGGCATAATGCTTGGGATTTTGAAACGCAATACAAACAAATACTTTTTAAACTAAATCTAGAAGACCTAAACCAAAAAGTAAACGCGCTTTCTGGTGGACAAAAAAAACGGCTTTCTTTAGCCAATGCATTAATTAACAAACCCGATTTACTTATTTTAGATGAGCCTACCAACCATTTAGATTTAGAAATGATTGAGTGGCTAGAAACCTTTTTTGCTAAAGAAAACATCACCCTTTTTATGGTGACGCACGATCGTTATTTTTTAGAACGTGTTTGCAATGAAATTATAGAATTAGATCAAGGCGAATTATTTTCATACAAAGGAAACTATTCGTACTATCTTGAAAAAAAAGAGGAACGTATAAACATAGAAACCGTAGAGACGGGGAAAGCAAAACAACTCTATAAAAAAGAACTTACCTGGATGCGAAGACAGCCAAAGGCAAGAACTACAAAATCGAAATCTAGAATAGACGATTTTACCGAAATAAAACACAGAGCGCACCAACGCAGAAACGACCATGAAATGCAGCTAGAGCTAAATATGGAACGGCTTGGAAGTAAAATTATTGAGCTTCACAAAATATCAAAATCCTTTAAAAACAAAACTATTCTCAATCAATTTGAATACAACTTTCAAAAAGGAGAGCGTGCAGGAATTATTGGTAAAAACGGAACAGGAAAATCTACATTCCTGAACATACTAACACAAACAATACAACCAGATTCTGGTAAAATTACCATCGGTGAAACCGTGAAATTTGGCTATTACACCCAAAGCGGAATAGATGTAAAACCAGACCAAAAAGTTATTGATGTAGTTCGCGAATTTGGAGATTATATTCCTCTTAAAAAAGGAAGACAAATAAGTGCACAACAACTTTTAGAACGTTTTCTATTCGACAGAAAAAAACAATATGATTTTGTCGAAAAATTAAGCGGTGGCGAACGTAAAAGACTATACTTATGCACTGTACTAATTCAAAATCCAAACTTTTTAATTTTAGATGAACCTACTAACGATTTAGACATTGTAACGCTTAATGTTCTTGAAAGTTTTTTATTAGATTTCCCTGGTTGCTTAATTGTGGTTTCGCACGACAGATATTTTATGGATAAAATTGTAGACCACCTTTTTGTTTTTAGAGGAGAAGGTGTTGTAGAAGATTTCCCAGGAAACTATAGCGATTATAGAGCGTACGAAGACAGTCAACCAGCAATAACAGAAAATACAGAAGATAAAAAAGAAAAGAAATCTTGGAAAAAAGATAGTAACACAAAACTATCGTACAACGAACAAAAAGAATATAAAAACATTGAAAGCAAATTAAAATCTTTAGAATTCGATAAAAAAGAATTAGAAGCTAAATTTTTAGACGAAACACTTACACAAGAAAAGATTACAGAGCTTTCCGATAAACTACAAAATATTATTACAGAAATGGAAACCAAAGAAGAACGATGGTTTGAACTTATGGAAAAAATGGAAGAATAACTTTTTTGTAATTTATTAACTTAGTACCAAGTAATCCTAAATCAATGAAGAATGAAAGTTACAACTGAAAAAAACGAAAAAGTTGCTCATATGATATTTACAACCATTTATCCGCTTTACTTAAATAGGTTAGAGAAAAATGGTAGAACAAAAGAAGAATTAAATCAAGTAATAGAATGGCTTACTGGATTTAACAATAAAGAGTTAGAAACACTTTTAGAAGAGAACGTAACTTTTAGAACTTTTTTTCAAAAAGCGACAATTCATCCTAACGCCCACCTGATTAAAGGAGTGGTTTGTGGCTATCGTATTGAAGAAATTGAAGATGAATTTTACACTTACAAACAATGCCGTCGTATGGAAAAGCTTATCGACGAGCTAGCTAAAGGCCGTAAAATGGAGAAAATTTTAAGAGAAGAAAAGAAATAACTTAAACCAACATAGTCGAAAGCAAAATCCTTTTCTTAAAAACATAATCCTTTCGAGCCTGCCTAAAAATCATATAAAAAAATACAAGCACACCTTAAACTTTTCACCCAACAACTCACCGCTAACAAACTACTCACTAGGAACAACAAACCAATTACCCAAAATAACTTTTGCCACATAACTTTCACCTCACTACTTTTGCCTTTTGTCTTATTACCTTTTCATCTAAACAATGCTATACCAAGCCAAACAATACCTAAAATTCTTAAAAAAATCCACCAACCAACATGGTGTACATTCTCCTTTTGTGTATAATTTGGTAACCAAATGCTTGTATAACAAAGCAAAATTAGAAGATTACAGAACTTTAAGCCAACACAGAGAAAAACTCTATCAAAACAACACTACAATATCTATAACCGATTTTGGTGCAGGAAGTCGCATCTTTAAAACCAACCAAAGGCAAGTTTCAAAAATCGCAAAAACGGCAGGTATAACAAAAAAAAGAGCACAGTTACTCTACCGAATCGCAAATTATTTTCAAACAAAAAACAGCCTTGAATTAGGCACTTCTTTAGGTTTAGCAACCACTGCTTTAAGTTTAGGAAATAAAAACGGAAACATTATAACTATAGAGGGTTGCCCAGAAACAGGTAAAATAGCAAAACAACAATTTGAAGCATTTCATATTAAAAACATAGATTTAAAAATCAATGATTTTAAAACCGAATTAACCGCTATAAAAAATCAAAAATTCGATCTTATCTATATAGATGGAAATCATCAAGAAGAAGCCACTTTAAATTACTTTAAAACCTTACTTCATAACGTTCATAATGATTCGGTCATTATTTTTGATGATATTCATTGGTCCAAACAAATGACAAAAGCTTGGAGCCTAATCCAAAAGCATCCTAAAGTAACTGTAACTATTGATACCTTTTTTTGGGGATTTGTATTTTTCCGAAAAGAACAAGAAAAAGAACATTTTACAATTAGATTGTAACATCGTAAGCTATTTAGCGTCTTACTTTATATTAGAAATATGTACCTTGCAATACCTTTACAAACTAAGGCACTTATAACTTAAAATTTTACACCTTAAATTTATGAGTAACGTTATAGAAATAAAAAATATTATTCGAGATTTTAAACTAGGAACAGAAATAGTTCACGTTTTAAAAGGAATAGATTTAAACATAGAACGTGGAGATTATGTAGCAATCATGGGACCTTCAGGTTCTGGTAAATCTACACTCATGAATCTTTTAGGATGCCTAGACACACCAACAGCAGGGAACTATTTACTAAACGGTCAAGACGTTAGTAAAATGAGTGATGATGAACTTGCCGATATTAGAAATAAAGAAATAGGCTTCGTATTTCAAACCTTCAACCTTTTACCTCGTACTACAGCACTAGACAACGTTGCGCTTCCTATGGTATATGCAGGAGCATCTAAATCTGTGCGTCATGCACGTGCTGCCGAAGTTCTTGACAATGTTGGTCTTGCAGATAGAATGGACCATAGACCAAACCAACTTTCTGGTGGACAACGCCAACGTGTAGCAGTTGGTAGAGCATTAGTAAATAAGCCTTCCATTATTCTTGCCGATGAGCCTACAGGAAATCTAGACTCTAAAACTGGAGAAGAAATTATGGGCTTATTTGACGAAATCCACAAAGCTGGAAACACTGTAATCATGGTTACGCACGAAGAAGAAATTGCAGATCATGCACATCGAGTAATTCGTTTACGTGACGGACTTATAGAAAGCGATACTAGAAATAGATAGTTTTAGCTTTTAGAATATTGTTTTTTAGCGCTTGTCATTTTTTTTTATTGGGGTAATTTGCTTTTGGTAAAAAACCAAAAGCAACCACTACAATCCTTATCACACACCAACTTACAGTTATTTTTTAATAGCAAATAAATAGACCATATTTTTGCTTGATGTTATCGTTTAAAATTCACGATGCCTCAAAAGTATTAACTTTATAACTTTTTAACCACATAACTTTTGCCTTCTCCTTTTTAACTTTTAACTTTCAACTTTCAAACTTTTACAATTATAAAAATGAAAGTATATACAAAAACAGGAGATAAAGGCACCACAGCGCTTTTTGGGGGCACAAGAGTCCCAAAACACCATATTCGTATAGAAAGCTATGGCACTGTAGACGAGCTTAACTCGCATATTGGATTAATTAGAGACCAAGAAATAAACACCAAATACAAAGAAGTGCTTATACATATACAAGATCGCCTTTTTACAGTTGGAGCAGTTTTAGCAACAGATCCAGAAAAGGCCATCCTTAAAAATGGAAAAGAACGACTTAATATTCCTAAAATCTCTTCTCAAAACATCGAACTTCTAGAAAAAGAAATGGATAGCATGAATGAAGCATTACCACAAATGACGCACTTTGTGCTTCCAGGTGGTCACCAAACCGTGTCATTCTGTCACATAGCACGATGTGTTTGTAGACGTGCAGAGCGTTTAGCAACGGCTTTAAACGATATAGAAACCATAGAACCTACTACTTTAATGTACTTAAACAGGTTATCCGACTATCTTTTTGTCTTGGCACGAAAGTTGTCTTATGATTTACAGGCAGACGAAGTAAAATGGATTCCTGAAAAGCAATAATTTTACAACCTGCAATTAGTAACACTGCAAAATACTTTAGTATCAAGTAGTTTCAGTAAAGTAGACGTTCTTTTAATTATTGAAAAAATAATCCACTTTTTTCTTGACTATTTAAACTAAAAATTTATTTTTGCAAAAATAAAATTATTTAGAAATGTATTGGACATTAGAATTAGCATCCTATTTAAGTGATGCACCTTGGCCAGCAACAAAGGACGAACTTATAGATTACGCAATCAGAACAGGAGCGCCTTTAGAAGTTGTTGAAAACTTACAAGCAATTGAAGATGAAGGAGATTCATACGACTCCATCGAAGAAATCTGGCCTGACTATCCAACAGATGAAGATTACCTCTGGAATGAGGACGAGTATTAATATCAAAAAATTACCAATAAAAAAGTCTCTTATCGAGGCTTTTTTTATTGGCTATAATTAAAATAAAATAACAACATAACGTATCTTTGAATATTAATTAAAGATTCCTAAAGGCTTTGCTTTTAGGCAACAATCAAAAATTGTAATCCTCGTAAAACGAGAAGCTTTTTTATTTCTTTAATTTTTTTCAAAAAAATACACATTAACAATCAAAAACTTATTGTTACCTCAAGTACAATCGAGAGGTCGCTTAAGTAAAAAACATACCACACATGAGTTTTTTAAATTCTGTATTAAAAGTGTTTGTTGGCGACAAGTCTAAACAAGACGTAAAAGCCATAACACCTTTAGTAAATAAAATTAAAACCTTCGAAACAGCTTTAGAAGCTTTATCTCACAATGAACTTAGAGCAAAAACTACTTTCTTTAAAGAAAAAATAGCCGAAGCACGTAAACCACTTCAAGACAAGATAGACGCACTTATAGAAGCAGCCGAAAAAGAAGAAGATATTGACAAACGTGAAGATATCTACCTAGAAGTCGATGCTATAAAAGATGATGTCTATAAAATTACTGAAGACGTTTTAAACGATATCTTACCAGAAGCTTTTGCTGTAGTAAAAGAAACTGCAAAACGTTTTACAAACAATACTTCTATAACAGTTACCGCTAATGAGTTTGACAGACTAATTTCGGGAGAGCATGATTATGTAACTTTAGAAGGAGATAATGCAACTTGGGCAAACTCTTGGGACGCTGCAGGTAAACCTATTACTTGGGACATGATTCATTATGATGTGCAATTAATTGGAGGTATTGCAATGCACCAAGGTAAAATTGCCGAAATGCATACAGGAGAAGGTAAAACACTAGTAGCAACACTACCTGTATATCTTAATGCTTTAGCTGGTCGTGGTGTACATTTAGTAACAGTAAACGATTATCTAGCAAAAAGGGATAGCGCATGGATGGCTCCAATATTCGAGTTCCATGGTATGAGTGTAGACTGTGTAGATTATCACAAACCTAATTCTGCAGCGCGTAAAAAAGCATACAATGCAGACATTACCTATGGAACAAACAATGAGTTTGGTTTCGATTACTTACGTGATAATATGGCACACAATCCAGATGATTTAGTGCAACGTCCACATCATTATGCCATTGTCGATGAGGTCGATTCGGTTTTAGTAGATGATGCAAGAACACCATTAATTATTTCTGGTCCAATACCAAAAGGAGATCAACATGAGTTTGATGCCTTAAAACCTAAAGTAGATGACATTGTTTCGGTACAACGAAAATATTTAACAGGCGTTTTAGCCGAAGCAAAAAAACTAATCGCTTCTGGTGATGAAAAAGAAGGAGGCTTTCAATTACTTCGAGTGTATAGAGGTATTCCCAAAAATAAAGCATTAATTAAGTTTTTAAGTGAAGAAGGAGTAAAACAACTACTTCAAAAAACAGAAAACTTTTACATGCAAGACAACAATCGCGAAATGCCTAAAATTGATGCGGAATTGTACTATGTAATTGAAGAAAAAAACAATCAAATAGAACTTACAGATAAAGGTATTGAATACCTTTCTGGAAAAGATAATCCAGACTTTTTTGTAATGCCAGAAATTGGTATTGAAATTGCAAAAATTGAAGCAAAAGGATTAAGTAAAGAAGCGGAAGCAGAAGAAAAAGAAGAACTATTTCGCGATTTCGGAATCAAATCCGAACGTATACATACCCTAAACCAATTACTTAAAGCATATGCGCTTTTTGAAAAAGATGTGCAATATGTAGTAATGGATAATAAAGTAATGATTGTAGACGAGCAAACTGGTCGTATTATGGATGGTCGTCGTTATTCTGACGGTTTACACCAAGCAATCGAAGCTAAAGAAAATGTAAAAATTGAAGATGCTACACAAACCTTTGCTACAGTAACACTACAAAATTACTTTAGAATGTACCGAAAACTTTCTGGTATGACAGGTACTGCTGTAACAGAAGCTGGAGAGTTCTGGGAAATTTACAAATTAGATGTTGTAGAAATTCCGACAAACAAACCAATAGCACGTGATGATAGACAAGATTTAGTATTCAAAACGAAACGTGAAAAATACAATTCTGTAATCGATGAAGTAACCAAACTATCCGAAGCTGGAAGACCTGTTTTAATTGGTACTACTAACGTAGAAATTTCGGAACTTTTAGGAAAAATGCTTTCTATTAGAAAAGTGCCTCATAACGTATTAAATGCAAAACAGCATAAAAAAGAAGCAGAAATAGTAGACGAAGCTGGAAGATCTGGTCAAGTAACCATTGCTACTAACATGGCTGGTCGTGGGACAGATATTAAATTAAGTGACGAAGTTAAAGCTGCTGGCGGTTTAGCTATTATTGGTACAGAACGTCATGATTCTCGTCGTGTAGACAGACAATTACGTGGTCGTGCTGGTCGTCAAGGAGATGTTGGTAGCTCTCAATTTTATGTTTCGTTAGAAGATAATTTGATGCGTCTTTTTGGTAGTGAACGTATTGCTAAAATGATGGATAGAATGGGATTACAAGAAGGGGAAGTGATTCAGCATTCTATGATTTCTAAATCTATTGAAAGAGCACAGAAAAAAGTAGAAGAAAATAACTTTGGGGTTCGTAAGCGTTTATTAGAATATGATGATGTCATGAATTCCCAACGTGAGGTAGTATACAAACGTAGACATCACGCATTATTTGGCGAACGTCTACGTGTAGATTTAGCCAATATGGTTTACGATACTTCTGAAAACATCACAGAAACAAACAAAGCTGCTAGTGATTTTAAGAATTTTGAATTTGAATTAATTCGTTACTTCTCTATGAGCTCTCCAATTACCGAAGCTGAATTTACAAAACTTCCTGTTCAAGAAATTGCGCAAAGAGTTTACAAAGCTGCTTTCGAACATTATAGAGCAAAAATGGAACGCAATGCAGAAATTGCTTTCCCTATTATTAAAAATGTATACGAAACGCAACGCGATAAATTTAAAAGAATAGTAGTACCATTTACAGATGGTGTGAAATCTTTACAAGTAGTTACAGATCTTGAAAAAGCCTATGAAACAAAAGGGAAACAATTAATAACAGATTTCGAAAAAAACATTACTCTAGCAATTATTGATGATGCTTGGAAAACGCATTTACGTAAAATGGATGAGTTAAAGCAATCGGTTCAATTAGCGGTACATGAACAAAAAGATCCATTATTAATTTATAAGTTTGAAGCTTTCGAATTATTTAAAACGACTATCGATCAAGTAAATAAAGATGTGATTTCTTTCTTATTTAAAGGAGAATTGCCAACCCAAGAATCTAACATTCAAGAAGCAAAAGAAACACGTAAAAAGGAAAACTTACAAACACAAAAAGAAGAAATTCCTAACCTAGATGAACGTTCTGCTCAAAATAGAGCAGCTAGTAACACACAACGTCAACCAGAAGTTGTTGAAACTATTGTACGCGACAAACCAAAAATTGGACGTAACGACAAGGTTACTATTAAACACGTTATGAGTGGTGAAAATAAAACCGTAAAATACAAACAAGCAGAACCTTTAATAGCTAAAGGCGAATGGGTTTTAATTGAAGAATAAATAATGTTTTAAAAACAGAAACCAAATACATGACTATTATTAGTCTATAGATTTTTAAATGCACACAAAAAATCCTGATATTAACCTATCAGGATTTTTTATATTAAATAGTGTGTATTGGACTTTATATTATCCTTTAAAAAAACTATGAAATCCATAAAAGCAAAATGTTAACAGAGAAATAGAATTCAATAATGCCATATAGTAAATAACATAAAACAAAAAGTAAGTAAGTAAGTAAGTAAGTAAGTAAGTAAGTAAGTAAGTAAGTAAGTAAGTAAGTAAGTAAGTAAGTAAGTAAGTAAGTAAGTAGTATACTTTACTTTTTCCGAAATTGAAGTTATTAACTTTAAAATAGAAGTTGTTATTTTGTATGGCGGTTTCATTCGTGATACTATCATTTGATACAATCATTAATCTGAATTATCTTCTGAAACTGAATTTTTTAATTAGGTACAACTAGTGATAAAAAGCACACACACCAATCACCAACTTATAAATCTTTAATTTTTTAACAAATATTTTTTTGTATCTTTAAAAATACCTAACCAAAATTGAAGATATGAGAAATTTGTTTGCCATAGCAGTAGGTCTAGTTGTTTCTGGATTAGTAGTGTTTTTATTGTATATTTTAGGACCACAATTTTTCACCTTTCCACAAGGAGCAAATCCTATGGATCCGGAATCCATTAAGCAAAATATGCACTTGATCCCAACTGGAGCAATGGTTTTAGTGATAATTGCTCACTTTTTTGGTATTATTGGAGGTATGATCGCTTCCACTGCTGTTTCAGAAACCTCACTAATTCCTGCATATATTGTTTCTGCAATTATTATTATAGGTTCAATAGGAGGTTCTTTTGCTATGTCGCACCCAACTTGGTCTGTTGTTACAGGAATGATCACTGTAATAGCAGCTTTTTTTGTTGGAAGAATAGCTGCTATTAACAAGTTAAATGAAGAATAATTAATTCTTTATAATTGACATTTTTTCCCATAAACAAAACAACCGATTTTATTCCTTTTCAACGAATATACTTCAGGATGTAACGTAGTCTATTCAATATTTCATAAATTTATTTCGTTGTTAGAAATAACAAAAAACTCTTATATTTTTTTCGATTAATAGCACTTAATAAAAAACGAAAAAAAATTATGAAGCTTTATCTTGCATTAAAGCGAAATTTTGTGCTATTTATCTTAATTTCCGCAGTCCTTTTTTCTTCAAAAACACTAGCTCAAACAATTAGTTTTGGAGCTTCTGGATTAGTTGGAGAATCTGTACTTAATCCAACTTCACTAGAGTTTGGTCCAGACAATAGACTGTATATTGCACAACAAGATGGTAAAATTTGGGCATATACTATTATTAGAGATGCTGCTACATCTGGAAACGGGACTTACACTATTACAAATACAGAAGAAATTACAACAATACAAACAGGTATTGTTAATCATGATGATTCTGGAATTTCAAACACAACCCAGCAACGCTTAATCACAGGAATAGCAACTGCTGGAACTGCAACAAATCCTATTCTTTATGTTACCTCTTCCGATTTTTTATTTGGAGGTGGAGGTGCTGGTAGTGACACCAATTTAGATACTAATTCTGGAATACTCTCAAAATTAGAATGGAATGGTACCTCGTGGGATAAAGTAGATTTAATTAGAGGTTTGCCGCGTTGTGAAGAAAATCACGCCATAAATGGATTAGATATTTTTGAGCGTTCTGGAAACACTTATCTATTAATAGTACAAGGGGGAAATACGAATAAAGGCGCACCAAGTAATAATTTTGCTGGTACTCCAGAATACTTTTTATCTGCTTCCATGCTAATTGTTAATCTTACACAATTAGATGCCATGCCAACCTATACAGACCCAAGAAACAATACCGATTATGTATATGATTTACCAACATTAAACGATCCTACAAGATTAGATATAGATAAGACACATGCAAACTTCCCGTATCCTGTTGGTCATCCATTACGAGATGCAACCATAGATATAAACGACCCTTTTGGCGGAAACAATAGTTTAAATCAAGCTTTTCCTGAAACAGGAGGCCCAATTCAACTGTTTGCACCAGGTTTCAGAAATGCCTATGATGTTGTTGTCACCGAAAATGGAAGAATTTACACTTCAGATAATGGCCCAAACTCGCTTTGGGGTGGTATTCCAAAAATATACGACAGTGCTACAAACAATTTTCTTGGAGACGAAAGCACTATTACTTTCGACCCTCTAAATCATTATATAAAAAATGAAATGAATGAGTCTGGGAGTAGCTTAATTGGAGACCCATTACATTATGTAGGTACTACTAATGATGCCAATAAAACTTATTATGGAGGCCATCCAATACCTATTAATGCATTTCCTTCTAGAGCAGAAGTAATTGCC
Organism: Lacinutrix cladophorae; assembly: GCF_053604645.1. Taxonomy (NCBI): domain Bacteria; kingdom Pseudomonadati; phylum Bacteroidota; class Flavobacteriia; order Flavobacteriales; family Flavobacteriaceae; genus Lacinutrix; species Lacinutrix cladophorae. Next base: position 118,306 of record NZ_JBSHNR010000070.1, on the reverse strand, counting down.
TATGAAAAAATAAATGGTTCCTGGGTTGCTACTAGTACAAATACATTACAATCTTTACTTTCTGGAACTTCAGGATATTTTAATTCTTCTTTTACTATTGGTGACTTTCCAGATGACCCTCGTTTAGCTGAATATCTAGTAGATGAACCTATTGCAAGTACTAAAAATAATATTTTAGATGTTAGACCATCATCTACTAATGGTATATTAGAATATACAGCAACAAACTTTAATGGTGTCATGCAAGGAAATATACTAACAGCTTCTTTTAATGGCGATATTAACAGGTATGTACTAAATGCTGCAGGAGATAATGTAATAGAACAAGAAGTTATTTTTAGTGGCTTTGGAGCTTTACCACTAGACATTACAGCGCAAAATGATAGTGATATTTTTCCAGGTACAGTTTGGGCTGCAACTTATGGAGCAAATAACATTACTGTTTTTGAACCATCTGACTTAGATTGTACACAACCCGGAGAACCAGGATACGATGCACTTGCAGACAATGATGGGGATGGCTTTTCGAATCAAGATGAAATTGATAACGGAACCAATATTTGTTCACAAGGAAGTAAACCAAATGATAATGATGGCGACTTCATTTCCGATTTAAACGATCCCGATGATGACAATGATACTATTTTAGATGTCAATGATGTATTTGCACTAGATGCTAATAACGGCTTAACAACAAGTCTGCCTATAGATTATCCATTTTGGAATAATGATCCAGGAACTGGCTTTTTTGGTTTAGGTTTTACAGGTTTAATACTAGACCCTTCTGGAACAACAGATTACTTATCACAATACATAGAAGACAACTTGTCTTTTGGAGGTGCTGCGGGTAAAGCCACGGTGGATTTAGTTACCGGTGGAGATGCTACAACAAATAATCAGAAAAATGGTTTTCAGTTTGGCGTAAATGTAGATACAAACTCTACTCCTTTTACTATTCATTCTAAAATTGAATCGCCTTTTTTTGGTATTAATGGCTCACAAACACAGCCTATAGATTCTCAATCTTATGGTATTAGTTTTGGAAATGGAGACCAAGACAACTATTTAAAACTTGTTTTAATGAATGGAACAAGTAATGCCGATACAGTACATGGATTACAAGTATTATTAGAAGACAATGGTGTCGTTACAACTAACAATACTTATGATGTTCCTGGAATATTAAATGCTGGATCTGTTGGTTTATACTTTAGTATAGATCCTGCAGCAAATACAGCACAACCTTTTTATTCTATAGATGATGGACAAACATTACTTGTTTTAGGAAGCCCAATATCTTTACCTACCAACTTTTTAGATCCCTTAGACAACAAAGGATTAGCCATTGGAATGATTTCAACCGCTAGAGATGCTACAAGTAGTTCTTCAAACCCATTTACTGCAACTTGGGATTATATAGAAGTTTACGAAAACCAAAACGGAATATTATCCTCCAATCCGACCCCTTTAGATTTCGGATTAACTCCTACAATAAATTCTTTAAGAACGAAACCTCTTAATGTTAGTAATGAAGGAGGCCCTACAGATGATCCTATAACCATTACAGCCCTTAACTTTTCTGGTACAGATGCAGCTATGTTTTCAACCGATGTTTCGTTACCATTAACTATTAACGCAGGAACCAATGAAGACTTGCCAATTCATTTTATATCAAACAGTCTTTTAGGTGTAAAAAATGCGACTTTACAAATTGTACATTCTGGGAACAACTCTCCTATTCAAGTTAATCTTACAGGAGAAATTACAGATACATTTTCGCCAATAGTACGAATTAATGCTGGAGGTCCTTTAGTCACTGCAAGCGATTCTGGTCCAGATTGGGAGGCTAACAATACTAATGGCACTTTTACAGGCACATCTTATGCTGTTTCTTCAGGATCTAGATATGCTATTTCAACACTAGATTATACGTATAAAGACACATCTATTCCATCATATATAGACCAAACTACTTATGAAACAGTTATGAACTCGCAACGTAGTATTAGTGCTAGCTCAAACCCTATGGTGTTTTCTATTCCAGTACCTAATGGGGATTATATTGTTAATTTTTATGTTGCTAATTTATATAATGGAACTTCTAATCCTGAGGAACGCTTTTTTAGCGTAGATATTGAAAACCAACGCTTTTTAGAAAACATTGATGTTTCCTCAAGATTTGGTCATAGAATTGCTGGAATGATTCAACACAATGTACTCGTATTAGATGGGATTCTAGAAATTGAGTTTTTTAGAAATTTAGAAAATCCAATGGTGAATGCTATTGAAATTCTAGCTTTACAAGCTTCCGATATTATTATCGATCCTATTGCAGATATTACTAGCTGTGCCTTAGAAATTTCAGACTTTTCTGCAATTGCAAATGGAGGAAGCACTTCTGAAAACTTTACTTATGCCATTAGCGGACAACCAAGTGGATTGCAAATAGAACCAACCAATGGGCTAATTTTTGGAACCATTGATGCTAGTGCTACAACTGGAGGATTAAATAGTGATGGCATACATCAAGTGACGGTTACGGTATCGAAACCTGGAAGTATGGATGCTATTGAAACTTTTCTTTGGACAGTTCTTGAGGACACTGAAGCTCCAATGATTACTTGCCCAGAAAACATGGAAGAAATTGTAGCAAATGGGACTACAGAAATATCATTAACCATTATAGAACCTACTGCAACAGATAATTGCTCGGCAGCAATTACATATTCTGGAATTAGAAGTGATGCCTTATTATTAACAGACCCTTTTCCTTTAGGAGATACAACTATTACATGGACTGCAACAGATGCAGCAGGCAATGATTCCCTAACTTGCCAACAAACCGTAAGTGTCACTTCAACATATAGCCTATTTTTAAATGTTTCCCTTCAAGGAAGAACAGATTATTCTGGAAACTATTCGGTTATTATTTATGATATTAATGATTTAGTTACTCCTATACATACCTTAAACGAAACGGCTAATGCAGCAGGAACGATCACTATAAGTACCGAAATTCTTCCTGGGAATTATAAAGTATTAGTAAAACATGCAATGTATTTACAGCGTCTAATTACCATCAATGTAATTGGTAATCAAACAGAAATGATTCCTCAATTATTAGCTGGAGATACAAATAATGATAATGCGATTAACTTTTTTGATTTTGGGATATTATCGAGTACTTATGGATTAAATTCTACTCAATCAGGATATGACAGTCGAGCAGATTTTGACAACAATTTAAATATAAACTTTTTTGACTTTGGAATATTTTCTGGAAACTATGGTGTTTCAGGAGAAACACAAAATGATTAAAACAATCTAATATGAAAACTTTAAAATTACTTATACTATTCTTTTTTATTGCTGGTGCAAATTTAAAAGCACAAACAGTAGATCTCGTTGCAAATGTAGATGCCATTCCCCCTTTATCTGTTGGCCAAACATTTACTTATACCATTCAAGCTGTGGCTGGTACTACACCTTACAGGGTGGTACAACTTTATTTAGAATTTAATGAAACTGTTATACAGTTAAATAGTTTAACTCCAGACAATACAGATTTAAATATTCCTTTATCTAACGACACGAGTGTGCCTGGTGTTATTAGATATTCCGCTGGCGCTTTTAATGATGTATTTGGAACTACTACATTATTTACTGCTGTTTTTGAAGTAATAAACACAACTGAAAGTGTTATGATAGAACATGTATTATACTCTAATGCAGAACCAAATGGAACTGGAGTTTCCAACACTTCTGCAGAAAATATTACAGGATCTACAAATAATATTATTATAGCTACACTTTCTACAAACCAAAATGATTTTAGAGATTCTTTTTCTGTATTTCCTAATCCTGTTAGCGATGTGCTTTATATAAAAACAAATACAGCATCAGAAATTGAAAATATTACCATACATAGTATCGATGGTAAACGCATCCAGCAAATAAACAGTATAAATACTATGGGGAACCAAATAGCTATTCCAGTTAGAAATCTAAAAGAAGCTTTATATTTTGTAACCATAACATCTACAGAAAATGAAGCAGTCACATTTAAAGTACTTATTAATCAATAGTTTAGTTTTAGTAGAGTGTTAAGATCTGGGCAGTTTTTTTTAAACTTGTCCAGATTTTTTTTGTTACAAACTCCAGGATAATCGCCATAATTACCCTCTAAATCTCTTATAATTTGAAAATGTAAATGTGGTGCATAATCACCATTAACAGATGCTTCCCCTAATGTAGCAATACAATCTCCTGCTTTAAAAGTTTGCCCAATTTTTAAATTTGCAATAGATATTAAACTCAAATGGCCATAAAGTGTAAAGAAAGATTCTCCTTTAATATTGTGAATTAAAATAATAGTAGGACCATAATCGCCAAAATTGGTGTTATTTTTAAAACTATGTACAGTAGCATCTAAAGGCGTATATATTTTAGTCCCAGCAGCAATCCATAAATCTACACCTAAATGTATGTTTCGTTCATGCTCACTGTTTTCTTGATTAAAATAAAGACTTCTCTTATATAGGTTTCTCTTCTCTAAATAACCTCCAAAAGCAACTGTTTTGTTATTTTTTTCAAGGTAATTATTTATATACTCTTGCCAAGTATTAGAAGAAGAGATGTCAAACTTTTTTAAGTCTGGATTATCTTCAGATAAATCTATTGAAATATATTGGGAATTAGAAATAGCTGCATCTAATACACGAAGAGGTTTTGCAGAAATACTATTTAAAAATAGAGAGAAATCTTCAGAATACATACAATACTAGTTTCTTTCAAAAGTAAGTATAAAGGAATAAAAATTGAAGAATAAAATTTTATAATTGGGAACCTGTTTCAATATCTAAAAAAACTCTAAATAAAAAAACATGAAGTTAAATAAGCTTATTTTTTTACTATAACATTACTATACTTTGCATTAATAACAATGGTTTTATTACTATCACTACTTACCGTTTTACTAGAAGTGCTTTCGTTGTTAAAAATAGATTTTGTGCCTTTATAAAACAAATTAAAATCGCCTTGTGGTAGTTTCACATTGGCTTCGCTGTTTTCGAGAACAAGATTAATATTTTTAAAATCACTAGATATATTACCAATCACCAAATCTCCAAAACTACCATCAATTATTGCATTACTCACTACATTTTTAATACTAACATTCGATGAATTTGCACTTAAAACCAAGCTGTTTGCTGTTTCAACTTTAGCTTGATCGACATAATTAAGATGTAATTCACCAGCATTCCAGTTTGAAATTTTAACTGGAGAATAAGAAACATTGATGGAAGTCTGGCTTCCATCAATGGTATTTGCTGTAAAATTAGAATGTGAAACATCTGCTTTTAAATCATGTATTACAGAGGTTAAATTAAGTTCACCATGTCTTACATTTAATTTAAGTTTTGCTTTTTTAGGCATCTTAATTTTTATTGTTTTCTTTACTTTTAGGTTTGTTTTTTTGGATCTTGAAAATAATTCTTCATTATTATCTTCTTGACTTTCTTGTCCAAAAGCTCTTTCTATAGATTCTTCAAGACGTTTTCCAAATGCTTCCCCCCAAGCTTCCATGTTTTCTTCGAAGTCGCTATCTTCAATAGATTTTTCTAAATCTTTCCCCCATTTTTCCATTCTTTTTTCAAAGTCATTTCCAAACTGCTCTTCAAAATTTTCACCAAATTGTTCTCCCCAAGCTTCCATTTTCTTTTCGTATGCTTTCCAATCTTTTTCATCAAACTTTTTTGCCCAATTTTCCATTTTATAAGCATACTCTTTTCCATATTTATCTTCGTACTCTTTGCTCCATTTTTCTAGATAATCTTCTCCTTCTTCTTGGTATTTTTCATAATCAAAATTAAAATTATTCATGCCATCTGGTAAATCTGGAAGATTAGGCATTTTTGGCATATCGGATAAATTTAACGATTCCATTAATCCTTCTACTAAAGGCATAACTGGTAAATCTGCTAGCTTAAACTCTAACTCTTTTAAAGCTTCTAAGGAGTTCTCATCAAAAATCGAGACACTTTCATTAGACCAGGAATTTAATACTCCTTCGGTTTCTATAGTAACTAATTGTTTCGATCCATTTACTTGTACTTGCCAAGCATCATACACCTTTTGTAGTTCTTCTTTGGATAGTAAATCGCTTTCTATATAAGCTTCAATTTCAATAATATCTTTGTTCCAAGTTTCTATTTCAATATTGGTGTGGCTTGTGTTTAATTCAACTACTACGTCTTTATTTACATTTATAGATTGTGATATTTTTTCAAGTTTTTGCTGTGCTACACTACTTAAAGCGACAAAAAGCATCAGAATTGTTATTCTTAAATTTTTCATTTTTATATGTTTTTAAATGACCTCTTGATTGGTATCAAGTGTACTTAATGTTTTTAATTGTTCTCTTAATCGGTGTAATAAGTTTAATCTAAATTTTAAATTATCGATAAGCGCATTAATGGTTTGTTCGGTTGGACCATTTTGTGTTAACTCTACAGATAGTTTACCGTATTCTTTTTTTAAATCTTCTAAGCGTTGAACATAACCGTCAAACATTTCTTTGTTTTCTGGTGTTAGTTTTACTTTAGATAATTCTAGATTAATATTTGCTAAGTAATAATCTTCCACTTTTTTTAAGTCTGGAGAAACATCCCCTAGGGTTTTCGTATTTTCCACTGTTGCTACATTATTATCTATAGTGACTGCTGGATTATTAAAATATTTAAAAGCGCCAAAACTTAAACCTATAAAGACTACTACACTTGCAGCTATTTGCATCCAATTAAATTTTGGTTTTTGAGCTTCTGGTAATGCTTTATTTAGCTTATCAAGAAATCTAGCTTCATGATTTTTTGGCATTTTTTTGTTATGCTCTTGCAAATCTTGCTTTAATAAATCTCTAATATCTTGTGCCATCTTTTTTGTGTTTTAATAATTCTTGCAATTTTTGTTTTCCTCTAGATAACTGGGTTCTAGATGCAACTTGCGAGATATCTAAAATTTCAGAAATCTCTTGATGATCATAACCTTCCATTAAAAAAAGAGTAAGAACATATCGGTATTTTTCTGGTAATGTATCTATTGCATTTTTAACTTCTGCAACAGTTATTGTATCATCTACCAACCATTCGTCATTATTTGGTGTATCAATTACTTTTAAGTGCACTTCTTCTAATGCAACCACTTGTTGCTTTTTAGATTTCAAATAATCAATACTTTTATTAACAACAATACGTTTTAACCAAGCACCAAAAGTTACTTCTGCTTTATATTGATGTAGTTTAGAAAACGCTTTAATAAAAGCCTCTTGTACTACATCTTCTGCTTCTGCTGCATCCTTAACAAATCGATTAGCAACAATATACATCCCATTGCAATACTGGTTGTACAACTGCATTTGTGCTAGTCGGTTGTTTTGTTTACATTTTTCAATAATTTCCGTTTGAAACACGCTTTTCAATTATGGTTTTTGGTTTGTTCTCCTTAAAGACGATTAAAAAATTGTTGTGTTGCAAAAAAGATAATATTTTTTTTAAATAATTGGTAAGAAATTTGCATTACCTTTTTAAAGATGCTTACTTTAAAGTATCTTTACACTCGTAAATTTTATTTAAAAAAATTTAAAATGAATAGGTTTTTAAAATGGGTTATTGGATTATTAGCAGTTGCATTGGTTGCTGTTTCTATTTATTCGTATAAGAACGATGGTTTATTTAGCCAACGATTAAGTCCTGAAAAAACGGTTAGTTTTCAAGTTGAAGATATTAAACTCCAGGTTTTTTACAATAGACCATCTAAAAGAGATCGCGAAGTTTTTGGAGCACTTGTACCGTATAACCAAGTTTGGCGTACAGGAGCGAACGAAGCTACTACATTTGAAACCAATAAACCTTTAAAAATAGGCAAAGATTCCCTTCCTGCTGGAAAATATACAATTTGGACTATACCAAACGACACTGCATGGAATGTCATGTTTAACTCTAAACAATATTCTTGGGGAGTAGATATGGAAATGAAACCAATGCGTGTTCCAGAATTTGATATTGTAAACATTAGTGTTCCTGTTAAAAAGATTGATACAACTGTAGAGCAATTCACTATTGGTTTCGATAACTCTACAGACAACTTATCGCTAACCATGGCTTGGGATAATACGATGGTTGTGGTTCCGTTAAAGTAAACTTACATTCCCATTTCGATTCTCACTTGTTTTATTTCAAAAAATAAGAGATACATTTAGAATTAAAGAACAATAACAAAGTGGCAAAACAAAAAAAATCTGCTTTACAAGAAAAAGAAGGTGTTTCAGTAAGTGAAATTACCAATGCTACTTCTATTCAAAACATTAAACAAAAACGAAAAGCACAACCAAGTGCACAAGATTTAGTTTCGCAGATTTTAAAAGGAAATATTACTGCATTAAGTAGAGCCATTACTTTAGTAGAAAGTAAAAACGCTGCGCATTTAGAAAAAGCAAACATCATAATTAAAGCCTGTTTAGCCCATGCCAATAAATCGGTTCGCGTAGGTATTACCGGAGTTCCTGGAGTTGGAAAAAGCACCTTTATTGAAGCTTTTGGAACGTATTTAACAAGTCAAAAGAAAAAAGTTGCTGTCTTAGCTATTGATCCTAGTAGTTCGCTAACCAAAGGAAGTATTCTTGGTGACAAAACCAGAATGGAAGACTTGGTGAAAGATAAAAATGCATTTATAAGACCTTCACCTTCTGGAGAATCTCTTGGTGGTGTTGCAAGAAAAACGCGAGAAACGATTATTCTTTGTGAAGCTGCTGGTTTTGATACTATTATTATTGAAACCGTTGGTGTTGGACAAAGTGAAACTGCGGTACATAGTATGGTCGATTTCTTTTTACTGCTAAAACTCGCTGGAGCTGGAGACGAATTACAAGGTATAAAACGCGGTATTATTGAAATGGCGGATGCTATTGCTATTAATAAAGCAGATGGCGATAACGAAAAAAGAGCAAAACTTGCAAAAGTAGAATTCAACAGAGCGCTTCACCTCTATCCTGAAAAAGATTCAGGTTGGCAACCTAAAGTTTCTTTATGTAGTGCGTTACACAACCAAGGTATTGCAGAAATTTGGACAATTATTGAAGAGTACATTTCTATTACCTCTAAAAACAATTACCTTAACCATAAACGAAACGAGCAAAATAAGTTTTGGCTTCTTCAAACTATTGAAAACCGTTTAAAAACGGATTTCTTCAACAATGAAAAAATTAAAGATGCTCTACAAATACAGTTGCAACGTATTGAAGACAACGAAACAACTCCATTTGCTGCTGCAGATTATTTGTTAAGCTTATAAAAAATAAGTTACAAAAAATACTCCTTATACCAATTCACCTGCGCTTCAACACCTTGCAATAGTGTCGTTTTCGGATTGTAATTCAGTAATTTTCTAGCTTTATCAATATTTGCTTTTGTTCGTAATTGGTCTCCTGCTCTTGCTTCTACATGATTAATTTTTATAGACTTACCAATCACTTTTTCAACAGCTTCAATACCTTCTTGTGTTGTATGTTCTACTTCTGTACCAAGATTAATAATTTCACCATCTACTTTAGCTTCATTATTAATAACACTTACAACACCATCAACAATATCGCCAACATAAGTAAAGCTTCGTAAGTGACTTGCACTACCATCATAAAGCGGAAAAGCATCATCATTAAAAGCACAAGCAATAAGCTTAGTATACATTTTTTCTGGTCTTTCTCTTGGTCCAATAACCGAGTACAAGCGCAAAGAACAAGATTTAAAATGTTTCTCTCTACTTTTTTGAAGTACTAATTGTTCTGCTGCTAATTTAGTTACCCCATAATGTGAAGCAGGTTTTGGAGCTATATCCTCTGGAAAAGTAGCTTGTAAGCCATAGATAGAAGAAGTACCAATATTTACAAAAAGCGCTAAATCGTTTAAAGTAAGTGCATAATCAATTAGGTTTTTTGTTGCGATTATATTGTTAGTAAAATAATCTTCGAAAGTCGATGTTTTAGAAATCCCTGGTTGGGCAGCGTAATGAAAGATATATTGGATGTCTTTAGGTAGCACTTCCGCTAAATTCACATCCCTTAAATCTGCATTAATTACTGTAATACCTTTGTCGCTTAGGGCTTTTTCATTTAGTTTTTTTAATTCTAAACTATAATAAGGCGAAAAATTATCTATACCAATAACTTCATGTCCTAAATCATGTAAACGTTCGGCAGTATGCGAACCTATAAAGCCTGCAGCTCCAGTAATTAATATTTTCATGTGTCTATTCTATTTTTTTTAACGGTCACATGGTGCTTCCAAGTTTAGTCATTCGTTTTAATATTAAATGCTAGTTATGAAAGGTTCATATAAGAGTATTATATTACAAAGAAACATATTTTTTTTTATAAAGAATTTCTATTCCTTAAAAAAGAATACATTTGTATAATTAATTCCTTTTTTATGAATTTTCAATTTACCATTATTGTTCCTGTTTATAATGAGGAAGACAATTTATTACGAGTTGAAAAAGAATTACTTGCATATACTAAAATCGCAATTAAAACTACCAAAATACTATTTGTTAATGATGGTTCTAAAGACAAAAGCCAAGAATTAATTGAAACCATTTGTAATAGAAATCCTGAATTTTCATATATTTCTTTCGAAAAAAATAGCGGTTTAAGTGCTGCTATAAAAGCTGGTTTCGATTATACCGACACCGAATTAGTTGGTTACATAGATAGTGATTTACAAACTGCACCTGAAGACTTCAACTTGCTTTTAAAAGATATTGGCACTTACGATTTAGTAACTGGGGTTCGTGCTAACCGAAAAGACAGTTTTGTAAAAAACCTGTCTTCAATCATTGCAAATGGAATTAGAAGGAGCTTTACCCATGATGGTATGGATGACACTGGCTGTCCTTTAAAAGTTATAAAAACAGAATATGCCAAACGCATTCCAATGTTTAAAGGCTTACATCGCTTTTTACCTGCTATGATTTTATTGCAAAACGGAAAAATAACACAAGTTCCTGTGCAACACTTTCCAAGAATAGCTGGCCAAGCAAATTTTGGTGTTTGGAATAGATTACTTGGTCCATTAACAGATTGTTTTGCTTATCTATGGATGAAGAAAAAACACATTAATTATTCCGTTGAAAAACAAGGTTAATGAACAACTGGATAATATATAGCATAGGGTTTACTGCACAAATATTATTCTCCTCTAGATTAATAATACAATGGATTACTAGCGAAAAACAAAAACAAGTATCAACACCAACTTTATTCTGGACATTAAGTTTATTTGCCTCTTTTCTTTTATTTGTTTATGGTTATTTACGCGACGATTTTGCTATAATGCTTGGTCAAGGTCTCACCTATTTTATTTATATACGAAATTTACAATTACAAAATCAGTGGGAAAAATTCCCTAAAATAATGCGTTGGTTATTGCTTTTGGTTCCTGTCTTTATTTCTATCTTTTATTTTAACAACAATACCATAGATGTAGATCGCTTATTTAAAAACGAAGCCATTCCGTTTTGGTTATTAATACTTGGTATAGTCTCGCAAGTAGTATTTACCTTGCGTTTTGTATACCAATGGTTATATTCTGAAAAACATAAAGAATCTTCTTTGCCTTTTGGTTTTTGGCTTTTAAGTTTAATTGGTTCCATTTTAATATTAACTTATGCTACTATTAGAAGAGATCCTGTTTTATTCATTGGTCAGCTTTTTGGAGCAGTTATTTATAGTAGGAATTTAATGCTATTAAAAAAGAATTATGTTAAAAGCACTTGAAAAATACCCAATTCTTAGTGTTTGTATTTTGGTAGCAATTATGCTTTTACCAAATTTAGAAACCATTTCTGTTTCTATTATGGAAGCTCGAAACTTTATTACTGCTCGCGAAATGATAGTAGATAATAACTGGCTTTTAACGACTATGAATGGAGAAGCCAGGTACCAAAAACCACCTTTACCTACCTGGCTTGCCGCGATTTCTAGTTTAATTTTTGGAATAAAAAGCATTTTTGGCTTACGATTACCAGCTGCAATTATGGTTATGCTTATGGGTAGTTTTATGTATAAACTGTCGTATCAAATACTTAAAAAGAATAGACATAGTTTTATAAATGCACTAATTGTTATTAGCGCATTCTATGTTATTGCAATAATTATTGAAGCGCCTTGGGATATTTTTACTCATGGTTTTATGCTAGTGGCAATCTATCATTTATTTCTACTTTTTAAATCCGAAAAAAACTATTGGAAACATTCCCTCTTTGCAGGAATTTTTATTGGTTCCTCCTTTATGTGTAAAGGCCCAGTTTCTATGTATGCTTTGCTGCTTCCATTTTTAATTGCCTATGGTTTTACTTTTAAATTTAGTAATTTTAAAACAAAAGCTTTTTCCTATTTTAGCGTCCTCTTATTAGCTTTAATAATTGGTTCTTGGTGGTTTATATACGTAAGAATGGAAGACCCTGCGACTTTTGAAGCGATTACAAAAAAAGAAACGGGCAATTGGTCTAGTTATAATGTAAGACCATTTTATTACTATTGGAGCTTTTTTACTCAAAGCGGACTATGGACTATCCCAGCGTTTATTAGCTTACTGTATCCGTATTTAAAACACAGAGTGAGTAATAAAAAAGCCTATACATTTTCTTTTTTATGGACCATAATTGCTGTGGTGTTACTCTCTGTAATTCCTGAAAAAAAATCACGCTATCTCATGCCTGTTTTAATTCCATTGGCTATAAATATTGGGTTTTATATGGAGTATTTATTCCGAAAATTTAAACACTTAAAAAATAAAAAAGAAACTATTCCTGTATATTTTAATTTTGGATTAATTGGTTGCATCGGTATTGTTTTTCCTATAGTAGCATATCTCTTTTTAAAAGATAATTTAGCTGGGTATTGGTTTTGGTATCTACTAGCTTCTTTAATTTTGGTGCCACTAGGTATTTTAATTTTAATTCATTTAAAAAGAAAAAACATACAACAGGTTTTTATGTATACTGTACTATTCTTTGCTTCTATTACACTTACTGTTTCACCATTAAGCAAAGCTTTAATTAGTAGTAATTATACTCCTATTTCAAATTTAAAAAAAGAAGCTTCTGCTACAAATTTAAACGTGTATTCTTTTAATTATGTTTCCCCAGAAATGATTTGGCAATTTGGCAGTAAGATCCCAAATATAAAACAGGCCGAAAACACCTATAACTTTCCAAAAGAAAATACTTTTGGCATGCTAACTAATGGCATATCACCTGAAGATCAAGCCAAGTTAAATACCATATATACTATCGAAAAAATATCAACTTACGATCTAAATACTGCTGCCCTTGGTTCTAGTTCTCATAATGGTAGATTATCATGTAATTACTATGTACTAACTAAAAAAGAGTAAAATGAATACGTTTTTCATGCTACTACTGAAACAAAACATATCTTGGAGGAACAAGTCCGTTTAATCGCATATAAACCAGCATTTGCCCTCTATGATGCGTTATATGGTCTGCTAGTAATAAGAGGATTTGTCTTTTAGATCTATGCAAACCAAAATAATCTAGCTTATCTTCTAAATGCGCAATATCAAACTGTGCAATTAATTGTATTGCAGCATCGAAAGTTTCCGCTACTGTAGCAATCATTTCTACTTTAGATTTATTAGCCACCTTATAAACAGTATCTGTTTTCCAATCTCTTGATTCACGTTCTCCCAACAACGACTCACTATGCCAATCTAAAGCATAACCAATATGCAATAAGTTTTCGGCAAAGCTCAAAGACTCTGAAGTAGCTTTATAGTTATACTTAGCTTCCGGCATTGTCTCTGCAACAAGAATTAAATATTTTTTAGAATTTTCTAATCGCTCTAAATAATCCTTGATAAAATTATCCTGTTGTGCAAACAGTGGTGTTGTTAAAAAATTAAATAGTAGGCACGTTATTATAACAAGTATATTTCTCATCGTATTTACTTTCATTAATTTCGTTTATATATCTAATTATCAATCTAAGAGTAATAACGCATTAAATAGAAACTATTATAAACAGTTAGATTTTTTTAGGCCTCTTGCTGTACCACATAACGCTGAATCACATAATTCAGTATCTTATAAAACATAAAACCAGAAAGCGCTCCAAAGGTCATTCCACAAAAAACGTCTAAAGGATAATGCACACCAACATAAATTCTACTATACGCTACCGTTGCACTCCAAAAAAGCAGAATAAAAATTAATTTTTTATAATAAGGTCTTAAAAATAAACCAGTAAAAACAGCAGCTGCCATAGTATTAGAAGAATGCCCAGAAAAGAAACCATACTTACCACAACGTACTGCTATAAAACGCATTTGCTCCATTACTCCTTCTTGTCTGCAAGGCCTTAACCTTTTAAATCCATCTTTAAAAAGGTTGGTTATTTGGTCTGTAAAAGTAACCATAAACACAATTATCAAAACAGAAAACACTAACGTTTTTAGTCCAAATCGTTTGTAAATTAAAAACAATAAGAAAGCATATAATGGAATAAAAGTAAGCTTGTTGGTAACTAATAACCAAAATGCATCCCAAGTAGGTGTTCCTAAATTATTCAAGAATAAAAATAATTCTTTATCGTATTGTATTAGTTGATCTAGCATTTTTAATATTTTTGGGCGTTACTTTTTACAACAAAACTCCGCAGGTATAGAATAGCTTTCCTATTGCAAAAAGTCAGGCTTTACGTTGCAATCTTTTTTAAGAAAAATAAAAAAGGATTTCCACTTCAATCCTTAACGCAATTAATCTTCGTAACGTTCTACTTCTCTATCGTAAAAAGCTGTTGCTTCTTTAATTAAATTTTCGGTTTCTAGTTCTAATTCTTTTTGGTCATGCTGATCAAAATCTTCTAACCATTCTACTTCATCATCTTCCAAGTTTATTATAAACATAGGAAATTCAGTATGAATAACAAAAATAGCGTTTGGATGATCTGTGTTGTCGCCAAGAATAAATTTAGGTAGTTCCATGTTTTGAATGAATTAATTTTTTTGTTAGATAGTTAAAACGAATATACAATAATATAGATGCAGTTGTTAGTCCTGCTAGTAAACCTAACCAAATGCCAAAACTAGCGTAGGCGTCCTCTTTTCCTAAAAACCAACTAATTGGAAAACCAACAAGCCAATACGAAACAAAAGTAATAATGGTTGGAATTTTCACATCTTGCAAACCACGTAAAGCTCCAAGTACAACAACTTGAAGACTATCGCTTATTTGAAAAATAGCAGCTGCAAGCATTAACTTAGATGCTATTGCAACTACTTCCGTATTATCTACAAGGTTTTTGGCATCGTCAAAATCTACATATAACTTAGGTAGTTGGTTATGAAACACAAAAAACAATAAAGCAAAACAGCTGGCAAATATTGTTCCTAATAAAAATAATGAAAAAGCAATTCTGCGCAACTCGACATAATTTTTAAGCCCTTTTTGATTACCAACACGAACCATCGATGCAACACTTAAGCCCATAGCAACCATAAAGGTCATCGAGCTTAAATTTAAAGCAATCTGGTTTGCTGCTTGCGGATTCTTACCTAACAAACCACTTAACCAAATGGCTGCAGTAAAAATGGCTACTTCAAAAAACATTTGCATGGCACTTGGCGCTCCTAAACTTATCAGTTTTTTTATCATGCTACTTTCTAGCACAAAAAACTTAATATTAGTTACATAGTTTTTAGATTTTTCTTTTCCTTTTAATAACCACCACAAATAAACAACCATGACAATTCGCGAAGCCAAAGTACCATAAGCAGCACCAATAATACCTAATTCTGGAAAACCAAAAGTTCCAAAAATAAGCAGATAGTTTAAAACTACATTAATAACATTTGCTAAAATGGTTGCATACATTGGGTATTTAGTCATAGATAAACCATCACTAAATTGCTTAAAAGCTTGAAAAATAATTAACGGAATTAAAGAAAACGCCACCAAATCTAAATACGGAATTGCAAAAGCAACAACCTCTTCTGGTTGTTGCATTAAGTACATGAGCGGTTTAGCAAAATATACTAAAAAGAAAAGGGAAATTCCCAAAACCGTACACAAAAACAAACCATGTTTGAAAGCCGAT
This sequence comes from Lacinutrix cladophorae, assembly GCF_053604645.1. Taxonomy (NCBI): domain Bacteria; kingdom Pseudomonadati; phylum Bacteroidota; class Flavobacteriia; order Flavobacteriales; family Flavobacteriaceae; genus Lacinutrix; species Lacinutrix cladophorae. The sequence goes on along the minus strand of NZ_JBSHNR010000070.1, from coordinate 102,138 downwards.
TTTCCTTGTTTAAAATCGTTTGCAGTATCTGCTTCTGCCACCAAAGGTGTAATTGCTGTACTAAAACCAATACCTAAAGACATTGCAATAAAAATAAAACTATTACCAAGAGATACAGCAGCTAATTCTGCAGTACCTAATTGGCCAACCATAATATTATCTATAAACTGCACAAAGGTATGACCAAGCATACCTAGCATTACAGGTGCTGCAAGCTTCCAGTTGTATTTAAATTCTTTGGTGTATTTACTTAAAACCATTTGGTAAAAGTAATGCTTCGGTTTTGGTTATGCGAATTTTATTTTACGATTTATAAACTGGATATTCTATCCTTCGCATTTTCAAACTCCTGTACCATATCTTCCACAATTTGCGCAACAGGTTTAATGTCGTGAATAAGTCCTGCTATTTGTCCGATTTCTAATTCACCATCCTCTAAATCACCTTCAAACATACCACGTTTTGCTCTTGCTCTACCGAGTAATTCTTTCAGCTGTTCTGGTGATGGTGAGCTTTTGTATAGCTCTTGTAATTCGTTATAAAACTTATTTTTTATCAAACGTACTGGAGCTAATTCTTTTAAAGTAAGTTGCGTATCACCTTCTTTAGCATCAACAACCACTTTTTTAAATGCTTGATGTGCCGAACTTTCTTCACTAGCAACAAACCTGCTACCTACTTGCACCCCATCTGCACCAAGAACCATAGTTGCTAACATGGCTTGTCCTGTAGCAATTCCTCCTGCAGCAATTAATGGTATTTGTAACTGTTCTTTAACCATTGGAATTAATGTGAGTGTTGTAGTTTCGTCTCTTCCGTTATGTCCTCCTGCTTCAAAACCTTCTGCTACAATAGCATCTACACCTGCATCTTGTGCTTTTAATGCAAACTTTACACTACTTACTACATGTACCACAGTAACACCTTTTTCTTGCAACCAATTGGTCCACGTTTTTGGGTTTCCTGCTGAAGTGAATACAATTTTTACACCTTCTTCTACAATAATATTCATGATTTCTTCAATGTTAGGATATAACATTGGTACGTTTACACCAAAAGGCTTATTGGTTGCTTTTTTGCATTTCTGAATATGTTCTCTTAAAACATCTGGATACATACTCCCTGCTCCAATAAGTCCTAATACTCCAGAATTACTTGCTGCTGCGGCTAGTTTCCAACCAGAATTCCAGATCATCCCAGCTTGAATAATTGGATGTTTTATATGAAAAAGTTTCGTGATTCTATTTTGCATTTTATTGATTTTATTAGAGATGCTTCGACAGGCTAAGTATGATATTTAGTTTCGAATTTGAAATTTACGGATTTGATTGCAATTTGGCAATTGAAATATTCTCGATATAAAATTGTAAAACAATTTCTCTCGAACTCACATTATATGAAAATGATAATTATGAAATTACCCCAGAACCCAAAAGTTCATCGTCATGATACCAAGCCACAAATTGACCTTCTTGAATGGCAGATTGTGCTTCTTCAAACTCTACGTACATTCCAGAATCTACTTGGTGTAAGGTCGCACTTTGCAAATCTTGACGATATCTTATTCTTGCTAATACCTGCATGCTTTCATCAACTTGTAACGCTAAATCTTCGCGAACCCAATGGATTTCTTCTTTAGCTACAAAAAGTGCTTTTTTATATAAACCAGGATGGTTTTTACCTTGCCCTGTATAAATTACATTATCGTTAACATCTGTATCAATAACAAATAGAGGTTCTATTGTCCCCCCAACAGCCAATCCTTTACGCTGTCCTTTTGTGAAATAATGTGCTCCTTGATGTTTCCCAACAACTTTACCATCTTGTACCTTGAAGTTTGTTTTTTCAGACAAGTATATTAGTTCTTCTTTTTTATTAGAAAAGCTAGGTGCTGTTGTATGAAAAGAAGGATTGTTTTCTGGAATTTCAACAATAACACCCTCTTTAGGTTTTAATTGCTGTTGCAAAAAATCTGGAAGACGCACTTTACCAATAAAACACAATCCTTGAGAGTCTTTTTTATCTGCTGTAATTAAATCTTGTTCGGCAGCAATTTTTCTTACTTCTGGCTTTTGTAATTCACCAATAGGAAATAATGCTTTTGCCAATTGGTCTTGTGATAATTGACATAAAAAGTACGATTGATCTTTATTACCATCTGCTCCAGCAAGCAATTGATAGGTCTCTTTGCCTTCTTTTTCTATAGTTCCTTTTCTGCAATAATGACCAGTAGCAACATAATCTGCTCCTAGTTCTAAAGCAATCTTCATGAACACATCGAACTTAATTTCTCTATTGCAAAGCACATCTGGATTTGGTGTTCTTCCTTTTTCATATTCATGAAACATATAATCTACTATACGTTCTTTATATTGTTCACTTAAATCTACGGTTTGAAAAGGAATGCCTAATTTATCTGCAACCAACATTGCATCATTACTATCATCTAACCAAGGGCACTCATTAGAAATAGTTACGGTATCATCATGCCAGTTTTTCATAAACAAGCCTATTACTTCATAACCTTGCTCTTTTAATAAGTATGCAGCTACGCTTGAATCTACTCCGCCTGAAAGTCCTACTATTACTCTTTTCATCTGTTATTTTTTGTATTATTTATCAGATGTAATTCATCAAAACTGAAATTATTAAAACCGTTGTATTTAAGAATTAATCTCATGTTGCAAAATTACAAATAAAAAATTTTGAATGGTATTTAATTATAATGCTTTATTAAAAGGGTATGTATTTAGTCGAAAAAACAAATAAAAACTAAAGAGATATTCTTTTTTTTTATAGTTTAGCATTACAATTTTAGGTAACCCCTTTCATTTAGATTGATTAATAGCTTACTCATAACAAGAATGACTACCTAAAAAAGCTCCTTACGCAAGTAAGGAGCTTATATTTTGCACCTATTTCAACTTATCGTTTGTATGGATTATTACTCTTTCTGGTAAAATCTTTCTCTTTAACAAGTTTTCCATTTTCATAGTATTTCCAAAGGCCATGCTTTCTATCTCTTTGGTACTGCCCTTCTAAAATAAGAACTCCATCTTTATCGAAAAAAGTTGCTGGACCATGTAATTCTCCTTGATCGTAAACATATTTTTTTACAACAACACTTTTTTCGGTGTACCAAATAGAAGGACCATGAAGTTTCCCGTTTACGTATGTTTCTGTTTGCGCTAAAACACCATCGTCATAATACACCAAACGCTCTCCATGCAATTCCCCTTTATCATTATAGGTATCTTTACTTAATATGTTTTTTGTTTTGTTTTGATAGTAAGTCCAAGTACCAATATATAATTTACCATTCATTTGGCCCTCACTAATTAGTTTTCCTGTAGAAGCATAAAAAGAAACTTGTGCGATATTATTGTCTTTGTTAAATTGTTTATTGGCTGCTAAAACTGCTTTACCATTTACATTTTTATAAAACTTAAATTCACCAATTTCTTTACCATGAAAAAACGTGCCTTGGTATCGTAAAACTTTTGTATTATCAAAATTCTTTTTCCAAACACCATGACGCTTACCGTTAGCATCCAATAGGTTTACATCTTGCGCAGAAGCAAAAATTGGTAGTAAAAAAACAAAAAGGAATAGTATATTTTTCATAATTTAAATAACGTTGTTTTAAAGCTAAAATTGTTATAACAAAAAAGCTGCCAAAGTTAAAAACAATTAGCAGCTTTCATTTTATAAAAGAAGGCGATTACTTCTTTTTTTGTTGTGCTTGTTTTTGCTTTTCAGCCTGTTCCATCATTTCGGACATCTTTTTTGCAAATTTACCTTGCTTTTTAGGCTTCTTCTTATTTTCTTGAATTTTAGCATGAATTTTATCTTCATCTAAAATATAATTCTTGATTACTAACATAATTCCAATGCTAATAACATTAGAAATAAAATAGTATAAACTTAAACCAGATGCATAGTTATTAAAGAAAAATAACATCATTAATGGAGAGAAGTAGATCATATACTTCATCATTTTTTGCATGTCTGGCATACCTTCTTGCGTTGGTTGCGTTGCCACTTGTTGTCCTGTAGTCATTTTCATGTAAAAGAAAATAGCTATCGATGCTAATATTGGAAATAAACTTACGTGATCTCCATAAAAAGGAATATGAAACGGAAGCTCAGCTACTACATCATAAGAGGACAAATCGTCTGCCCAAAGAAAACTTTTTTGTCTTAAATCGAAAGCAGAAGGAAAAAACTGAAACAGAGCATAAAACACAGGAAGCTGAATTAAAGCTGGCAAACAACCACTTAAAGGACTTGCTCCTGCTTTGGTTTGCAATGCCATGGTTTCCTGTTGGATTTTCATTTTATTGTCTTTATACTTTTCTTTAATAGCATCTAATTCTGGCTTAATAATTTTAAGTTTTGCTTGCGACAAAAACTGTTTGTATTGTACAAATGAAAGTAATAATTTAATTAAAATGGTCATAACAACAATAGCGATACCATATGGTAAGAAACCACTTAACATAGAAAATAACGGAACAAAAAGGAAACGGTTAATCCACCCAAAAATCCCCCATCCAAAAGGAATACTGTCTTCTAAGCCTATATCGTACTTCTTAAGTGTATTGTTATCTGTTGGTCCAAAATAGAATTTTAAAGGTTGATTAAATTCACCAGCTTGTAACTCTAATGGCATTTTAGTCGTAAATATTTTTGTAGAAATAGTATCAATTTCTTCATCTAAAACTAAGTTTTTAGAAGTGACAGTTACTTCTTTTAAAGGTTTTTCTGAAACTAATATAGAACTAAAAAAATGTTGTCTATACGATAACCAGCTTACGTCTTCAAGAATTTCTTCATCATCACCTGAAGGACTTAATTTATCTATTTTATCTTCTTCATGTTGGTACGTTAAACGCGTATATCTATTTTCATAAGAGATACTTTTATCATGACGAAACGTTTTCAGTTTCCAATCTAAATTAATTTTTTGCGAACCATTTACAATACTACTTAAACCTTGTGATCGAATAGTAAAATCTACCATAAAATCGTTAGGTTTCAGCTCATATCGGTATTCTAAAAATTGTGTTGGAGACACTTTTAGTTTCATAGAAACTACTGTATTCTCCCCGTTTTTGGTAACAGTTGGTTCAAAAAACAGATCTTGTGTATTAAGATTTCTATTATCGGAAGTATTAAAATTAATATTAAAAGCGGTATTATTTTCCTTTACTAAATAAATTGGAATAGAGTCGTAATCTACAAAAGGCTTTAATTTAATCTCACTAAGATACCCACCTTTATTGCTAAACTTTAAAGAAAGCACACCATTTTCTACTAAGGTTTCTTTATTGGTTGCAGATGGCAAAGTAGATGCGTAAGCAAAAGCGCCTAATTTATTATTTAGTGCAACAAGTTGTAAAGAATCTGTTACAGTTGCTGCAGAATAATCATTGGCAGTTGTTACCAAAGTATTGTCTTGTATTTCTACTTTTTGTTCTGCTTCAACTTGCTCTAGTTTTGCTTTTTCTTCTGCTTCAAGTTCTTCAGGAGATGGTTGGTTGGTGTACATCATGTACACTAAAATTCCAAATATTAGGATGAATCCTATTATTGAATTAAGGTCTAGTTTTTTTTCTTCCATATTTATTTTCCGCGAAAGCGGTAATCTATTTTTATTTTCTTCTTTCTTAAAGAGAAGTAGAGAAATTGAGTTACACAAAAAGTAATCCAACTTTATTTTTATGCCATTGTGACACGTTAGTTAATCTTTATTTCTTTTTTTTATGTTTTAATGCGGCTTTTACGAATGCCACAAATAATGGGTGCGGATTAGAAACCGTACTTTTATATTCTGGATGGTATTGCACACCAACAAACCAAGGATGTTCTGGCAACTCTACAATTTCGACCAAACCTGTTTCAGGGTTTGAACCAGTTGCTAGCATACCTGCAGCTTCAATTTGCGCTTTATAAATATTATTAAACTCGTAACGATGTCTATGTCTTTCGTTAATTGCTTCTGTTTTATAGACTTTTGCTACGATACTATCTTTTTTAAGAGTACAGGCCCAAGCTCCTAAACGCATCGTTCCGCCTTTTTCAGTAATCGTCTTTTGTTCTTCCATTAAACTAATTACTGGGTTTTTAGTTTCTGGATCCATTTCAGAAGAATTTGCATCTTCTATTTTTAGTACATTTCTAGCAAACTCTATGACTGCCATTTGCATACCTAAACAAATTCCGAAGAAAGGAATATTATTTTCACGCACATATTTTACAGCACTAATTTTCCCTTCAATTCCACGTTCTCCAAAACCTGGAGCCACTAAAACACCATCTAAATGGGATAGCATTACTTTGGCATTGTCTTTATTTAAATACTCCGAATGTACAGACTCTACATTTACCTTAACTTCATTTTCTGCTCCAGCGTGAATAAATGCCTCTAAAATAGACTTATATGAATCTTGCAACTCTACATATTTACCTATCAAACCAATTGTTATTTCGGTTTTAGGATTTTTATGTCGCTGTAAAAATTTATTCCATTGGGTTAAATCGGGAGTATGACTTTCTAAATCTAATTTTTTTAAGACTACTTTATCTAAACCTTGTTCTAACATTAAATTTGGCACATCGTAAATGGTAGAAGCATCTATAGATTGAATTACTGCTTCTTCTCTTACATTACAAAATTTAGCCAGTTTACTTCGTAATTCTTCTGGTAGTTCATGTTCTGTTCTACAAACTAAAATATCTGCCATAACACCACTTTCCATTAATGTTTTCACACTATGTTGGGTTGGTTTTGTTTTTAATTCGCCAGCAGCAGATAAATAAGGAACTAATGTTAAATGAATAACAATAGCATTATTATCTCCTAAATCCCATTTTAGTTGACGCACAGCTTCTACATAGGGAAGCGACTCAATATCACCAACAGTACCACCAATTTCTGTAATAACCACATCGTAATCTCCAGAGTTACCAAGAATTTGGATTCTGTTTTTAATTTCGTCTGTTATATGCGGAATTACCTGAACCGTTTTTCCTAAAAACTCCCCACGACGTTCTTTTTCAATTACGCTTTGGTAAATACGTCCTGTAGTTACATTATTCGCTTGGCTAGTTGGTACGTTTAAAAAACGTTCGTAATGCCCTAAATCTAAATCGGTTTCAGCGCCATCATCTGTAACATAACATTCGCCATGTTCGTAAGGATTAAGTGTTCCTGGATCTACATTGATATAAGGATCTAATTTTTGAATGGTAGTTCTGTAACCTTGTACTTGAAGAAGTTTCGCTAAAGAGGCAGCAATAATCCCTTTTCCAAGGGAAGATGTTACTCCTCCTGTTACAAATATGTATTTTGTTGTAGTTGTCATGTTGCGTTGTTAAACGCGAGCAAATTTACGATTTTAAGTTGAAATTTTCCGTTTTTAGTGTTTTATTTTTAGTCAAATTAATAAGTAGTTTTAAGGCGTTTTAGAAGCGTATGTTATTTGAATTTGTCAGAAAAAATGTCGAACTTCGTTTCAAGCTTGATAAAAACATATGTGACTAGCCTGACTGGTTATTAAAACATTTTTTTATTACAGAATTATTATATACCATTATAACACAACAATGGAAAATCTAATTAATTACATACAATCAAAAACCACTTTAACTCAAAACGAAATTGAATTAATAAATAAACATTTCGTTTCCGAAAAAATTCCTGCAAAAACGAATCTTTTAGAAGCAGGAAAAGTGGAGCGATACATTTATTTTATAGATACAGGTATTGTAAAAGGATATCAAAATATCGACGGAAAAATTATTGTACAGCACCTTGTAACGGAACAAGATTTCTTCACTTCTTTAGATAGTTTTATGACTGAAACACCTTCTCTAGATTATTATGAGGCTATCACAGATTGTAGCCTTATAAAAATATCAAAACCTGATTTTGACATTTTACAAAAAGAAACAAAATTCTGGGCAATATTTGTAAAAGATGTAACCAATGCGCATTTGAATTGTAAATTAGAGCGTGTTAAAGATTTTCAAGTTTTAACAGCAAAAGAGCGTTATCTAAAATTTGTAAATCAGTATCCAAATTTAGCTTTAAATGTATCTATTGACAATATCGCTTCTTTTTTAGGAATGGAACCTCAATCTTTAAGTCGTATTAGAAAACAAATCGCTTTCTAACAAATGTTATTTCTAAGCGCTTCAAATCTATCGAAATTTGTTCAAACAAAATTTAATAATTATGAGCAACGAAATTTCATTAGTAACAGGAGGAACAGGTCATTTAGGAAACAACTTAGTTAGGTTATTACTTTCAAATAATCAAAACGTAAGGACTACTGTTAGAAACACCAAAAACACGAAACCTTTTGAAGGTTTAGATTGCGAAGTTGTACAGGCAGATCTTATGGATAGGAAATCACTTGAAAAAGCATTTCAAGGAGTTACAAACGTATATGCAGTGGCTGCAAATTTTAGCATGTGGGCAAAAGACCCAATAACTGAAATTTATGATAATAATATGCAAGGAACACAAAATGTGTTTGATATGGCAAAAGAATGTGGTGTTAAAAACATTGTATATGTAAGTTCTGTAGCTAGTTTAGATTTTACCAAATTACCCGCTAATGTGGACAATGGATATAACAAAGACAGAAGAAATTGGTATTATAACTCTAAAAACGATTCCGATAAATTAGCATTAGAATTGGGTGAAAAATACGATATCAGAACCGTTTTGATTTTGCCTTCTGCTATGATTGGATGTGAAGCTCATAAATTAAGTTACAGTAATAATTTAGTTCATCAAGCTTTAAATGGAGAGATTCCTGTAGATACAAACATGACTTTAAATTGGGTTGATGTAAAAGATGTTGCTTTTGGTGCTTATCAAGCAATGCGAAAAGGCAGAAATGGAGAACGTTATATTTTATCGAACGAACAACACACTACGATACAAGAAACAGTAAAAATAGCCTCAGAATTATATCCTGAACTAAAACTAAAAACACCTAAAAAAGCACCAAAATGTCTATTATATTCTGTTGCTGGTTTAATGGAATTTAGTAGTAAACTGACAGGGAAAGAGCCTTTATTACAGAGACATTACGTAGATATGTTTTATGGTTTAAAACAAGATTATGATATTAGTAAATCAAAAGAAGAACTAGATTTTAATCCTAAACCTTCAAGAAAAGCTCTGGAAGACGCATTAAAATATCTGAAAAACGATTGGCAAAAAGAAAACGCTATATAACACGATGTATCATTCATTTTTAACTATAGTATACTTAAAAATCTACTTGAATTTTCTAAACGGTTTACATTTACTAAATTAGTTACTTAACCTAACAACAAACAAATTAATCAAACCTTCAAGACCTAAGGCTTAGAAAAATTATTTTGTATATTTCTAATCAAATTTTCTAAGCCATTTAGTTTTAAAGTATATACCGTTTCAAGCATTTCTCCAAGTTTTCCTTTAGGGAATCCTTTGTTATGATACCAAACCACGTAGTATTCTGGTAAATCTATTAAATACCGACCTTCATACTTACCAAATGGCATTTTTGTATGTGCTAGTTTTACAAGAAACTCTTTATCTGGCTGAAGTTGCATGCCTATTCTTTAGATTTATAATTATCTAATTTGGCTAATTCTGTTTCAATATGGTTTTGCCAATGTGATTGCATCTCGTAGTTTCTAGAAAAATCGGTTTCTGCATCATACTGTTTTTGAAGGCTAGAAAGTTCTTGATTAATTTCTTGATGTATTTTATCTAATTGCTTGCTTATATTAGAGGAAACTTGCAACTGTGCTACACGCTGCCTAAACTTTCTAGTATGCAGCTCTGTTATATTAAAATGAAACTGCTCATGTGCTAATATGTGGTTATCTGCTTGCTCTGGTTTATACCAAGATTTTTTAGGATAGAAATGCGCTTGTATTTTAGTTTTAAAACCAACAACTTCTACACTTGTTTTTTTAATGGAATAACTAAACGTAATACCCGAAGCTGTTGTTGCAACTGCATCTGTATCCTTTTTTATTGGCCCCTTAAAATCATCCCATGAAAGCATATACGATTCGCTCCAAGCAATTGTAGACTCCTCTTTATGAAGTGTGAGAATACAAAAAATAATAAAAAAGCATCTTAAAAACATTTATTTAGCTTCTACAATTTTTAAATCTTGATATTTTACCACATAAACCGTATTATTATAATAACCTCCAAATAAGTTTTTATGGTAAGCGAATTTGTTTTCTAGGTATTCGGTTAAGGGAAATTCGTTTACCGAGTTATATATGTTTTCTGAAGCTGAAAGACGTAAAACAACATCCATCATTAAATCGAAACCTCGAACTGCCGTTTTGTTTGGTGTAGCTCCATATTTTTTACTGTATTGTTTAGCAAAACCGTTATTATCGTCTTCGTTATAGGTTTTAGAAACAGTAGGAAAATGAAAGTTTAGATTAGATAAATGATAATTAGAAATTTCATCATTCTCGAAAGCATCATTCATGTCTGTTGTAACTAAAACAATTTTATTTTCGTCGTTATTTAACGAATTTAAAATACTAGTAACATTAGATACAAATACAAAATTCTCGGTTTCTAAAAAGATAATATTTTTTCCTGGTTTTAGTTTTGCAATAATATCTTCTTCTAAAACGTAATACGAATCTTTTCCTTCTTTATCTTTTCTGGAGTGTATTTGTGATGCTGTACCTAACTCTCTTTTTAGAGCATTACTTGTAGCTGCATTTTTAGCATCTGCAATAATAATGACATGATTTTTTGTGCTATCTGCCTTAACAAAATCGATCATTTTTGTTTTTAACAATGCTGAAGAAGGCATGGATTGAAACACATTTTCTGATAGTTTTAAATCCTTTAAATTAGGAGAAATTACAGGAACGTTGTTTCTTTTTAACTCGGAAGCTACACGCTCAAAATTTTTAGGCATTAATGGTCCAATTACAGCATCTGCATTTTCTATATTTTTAGAATTAAGCAAATAGGAAACTTCGCTTAATTGGTTTTTAGTATCATACACATCTACTTTTAGGGAGATTCCTAATTTTTTTAGAGAGTCTACAGCCATCAAAACACCAGAATGAAAATCTAAAGAGGTGCTTAAAAAATTATCGTTTTCAATTTGCTTTTTAGCATCGTAAACCGAATCTGCATTTACTCGATTTAATCTAAAAGGCAGCATAATAGCAATGTTCTTCGTTTCGTAATTTCTAATGTTACTTATTAAACTGGATGTTGTAGTTTGTATGTCGCCAGAAATAGATTCGCCTGTTTCGGTAATTTTACTAGAAAACGGAATCTTTAAAACCATACCTGATTTTAATCCTGTTTCTTTTAATTCTGGATTTAAAGCTTCTAGTTCTTCCTGCTCTAATCCTAATTTAATTTTTAAACGATAAAAACCTTCTTTTGGTAACACCGAGTAGTACGAGTATCTTTCGTCTATTTCTTTTACCGCTGCAGTTTCTAAATTTGGTACTTGTATTACTTGACCAACATTAAGTGTTGCAGGCATATTTGGGTTTAATGCTTCTAGCTCGTCTACTGTAATTCCGTATTTATATGCAATTCGCCATTTCCCTTCTTTTGGTAAAACCGTATAATCACTTGTTGTTTTTACTGTCTCAACTACTGTTTTTGTTTTGTATACAGGAATTTTAATTTTATCTCCTTTACGTAAGTTATTCGCATATAGTGAAGGGTTGTGCTTTTTAATTTCGTCCTGTTCTACATTATATTTTTTTGACAAACTGTAAAGCGTTTCTTTACGTTTTACTTTGTGTTCTCTAAAATTTACAAACTCTCTTACAGTTGTAGTTTTAGTTTGCGGTTTTGCAATTTTAGATTTTGGAATGATTAGAACTGCATTTTGTTTTAGTTCTTTTTTTGCATCTGGATTTAATGCATATATATCGTAAGGTGTTACATTATATTGCTTTGCAATTAACTCTATGGTTTCTCCAGATTGTACTCTATGTGTTTTATATTCTTGTGCTTGTATTGTTGTAATACTACTGAATATTAAAACGAAACTGAATATATATATTATTTTTTTCATATTAATGCCTGCGAAAACAGGTATCTATTTAATGTTCCTTATCTCTATTAATGCTCCTTAACTTATAAATGTCACTTACATTTGCAAGTATGCTTGCGTTAAGGATTGCAGTGTAAATCCTTTTTTATTTTTCTTAAAAAAGATTGCAACGTAAAGCCTGACTTTTTGTTTTTTTTCAAAAAGGAACGCCATAATTACTATTTATGATATTCCTTTTTTCAAAGGAATTTGTTATTCCCACTCAATGGTTGCTGGTGGCTTGCTACTAATGTCGTACACTACTCTATTAACGCCTTTTACTTTATTTATTATCTCGTTACTCGTTTTTTGTAAAAACTCGTATGGTAAATTTACCCAATCTGCGGTCATACCATCTGTACTTTCTACTGCTCGTAGTGCTACACATTTTTCGTAAGTTCGCTCATCTCCCATGACACCAACGCTATTTACTGGAAGTAGGATTGCTCCTGCTTGCCAAACGCTATCGTATAGATTCCATTTTTTTAGATTGTCTATAAATACAGCATCTACTTCTTGCAAAATACGAACTTTTTCTGGAGTGATGTCTCCTAAAATACGAATTGCAAGTCCTGGTCCTGGAAATGGATGACGACCTAACAAGGCTTTATCCATGTTCATGGAAGCACCTACGCGACGAACCTCATCTTTAAATAATGCTTTTAGAGGTTCGACGATTTTTAGTTTCATAAAGTCTGGTAAACCACCAACATTATGATGACTTTTTATGGTTGCACTTGGTCCTCCTGTTGCCGAAACACTTTCGATAACATCTGGATAAATGGTACCTTGCGCTAGCCATTTTACGTCTTCAATTTGATGTGCTTCGTCATCGAAAACTTCAATAAACACACGACCAATTGCTTTACGCTTTAATTCTGGATCGCTCAATCCAGCAAGTGCATCCAAAAAGCGTGCCGAAGCATCTACACCTTTTACATTTAAACCCATACCTTGGTATTGGTCTAATACACTTTGGTATTCGTTTTTACGTAGTAAACCATTGTTTACAAAAATGCAGTAAAGGTTTTCACCAATAGCTTTGTGTAATAACATTGCTGCTACCGAAGAATCTACTCCTCCTGATAAGCCTAATACTACTTTATCTTTTTTTAACTGATCTTTTAAATCCTGAACGGTTTCGTCTACAAAAGAATCTGGGGTCCAGTCTTGATCCAGATTAGCGATATTTACTAAGAAATTTTCTAGTAATTGTTTTCCGTCTGTAGAGTGATACACTTCTGGATGAAATTGAATTGCATAAGTTTGCTCGCCTTCAATTTTATAAGCTGCATTTTCTACATCATGAGTGCTTGCTAAAAGCACAGCATTGGTAGGTAATACTTTAATGGTATCGCTATGGCTCATCCATACTTGGCTTCCTTTAGAAATTGTGCTAAAAAAAGGGTCTAAATCGTCTACAAAACTTAAGTTCGCTCTACCATATTCTCTGGTATTTGAAGGAGCTACTTCTCCTCCTGAAAAATGTGCTAAATATTGTGCGCCATAACATACTGCTAATAAGGGCTTATGACCTCTTATTTTAGATAAATCTGGATGTAAAGCATCTTCTCCTCGTACAGAGTTTGGGCTACCAGAAAGTATTACAGCTTTGTAATCTTCTATGTTTAACGGAATTTTGTTAAATGGATGTATTTCGGATAAGATGTTAAGCTCTCTAACTCTTCGCGCAATTAGTTGTGTGTATTGCGATCCAAAATCTAATATAAGTACCTTGTTGTGTTGCATGCGCAAAAATAGGAATTGATTTTTTAATCATGAACGATACTTAAACTTTTTTAATAGAATTTTAAACATTAAAAGACTTACATTGTTAATATCGTAAAGTCACCTTGTAGTGGTTTTAATACTTCGATTAGTTTTGGCACTAGTTGTTCCCCAAACGCTAAGTATAATTCCGAAAAATTAGTGTTACGCTCTTGTAAACTGCCATTAGGAAATAGCTCGTTTTGCAGTTCTGTCATACGGGAAACTTGATCTTTTAATTTGCGTTTTTGTGCGGTAAGTAAACGTTTTTCAAGTTGCATCAAGCCGTTTATCTGTTTTTTTTCTTGAGATGCTACTGCACCAACAAAAGATTGATCTGTTTTATCAGCTAAAGTGTATAAGTCTTTAAATTGTTGTTGTAAATGTTTTAATTGCTCTGAAAAATCGATATCGATATTAGAAATTTGTCTTACTTTTTTATTAATAAAAGCATCACGCTTTAAAAAAAGGTCTTCGTTACTAATATGAAGCTTATCTAATTTTCCTGCTTGTTTTTCGGTTTTAATTAAAACGGAGTTTCTTAATAACAACATTGGGAAAGTTACTTTTACGGCTTTAAAATAATCTTTTAATTGTAACCAATAGGCTAATTCTCCACCACCACCAATATAACAAAGGTTTGGTAAAATAACTTCTTGATACAAAGGACGCATTATTACATTTGGACTAAATCGATGCGGTGCTTCATGAAGGTGTTTAAGTATCTCGCTCTTGCTCCATGTAATATTTGTATTTAGAACCTTGTATACATTATCTTCTAAAACAATACGTTCGCGAAGATTTTTATTTAAATAGAATAGATTTATTTCTCTTGGGTTTACCTGTATTTTACTAACATTAGGTAATTGTTCTAATTGCTTGTTTGTTTCCGAAACTGTAGCAAAAGAAGTTTGTTTTAGTAGTTCTTCTTCAATAAATGGTATAAATAATTGCTTTAAGTTTTTCGTGTTTGCTTCTATTATAACCAAACCATATTTAGCAAATAAAGCATTTGCTAAATACAAAGTTGCATCTGCTAAATTAGTATGTTTTAAATAAGCAAACTGAAACAATTCTCTTAAAGTTTCAGCATTTTTTCCTACACCAAGTTCTTTGGTAAATACTTCGAAAACTTTTTCTAAACCTTCTGTTGTTAGTTCTCCAACTGCTCCAGATACATTTCTATTCCACTGTACTTTTTTTCCTTTAAAGTTGAAATAATTAATTTCTTCAAAATCATGATCCTCGGTTGCCATCCAATATATTGGCACAAAATTATTATCTGGATATGCTTGTTTTAATTGTGAAGCTAAATTTATTGCAGAAACAATTTTATATAAAAAATATAAAGGCCCTGTAAATAAATTTAATTGGTGGCCCGTTGTCACTGTAAACGTGTTTTGATGTTTTAAATCTTCAATATTTTGAAGCGTTTTTGCTGAAGCTTCTATATTTTGATATTGCTTTTTTAAAGTTTCTACTAAAATTTTTCGACTGGCTTCTGAAGTATTTTCAGAGTTTCGCTTCTCTTCTATTTGTGCTTTAAAATTTTCAAGCTTTGGATAGTTGTTATAAAAAGATTGTAGTTGTTCCTTTTCCTCTAAATAATCACATATTAAAGATGAAAAATAGTTGGTTTTTTTAAAAGCGATACATTCTGTTGGCATATTAAACTTTAATATTTTATGTAAAGATACAGTGTTTTATTCTTTAATTTTTAGATATTTTATTTTCAATTTCCCCCTTAATAAAAACAAAATAAAAAGGAAATAACTTATCTTTAGTCTCTTAAAACTATTAGTCCTTAAAATATTTTTAATGAAAAAAACAGCTATTCTTTTACCGTTTCTTGTTTTAACGACATTTTTCGCTTTACAAGACTGTCACAAAAATGAAGAAAATTCTAATACTTTTACACAAAATAATGTTAATACTAACACGATAACGATTATGCCGTTGGGAGATTCGAGAGTGGAAGGAGCAACTAGTAACTCTGTAAGTTACAGATACGATTTATGGAAAGATTTAGTGTCTAACGAATGGGACATTGATTATGTTGGTACGCAGAATGATAACACTTCGTACCCCTTATTATCAGGAAAATCTTTTGACCCAGATCATGAAGGTATTGGCGGTTTTAAAAGCGAAGATGTTTTAGAGAACATTGAAGAGGTTATGGATGATGCAGGAACTCCAGATGTCGTTTTATTAGGTATAGGAGGAAATGATTTAGTAAGAGGTATTCCTGTAGAAGAAATAATAGATAACATAAATCAAACCATAGATATTTTACAAAACAGCAATGCAAATATCACTATTTTTTTAGAGCGCATTGCTCCAGGAAGATCTAATGTTATGACTCCTGATGGTATTATCGCATATAATTCTTATCTAGAACAACTTGCTACAATTGCTTTAGAACAGACCAATGAAGCATCTAAAATAATACTTGTAGATATGTCTACCAATTGGACCGATGATTATATGGCAGACAATTTACATTACAATGAATTAGGAGCAAAAGAAATTGCAGATAGATATTTTGAAGCTATTGTTGAAAATTTAGAAAAATAATTATTTACCATACATCTAGTATATAAAAAAAGCCATCTCTAGAGATGGCTTTTTTTATAACAAAATTTGGATTAATCATTAAAACTATTGCATTACAATTTTATGCGAAGAGTTAGATGATTCTGTTTTAATATTTACAATGTAAATACCAGAAGCAAAACCTTTAATATTAACCGTATTTAAACCGTAATTTAATTTCATTTTTTTAACTAAAGCTCCGGTTATAGCATGTATTTCTACGTTTACATCTCTAGAATTTGCGTTTTTTAAAACAATATTAAACGCTCCATTAGAAGGGTTTGGATATATGCTCACTACAGCTATTTGATTAAAATCGTCCACCGATAATAAAGTTATCTGAGACTCATAGGCACCAATATCACGAGATACACCATACACACTTTGACCAATCTGATCAACAAAAGTATCTGTAGGATCTGCTGCATCAAAAGCTGGAGAATTATCTAATAATTGATGTGTTAATGTTGTTCCCCCATTATCTTGTAATGGACCAACTAAAGGGTCTACTTCTTCTACATCATTTGCTTGTGAAGTAAATATCGATAAATCATCTGTTCCAATTATATTATAATCGTTTGATGTTAATGTACCCGAAACATCCATTCCAGAAGCCGCAGTATTTAAAGCAACAATACTATTTTTTATAGTTATATTATTAACAGCATCTATTCCTCCTCCAATTCCTGAAGTAGTATTCATAACTATGGTCACTGCATTAAGATCTAGTACAGCCCCATTATTAGAAAGTCCACCACCAGAAATAGATGCTGTATTCCCTGAGATTGTACTTGTTACAACATTAGTAATCGCCCCTGTATTATTAAAGATTCCTCCACCTTCACCAGAAATATTATTATCTATTGTAGACATAGAAACATTCATTACTGTTCCATTTTGATTCCATAAACCACCACCTTCATTGGCAGCTGTATTTCCAGAAATAGTACTTGTATCAATAGACACTGTTCCACTTGTTCCTGTAATATGTAATCCACCACCATTTCCTGGGGCTGCAGTTCCAGCAGTTCCATTCACATCATTACCAATCATTATAGAATTTGAAAAAGTCAATATTCCATCTATAATTTCAATTGCTCCACCTGCTCTATTTGCTGCATTAGAATCGAAAGTTGAATCGGAAATAGTTACCTCTCCTGCAGTACTCAATAAACCTCCTCCAGAAGCAGAAGCTCCAGTTGACAAGTTATTAGAAATCATACTTCCATTTACAACATCTAATGTTCCTCCATTGTTAAATATTCCTGCACCACCTTGATTCGCTGCACTTCCAAATGCTGTATTAGCATCAATCGTTACACCATCTACTAACATAACTCCGGTTCCATTCCAAAGACCAGCTCCTTCACGACCAGCAAGGTTACCATTAACTGTTCCTCCTGTAATTGTAAAGTCTTGCATTCCTGTAATATGTAAGCCACCACCATTTCCAGGTGCTGCTACTGCTGGAGAAACTCCTGCGTTATTATTATCTAAAGCTGTGTTAAATAATGAAGCTGTTCCAGCACCGGCTACAACCTCTATTCCTCCACCTGCTCTGTTCGCTTGGTTTCCTGTAATAAATGAATCTGTAGCACTAAAGCTTGCATCTGCATCTACTAAAATTCCACCTCCAGAACCTGAAGCTCCATCTGCTATGTTATTTGAAACTGTTGTTCCATTTATAAGATTTACTGTACCGTTTGTTAAAGCGTAGATTCCTCCACCACCTTCTGAGGCTGTTGCTCCACTAGCAATGTTACTATCTATTGTTGCTCCATCAACGGTTAAAACTCCCATTCCGTTCCATAACCCTCCACCTTCTGAAGCTGCAGTATTCATATTAACAGTTCCTCCTATTACTGTAACAGGGCTGTTTCCACTTACGTGAAGTCCACCACCATTCCCTGGTGCTCCTGTTCCAGTAACAATTCCTGTATCGTTAGAATTTAAACTAACATTGTTTAGTATTACTGTGCCACCGCCATTCGTTTCAATTCCTCCACCTGCTCTGTTTGATGTATTATTCATTATTGAAATTCCATCTGCCATTAAAGTTCCTGCTGCATTTAATATTCCACCACCTGTAGATTGTGCTCCATCTGCAACATTATTTGTTATTGCTGTTGCACCAGACACATCTAGTATTCCACCTTCGTTGTAGATTCCTCCACCTCCAGCTGCTCCAGCTGTTACTATATCATTTCCAGATGCTGTATTCCCATCTATTGTATGATCTACAATAGTCATTACTCCAGAACCATTCCATAATCCACCTCCTTCATTTGTTGCGATGTTTCCGTTAGTTGTTCCTCCTGTAATATTTGTATTTGCCGAACCAGACACATGTAGTCCTCCACCAGAACCTGGTGCTGCAACTGCAGGACTAACTCCAGCATTATTCATATCTAAAGTTAGATTAATTAGGTTTAATGTTCCTCCTGCTAATTCAATTCCTCCACCTGCTCTGTTGGCTTGGTTTAATATAATTGATGATCCATCAACTGTAACATCTCCGCCAATAGTTAAAATTCCACCACCAGAACCAGAAGTACCATCAGCAACATTGTTGCTAATTATTGTAGCATTTTGAACTACAAGTTCACCTCCATTATTAAAAATTCCTGCTCCACCATCATCAGTAGCTGGACCACTTGCAGTGTTTCCATCAATATTAACCGCATCTACAGTCATCGTTCCTGTACCATTCCATAATCCGCCACCTTCACGAGCAGCTACATTATTATTAAAAGTTCCTCCAGTAATATTAGAATCTGCAGCTCCTGTAATATGAAGTCCGCCACCATTTCCTGGCGCATTTCCTGTAATATTTGAATTAACTGTATTATTATTACTATTTAAAATCCCTTCTATTAATTCGATTCCTCCACCTGCTCGATTAGCAATATTCATTAATATTTCTGAATCGGAAATGGTTACCTCTCCACCTGTAGAAAAAACTCCGCCACCAGAACCTGAAGCTCCTGTAGCAATATTATTTGTTACTGTTGCATTTTCAACAACAAGTGTACCTCCATTATTGAAGATTCCTGCCCCACCATTATCTGCTGCATCTCCTTTCGCTTCATTACTATCTACCAAAGTATTATTCACAGTCATAGTCCCTAAATTATTCCAAAGGCCACCTCCTTCAGAAGCTGCAATATTAGAAGTAATAGTACAATTATTCAATGTAGCACTTGTGGTTCCAGATAAATGAATCGCTCCTCCATTCCCTGGATTTGCTATGGTACCTAATCCAATATCAACTCCTGCAGAATTTCCTGTTAATATTATACCATTTAAATTTAAAATCCCTCCCGAATTATCTTCTATTGCTCCACCTGCACGACTTGCATAGTTACCAGAGATGGTTAACCCTGAAGCAATGGTTAACATTCCTCCAGTATTATTAAAGATCGCTCCACCACGACCACCTGGCGTATTGCCTATTGCGCTATTAGCAGAAATACTAGTAGATGCATCAATTACCAAAGTTCCTCCATTATTAAATAAAGCTCCACCTCCTGTAGTATCACCATTAGCAGTATTGTTAGTGAACATGGTTCCCGTTATTATCATTGTTCCAGAACCATTCCATAATCCACCACCTTCAAAAGCAGTATTATTAACTACAGATCCCCAATTATAATTTACATTTCCAGGTCCAGAAATATGAAGTCCACCTCCATTTCCAGGAGCTGGACTACTTATGGTATTTCCGTCTAATATCACATTGTTAAATGCATAAGTTTCTCCACTAGCCGAACTAATTTCAATTCCACCACCGGCACGGTTAGCACTATTATTAGAAATCGTAATTCCGTCTACGCTTATAGTTCCTGGGGTTAATGTAAAAATACCCCCTCCAGAACCTAATGTTCCCGAAGCTATATTATTCATTATAGTTGTTCCATTTTGTACAACTAAAACACCTCCATTATTAAAGATTCCTCCACCTCCATTATCTGCTGCTTCCCCTTGAGCGTCATTATCATTAATCATAACACCATCTACAGTCATCGTTCCTGAGCCATTCCATAGGCCTCCACCTTCGGAGCCAGCTAAATTTCCTGTAACGGTACCTCCACTTATTATTGCGTCACCAGGACCAGTAATATGTAATCCACCACCATTTCCGGGTGCAGCTACTGTTGGTGGAGCTCCAGCGTTATTGTTATTTAAGTTTACATTATTAAGCGTAACTCCCAAGCCTACTCCTGACTGGTCTTCAATTCCTCCTCCAGCTCTATTTGCCAGATTTGATGAAATAGTTGTGTTATTAACAATTAAACCACCATTAACTCCAATAAATATTCCACCACCAGAACCCGAAGTACCGTTAGCAATATTATCAGTAATTTCCGAGTTATTAATTGTTACTAATGAAGTTGTATAAATAGCTCCACCATTATCAGCTTCACCATTAGTAAGTAATACATTGTTTAATACTAAAGGTCCGTTAGTAACATTAAATATTCTACTTGTATTATTTGCATCTATAGATACTGGACCAGTAATAGTAAGCTCTTTATCTATTATAAGTTCTCCCATAGTTAATACAACATCTAAAGTGCTAGAAAAAGTAATTTCACCTCCAGGTGGTGTATCTAATATTTCTTGACGTAAAGTTCCATCTGATCCATCATCTGCTCCACTAGTAACTAGTTGTGCAAAGGAATTGTTTGTAGTAATACCTGCTAAAATAAGTGCAAGCATTAAAGTAATTTTGTTTTTCATTGGTTTTGGTATTAGTTAAACAATATGTCTTTTTACCAAAGACCTAATACCTACGAAGAATGAATTAACAAGGTTTCAAAAAATTATGATTTTAACATTCCATTAACAAAATCATTTTTTCTAGAATAGAATATATACTTCAAAAAAAATCATGCTTATCCCTTAGACAAGCATGATTACAATTGATTATATTTAATTTAATTACTCTAAAACAACTTCACCATAAAGGTCAAAGTCTTCTGCCTCAATAACTTTAACTGTTGTATATTCCCCTGTCTTTAAATACGTTTTACTGGCATCAATACGCACTTCGTTATCTACATCTGGAGAATCAAATTCTGTTCTTCCAACAAAATAGTTCCCTTCTTTTCTATCGATAACTACCTTAAGAACTTGTCCAATTTTTTGTTGGTTTAATTCCCAAGATATTTGCGATTGCATCTCCATAATCTGATTTGCTCTATCCATTTTTACTTCTTCTGGCACATCATCTTCTAAATTAAAAGCATGTGTATTTTCTTCATGCGAATAAGTAAAACAACCTAAACGTTCAAAACGCATGTCTTGAACCCATTGTTTTAATTCTTGAAAATTCTCTTCCGTTTCTCCAGGATAACCGACAATTAAAGTAGTTCTAATTGTCATGTTAGGAACTGCTTCACGAAACTGACCAATTAACTTTGTTGTTTTTTCTTTGGTAGTACCACGACGCATACTTTTTAGAATAGAATCGCTAATATGTTGTAATGGAATATCTAAATAGTTACACACTTTAGGCTCACGATTCATAACATCTAAAACGTCTAACGGAAATCCGGTTGGAAATGCATAATGTAAACGAATCCACTCTATTCCTTTAACTTTCACTAAAGCTTCTAAAAGTTCGGCTAAGTTTCGTTTTTTGTATAAATCTAAACCATAATAAGTTAAATCTTGAGCTATAAGAATAAGTTCTTTTACTCCATTTGCTGCTAATTTTTCAGCTTCAATTACAATCTCTTCAATTGGAGTACTTTTATGTTTTCCACGCATTAAAGGTATAGCGCAAAAACTACATGGTCTATCACAACCTTCGGCAATTTTTAAATATGCGTAATTTTTGGGTGTTGTTGTTAAACGCTCTCCAATCAACTCGTGTTTATAATCTGCTCCTAAAGCTTTTAATAATTGAGGCAACTCTGTAGTACCAAAATATTGGTCTACATTAGGTATTTCTTTTTGTAAATCTGGTTTATATCTTTCCGAAAGACATCCAGTAACAAATACTTTATCCACTTCGCCAGCTTCCTTTTTTTGCATGAAATCTAAAATAGTATTCACGCTTTCTTCTTTCGCATTATTAATAAAACCACAAGTGTTTATTACAACGACATTTCCCTCTTCTTCATGAACAACTTCTTTTCCATTAGCTTTAAGTTGGCCCATTAACACTTCACTATCGTATACATTTTTACTGCATCCTAAAGTAACAACGTTGATTTTATTTTTTTTTAGCGTCTTTGTTCTCATATTTATTTCCCGAAAAACCGGGAATCTTTTTAATGATTACTAATTATAATTTTAGGGTGCAAAGATACAATCTTAATTAAACCTTTTATATATTTCACTGTCTTAAATTAAAACCACACTATGAAAACTAAAGTTTACTTATTATTATGGATATTAATTAGCTTTGTAAGTTGTGCAACTTCAGATGAAGCAATAGAAGATGAAGAAGATAGCAATACTACATCCATTTACTTTCCGCCTATTACGTCAAACACTTGGGAAACTACTCCTATTTCTGAATTAGGATGGGATGAAAACAACTTACAACCTTTATTCGATTTTTTAGAAGAAAAAAATACTAAAGGATTTATTATGCTCTATAACGGAAGAATAGTTATAGAACAATACATGAATAACCACACAGCTTCGTCGAATTGGTATTGGGCTAGCGCAGGAAAAACACTTACATCTGCACTAACAGGAATAGCAGAAGAGGAAGGTTTACTAGATACAAATACTAAAGTATCTGATTATTTAGGAACTGGTTGGACTAGCGCTCCCATAGAAAAAGAAAACTTAATTACTTGCAAACATCTATTATCTATGAGCTCTGGCTTGGACGACTCTTTAGGCGATGATGTATCTCCAGCAAACCTTCAATATATAGCAGATGCAGGACAACGATGGGCGTATCATAACGTGTATGTAAAGTTACAAGACGTTGTTGCGCAGGCCAGTAACCAAACATGGTCTAACTATTTTAGCTCCAAATTAAAAGACAGAATAGGCATGTCTGGAAGCTGGATACCATTAGGAGATTTAAGTGTATATTGGAGCGACACCAGAAGCATGGCCAGATTTGGATTATTAACTTCTGCTAACGGAAAATGGGAAGACACGCAAATTATATCTTCAAACTATATTAGCCAAGCAACAAATACATCGCAAAATATAAATGATGCTTATGGCTATTTATGGTGGCTAAATGGAAAAACCACTTATCACTTACCTACAACACAGTTTGAATTCTCTGGTTCTTTAATCCCTAATGCGCCAAGCGACATGTATGCTGCCTTAGGAAAAAACGATCAAAAAATATATATTGTTCCTAGTAAGAAACTAGTGGTTATTAGAATGGGAGAAGCAGCAGAGGATACAAACTTTGGGCTTTCTACTTTTGATAATGATTTATGGGCTAAAATAAATCTTGTAATAAATTAACTTCCGCTCAAAAATTGTTGAATAACAGCTATTTTATTTTTTAAAAACACTAGAACCCTCTAGAGGTGTACTTTATTCACGATAGTAAATGTAATTACTATACTACCGCTTTTTATATATTGAAATAAAACATAGCATGGATAACGCAAGTTTTATACAAAGATGGCATCTAAAAAGACAAGACATTCTTAAAAAGCATCCCATTTTCTTTTTGAGATATTGAAAATGATGATACTTTGTATATAAAACAACCACTTGCTCTAGTTATTCTTTTTTGCTTTACTCTACAAACACATGCACAATTATGTGAAGGTAGCTTAGGAGATTCTGTTGTAGAAATAGATTTCGGTTCTGGCTCGGGAGTTGGTAGCGCCTTAGGTAATGATGTTACAGCTTTTACTTATAGTGCCGTTGGAGAGTTAGATGAAGGCGAATACACCATAGCCAATTCCACAAGTGGTTTAAAAGGTAATGCTTGGCATGTAACTAATGATCACACAGGTAATACTAATGGGTATATGATGGTTATAAATAGTGCTGTACTTGCAGATGAAGGTGTTTTTTATAACAAAACAGTAACTGGTCTTTGTGCAGATACTACTTACGAATTTTCTGCCTGGTTGATTAATTTAATGAATCCTACCGTTGGAACAGATGAGTACCATCCTGATGTAACCTTTAGAATAAGCGATACCTCTGGTAACATTTTAGGTGCTTATAACACAGAAGATATTGCACAAACCACTTCTGGTACCTGGATACAATATGGTTTCTTTTTCACTCTTGGAAATGAAACAGAAGCCGTTATAAGTATACTAAACTCTGCTCCTAGTGCACATCCAGGCAATGATATTGCTCTAGATGATATCGCATTTCGACCTTGCGGACCAACAATTACAAACGCTATTGAAGGAGAATTAGACTCCAGTATAATCGTTTGCCAAAATGACACCGTTAGCTACAATTTTCAAACCTCTATTTCTTCGGGGTATTCCAATCCGCAATACCAGTGGCAATACTCAGAAGATAATGGAGCAACCTGGATGGATATTACTGGAGAAACAGCAACAACGTACACCTATTCTAGCACAGGCATTGCTGGCACCTTCTTATACCGATTAACTGCTGCAAATGGTGCAAATATTAATACAGAGTCTTGCAGGATAGCTTCTGATATTTTTTATGTAGAAGTTATTGAAACGCCAGAAATTACTACAGCCGAAACTGCACAAACTTTTTGCACAACACAAAACGCAACCGTTAGCGATATTGAAGTGAACACAGCAGCTATTTGGTATGATGCAGCAACAAACGGAAATATCCTTCCCGAAACAACCAATCTAATTAACAACACGACTTACTATGCTACAAATACCAATACTAATGGTTGTGAAAGTGAAGACAGATTAGCTATTTCTATACAAATAATAGCTCCAAGTTTAATTATAAACGATGTTTTAACTACCGTTTGTGATGTATATAATGATGCTTCAGAAATTATAGATTTAACAAGCTACGAATTAGATATAACGGATTGTTTGGATTGTGAGTTTCATTATTTCACAACCTATTCCTCTGCTGAAAATGATGCAGAAGAAGACCTTATTACCGCTCCAACAAATTTTGAATGGCTAGAAGATATATATAGCGTATACGTAAGAATTGACTCCTCTGATAATTGCTCTCAAATTGCAGAAATTAGCATACTTTTTCAAGAGTCGCCAATAATACCAATAGCAGATTCTGTTGGTATTTGTGAAGGAGAAAACAGCATTATTTTGAATGCTGGAGATGGTTTTGACAGTTATTTATGGTCTAACGGAAGTACAACCCAAGAAATTACTGTTGCTATCGAAGATATTGGCGAGTATTCCATAACCGTTACACAAGATTATAACAATTACAGCTGCTCTACTACAAAAAACTTTCAAGTAGTATTATCAAACACTGCCATCGTCTTGAATATAATTGTAAAAGATTGGACGGATAATAAAAATACGATTACGGTGCATTTGTCTGATACAAGTTTAGGAGATTACGAATATTCCTTAGATGCTATAAACTACCAAGATAGCAATGTGTTTTCTGGGTTAATCCCTGGTGAGTATACGGTTTATATTAGAGACAAAAACGGTTGTGGTACAATAGAAGAACTGGTATATATTCTTAGTTATCCAAAATTCTTCACCCCAAATGGAGACTCCTATAATGACACTTGGTCTATCCCTTTTTCTCAAACGGAACCTACCATGATTATTCAAATATTTGATAGATATGGGAAACTTCTTAAAACACTAAACGCCAATACCTCTTGGGATGGCACTTTTAACGGACAATATATGCCAAATTCAGATTATTGGTTTACTGTTACTAGAGCAAGTGGTAAAAGTAATTCTGGTCATTTTACGTTGAAAAGATAAAAACGATCTAATTCCATTACTTAGTAACAAACTATATTCGTTTTTTTTTTTTTGAATACAATCTATATATTCGCGTCTGAAAAATCTTATAAATCTATTTATGAAAAAAATTATTTTATTATTTACAATCTCTTTATTTATGATTAGTTGTGGAAGCGATGACTCTGGAGATTCGAACAACTGTTCTAAACCTAGCAATTTAGATGTCAATAATCTTACCAACACAACTGCAACATTAAGCTGGAGCACGAATGTGAATTCTTCACTATATCAAGTAGAATATGGTACTCTTGGTTTTAGTCTAGGTACTGGAACGACTTTAACAGTACCAGATACCTATGCAGATGTAACTAGCTTAGATCCGTTAACACAATATGCATTCTATACTAGAGTATATTGTAATGATTCTAATGGGTATAGCAACTGGACTGGTCCTTTTTCTTTTGTAACTTTAGAGAGTAATCCTTACTGTGATGACCCGGATAACCTTAGCGTAGAATTATATCCAGACTCTGTAACACATGAACACATTGACTTATCTTGGTCTAATGGTGAATATGGTGGGTCTGAAATCCAATACGGTTTAGAAGGCTTTGCTTTTGGATCTGGCACAACAATTACAATTTCTAGTAATTACCCTAGTAGTTATAGAGTGGATGGACTAAATCCAGATACTTCTTATGATTTTTATATACGCAACAATTGTAATGAAAGTGGTTATAGTACTTGGGTTGGACCATATACACATAGCACTTTGGAGCCCCCTTCTAACCCAAACTGTATTGACCCTACCGCTTTTACTTCTACAGGAACTGGAACAGACGTCAACAACAGTAATTATTTTGATTTTACATGGAGTCACCCAAGTACTCAAAATAGCTGGGAAGTAGCTCGTATTATAGCTGGGTCAACTTTTAATGCATCAACTGCAAATATATTAGCAACTTCTTTTGATAGCGTTAGGATTACATATGGTTCTACAAGTTCTGGACAAGCTTATGATTTTTATCTAAGAGCTAATTGCGGAGGCACTAATGGATATAGTGATTGGGTTGGACCAATAACGGTTACCGCACAATAAGCAACACCTTTGATTAATAAAAAAAGCCTTAAGATTACTTAAGGCTTTTTTTATTTTTATGATTTTCTTATTTAAAGAAAGAATCTACAAATTCGAATTTATTAAATACTTGAAGATCCTCAATACCTTCTCCAACACCAATATACTTTACAGGTATTTGAAACTGATCACTAATACCAATAACAACTCCTCCTTTTGCCGTTCCATCTAATTTGGTAACCGCTAAACTTGTTACTTCTGTTGCTGCAGTAAATTGTTTTGCTTGCTCGAAAGCATTTTGACCAGTAGAACCATCTAAAACTAAAAGCACATCATGTGGAGCATCTCCTACTACCTTTTGCATGACACGTTTTACTTTAGTAAGCTCGTTCATTAAATTTATTTTGTTGTGCAAACGACCAGCGGTATCAATAATAATAACATCTGCATTTTGATTTACACCAGATTCTAAAGCATCAAAAGCTACGGAAGCTGGATCCGATCCCATTTCTTGACGTATCATTGGCACATCTACTCGGTCTGCCCATACTTGTAATTGATCTATTGCTGCTGCACGAAAAGTATCTGCTGCACCAAGCACTACTTTTAATCCTTGTTTTTTAAATTGGTATGCTAATTTACCAATAGTTGTAGTCTTTCCTACACCATTTACTCCAACAACCATAAGTACATATGGTGTTTTTTTACCATCTTCTTGTTTTGGTAATTGCGGAATAGTGTATTCGGTTTCTTCTCCAGAATTGGTTTCACTTAATAACCCAGCTATTTCTTCGCGAAGTATTTTATTAAGTTCGTCTGTACCTAAGTATTTGTCTTTTGCTACACGTTCTTCAATACGTGTAATTACCTTTAATGTGGTATTTACACCAACATCGCTAGATACTAATACTTCTTCTAGGTTATCTAAAACATCGTCATCTACTTTAGATTTCCCAGCTACTGCTTTGCTTAACTTACCTAAAAAATTAGTGCTAGATTTTTCTAAACCTTTGTCTAGTGTTTCTTTTTTATCGGAAGAAAATATTTTTTTAAAAAAACTCATTTTACGTTTTGTTTATTGTTTACTGTTTAGTTGATACTAAACTGAAGTTGCGTTAGCGATAGAGCAATTGTTGGAGCTCATCTCTGATAGCGACTTGCGAAAGCGCGACCTTTAGGGAACGCTAATATTTCTATAACAATAGTCAAGCCTTTTTTATTAGCCTGAAATATTGTCATTAACTTGAAATGTAAATATAAAACAAAAGCCGCTTTCTTTTGGAAAGCAGCTTTAAAATATCTTTTTTAAAGTAAACTTATTTTTTTGCTAAAAAATCGCTTACTAATTCTGGTGCCATTACAGACTCAACAAACATGTAAGCTCCTGTTTTTGGAGACTTTACCATTTTTATTGCTTTAGTTAATCTTTTAGAAGAAGTTTGTAATGATGCTACGGTTTTCTTTGCCATGATTTAATGTTTTATAAGATTTATAAAAAATCTTTAATTATTTTATCTCTTTATGAACAGTCATCTTCTTTAAGATAGGATTGAATTTTTTAATTTCCATTCTATCTGGAGTGTTCTTTTTGTTCTTTGTAGTAATATAACGAGAAGTTCCTGGTTTACCAGACTCTTTGTGCTCTGTGCACTCTAATATTACTTGTACTCTGTTGCCTTTTCTTGCCATTTTCTTAAACTTTTAAATGCGGCTATTATTTAATAAAACCTTTGGTTCTTGCTTCTTTTAATGCAGCAGATATACCTATTTTATTAATAGTTTTTAATGCTGATGTAGATATTTTTAAAGTAATCCACTTATCTTCCTCAGGAATAAAGAAACGTTTTTTGATTAAATTAGCATCAAATGTGCGTTTAGTTTTATTCATTGCGTGAGACACGTTGTTTCCAACCATTGCCTTCTTTCCTGTAAGTTCACAAACTCTTGACATTGTTCTAAATGTATTATTGTTATTTCAAAACGAGGTGCAAATATACAAATACTTTATGTTTTGACAATCTTATTTTTATCTATTTTTTAAAATTTCTTTATTAAGCATTTCAAAAGCCTTATTTACGGCTTTGTTTATCACCTTTATTCTGGGTTGTCCTAAAGTGAATTTTTGGGAATAAACATTGTTTTTTGTTGCAATTGCAATAAAAACAGTTCCTACCTCTTCTGTTGTATTATCTTTGGTTGGTCCTGCATTTCCAGTAGTTGCTATTGCATAGTCTGTATTAAATAATTGTAAAACACTTGCTGCCATTGCTTCTGCAACTTCTGCGCTTACGACTGTGTGTTTTGCTATAAGTGCTTTTGGCACTTTTAATATCTCTTTTTTTATTTCTTCGGTATAACTTACCACACTCCCTTTAAAATATGAAGATGCTCCAGGAATTGCAGTTATTTGTTCAGCAATTTTTCCACCTGTACAGCTTTCTGCAGTTGCTAATGTTTGTTTTTTTAAGGTTAGTTTTTTTGCAATTGCTGCTTCTATGGTTTCTTCTTGGTCTTCGAAACCTGTAAAATAATCTTCTATTTGTGGTAGGAGTAACTTTATTTGCTGGTCTACTTCTTGTATTATTTCTGCTTTATTATTTCCTTTTGCAGAAAGACGCAAGCGTACTTTTCCTAAATTTGGTAAGTATGCTAATTTAATATGCTTTGGTAATTGATCTTCCCAAGTTTCAATTTTAGCTGCTAAATTACTTTCACCAATACCATAAGTAAGTAAGGTTTTGTGCAGTATGAATGGGAATTTATATTTTTTTTGAAGTTTTGGCACTACCTCGTGTTCTATTAAGGCTTTCATTTCGAATGGCACTCCTGGAAGTGATATAAAGGTTTTAGCACCTTTTTCCAGCCACATTCCTGGTGCACTACCTACTTTATTCATTAGTGCAGTAGCCTTGCTTGGTATTAATGCTTGGTCTATATTAACTTGAGAAAGTGGTTGCTTAATATATTTTTCCCAAAGGGTTTCTATATTTTTTAAAACGGCTTTGTTTTGTATAAGTATATCTTGAAAATAAGCTGCTATAGTTTTTTTTGTGATATCATCTTTTGTTGGTCCTAATCCTCCCGTTAGTATAATGATATCTGCATTTTCTTCTGCTTCACGAAGTGATTTTAGAATATGCTCTTTATCGTCTTGTACAGATGTTATTTGGTAAACAGAAACGCCTATTTTATTAAGTTGCTGAGCTATAAATGCAGAATTAGTATCTACAATTTGACCAATTAGGATTTCGTCGCCTATGGTTATTATTTCTGCTTGCATTATAAATTAAAGTCAGAACGAATTTCGTTAGATGCTTGTTCTACAGCTGCAAGTACAATTTGTAGCTTAGGGAGTATATCTATTTCTTTTTTTTCATACTTCCCCCAATCTTGTACTTCAATTAAATCTTCAAGAACACCTAATTCAAACATATCAATCGTTGGTTTCATTTTATGCGCAGTTTGGTACGCCGCTAAATGGTTGTCATTTTCTACCGATTCTTTTAAGATTTGTGCATCTGCAGGAACTTCTTCTAAAAAAGTTTGCGCTAGTATGTTAATAAATTCTTGGTCCCCTTCTGCTAATTCGCGTACTCGAGATAATTTGTAATGTTGTTCCATTTATTTTACTGTTATTGAAAACATTTGCTTATTTTCTATACTTCCTACTAGTTTATCGTTTGCAACGACCTTGCCAACTCCTGCTGGAGTTCCCGTAAATATAATATCTCCAATCTTTAAAGTAAAATATTTTGATACATATTCTATAATTTCATCAATTTTCCATAGCATAAGGCTTGTATTTCCTTGCTGTACAATGGTTTCATTTTTTTGAAGCGAAAAATTTAAATTATCAACATCTGGAAACTCTGCTTTTTCTATCCAATTACTAACTACCGCTGCTCCATCAAAGGATTTTGCTTTTTCCCAAGGCAAACCTTTTTCTTTTAGTTTTGCTTGCAAATCTCTTGCAGTAAAGTCTATTCCTAATCCGATTTGGTCATAATATTTATGTGCAAACTTTTTTTGAATATGCTTACCAACTTTATTAATTTTCACTAGAATTTCAACTTCATAATGCACATCCTGTGAAAAGTCTGGAATAAAAAACGGTTGCTTTTTTAATAGAATCGCTGTATCTGGTTTTAAAAACACAACTGGATCTGTTGGCTTTTCGTTTTCTAATTCTTTAATGTGATCTGTGTAATTTCTTCCTATGCAGATTATTTTCATTTCGAATTTATAATTTTTAGTTTCCGCGAAAGCGAAAACATTATGGCTTCAATGTATCAGGTTTCCTTATTTAGTAAAGGTAAAAAGTATTAAGTTCTAACCCAATTTATTATTAAATGATCGCAATTTTATAGCTGTTAATACTTTTTTAGTATATAAAGGAAAGTCGGCATTTAATAACCAACCAAAATAACCTGGCTCGTCATTTAACACATCTACAACACGCTTAGTTTTATGCTTACCAAAAGAAAAACATTCTTCTCCATTTTTATTAAAATTAATAAATCCTGCAAAATCAGCAAACTTTTTTCGAGAGCTAAATTCGGCTAGGAACTTGGTGTCATTTTCTAAGGTATCGTATTTCTCTATTTGTGCTTTTAATACTTCGAAGGTTGCATTGGTATCTGCTTCTGCACTATGTGCATCTGTTAAATCTTTATCGCAGTAAAATTTATATGCCGCTACCAATGTACGTTGTTCCATTTTATGAAAAATGGTTTGTACATCTATAGATACTCTATTTTTCATATCGAAATCTACATCTGCACGTAGCATTTCTTCTGCTAAAAGTGGAATATCAAAACGGTTGGAGTTAAAGCCTCCTAAATCGGCATCTTTAATGACGTTATGAATTTCTTTTGCTAGTTCCTTAAAGGTTGGTTTATCTGCAACATCTTCGTTAGAAATACCATGAATCAAGGTCACTTCTTCTGGAATATGCATTTCTGGATTTACTTTCCAGGTTTTACTTTCTTGCTTTCCATCGGGAAAAACTTTTAAAATAGAAATTTCTACTATTCTATCCTTTGAAATATTTATTCCTGTAGTTTCTAAGTCGAAGAAACAAATTGGTTTTATTAAATTTAAATTCATTAGTTTGGAATGGTTTATGCAAATATACTTTTTATTATATTTATCTTATTTTTAAATCTATAACTAATAATGAAAAAAATTACTTTTTATTTTTTACTTTTTTTTGTGTCTGCATTAAGTTTTGCACAAAATAACCATGCTCATATTTCTATTGAAAAGAAAGAAAAAGGGAAACACGTTGCTGTTTATGCTGTTAATTCTAGCGCTACAGACTATGAAGTTTTTATAAAAATTAATGCCGCTGGGTATAGAAAAATAGCTCAAAATGCAGTTACAAAAATAGTGCCTGCAAACTCTGAAGTAAAAATGGCTTCTTTAATTAAAATATCGGACGAGTCTAACCTTAGCTTTGGTATGATTGTTAATGAAATTGGACATGATAAAGAAAAGATAGCCAACGCTATTGATTTTACTTTTGAGGAAAGCAAAAAAAACAAACCTGTTATTGTTTTTGTGAAAGACTACTGCGATTTATGTGATAATACAATTCAATTATTTAGTGACAATAATATTGTACATACTATTTATAATATTGATGAAGACAAAGAGTATTACCAAAAAATACAGCAAGAGCTTCTAAATAGAAAGAACGACAAGACTTCTCTTGTTCCTATTATAGAAATTGAAGATTCCATATACAATAGACTAGAAAGCAGAGACAAACTTATTAAGGCTTTAAAAAATCACTTTTAATTACAAATAATGAAATTTCTATTTTTAAGTATTTTTATACTATTATTTACCATACCTACAATAGCACAAAACGACCATGAGTTTGTTCGTATTGAAGAAAAAACTACAGGAAAACGCGTAGAACTTTTTGCTGTAAACACCAATGACATTTCTTATGATGTGTTTTTAAAAGTAGATGCAACTGGCTATAGACGAAGTAGCGCAAGACCAATTATTAAAACGATTCCTGCAAACTCTAAAGTAAGAATGATTACATTAGTTAAACTTGTTAATGAGGAATCTAAATACAATTACACTTTGGTTGTTAATGAAGTTAGCTATGAAATTA
This sequence comes from Lacinutrix cladophorae, assembly GCF_053604645.1. Taxonomy (NCBI): domain Bacteria; kingdom Pseudomonadati; phylum Bacteroidota; class Flavobacteriia; order Flavobacteriales; family Flavobacteriaceae; genus Lacinutrix; species Lacinutrix cladophorae. Next base: position 68,613 of record NZ_JBSHNR010000070.1, on the reverse strand, counting down.
CCATGCAAAAAGATGACATTGGTTTAGATTTTAAAATTGACGATGCGCTAACCGCTAAAACGGTTACTTTATTTACTAAAGAAAACTGTTTGTTATGTAATCAAACTAAAAGCACTTTAAGTGATAATAAAATAAATTATCAAGAAATAAATATTGATCAAGATTCGACCTATTTAATAGGTTTACTTAAAGAGTTTAAAAAGAATGATCTAAAAAGTAAAGCGACGGTTCCTGTTTTAAAAATCGATGATTCCCTTTACACCAATATAAAAACGCAAAAAGAATTAATTAAAACCTTACAAGCGCATTATTAACAAGTCGCATTATTATAAAAAAAGCACCATTTAAAATGGTGCTTTTTTTATTCTTAAGATTTCTTTCTTTACAGAAATTATATTTCCCTATTGCTGTCCCAAGCTTCTAGATAATCTTTAACAGCTTTTACAAACTGTCCGCCAAGTGCTCCATTTACAACTCTGTGGTCATAAGAGTGAGACATTATCATTTTGTAACGTATACCAATAAAATCTCCTTCTGGAGTTTCTATAACTGCAGGCATTTTACGTATTGCTCCTAAAGCAAGAATACCTACTTGAGGCTGATTAATTATAGGAGTCCCCATAATACTACCAAAGGTACCAACATTCGTTACAGTATAAGTTCCTCCTTGGATATCGTCTGGTTTCAATTTGTTTTCGCGAGCTTTATTAGCCAAACTATTTACCTGTTTTGTCATACCAACTAGATTTAATTGGTCTGCATTTTTAATAACAGGAACTATTAAGTTTCCATCTGGTAAAGCTGCTGCCATACCAAGGTTAATATTTTTCTTTTTAATAATAGTATCTCCTTGTAACGAAATATTAAGCATAGGAAAATCGCGAAGTGCTTTTGCTACTGCCTCCATAAAAATCGGTGTGAAAGTTAAATTTTCTCCTTCACGTTTCATGAAATCGTCTTTTACTTTCTTTCTCCAATTCCAAATTTTAGTTACATCTGCTTCAATAAAACTTTGTACATGTGCGCTTTTTTGCACAGATTCTACCATGTGATGCGCAATTAATTTGCCCATTCTTGTCATTTCAATAATCTCATCTTCACCACTTACTACTGCAGGAGCTACCTCTGCTTTTGGTTTTGCAGTTGTATTTGTAGCTTTAACAGCATTAATATCTTGTGTAGGTGAAGCTTTTGTGCTTTGTTGCGCACCTTTATTTTTTAAGTAATTTAAAATATCATTCTTGGTAACACGACCTTCCTTTCCTGTTCCTGGAAGTGTATCTAACTCTGCTTGCGTTATTCCTTCTTTCTTTGCTATATTTTTTACTAAAGGAGAATAAAAACGTTCGCCACTAGAAATTACAGGAGCAGTAGTTTCTTTTGCTGCTACAACCGTTTGCGCTACTTTTTCTACTGATTCTACTGGAGTTTCTGGTTTTACCTCTTCAACTTTTGGAGCAGAAGTAGTAACAGTATTATTAGCATCTGTTTCAATAATAGCAATGGTTTGACCTACTTGTACAACATCGTCTACATTAAACAATATTTCAACCAAAACGCCATCTACTTCACTTGGCACTTCGCTATCTACTTTATCTGTAGCTATTTCTAAAATCGCTTCATCTTCTTCAATAGTTTCTCCAACTTGTTTTAGCCATGAGGTAATTGTTGCTTCTGCAACACTCTCTCCCATCTTAGGTAATTTCAGTTCAAATTTTGCCATATCTATAACGTAAGCCTTAGTTTTTATTTTTGTTTTGCAAAATTAATAAAAAAAGAACGATTTCGTTCATTATTCACTAAGATTTAACAAAGTGTGTTTTTATTTAAAAATGAAGAATCTCTCCTCGGTTTTGCGAGTCGTTACTTCCGATGATAAAATTAGAACTTTTCGGAATAATTTTAAATGTATGTGTGTTATTTTTTTGTAATTCTAATAGATGCTTAATAATTTCATTGTAATGCATTGTATTGGCATCAAAAATTACTTCTGCATTTGGTCTAACATCTTTTACCTCTGTAATTTGAGATGCTTCAAATGGCAACTTTTTTATAAAACCTGGATCTTTAGTATAAGAAAAAAAAGCATAACTACTTACTGCTTTGGGTTCTATAGGAGGTGCTTTTCTAAAACGTATGGCAAACTGAATTCCGAACCACACTAAAGCATCGAAAAGTATATTGCTTTTAAAATGTTTTTCATAAAAAATCTGCATTGCTCCATAAAAGCGTTTTGCATATTCGGCATCTTTTAATGTGCTTTCTCCTTTATAATGTATAACTGTCGTTTCGCCAAAATAATAATTTTGATAGCCTGCTTTTAAAATTTTATACGACAAGTCGACATCTTCACCATACATAAAATAGTCTTGATCAAAACCTTTTACTTCATCATAAACATTACGTTTCATAAACATAAAAGCACCAACAAGAATATCTATTTTTCCAATTTCATCTTCTTTTAAATGGTTAGAATAGTAGTTTTTAGCGTTTCCAATCATTTTTTGAAAAGCTACTTTTACCACAGGAATATTACGCTTACTTTCTGGAAGAAAATTTCCACTTCCATCAATTAATTTACACGCAATTGCTCCTAACTTCTCTTGTTTTTCGGCAAAACTTAAAATCTTTATAAAAGTATCTTCAGCAACAACTGTATCTGGATTTAATATACAAATATATTCACCTTTAGCTTGAGCAACTCCAATATTATTACCAGTGGAAAATCCGGAATTCTCTTTATTTTCAATCAGTTTTATATTGGGATATTTTTGCTTTATCATAACACAGCTATCGTCTGGCGAATTATTATCTACCACAATAATTTCTGCGTCTAAATTTGCAATAGCAGCTTGCACACTTTGTAGGCATAAGTCTAAAAAGTAGCGAACATTATAATTTAATATGATTATAGAAAGTTTCAAATAAAGTATTTAAGATTTTAAAGAAGTTTCAAAAGGTATTCTATTAATAATACTTCTTCCTAATGTGATTTCGTCGGCATATTCTAATTCATCACCAACTGAAATTCCTCTTGCAATTGTAGAGGTTATTATGTTGTAATCTTGAATTTGCTTAAAAATATAAAAATTGGTGGTATCGCCTTCCATAGTAGAGCTTAAGGCAAAAATAAGTTCTTTTACTTGACCTAATTTCACTTTTTCTACTAAAGAGGTAACATTTAAATCGTGTGGACCAACACCATCCATTGGCGAAATTTTCCCGCCTAATACGTGATATAATCCTCTAAAAGAACTTGTATTTTCTATTGCCATAACGTCTTTTACGTCTTCTACAACACAAATTAATTCTTGATTTCTATGTGGATTTGCGCAAATTTCGCACAAATCCACATCACTAATATTGTGACAAGATGTACAAAACTTAATATGAGAACGCATATTCTCTAAAGCTTTGGATAGTTTTAAAGTCTGTTCTTCTGGTTGTCTTAGCAAATGCAAAACCAGACGTAATGCCGTACGCTTACCTATTCCTGGTAATTGTGACATTTCGTTTACTGCGCTTTCTAATAGTTTTGAAGAAAATTCCATGGTTGCGAATTTAATATTTATTATCAACTTGTTTGAGTATCTTTTAAAGTAATTTGTATTTTGCCTACTTTAATTATAATCTATGACAGCTACACAAATTATTTTACTTATTGCAGCCTATTTTGGGGTGTTAATAATAATCTCTTATTTAACTGGTAAAAAGTCTGGAAATGATGCCTTTTTTAAAGGTAACAAACAATCGCCTTGGTATGTTGTTGCTTTTGGTATGATAGGTGCTTCGCTTTCTGGTGTAACATTTATTTCTGTTCCTGGATGGATTGAAGCTTCCCAATTTAGCTATATGCAAGTAGTTTTAGGTTATATTGTAGGTTATTTAGTGATTGGTACTGTTTTACTTCCTTTATACTATCGATTAAACCTTACCTCTATTTACACCTATTTAGAAGAACGTTTTGGTAACTATTCTTATAAAACTGGTGCTTCTTTTTTTATAATATCTAGAATTATTGGAGCTAGTTTTAGATTGTTTTTAGTTGCTAATGTTCTACAAATTATTTTGTTTGATGAACTAGGGGTTGAATTCTGGCAAACCGTTACTATTACAGTGCTTTTAATTTGGTTATATACTTTTAAATCTGGAATAAAAACTATTGTATGGACAGATACTTTACAAACTCTATTTATGCTTATAGCTGTTGGTGTTGCCATATATTTTGTTAGTGAGTCCTTGAATTTAGAAGGACAAAATATTCTAGGGTTTGTTTTAGATAGTGACTTAAGTAAAACGTTCTTTTTTGATGATTTTAAATCTGGAAACTACTTCTGGAAACAATTTATATCTGGTGCTTTTATTGCTATAGTTATGACAGGATTAGACCAAGATATGATGCAAAAAAACCTAACTTGCAAAACGTTGAAAGATGCACAAAAAAACATGTTTTGGTTTACAATTGTACTAACTATTGTAAACTTCATCTTCTTAAGCTTAGGACTACTTCTAACCGTTTATGCGCAACAAAATGGTATAGACGCACATAAGGATGACTTATTTCCTATTCTTGCTAAAAATCATCTAAGTATTGGTGTTTTTGCCTTTTTTCTTTTAGGATTAATTGCTGCAGCTTATAGTAGTGCAGATTCTGCTTTAACTTCTTTAACCACTTCTTTTAGTATTGATATTTTAGATATTGAAAAAAAACACAATCCAGAAAAACAAGTACAAATTAGAAAACGCATTCATATATTAATATCTCTTATATTAATTTTAGTAATAATTGCTTTTAAATATATAATTAAAGATGCAAGTGTAATTGCTAAACTCTTTGTTTTTGCGGGTTATACATATGGTCCTCTTTTAGGTTTATATGCCTTTGGTTTATTTACTAAATGGCAAGTAAAAGATAAAATTGTACCAATAATAGCTATACTTTCTCCTATTTTATCTTACATAATTAGTGTGAATAGCTTAAAGTGGTTTGGATTCGAATTTGGGTTCTTTATTTTAATTCTAAATGGTCTACTTACCTTTATAGGATTAGTATTGATTCGTAGAAAGTAAAACCAAAGTACAAGCTTCTTCAAAAGCAATATTATTTTCTTTTAAAATAGAATAAAACTCAGGATTTTCGGTTCCTGGGTTAAAAACTACTCGCTTAGGTTGCAAAGAAATTATATGCATATAATATTCCTTTTGTCTTTTCGGATTTATATACAAGGTCACTGTATCTAAGTCTTTATATAATTTTAATTGGGTATCTATTATCACTCCAGCTACTTCTCCTTTTCGTAAACCAAAAGCAACAGTTTTGTGTTTATAGTTTACTAATTTTTGTAATGCAATATTAGAATATCTATCTGGTTTTAAAGAAGCTCCAAACACCAATGTTTTTTTATTCATATTCTTTTTGTTTTATAATGTTAAAATTTGTTAACGAATGTTAAAAACGGTAACAAGATGTAAAAGTAGTCGTCTATACTATTATTAACAAACATCAATCAATCAATCAATCAATCAATCAATCAATCAATCAATCAATCAAATGAAAAAACGAATCGCAGTTTTCTTGCTATTGTTAACTCTTACAATACAAGCACAAACCTCTACAAGACCTTTATTTAAATCTGGAACCATTTCTGGTAAAGTAATAGACGAAACATTAAATGAACCCTTACCTTATGTAACCATTGTTATTAAAAACAGTGCAGATAAAATAATTACAGGAAGTATCACAGATGACGATGGTTATTTTAAAGTAGCAGATATCCCTTTAGGGAAAACCTTTGTAAGTATTCAATTTATTGGTTACAAGACAATTACTCAAGAAATAAATATTACTTCTAACAATAATAAAATAGATTTAGGAACCATAGCACTAGAAGAACAAGCTACTGGATTAGACGAAGTAACTATTGTTGCCGAAGTATCTACCATTCAACAAAAAGTAGATAGAAAAGTTATAACAGTAGGTAAAGACTTAACCACTACAGGAACCACAGCTAGCGAGATTATGAATAACCTCCCTTCGGTTAGTGTAGATAGTCAAAACGGAAACATTAGCTTACGTGGTAACGAAAATGTTAGAGTACTTATAGATGGTAAACCTACCAATGTTCCTGCTGCACAATTATTAAAACAAATTCCTTCTTCTTCTGTAAAAAGTGTAGAATTAATTACAAATCCTTCAGCAAAATACAACCCAGAAGGTATGAGCGGGATTATTAATATTATTCTTCATAAAAACACTAAACTAGGTTTTAATGGAAGTATTGATTTAGGTTTAAGAAAAGAAATTAACGCAAACTTTAATAGTGCTATAAATTTAAATTACCGAAATGGAAAATTTAACTTTTACGGAAACTATGGTACTAGCTATAGAAAAGGAAACAATAATGGACAAATAGATAGGTTTGACGACAACACACAACAGTTATTTCAGTTTTACGATAACAACAAATCGCACTTATATAAGATTGGTGTAGATTATTATATAAATGACAGAAATACATTTTCTATATACACCAATCAAAATATTCATGATGGCAAAACCAAAGGTATTACAGATCTACTTTATTTAGATAATAACGATTCTGATCTTCGTCAAAGATTCAATAATATCAATGACAACAACACTTCTACTTACAATAGTTCTTTTAAACACGATTTTAAAAAAGAAGGACACAACATTATTTTAGAAGGTGATTATAGCGTTTTTAATAGCGATGAGACAGCTAATTTTAGTTTTTCTAATGCACCAAATTATTTAGATTTAGTAGATAATAAAAGAACAAACACACTTTTAAATATTGATTACACCAACCCATTATCTGAAAGTACAAAACTAGAAATTGGTGCAGAATACAGAGTAAATAATTCTGAAAACGACTACAATACTAACAATGTTAATTTTTTGGATTCTAATTACGAATACGACCGAAACATCTATTCTTTTTATGCCACCTTTGGAAAAACCTACGAAAAATGGTCGTATCAAGTTGGAGCTCGTATAGAACAATATGAAGTTGAAGCTAATTTTGCACAAAACACGCAAGAAAACGCAAAATTTACTGATGATCAATTAAGCATATATCCTTCGGCTTTTGTAAGCTATAAAGCATCCGAAAAAAACAGCTACCAATTAAGCTTTAGTCGTCGTGTAGATAGACCTGGATTAGGGCAAATAAATCCTATTAGAGAATGGAGCACACCAAGATTAACCTCTGTTGGAAATCCAGAACTAAAACAACAGTTTACCAACTCTATAGAATTTAATTACACAAGACAATTAGAAAAAGGAAGCATAACAGCAGGAGCATTTTATAGAGTCATTAAAGACGAAATCAACAGGGCTGTATATATTGATCCAGAAGACCCAAACAACGTATTATTAACTTATGATAATTTCGACAAAAATGCTGCTTATGGTTTTGAAGCTTCTAGCAACTATAGACCAACAAAGTGGTGGAATATTAATACAAGTGCAGAATATTACCTGAAAAATGTAAAAGGTGTTGTCGAGCTAGAAAATGTTGATATCCATAATGCAAACTTTAATATTAGAATGAACAATAATTTTAAAGTCTCAAAAAAAATAAGCTTTTCTTTATTTGGTATGTACAGAGGTGAAGACGAAGGTTTACAATTTATTACAAAACCAATGATACTAGTAAACACAGGTCTACGCTACACGTTCTTAGACAATAAAGCAACGTTAAGTTTTGGCTATAATGACATTTTTAATACTATGAAATTTGAGTTTGACCAAGAACGTCCTTATCCTTCACATGGAGAATTTAATTGGGAAAGTAATGCTTGGCAAGTTGGATTAAACTACAGGTTTGGTGGTGGAAAATATAAAGCTTTAAGTAGAAAACAGAGAGATAACAATGAAAAATCTGGTGGCGGATTTATATAGAAAAAAAATAAATTTAATAACCAACATAATAGTTGATGGTTAGTGTTAATGTATGGTTATTAAATAAGAAAACCCAAGGTGTCATTGCTTTGGGTTTTTGTTTTTTTACACAACAATTGTTAAAATACGTTAAAACCTGATAATCAATACAATAAAAAACAATAAACTACGTTAAACTCAAACAACCACCAACTATTATATTATGTTTGAATTAGTCCTTTTAATACAATATATTAATTGAAGTGATTGTTGTAATTACCTTTACAACAAGAAAAAATCCGAATTTGCTAAGTATTCGGATTTTTTTTTATTTCATTAAATAAAGTTTTAGCTTTCTTAGTAATTTATTACCACTTAATAATTACACTTCCCCAAGTAAAACCACTACCAAAAGCAGCAAGTACAACAGTGTCTCCTTCTTTTATTTTTCCTTCTTCCCAAGCTTCAGTTAAAGCTATTGGTATAGATGCTGCAGTTGTGTTTCCGTATTTTTGAATGTTATTAAACACTTGATTATCGGTTAACCCAAATTTTTTCTGAATAAATTGCGCAATGCGTAAATTCGCTTGATGCGGAATTAACATATCTATTGCTTCTTTTTCCAATCCGTTTTTGTTTAAGCCTTCCATAATTACTTCACTAAAACGAACAACTGCATTTTTAAATACAAATTGCCCATTCATGTGCGGAAAATAACTTTCATCATCTGGATCATCATCTGCTAGAATATCTGTTACCCAACGTGTTGCCATTCCTGGAGCTACAAGTGCTAATTCTTCGGCATGTTGCCCTTGACTATGTAAATGTGTAGATAAAATTCCTTTAGAATTATCTTCTTCACGAGTTAATATTGCAGCTCCTGCACCATCTCCAAAAATTACAGAAACTCCTCTTCCTCTTGTTGTTTTATCTAAACCTCGAGAATGTAACTCACTACCTATAACAAGAATGTTTTTATACATTCCTGTTTTTATAAAATTATCTGCAACAGCAATAGCATATACAAATCCAGAGCATTGGTTTCTAACATCTAGAGCTCCAATAGTTTTTATTCCTAATGCATGTTGAACTTGTACTCCAGGACCAGGAAAATACATATCTGGACTTAAGGTTGCAAATACAATAAAATCGATCTCCTCTTTATCTATTCCAGCTCGTTCTATAGCTACTTTAGCAGCTTTTACACCCATGGTTGCTGTAGTGTCTCCCGTTTCTGGCTTTACCCAACGTCTCTCTTTTATTCCTGTTCGTTCTGTTATCCAGGCATCATTGGTCTCCATCATTTTAGACAAATCGTCGTTAGTTACAACGTTATCAGGAACATAATGACCAAGCCCTATTATTTTGGAATTATACATCGAGAATATTTTATTTTTATTTCTGCTAAAAGCGAAACGTAGATTATTAATTTACTAATAAATAGACTCGCAATTTAAGTATTTCGTAAATAATGGTTTCAAAATAAATTTTTATTTATTATGCATGCATAATATTTATCCTGTAATAAAAATTTCTGCTATTATCTATTCGCCTTAAAAGCGAGTTTCTTTATTTTAAAATAATCAATTACATCCATCCAATTTATAACTGCTTAGTTAATGCCATCTTGTCACTTTTTATCAATTGGCATTTTTGTTGCCTACCAATGGGTAACAATAATAAAACTAAGTTTAAACCATTTTTCACTTTCGTGGGAAACATTTAAAAAACAAATAATCATGTCAAAAGGAAAAATTAATGTTTCGGTAGAAAACATTTTCCCATTAATCAAGAAATTTTTATACAGCGATCACGAAATATTTTTACGTGAGCTTATTAGTAATGGTACAGATGCTACTTTAAAACTAAAGCACCTTACTAGTATTGGAGAATCTAAATCGGAATACGGAGATCCTAAAATTGAAGTAAAAATTGATAAAGAAGGAAAGAAACTTCACATCATTGATCAAGGATTAGGAATGACTGCTGAAGAGGTTGAAAAATACATCAACCAAGTAGCTTTTTCTGGAGCCGAAGAATTTTTAGATAAATATAAAGACGCTGCAAAAGACTCTGGAATTATTGGTCATTTTGGTTTAGGTTTTTATTCGGCATTTATGGTTGCTGAAAAAGTAGAAATCATTACCAAATCACACAAAGATGGTACAAAAGCTGCACATTGGACATGTGATGGTTCTCCAGAATTCACTTTAGAAGAAGCTGACAAAACAGATAGAGGTACAGAAATTATTTTGCACATTGCGGAAGATTCTACAGAGTTTTTAGAAGAAGCAAGAATTGGCAGTTTATTGAGCAAATACAATAAGTTCATGCCTATTCCAATTAAGTTTGGAACCAAAGAAATTAATGATCCTGAACATACTCCTGCAACAACAAAAGATGCAGAAGGAAAAGAAACAACAGAGCCTCAGAAAAAAATAACGGTAGATAATATTATCAATAACCCTAATCCAGCTTGGACCAAACAGCCAACAGAATTAGAAGATGAAAACTATAAAAGTTTCTACCAAGAATTATATCCAGCTCAATTTGAAGAGCCTTTATTTCACATTCACTTAAATGTTGATTATCCTTTTAATCTTACAGGAATCTTATATTTCCCTAAGATGACAAACGATTTAAATGTGCAAAAAGATAAAATTCAACTATACCAAAACCAAGTATTCGTAACCGATAATGTTGAAGGTATTGTTCCAGAATTTTTAACCATGCTTCGTGGTGTAATTGATTCGCCAGATATCCCTTTAAACGTTTCTCGTTCGTATTTACAAGCAGATGGTGCAGTAAAAAAGATTTCGTCTTATATTACTAGAAAAGTAGCCGACAAATTAAAATCTTTATTTAATGCCAATCGTGAAGATTTTGAATCTAAATGGGATGATATTAAAATTGTTATTGAATACGGAATGCTTTCCGAAGAAAAATTCTTTGAAAAAGCAGATGCATTTGCATTATACCCTACTGTTGATGGAAAATTCTATACCTACGAAGAGTTATTCAATAAAATAAAAGCAAAACAAACCGATAAAGACGACAAACTGGTTATTCTATATGCTTCCAATAAAGACGAACAACACAGTTATATTGAAGCTGCTACAGCAAAAGGATATGAAGTTTTAATGCTAGATTCTCCAATTGTATCGCATTTAATTCAGAAATTAGAAAGTACAAAGGAAAACATTTCTTTTGCTCGTGTAGATGGAGATCATATTGATAATTTAATAAAAAAAGAAGATACCGCAATTTCAAAATTAAGCGAAGACGAAACAAAAGCTTTAGACGAATTATTAAAAGAGGTAATTCCTTCTGAAAAATTCACTGTACAATTAGAAGCAATGGATAGCAGTGCTTCGCCTTTTATGATTACACAACCAGAATTTATGCGTAGAATGAAAGAAATGCAGCAAACTGGTGGTGGCGGAATGCAAATGTTTGGTAATATGCCAGATATGCATAATCTTATTGTAAACACAAATTCCGATTTAGTTACTGATATTTTAAAAACAGAAGTTAAAGAAGATCAAGCGCGATTAATTACACAAAGTTTAGATTTAGCAAGACTTTCTCAAGGTTTATTAAAAGGAGAAGAGCTTACAAACTTTATTAAACGTAGTTATGAGATGATAAAATAAGCGAAGCGAAATTCTCTTAAAAAAGGGAATGCTTTCTTAATTAGAGAAGCTTTCTACATACTAAGCTATGTCATTATAACTTTTAAACCACTTCAATAACTTGAAGTGGTTTTTTTGTAAACAAGCATGTTAAAAAAAATGTAAACTATGGCGCTAAATAGAGATAAATATTGACCTTTACAGCAAGAAAAATAGACATCTTTAAAACGAGAAAAATGAAAAAGAATATCTTACTCGCATTAGCTTTTACATGTGCTATACTAACAGCAAAAGCCCAAACCGAAAATCTACAATGGTTAGATATAGAATTAGCTAACTATTCCTACCCTTTTCCTGTAGCAACTATAGATTTAAAGATACAAGAGCAAAATTTAAAAATGGCTTATATGGATATTAAGCCAGCTAATTACAACGAAAAGAACATCGTACTTATTCATGGAAAAAACTTTAATGGAGCATACTGGAAAACAACTATTGATGCCTTAACTAAACAAGGGTTTCGTGTTATTGTACCAGATCAAATTGGTTTTGGAAAATCGTCTAAACCAGCACATTTTCATTATACATTTCAACAATTAGCACAAAACACAAAAGCCATCTTAGACCATTTACAAATAGATAAAACGACTATTTTAGGACATTCTATGGGTGGCATGTTAGCGACACGTTTTGCTTTGATGTATCCAGAAACTACCGAAAAATTAATCTTAGAGAACCCAATCGGATTAGAAGATTGGAAATTAAAAGTACCATACAAACCTGTAGAATGGTGGTATACCAACGAACTTAAAAAAAGCTATGAAGGCATAAAAAAATACCAACTAGCAAGTTATTATGACAACCAATGGAAACCAGAATACGACCAATGGGTAAATTTATTAGCAGGCTGGACTTTAAATTCTAACTACAAAACAATTGCTTGGAATGCTGCATTAACTTACGACATGATTTTTACACAACCTGTTGTGTATGAATTCAAAAATATTACAACCCCAACGCTTTTAATTATTGGTACACGAGACAGAACGGCTTTAGGAAAACCTTTAGTTTCAAAAGATGTAAGAGAAACAATGGGCCTATATAGTGAACTAGGAAAAGTAACACAACAGAAAATCCCAAATGCACAATTAATAGAAATTGAAAATGTTGGTCATTTACCACATATTGAAAAATTTGAAAGCTTTATAAATCCTTTAATAAAATTTCTTATCGAATAAACGGTTACAAAAATCAAAAACAATTGGCTTATATTTGCCCCAAGTATAAACTATGAGTGTAACTTTACTTTCTTCTCCTTTACAAGGTTTTACAGATTTCCGATTTCGTAATGCATTTCATCAATATTTTGGAGGCATCGATACTTTTTATGCACCTTATATTAGGCTAAACGGAAAACTAAAAATTAAGCAGTCGTATCAATTAGATTTACAACCAGAAAACAATACCACTTTAGAAGTTATTCCGCAAGTAATGACAAATGATCCCGACGAGTTTCTGTTTGTTGTAAAATACGTACAAAGTTTAGGTTACAAAGAGCTAAACTGGAATTTAGGTTGCCCTTATCCAATGGTAACAAAATCCGGAATGGGCTCTGGCTTAATTTGTAATCCTACTAAAATTGACGAAGTTTTAAAACGCGCTCACAACGAAACAGATATTACTGTTTCTATGAAAATGAGAATGGGTTACGAACATGCCGAAGAAATTTTAGACACCTTCCCTATTCTAGATAAATACCCATTAAAAAGTATTGCCATTCATGCTAGAATTGGCAAACAATTATACAAAGGCCCTGTAGATTTAGATGCATTTCAACGTTGTATATCAAGTACCAAACATAAACTATATTACAATGGTGATATTACTAGTGTTGCAGCTTTTAAAAAAATGGATGAACGTTTTCCAAGTATTGATCATTTTATGATTGGTCGTGGGTTAATTGCAGATCCGTTTTTACCAAGTATGATAAAAAATAATACTACAGAGTATCCCAAAAACAGATGGGAAATTTTCTCCGAATTTCACGACACCATTTATCAGCAATACGATGCATACCTTTCTGGTCCAACACCAATAAAAATGAAAATGTTAGGCTTCTGGGAATTCTTCTCGCAGTCCTTTTCTAATCCGCAAAAAACATACAAAGCCATAAAAAAAGCTGGAAATCCAATAAAATACAAACAAGCAGTAAAAGAAATTTTAAATAAAGAGAAATAATAATTTTACACTTGGTATTAAAAAAAAATCAAATTACCTTATAGCCATTAAACAATAGCAATGGACAAAAAGTTAATTTCTAAAAAAAAACCAGCATTTCCAATTAACGAAATGCTATCCAATTATCTTACGATACAAGGAAGGAATATAAAAATACCTATTTATTATGATGACTTACTACGTTTTCAAGGAGCTATTGAAATTTTTGATGAAAACGATAATGATACCCTTTGGGTTAGCTGTTTCTACGCCGAACACGAACGGGAAGAAATACACAACAGTTTAAAGCAAATGTATTCCATCTTACATTCCGATGGAAGTGATAATATTTTACCTTATTTAAATATTGATAGTATCGATTTTTGCACTTTTGGTAACAGCAAACCTTTTCGTATTAAAGTACGAAATATACTAAACGACAACTACCTTTTTCTTTACATAAAAAAGGCAGATGCATCCCGTATTTATGGTTTAGAACTAGAAGATATTCTATCCCCAAATCATATTAACTATTTAGTTCACAAAGACACTTTAATTGAAGAACATATTTCTGGAATACCAGGAGACATATACATAACAGAGCATTTACATACGATTTCAGAGCAAGATAAAAGAGAGTTGGCTAAAGAGTTTGTTAAGTTTAACGAACGTTGTTTCGTAAGACTATTAGGAGATATGCGCTCCTACAACTATGTTATTGTTATTAGTTATGATTTTGACAGAAAACAATACCGAATTCGAGCAGTAGATTTTGACCAACAAAGCTATGAAGGAAATGCGAAAGTTTACAGACCTCAGTTTTTAAAAGAAAACAATCCGTTTGTAAACATGAGCTTAAAAGTTTTAGCAAAAGAATCTATAGAACAATATAAAAAAGAAGAACGCTCCTTATTAGCAAAACGTGCAAAAAGTGAACAAAAACGATTAAAGCACTTATTGCAATGCATGAAAAAAGATACCATCTCTACACCTGAAAAAGTTAAAGAATTAAAAAATGGCTTGTTCGTTTTAACAGGTGATGTACGATTTAAACGCGCAAAAAACATGGGAGAATTACTAAAAGCTGCTCTAGACTTTATTAAAAGAAATTACCAAAACGTGAACCCCTATATTATTAGATCGTAAAACGATTACCAAAAGAATAGAAAAACAATAGCAAATAGACAATTTAGTAATTATTATAGAATAATTTTTAAATGAAAAAAACACTAAAAAAAATTCTAGTAAGTTTTGGTATACTTTTCCTAGTTTCCGGAATCTTTTTCTTTTGGGCTTCTGCTTCTAATCTAACAGAGAATAATTACCAAAAACTAGAAGTAAATCAACTAAAACAAATAACAGATACCGATTCCATTTATAGCATTGTTACCTATAATATTGGCTACTTAAGTGGTATGACCAATAATCTTGCTGTAGAAAAACCAAAAACACTATTCGATACTAATTTAAAACATGTATTAACCGAATTTAAAAATATTAATCCTGACATTATCGCTTTTCAGGAAATTGATTTTGATGCTTCCAGGTCATATCACATCAACCAGCATGATACCATAGCTAAACTAGGTTACAATTTTGAAGCCGAAACAGTAAACTGGGACAAAACCTATGTGCCATTTCCATATTGGCCACCAACCATTCATTTTGGTAAAGTGATTTCTGGGCAATCCGTTTTAAGTAAATATCCAATAAATAGTCAAGAAAGAAAGGTGTTAAAACGCGTTACAAGCAGTCCGTTTTATAGAGATGCTTTTTATTTAGAACGTTTAGCACAAGTGGTAAAAGTAACCATAGAAAACCAAGAAGTCGTTTTAATAAATGTTCATCTTGAAGCTTTTAATACACAAACACGTGCTAGTCAATTACAAGAAGTAATGGCTATTTTTAACACCTATGCAGCTACCAACCCTACTATTTTATTAGGTGATTTTAATAGTGATGCAAAAGATGAAAATGCCGTTATAAAAACCCTTTTAAAATCTAAAACCATTGGCAATGCTGCTTTTTCTAAAAACAATATCGCTTGTACTTATAACTCCGAAAAACCAGAAGTACGCATCGATTATATTTTTTACACCAAAAAGTATATTGCTTATATCGACGGAAAAGTATTAAACCAATTTGGCTCTGCTTCCGATCACCTACCCGTAGAAATGCATTTTAAACTTAAATAAAATATCGCTTTTTCGGAAATATAACTGCATTATGATTAAACTTTGGAAACCACTTAGCTACACTTCAAAATTCTCAATTATTGCCTTTTTACTAGCTGCAATTTTAGGTCTACTAAGTATGGGACTTTTAGGCTTTGCACTCTACTATTGCGTTTTCTTTTTATTTAATAACTATCCAAATATTAACGACTGGACTGGAGATTGGGTTTGGCCAGCAGTTATAGTAGCAGGAACTGCTTGGTCTTTAGGCTTTGTTTTTGCAGGAATAGCATGGCATTTTTTACATAAAAAAATAAAAACCATACTCTTACTTCGTATTATTTACATCGCCATACTTTGGCTTTGGGCAGCGACCATTTGGTATCTTATTATTACAACAAATCTAAATGTAGCCCGTTAAAATAGTATAAAAACCATATCGCTTTCGCGGAAAGCATACAAATAGCTATTTATGTGTTTTTAGAACAACCTTAATGACGAAAAATACGAAGACATTTTCTATGCACTCGATGTTTACTGAAATACACAACTAATTTCTGCTAAAAACATTTACCATTCCCTTAACATTTTAGCACTTCCCTATTTCCAAAAAATAACTAACTTGTACCAACAATTTATAACAAGAAGTTATCATGGTAAAAAAGTACAATACATTAGGAGTATTTGCCTTCCTATTTTTAGTAGCTACAGCAGGTTTTGCACAAGACAAAACGGTTCCTGTTTTTAAAGATGGAGAAGCACAAATAGTAGAAGGTTTTAGCGATAATAAAGATTGGATAAGACATGATCTATGGGTAGAAACTACTTTTAACACCGACGGAGACGACAAATTAGATCGAATGCATGTTGCCGTTACTAGACCAAAACAAACAGATACCGAAGGTTTAAAATTACCTGTAGTATATGTAAGTAGCCCGTATTTTGCTGGTGTAGCAGGAGACCTTCCAGGTGTCATGTGGAATGTAGAACACGAACTTGGCGAACCCGCAAATGAAGAACGTGTACACCCTGAAGTTACTCGCAGAGGGGAACGACCAATAATTTCTAACTCGCATATTAGAAAATGGGTACCTCGTGGTTATATCGTCGTACACTCGTCTTCACCAGGAACTGGTTTATCACAAGGAGCTCCAACCGTTGGTGGTGAAAATGAATCTCTTGCTCCAAAAGCAGTTATCGATTGGTTAAACGGTCGTGTAAAAGGATACACTACTCCAGATGGAGATGAAGAAGTAAAAGCTACTTGGACTACCGGAAAAGTTGGTATGACAGGAACTTCTTATAATGGAACCATTCCCCTTGCTGCTGCAACTACAGGTGTTGAAGGCTTAGAAGCGATTATTCCTATTGCTCCAAATACTTCCTACTATCATTACTATAGATCGAACGGATTAGTACGCTCTCCTGGAGGCTACTTAGGTGAAGATATTGATGTACTATACGATTTTATTCATAGTGGAGACGAGAGTAAACGTCCGTACAACAATAAAACCGTTAGAGATACCGAAATGAAAAATGGCATGGACAGACTTACCGGAGATTATAACGATTTTTGGGCTGGTCGTGATTATTTAAATAAAATGAAATACATGAATGCGGCTTTATTAATGTCGCATGGTTTTAACGATTGGAATGTGATGCCAGAGCATAGTTACCGCATTTTTAAGCAAGCGAAAAAACAAGGCATTCCTTCTCAAATTTATTACCACCAAAATGGACATGGTGGTCCTCCACCAATGACCATGATGAACCGTTGGTTTACACACTACCTTCATGGTATCGATAATGGTGTAGAAAAAGATGCAGAAGCATGGATTGTTAGAGAAAATGACAAACGCGAAAACCCTACTGCATATTCAGCCTATCCTAATCCTAATGCGAAGCCGGTAAACCTATACCTAAACAAAAATGGAAATCAAGTTGGCACGCTTTCCTTAGAACAAAACAAAAACCAAGGACAAGAAACTTTAATCGACGATTTTAAAAGTTCTGGAAAAGCTCATGCTACAGCTGTAGAGTCTAAAAACAGACTATTATTTGTTACACCAGAGTTAAAACAAGAGGTGCATATTTCTGGAGAAAGTACGATTAACATAAGTGTTTCTAGTAGTAAACCAGCTGCAAACTTATCGGTTTGGTTGGTATCTCTACCATGGAAAGAAGACTCTAAAATCATTACTGATAATATTATTACCCGTGGTTGGGCAGATCCGCAAAACTCTAAATCATTAAGCGAAAGTGCTCCTTTAATTCCAGGAGAATTTTACAATTTAAAGTTTACTTTACAACCAGACGATCAAATAATTCCTGCAGGACAACAAATAGGTTTGGTTATTTTTTCTAGTGATAAAGAATTTACTTTACACCCAGAACCAGGAACTGAAGTTACTGTAGACTTAGATAAAACTAGCATTTCTTTACCAATCGTTGATGGATTGAAAGCATTAGAAAACGCAATAAATTAATATGTTAGGACTTAAACTAGAAACCGATCCTCGTTGGGTAAATATTGCAGAATCTAACTTAGAAGAGATTTTAACAGACCATGCTTGGTGTGAACAAAAAGCCGCTACTAATGCTATAAAACTAGTATCATTAAACTCCGAACATGTAGATTTAGTTACCGAACTTTTAATTATTGCACAAGAGGAACTAGAGCACTTTCAAATGGTGCATAATATTATTAAGGAACGTGGTTATACTTTAGGTCCTGAACGCAAAGACAGCTATGTAAACGAACTTTTTAAATTTATTATTAAAGGAGGAAATAAACACCAACAATTGGTAGATAGGCTTTTATTTTCGGCAATGATTGAAGCTAGAAGTTGTGAAAGATTCAAATTATTATCGACAACCATAAAAGACAAAAAACTAGCCAAGTTTTATCATGAATTAATGATTAGTGAAGCAGGACATTACACTACTTTTATTGGCTTTGCAAGACAATATGGTAAAGGTGTAGATGTAGAAAAACGTTGGGAAAAATTTTTAGAATTTGAAGGAGAACTCATTAAAAGTTATGGAAAAAGCGAAACGATTCATGGGTAGATTTACCCTAAAAAATTAAACTTTTGAAAACCTCTTTTTCCGACAGAAAAAATTTTACTCTATTTGCACTAAAACAACATATAGGACTACTTGGTATTTGGCTGGTTTTCATTTTATTTGGCAGTTTTTTTATTTTTTTAGGAAATAATATAGAAAAAGAGGGCTATGGCTTTATCCTTTTTGGAATTGCTTTTATTGTATTAAGTTCTGCATTCATGCTTTTTACACTTCCGTCTAGTATTATTTATTATTACGAACAAGCACTAACAAAAAAATACGGAAGCTACACAACTGCAACAATTACAAACAAAAGAATAGACGATTACTCGCATACGACGAGTTCTTTTGATGGTGGTAAATCGAAAAAAATAGCAGAATTTCTATATGCTATTGAATTTCAATTTTCATATAACAATCAAGTCTTTGAAGGCGAATGTTTTTTCGAACACCAAGCAACTTTTGAAGCTATTACTTTAGAAACACAATTACCTATTCAGTTTTTAAAAACCAATCCCAAGAAAATAACAGTAAGAAGAAGAAAATTAGCAAATCAACTAGGTATAAAACCTAAATTGTGTAATTAGTTCACTTACAAAAACAACTACTTCACGCACCGAAAAGCAGTCTTTACGAATTAGCGGTTTTAAAATATCTATTAGATATATAGGTTTGTTGCATACTAACATTAACACTATATATCATGAAAAATCAAATCCAAGTAAACATCAACAAACCTTGTTCTCAAGATTTCAACCAATTTTCTCCAACTAAAAAAGGAGGGTTTTGTAATTCTTGTGAAAAAGAAGTCATCGATTTTACAAAAATGAGTGCTCCAGAAATCATCTCTTATTTTAAAACTAGAGAGACAGAAAATACTTGTGGTAGATTTAATAGCAAGCAATTAACAACCTATAACTACAAACCAGAAAAAAGTAAAATTCGCAGTTTTATTAGTGCCTTTGGTATAGCATGCTTATCCATTTTTAGTCTTGCTCCAGCACAAGCTCAAGACAGTAAAAAAATAGAAACTAACAAAAATTCTTCAGAAATAAATACCAAAGACCAACTAAAAGAAATGGAAGTAAAAGGAACCATTTTGGACGAAAATGGTTTGCCTTTACCTACTGCTACTGTTATCTTACAAAACTCAACTATTGGAACATCCACAGATTTTGATGGCTATTTTGAGTTTCCTAAAAAATTAAAAAAAGGAGATGTTTTATTATTTAGCTATGTTGGCTATCAAACAAAAAAGGTAGTAATTAGCGACGAAAACTCGACCTCCAATATAAGTTTACAAGTAGACATGTCAATGGATGTTTGCATCTTAACAGGAAAAGTTGCTGTTAAAAAAGTGTATGCTTCAAAAAAATAATAAACACTTTATTTTATATGAAAAACAGATGTATTTATATCGCTTTTCTTATTTCAATTACTACCATAGCACAGGTTTCAGACTT
Source organism: Lacinutrix cladophorae (assembly GCF_053604645.1). NCBI lineage: Bacteria > Pseudomonadati > Bacteroidota > Flavobacteriia > Flavobacteriales > Flavobacteriaceae > Lacinutrix > Lacinutrix cladophorae. Next base: position 48,158 of record NZ_JBSHNR010000070.1, on the reverse strand, counting down.
TAAAAACATAGACTTTACTATTGCTAATAATACCGCAAAACTACAGGAAGGAGCAGGTTTAGAAAACCTTCCTCTACTCGCCTATAATCTTACACATAATTTAAAAACAGATGTCGAGAAATTTAGAGCTATCTATACTTGGGTCTGCACTAATATTAAAGGAGATGCCAGCCAAGACAACAAGGTAACTAAGAAAAGAAAAAAACTAAAAAACGACAGTTTAGCATATCTAAAATGGAATAATTCTTATAAAAAAATCGCTTTTAAAAAACTGCTAAAAAAGCAAAAAACCATGTGTACTGGATATGCTTATTTAATTAAAGAATTATGTTTTATTGCTAATATAGAATGTAAGATTATTAATGGTTACGGCAGATCTACAGAAGCAAATGTTTTGGATTTAGAATTAATAAACCATTCCTGGAATGCAGTAAAACTAAACAACAAATGGTATTTATGTGATGCAACTTGGTCCAGTGGATATATGATTAATTATTCGCGTTTTGTACAAGATTATAATGATGGTTATTTTTTAACAAATCCAATATTATTTGCTAAAAATCATTATCCTTCGCAAAAAAAATGGTTGTTAGATAGTACATTAATCGCTTCCAAATTTAAGGCTTCACCCCTAGTTTATGGCGATACTTTTACTCATAAAATAATTCCTTTACTTCCAGAGGAAATGAAAATCAATTCTGAAGTATACCAAGAAATTGAATTCCGCTTTAAAACTTTAAAAAAGATAAGCACTGATAAAGTAAAATTGATTCAATACTCTGGATTACTTGAAAAACCATTTAAAATTTATGCTCTTAAAAACGAAAATGGTATCCTTTCTTTTCGATATCAATTTAAGCAAAAGGGCAATTATGATGTGCATTTAAAATTGGAAGAGGATATCGTTGCAACTTATATTTTTGAGATTACAAAAAACTAAAAAATGGAATCTAATTATAATTAACACAAGATTAATCTAGCTTAAAAAACAATTAAACTACCTTTGCTCTACCATGCAAAAAAAGTTTAAAAACTATTTAATAAACACAGAACTTTTCCTTAAAGGCTCCAGCTTTTATAGAGGCATTGTACTTACAATCGCTATTGTTTTACCACTAATAATTTTTAATTTTATAGATTTATTTGCATTAGCTCCTGCTATTGCGCTAGGTTCTTTTTTAAATGCTCCAAGTGATGTCCCTGGTAGTTTAAAACGTAAAATTAATGGTATTCTAATAAGTATATTATTAACACTAATGGTTACGTTTATAATATTTATAAGCAAACCGTTTTTTATTTTACTTCTTTTTGCCATTACAGTTTTAAGTTTTTTTATCAGTTTAATTTCGGTGTATGGTTTTCGCGCTTCTTTAATTTCATTTTCTGGTTTATTAGCTATTGTATTAGCTTTAGCTGTAGAAAAAACAGATTTAAAATCGATACTAATTCATATTGGTTTATTAGCTATTGGTGGAGTTTGGTATTTAGTTGTATCCTTACTTTCTAATTGGTTGTTTCCTAAAAAAGATGACGACCAACTACTCTCTGACACCTTATCTCTTACTGGTGAATTTTTAAAAATTAGAGCCAAGCTACTTACCAAGCAAAATAAGCGTGAAAAATTTTCAAAAAAAGCACTAATACTACAAACACAAATAAGTGAAAAACACGAAACATTAAGAGAGTTACTTTTAGAAGGTAGAAAGCGTTCTGGTAGGTCTTTTTCTAACGAGCGAAGATTATTAATATTTATTTCTTGTGTAGATATTTTTGAATTGGCTTTAGCAAATTCCTTAGATTATTCGAAAATAGACACCCTATTTGGCTTACATAAAGTGTATTTAAAATCCTTTAAAAAAATGAATAAAGAGCTGGGAAAACACCTCATCATTTTATCGGAACTATTAATTAAAAAAGGAGAACTTCCAGAATTAGAAATTTTAAATAAAACCTTTACAAAAACAGAAAAAGCAATACAAGAATACGTGCAAATAGTAAGCCTACCAAAAGCACGTGAAGGCGCAATTACACTTAGAAATCTTCAAGATTACCAAAAGCAATTATTACAAGAAGTGAAAGCCGTTAGACGTGTTTTAAAGAAAGTAAAAGACAATACAAAAGCATCTTTAAAAGCACAAGATTCTAAGCAATTTTTAACTTCACAAGATTATAGATTTAATATCTTACTACAGCATTTTAGTTTAAAATCGCCAATGCTTAGACATGCTTTAAGACTTTCTATAACTATCCTTTTGGGTTTTCTTTTAGGAAGTATTTTAGATTTAAAAAACGCCTATTGGATCGTGTTAACTATTATTGTAATTATGCGTCCAAATTATGGTTTAACTAAAGAACGTTCGAAAAATCGAATTATAGGAACTATTATTGGAGCATTAATAGCAACTAGTATTGTTTTACTTACAAAAAACACTACTATTTATATGGTGCTAGCGGTAACTTCTTTAACTTTTGCTTTTTCCTTAATACAACAGAGTTATAAAGTAGGTGCTGCATTTATAACTATTCATATCGTTTTTGTGTATTCGTTAATAGAGCCTAACGCATTTGCTGTAATTCAATATCGAGTTATAGATACTGTCATTGGTGCGAGTTTAGCAGTTTTGGCTAACTATTTACTTTTCCCTAGTTGGGAATACAAAAACCTAGACACTGTAATTATAGATGTAATTTCCTCGAATAAGAACTACTTAGAAGCCACTAAAAAGTTATACCATAATAAAGAAGAAAATAACTTAGCATATAAAATATCTAGAAAAAAGGCTTTTCTTGCTATGAGTAATTTAAATGCCGCTTTTCAAAGAGTCACTCAGGACCCAAAATCAAAACAAAAAGAAGCTGCTTTAATTTATGATATCGTAACGTTAAACCATACGATTCTCTCGGCAATAGCTTCCATTGGAAGCTATATTTTAAATCACAATACTACTTCTGCTTCCGAAGAATTTGATACCATTATCGAAAGTATTTCTAAAGCCTTAAATCATTCTAGCTCTAAACTCGAAAGTAGTAAAACGATTCCTTTTTCCGAAGAGAAAGAAATAGTATTAGCCCATAAAAAGCTACAAGAACGTTATCAAAATTTATCCCAAAAAAGAGATATTGCTATCGAAGCTGGACAAACACAAATTGATGACAAAGCCCTTTTAAATCTACAAGAAGCACATTTAATTAGCAACCAATTGCTTTGGTTAAAATCCTTATCTATTAATTTAACTAATGTAGCAGCAAAATATAAATCGGCTTTTAATTAAGTTTATAAAAAGGGATTCTTTTATATTTAGTCTGCTATAACTTTTAAGTTATCTTTGTACAAAATAAACCACATGTCATTTAAAGACTTACAACTAAATAAACCTTTGTTACGTGCTATTGCCGAAACTGGTTACGACAATCCAACCTTAGTACAAGAAAAAACCATTCCTTTTGTACTGGACAAAAAAGATGTTATTTGTTCTGCACAAACAGGAACAGGTAAAACAGCAGCTTTTGCTTTACCTATTTTGCAACTGTTATACGATAAGCAAGAAGGTTCTAAAAAAGGCAAAAAGATTCGTGCAGTTATTGTAAGTCCAACTAGAGAATTGGCCGCTCAAATACAAGAAAATTTTAAAACCTATGCTAAAAACACAAGCTTAACGACTACGGTTATTTATGGAGGTACAAGTATAGAACCTCAAAAAGACATATTAAAAAAAGGAGTCGATATTTTAATTGCTACCCCAGGACGCTTGTTAGATTTACACAAACAAGATTGTGTTAATCTAGATTATGTGGAAACCTTGGTTTTAGACGAAGCAGATTTAATGCTAGACATGGGATTTATTGACGATGTAAAAAAAATAGAACGCCTTTGTCCAGAAGAAAAGCAAATTTTATTATTCTCGGCAACCATACCTTTTAAAGTAGAACAACTTGCTAATACTATTTTAAAATCGCCAGAACGCATTGAAGTTACACCTACCTCATCTGCTGCAAAAAATGTTAGTCAGGTTTTGTATTACGTACCTAAAAAAGATAAAATCGAACTATGTTTACACTTACTTCGTAACACTATAAAAGGAAACATTCTTATTTTTAGACGCACCAAATTTGGTGTAGATAAGTTAGAGAAGACGCTTTTAAAAAACGATTTTAAAGTTGAAACGATTCATGGAGACAAAGCACAAAACTTACGTCAGGATGCACTTAAAAAGTTTAAAAATGGGTATGTTAATATTTTAATAGCTACAGATGTCGCTGCACGCGGAATTGATATTAACGAACTAGATGCTGTGGTAAATTTCGATTTACCAAATGTGCCAGAAACCTATGTGCACCGAATTGGAAGAACAGGAAGGGCAGGAAACTTTGGAGCTTCCTTTTCCTTGTGTTCTGCAGATGAGAAAGCGTATATAAAAAGCATTCAGCAATTAATTAATGTGCAAATTCCTGTAGAAGAAGACCATCCATATCCTTTAGATCCAAATGCAAAACCAGTGAGGCACACCTCTAAAAAAACAGGAAGCAAGCATAAAAAAGGACGTAAAAGTGAAGCTTCAAAAAAGAAAAAGAAGCGTTGGTATTAGTTGATTGTTGATTGTTAATTGTTAATTGTTAATTGTTAAAATAGATCATTTTAGCTTGTATAGAAAATGCTCAGATTATTTTAATAAATTAATTATCTTGCTTATTAAATATAGTAATTAATGAGAAACGATTATAAATCAGAAGGGTTTAAAAAATTACTCGACAGATTGCAACAAGAAAGTTGGCAATTAGAATTACTTATTTCAGGTTTTGCTATTTTTGGGTTGTTTAGTCTACAAGCATATATTTTTGATGAATATGCACAAAATGTTCAAGATGTTAATATTTACAAAATTGCTTTATTAGCTAGTGCAACACCAATTATTTTTATTTTATTATTCAACTTAATCATACATGTTTTATTACGAGGTTTATGGATTGGTGCTTTGGGTTTACGTTATGTTTCTGGAGATATTGAATATGAAAAACTAAACTACTCCGTAAAATTTACAGCTTACCTTAAGCGAAAAGTTGGTTCTTTTGATAAGTATATCTCTAAATTAGAAGATTATTGCAGCATCATGTTTGCTGTTTCCTTTCTTATGGTTTTTTATGTTTTAGGAATAATTTCGGTGATTTTCATTTTTTCTATTACAAAAAACTATTTCAATTTATACGAAGGCCCGCTTGCCAGCGTATTAAATATTATTGGTAATATTCTAGGCTTCTTTTTTGCTATAGGCATGCTACTAACTTTAATTGATTTTGTATCGCAAGGTTTTTTAAAAAAGAAAAAAGCACTAGCAAATATCTATTTTCCTTTTTATAAGATTTTTAGCCTTTTAACGCTTTCGTTTTTATATAGACCATTAGTCTATAACTTTTTAGATAATAAGTTTGGTAGACGCATTAGCTTATTATTATTTCCACTATATTTTTTAATATTTCTATCTACAGCTACTTATTATAAAACATCAAACTATATAAAAACAACAAGACTTTCAACTAGTCAATATGCAAGTAATAATAATTATTATGATGTATTACCAGAAAAAGAATTTATAAACACAGCAGCAATTACTAGTAAAATTATTACAAAATCTCACCTTCCTTTATTTATACCCTATGTGGAAAGCATTGAAGATCGCATTTTTGAATTCAACCCAACTTTAGCTCCTTTAAAAGACACAAGAGGACTTAGCAGTAATATTACTTTTACCTCTGAAAATTCAAAAACAAATAGAGATAGTTTAGTTACTTTATATTTAAAAACTTTTAAAAGCATATATAAAGTAAGTATAGATAGTACAAAGTATAATCTAGATTATATTATTTCAGAAAACAAAAAGAAACAAATTGGTTTTGAAACGATCATAAATATAGATAGTCTGCAAAACGGTAGACATACACTGCATCTTAAACGAATCATTAAACCAAAAACCGATTCTATTGGTAATATTATTAGTATTCCTTTTTGGTATTATCACGAATAGTTTACACACTTAATCGCTTATCGAAATAATGCTTTAATAAAGGAACTTGAATACAAATCATTAATCCTAAAGATAAAATGGCATACAAAACGGTTTTAGGCAAACTAAATTTAAAAAGAGACTGTGTAAATGCATTATTTGTAAGTTTTCTAAAATCTAAAGCACTAAGCAAACTAGTTTCGGTTGAACTGGTATTGAAAAACAAATAGCTTGTTACTACGAGTAACAAGAACCCAAAAAGAAACCACATATGTTTAGGTATTAATGGTTTATATACAGTAATTTTCTCCTTTTGCAAAGCTTCCACTTGCTCCATTATTGTATTGGTAAAATCTAATGAAGGAGATACTGTAGACATCTCATGCATCATCTTATCTGCTAATTCCTCTATGTTTTTATTTTCTTGCTCTTTCATAACCTTCAATAATTTCTGGTTCTAATTTATTCTGCAAAATAGTAGTCAATTTTTTTCTACTTCTAAATAGTTTCACTTTCACATTATTTGCCTTAACACCAATAACTTTGGCAATCTCTTCCAAAGATAATTCTTCAAAATAATATAAGGTGAGTAACGCACAATCATTTGCTGGCAACATTTGTAAACAATCATGAATCGCTTGTTTTCTTTCTGTGGCTTCTAAATTACTTAAAGCATTGTCTAAAGTTTTAACTTCTTGTTCTGTAAATTCATTTATCGCAACCGTATTTTGCTTCCACTTATTGCTTTTTATTCTATCTAAACAGGTATTATAGGTAATTCTATAAATCCATGTCGAAAATTTGGAATCGCCTTTAAAATGTTGCAATTTTTTAAACACTTTAATAAAAGTGTCTTGCGAAACTTCTTCTGCTTCTTCCCTGTTCTTAACCATTTGCATAGCTAAAGTAAATACCAAGTCTTTATAACGATCTACCAACACAGCAAATGCTTTGGTTTCTCCTTCTAGGATTCTCTGGATAATTATCTGGTCTTGGTTAGTAGTCATTTGCACCTTGGACGACAAAACAGAAGACGTGGTTACATCTATAAAAGAAAAATATTTTGAAAAAGTTGTAACCATCATTTAAAAGTTGTCGTCTTAAGCATAAGAACACATAAAATTAATCAATTTAAACAAACAATTATGGGATCAGAATTAATTATTTTACCAGTAATCTTTGGTGCAATTTTTGGAGTATTTTACTTATACTTCTCTACAAGAAATAAAGAACGCTTAGCACTTATTGAAAAAGGTGCAGACGCCAGCATTTTTACAAAAGGCAAGGGACAAACTGCTCCAATATGGAAGGTGCTCATTTTAAATTTAGCCTTATTATTAATGGGAATTGGCTTAGGTACTTTTATTGCTTCTTTATTAGACACTTACTCCTCATTGGATGAAGATGCTATTTATCCTGCAACTATTTTCTTTATGGCTGGTGTTGGCTTATTTATAGGATTTAATCTGACTAAAAATTTAGATAAAGAATAACAAACACAAACAAAACATCTTAAAAAACTGCTAGCCAATCACTAGCGGTTTTTTTTATTTAAAAATGTATCTTTAGCTTTCAGAAAACATAACTTCTATAATTATGAAAAATATTTTAGCAATCCTTTGCTTGTGTGTTACCATGACAGCATGTAAAAAGGATTCGGAAACAACAAAAACTACAAAAACCGTTACCACTGTAAATACAGACTTTAAAAACATGTTGGACACCTATTATCAAGATGGTTTAAAGTTAAATCCTTTGGCTGCAACTTATGCAGGAGATAATAGATACAATGATAAAATGCCAAACATGCTTAATCCTGCATACAAAGAAAAAGTTTTAGCATATTATAACAACTACAAGAATATTCTAAACACCTACAAAGACCAAGATTTAAATGCTAGTGAGAAACTAAGCAAAGCCACGCTAAATTGGGATATAGATATTAACCTTGCCAATTTAAAATTCAAAAAAGACCTCATGCCAATCGATCAAATGTGGTCTTTAAATTTAAGTTTTGGGCAATTGGCTAGTGGTTCTAGCGCACAACCTTTTGAAACGGTTCAAGATTATAACCATTGGCTAAAACGTGTAGATGGTTATTTAGAGTGGCTCGCTTCCGCGGAAAGTAATATGAAAGAAGGAATGAAAACGGGTTTTGTTTTACCTAAATCGTTAATAATAAAAATCATTCCGCAAATGGCTGCAATGGCGGAAGAAGATGTGGAAAGCCACTTATTTTATCAACCAATTAAAAATCTTCCAGAAGGTTTTTCGGAAGAAGACAAGAAAAAAATAATAGCAGCATACACTACCATGGTAAAAGATAAAGTAATTCCTGCGTACCAAAAAATGCATGCTTTTGTGAGTACTTCGTATTTAGAAGCAGGAAGAGAATCTAGCGGAATTTCGGCAATACCTAAAGGAAAAGAATACTACAACCATCAAATAAAAACATACACAACCACCAATATGACTGCAGATGAAATTCATGAACTTGGTCTAAAGGAAGTCGCTAGAATTTTATCGGAAATGGAAAAAGTAAAAACCCAAGTTGGTTATGAAGGAGACATTATATCTTTCTTTGATTTTGTTAGAAATAATAAAGAATTGATGCCGTTTACAGATCCACAACAAGTATTAGATAACTTTAATGTCATTCATGAAACCATGAAACCAAAATTGGAAGAATTGTTTGATGTAAAACCAAAAACAGCATTTGAAGTAAGACGTACTGAAGCATTTAGAGAAGCATCTGGAAGTGCAGAGTATAATCCAGGTTCTTTAGATGGTACACGACCAGGCATTTTTTACACACCAATTCCAGACGTTACCAAATACAATACATTTAGTGACGAAGCGTTATTTTTACACGAAGCAATTCCGGGACACCATTATCAAATATCACTGCAACAAGAAGACCAAGATTTACCAGAATTTAGAAAAACACTTTGGTATAGTGCGTATGGTGAAGGTTGGGCTTTATACAGCGAGTCACTTGGTAAAGAGTTAGGTTTATATACTGACCCATACCAATATTTTGGAATGTTAGGTATGGAAATGCACAGAGCAATTCGTTTGGTAGTAGACACAGGAATACATGTAAAAGGTTGGACTCGTGAGCAAGCTATTCAATACTCTCTAGATAATGAAGCCGAAAGTGAAGCAAGCATTACTTCAGAAATTGAACGTTATATGGCAAACCCAGGGCAAGCTTTATCGTATAAAATTGGACAACTAAAAATAAGAGAACTACGTGCTAAAGGCGAAAAAGAATTAGGCGCAAAGTTTGATATAAAACAGTTTCATAACCAAGTATTAGAAACTGGTTGTGTACCATTGGCTTTATTAGAAACTAAAATTGATAATTGGATTGCTACAAATAAATAAGTTCTCGATACTTTTCTCCTTGCGTCGAAACACAAAGATTTGTGAAGTATAAACAAATTGTAACGAGAAGTGAAACAAACAATATGACAAAAAACTTAATACTTTTAACTCTTTTACTAAGTGGTTTTATTACTTATAGTCAAACAACTATTCTAGATAAAGAAAATAAAAACCCAGTATCTTATGCTACGGTTTCTTTTGGCAACGGAAATGGAATTTTTGCCGACGATGAAGGTACATTCACTTTTACAAAAAAACTTTATGCAGATATTGACACGCTTTTTATTTCTGCTTTAGGTTATAAAAACACCAAAATAGCAACAGCAAATCTTACAGATACTATTGCGCTTGATGCTTTTCAAGATGCATTAGACGAAGTACTTTTACGTTATGCACCAAAAGGAAAATCGAAAGTAGAAACCTTAAAACCAACCGTTCATGATGATTATTATAAATGTTGGCTGCCTACTATAGAGAGTGAAATTGCTGTGTATTTTGAAAATGATAATCCTGCGAAACCAAAAAAAGTAAACACTTTACTTTTACCAATAAAAGTAGAGGCAAAAGACTGGAGTAAACGAAAAACAAAAACATCCAACAAGCTTCCTTTTTCAACTTTATTTCGCGTGCAGTTTTATGAAAACAACAACGGAATTCCTGGTGATGTTTTAACCTACGACAAAATAATTTTTAGAGTAACCGAAGCTAGCGAAAGTACTTTTAAAGTAGATGTTACTAGCAATAATATTTTTATTCCAAAAGAAGGTATGTATGTTTCTTTACAAGTATTAGGCTATACCGATAAAGTAGGAAAATTATTACCAAACAAAAAATACAGAGAAGTAAAAACAGCTCGTGGTATTGTAAAAATATCTACAACATTTAGACCACTTTTACCTTTTACAGACCAAGTAAAAACGCCAAAAACTTACGTAAAACGCATCTTTTTAAATAACAATCAATGGGTTTTATTTGATAAAAAAAACATTCAAGATTCCAACTTACTAAAAGCGGGGTTAAATAATTATGCTATTGGTTTAGGTTTACAGGTATTTAAAGAAGAATAAATTATTCTACAGGAAAATTAAAATACTGATTTCTATAAGGCTCACCTCGTAACGTAAAATGCCACCACTCTTTTGGGTAATGTCTAAAACCATGTGTACTCATTAAATCATGTAATAGTTTTCTATTGTATTTTTGTTCAATAGTAAGGTCTTCATGCAAATACCAAGAAGCTTTTCCAAAGAAATCAAACGGAGTTCCCATATCTAACTCTTTTCCTGTTTTTAAATCGATAATAGTTAAATCTATAGTGCTTCCGCTACTATGCCTTGATTTGGAAGCGATATAACCATCTCTAAACAAATTACGTTTATCTACATTGGGATAATACTGTTGCTTCTTTAAAGTATCCTTAATATTTTTAGCCCATTTTGAAAAATGATTCACTGCCTCTTGTGGCCTATATGCATCAAATACTTTTAAAGAAAGACTATCTTTTCTTAAATCTTCTTGTACTTTTTTTAAAGCAAAAGCTGCCTGTTTAGTAAGAATACAAACATCAGCGTGATAACCATCGACTGGTTTTCCAACAAAATTATTATTTAAACAATAACGAAGTTCTAATTGTATATCTGGAATTACCTCATCTACATAAACAAAACCTTCTGGTAATTGTGCAAACACAGATAATTGAAATAGTAAAAATAAAAAGGCAACTTTAATTTTCATTTTAGAATCTTTAAATGCTAATTTAGTTAAAAAAAAACATGTTATTTAATGATCCTGTAAATTTACAAATAGAAGATGGTGAAGTTATCTATTATCCTGAATGCTTTTCATTAAAAGAAGCAAATCGCTTTTTTAATATCTTATTACAAACTATCGAATGGCAACAAGATAACATCACTCTTTTTGGCAAAACATATTTACAACCTAGACTTACAGCATTATATGCTAATAATAACAAACCGTACTCCTACTCTAATATTACCATGCAACCCAAGGTTTTCACAAAAGAACTTTTAGAAATTAAACAACATATAGATAAGATTTGCAAAACTAATTTTACAACTTGTTTAGCCAATTTATATCGAGATGGTAAAGACAGTAATGGTTGGCACGCAGATAATGAAAAAGAATTAGGTAAAAACCCAATAATAGCTTCGGTGAGTTTTGGAGAAGAACGCATGTTTTATTTAAAACATAAAACAAACAAAGCTTTAAAAAAGAAACTGATTTTAAAACCTGGCAGCTTATTATTAATGAAAGGAGCAACACAAGAAAACTGGTTACATCAAGTACCTAAAACAAAGAAAGAAATAGGCAAAAGAATTAATCTAACATTTAGAATTATTTCAAATTAAAGCATAAAAAAAACAGAGGTCCCTCAACCTCTGTTCTTGTAATTTGCATATTATATTATGGTATGATTTAGGGTCTCTAGTATCAACAACATAATGCAAATATTAATTAATTAATCCATTGAACTAAAAGTGTGTCTTTAGTACACTTCAAATATAAAACTTATTTGAAATATCAACGTTTAAAAGTATATATTTTCGATGAAATACACTTTTTTTTAACATTTAATGTCGAAATTAACTAAAATATCGATGAAATGCATATTTATAAAACATGAAATAATATAATTTTTTATCTTCTTGTAGATTAATTTCATCTAATTTTACGTTATAAATAATATATAGCGTTTTCTTTTTGCTAAAAATCATTTAAATTATAGGTTATGAAAATAAACTTTTTGATTCTTACTCTATTACTAAGTCTTGTAACTGTTGCTCAAAACAATCTTTTTAATGCTGAAGAAATTGCAGTTAATGAATTAATTGATGGCACACTTCTAACGCCTAACAATTCAAATAAACATGTATTAGCTATTATTATTGCAGGTTCTGGACCAACAAATAGAGATGGAAATCAGAATTTTTTAAAGAATAACTCCTTAAAAAAACTTGCCGAAGGTATATCCAATCAAGGAATCGCAACCTTTAGATATGATAAAAGAATAGTAAAACAAATACGAAAAGGTAAAGTCGATAAGAATATAATGTTCGATGATTATGTTACAGACGCAATTTCTGTAATAGATTATTTTAAAGAAAAGAAAACTTTTTCAAAAATATATATTATTGGTCATAGTCAAGGCAGTCTAATAGGTATGCTTGCAGCAAAAGATAAAGTAGATGGTTATATTTCTTTAGCTGGAGCAGGACAATCTATTGATGCTGTTATACAAGAACAAATAGAAAAAAATATGGCAACCTATACCGAAGATTCTAAAAGGGTATTTGCCATTTTAAAAGAAAATAAAACAACAACAGACTATCCTCCTGCATTAGCTTCGGTTTTCGATATTAGTTTACAGCCTTTTATGAGTAATTGGATACAATATAATCCTACCGAAAAAATTAAAGAATTAAACATACCTATTCTTATCATTAATGGCACAAAAGATTTACAAGTAACAACTGCTGAAGCAACCCTTCTAAAAGAAGCAAATCTAAAAGCCGAAATTAAGATTATAGAAAACATGAATCACATTCTATTTACTATAGCAGGGGATGCTTTAGAGAACTCGAAATCGTATAACGAATCTTTTAGAAAAATAAATCCTGAGGTTATTGAAAGTATTGTTAGTTTTATAAAATAACACTTCACCAAATTGCAATAAAAAAGAAAAGCATTCCAAAGAATGCTTTTCCTAACTAACCAACCAAAAATTAGTTACTACACTTTTATTAAAAGTAACCACACTTTAAAAAGCTTCTTGTAGTAACTGTAAAGTATATTTCAAATCTCGTGCCAAACTTTCAAAATTCCCTTTTTATTTGGTATTTTGCGTTTATAAACTAACAAACATGGAAAACACACCACTTATTACTAACGATGCAATAGTCTTTGGCGTTTTAATGCTTGCACTAGGCTTTGTATTCTATACAGAGAATATTAAAACAGGGTTTTGGTCTAAATTTTATAAAATCGTTCCTGGGCTATTCATGGCATATATGCTTCCTGCTGTATTAACTTCTATAGGTCTTATTTCTCCAGAATGGGAAACCGTTGATAAAGCAGGAGAAATAGTAAGTCATAAGTCCAGTATATATCATGTATCTAGTCGTTACTTACTTCCGGCAGCATTAGTATTAATGACATTAAGCATAGACTTAAAAGCTGTTTTTAACTTAGGTTGGAAAGCACTTATTATGTTTTTTACAGGAACTATAGGTATTATAATTGGAGGACCAATTGCAATATTATTAATATCCATGGTGTCACCAGAAACGGTTGGTGGTATTGGCCCAGATGCCGTATGGAGAGGCTTATCTACTCTAGCAGGAAGCTGGATTGGTGGTGGAGCAAATCAAACTGCAATGCTAGAAATTTATGAATACAACCAAAAACTCTATGGAGGAATGGTATTTGTAGATATTGTAGTTGCTAATATATGGATGGCAATTATACTTATTGGCATTGGTAAACGTGACCGAATTAATAAATGGTTAAAAGCAGATACTTCCTCTATTGAAGCACTTAAAGAAAAAGTTTCTTCTTATTCCGAAAGTGTAAAAAGAAACCCAAGTTTAACCGATTACATGTTAATTCTAGCTATAGCATTTGGAGCTGTTAGTTTTGCGCATTTATGCTCTGGATTTTTAGCACCATTTTTCGATAATTTAATTTCAGGAATAGAATCACAAAGAACCAGAAACATGCTTACCTTTTTAGGTTCCTCTTTTTTCTGGATGATTAGTATTGCAACCCTTATTGCAATACTTTTATCCTATACCAAAGCAAAAGATTATGAAGGAGCTGGAGCTAGTAAAATAGGTAGCATATTTATTTATGTCTTAGTAGCTTCTATTGGTATGAAAATGGATTTAACTATGATTTTTGACAACTTAGGACTAATAGCAATTGGTATAGTCTGGATGACCATTCACGCCATACTCTTAATTGTAGTTGCAAAACTTATTAAAGCACCTTATTTCTTTTTAGCTGTTGGTAGTCAAGCAAATGTTGGTGGAGCAGCTTCTGCACCAATAGTAGCATCAGCATTTCACCCATCTCTTGCAACTGTAGGTGTACTTCTAGCTGTATTTGGTTACGCAGTAGGAACAATTGCTGCAATTGGCTGTACTATTTTAATGCGAATGGCTGCTGCAGGATAGAACTATATTTTATGGTTAAATAGGTATTAATAATTATTTATAGCATATTTGCGATTCTTAAAAATAACACTAAATATATTTTCGTTTTCACGGAAATAACTCTGAAATAATTCAGCATAAATGAAAAAAACAATATTTGTACTAGCATTAGCAATTCTTTGTTCTTGCGGTAAAGAGAAAGATTTAACTGTAAAATTGAATATAAAAGGTTTAAAAAAAGGAACCGTATATCTTAAAAAAGCACAAGACACTACTATTATAACTGTAGATTCTTTAGTCATTCAAGGAGAATCTCCAATTATTTTTAACAGCGAATTAGAAACTCCTGAAATGTATTTCTTACAGTTAGATAAAAACACTAGCGAAGATGAAACCATTTCCTTTTTTGCAGATAAAGGAATTACAGAAATAAATACTACCGTTAAAAATTTTGGTATAGATGCAAAAATTAAAGGATCTAAACAGCAAAAAGCTTTAGAAGAATACCTGTTAGTAATGTCTCGTTTTAATAATAAAAACTTAGATTTAATAAAAGAAGAGTTTGAAGCAAAAGTTGCCAATGATACGGCAAAAATTTTAGCAAACACAAAAGCATATAACAGTTTATTAAAAAGTAAATATTTGTATACTGTAAACTTTGCTATAACGAATAAAGACAATGAAATTGCTCCTTATTTAGCTTTAACTGAAATTGCTGACGCACAAACAAAATGGTTAGATACCATAAACAAGGTTTTAACACCTAAAGTTAAAGCTTCTAAATATGGAAAAGAACTTGATGCTTTTCTTATAGAAAGAAAAAAGGAGAACGATTAAACACTCTAAAAACAAAAAAATCCCAAACAGAAATGTTTGGGATTTTTTTTTAGTACTAACTAGTATACTCTTGTAAGTAAGGTTTAAAAAAAGCGCTCTAATAAAAAGATTTTTTTTAAGAGTTATTAGAGCTGCTCCAGCAACTACATTCAAGAGAAACTTTTATGTGTAGAGTATAATGTATAAAAAAACCTCTCAAAAAAATGAGAGGCTTTTAAGAGCCGATGGAGGGACTCGAACCCACGACCTGCTGATTACAAATCAGCTGCTCTAGCCAGCTGAGCTACATCGGCAAAAAACGAATGCAAATATAATCTTGTAAACGATATTTGCAAATGTTTTTTCTAGAAATTTACCCTAGTTTATTAATTTTTTCAATTAAAGCAAGCCCCTTAGATTCTAACTCTTGGTTAATTGCCTTAAAATGAGCCTTTTTGTTTTCAACGTTTCTATCGTTAACTTTTGCAATTAATTCATCAAATGTTGCAATAGCTTCATCAATAATTTTCTCGCTTCCTTTTGCATCTTTTTCTGGGTTTGCATATTCCCAAACGTAAACTGCTTCAATAATGTCTCCTAATACATAGTTTATGTCTTTTTTTAGGATTCTTTTATTTGCCATAATATTTTTATTTAATTTGCTGCAAAATTAAACATAAACTTCTAATAGTTTCCCTTTTTTAGAAGAAATTTGATATGTTTTAATTGCCGCTGGAAGTAATAGGGTTTCTCCTTTTTTAATTATTTCGCTTGCATGTGCTGTTTCTATTTCTACTTCACCACTTACACACATATAAATAATAAAAGAGTCTACTTTATTTTCCTTTTTAATTGTCGCTGTTATTTCTAAGTAATTGGTTGTAAAATAAGGGCAATCCACCATTTCATTCTCTTGATTTTCAATTTTAGAATAGTTCACCCTAAAATTGTCTTTCAATTGAAAATTAATTGCATCTATTGCTAAATCATTATGTAACTCTCTTTGGTTACCTTCTGCATCTTCTCTATCCCAATCGTAAACCCGATAGGTAATATCACTTGTTTGTTGTATTTCGGCAAGCATTACTCCTGCTCCAATGGCATGTATTCTACCAACTTCTACAAAATAGGAATCCCCTTCTTTAATTTTTTCAAAATTTAAAATATCTAGAATTGTTTCATCTTCTAGGTGCTTTATATATTTTTCTGGAGTCGTCTCTTGATTAAAGCCTACAATTAAATTCGCATCTTCATCAGCTTGTAAAACGTACCACATCTCTGATTTACCAAAGGAGTTATGTCGTGCAGCTGCTAGTGTATCATTTGGATGTAATTGTACAGATAAATTTTCTTTTGCATCAATAAACTTGATTAACAAAGGAAATTTAGCTCCAAATTTTATATAGTTTTTGTTTCCTAATAGGTCTCCTTTGTAAACTTCTAAAAGCTCTTTTATTGTTTTTCCTTTTAAAACACCATTGGCAACTACAGAAGTCACTTCTTCTAAATCGCTAATTTCCCAACTTTCTCCTATATTAGATAAGTTGGTCACTTTATTTAAAAGGTTTTTAAGTTTTTGTCCTCCCCAAATTTTTTCTTTTAAAATGGGTTTAAACTTTATTGGGTATGTTAGCATATTCAACATTTAAATTCCGGAGTAACTAACAAAATTTCTAGGTGTTTCATAAAGTGTTACCTCTAATGTTAAGTGTGCTGCTAATTGCTTTTTTATTTTATTATAGATTACAACTACAATATTTTCTGCAGTTGGGTTTAAGTCTTTAAATTCTGGCACTTCTACATTTAGGTTTTTATGATCGAAAGCATCTTCTATTTCGGTTTTAATAATATCTTTTAAAACTTTAATATCTATTACATATCCAGTTTCCGGATCTATCTCTCCTGTCACACTTGCTATTAACTCATAATTATGACCATGAAAGTTTGGGTTGCTACATTTATCAAATATTTCGGTATTTTTCTGGTCGCTCCAATCTTTTCTATACAATCGGTGTGCTGCATTAAAATGTGCTTTTCTACTAACAGTTACTTTCATTTTTTTGTAATATTTATGTGTTGGTAGAATTTATCGAATATTATTTTAAACCAGGCAGTATATAACTCTGGTCTATTTTTTATGTCTTGTTTTACAGATTCTAAAGGCATCCATTTCCAGTCTGCAACTTCTTCTTTGTTTATAAAAGGCTTTTGGTTGTATTTACCTATTAACACATGATCGTATTCATGTTCTGTTAAACCATTATCGAAAGGAGCCTTGTAAATAAATGAAATAGATTCTTCGAGTTCGGTAACAAAACCCATTTCTTCTTGCAATCTTCTTTTTCCTGCTTCAATATTGGTTTCTCCTTCGCGTTGGTGACTGCAGCAAGTATTGGTCCAAAGTCCTGGCGAATGGTATTTACCCAAAGCGCGTTGTTGTAACATAAGTGCATTGTCATCGTTAAATACAAAAACAGAAAAAGCACGATGTAAAACTGCTTTTTCGTGCGCTTCTAGTTTTGGCATTAAACCAATCTGCTCGTTATTTTCGTTTACAAGAATTACTTGTTCCTCTATCATATTGCAAAAATACGAGTATTAATTTGAATGTTCTAATTTGAAATTTATTTATGAAATATTTAAACAATCTCTGCGCTTAAACCAGCATCTAACAGCATAGTACAACGAGGTTCTAATTCATCGTAAATCCCTGTTTTAACAGTGCATTGTCCTTTATAATGAACAAGAATAGAACATTGTTCTGCTTGCTCTGGAGTATGATCGCATGCATAAATAAGGGTATCTATTACGTGATCGAAAGTATTAACATCATCATTATACAGCACTATTTCATTAAGATTCTGTGCTTTGGTTTCAACTTGAAACTGCTCTTGTATTTTTTCTTTTGTACTCATTTCCCTTTTGTCTTTCATACATTTCCCTAAAGGAAAAAGTATTATTTACTTTACTAATTTATGAATTTTAGCGAAACCCACTTATTTTTTTCTAATTTTTCGTCTAATTTTAACATATGTTTGTTGCATTCTTCTTCTATAATTGGAATGTCGTTATTATAAAATCCACTTAAAAAAAGGACTCCGTTTTTGTTTAAACAAGACACGTAGGTTTCCATATCGTTTAAAAGAATGTTTCTATTTATGTTGGCGATTATAATATCGTAGGTTTTTCCTTTTAACAGACTTGCATCTCCTTCGAAAACGGATATTTTGTTACAATTATTACGTGCTACATTTTCTACACTATTTAAATAACACCAATTATCGATATCTATTGCATCTAGTTGGAGTGCTCCTTTTTTTTCGGCAAGAATTGCTAATACACCTGTACCACATCCCATGTCTAGAACTGTTTTTCCTTCAAAATTATTTTGAAGAATGTGTTGTAACATCATGTGTGTAGTTTCATGATGTCCTGTACCAAAGCTCATTTTAGGCTCTATTACAATATCGAATTCTGTGTTTGGTTTTTCGTGAAAAGGTGCACGAACAGAACAAAGGTTATCTACAACTATTGGGTTAAAATTCTTTTCCCATTCTGCATTCCAGTTGGTTTGCTCTATTTCATCAAAAGTATAACTAATGGTAAACTCTTCAGAGTTTAATATTTGAATATCTTGTAAAATGTCTGGATACCATTCTTCTTTTTGAATGTATGCAGTAACGCCATCTAGAGTTTCTACAAAACTTTCAAAACCTGCATAACCTAATTCTGCAATTAAAATTTCGGTTCCTGGTTGTAATGGTGCTACTTTAAAGTAATAGCCTAGATATATTGTATTTGACATTTGATGCTGTATTAAGTTGCAAATTTAAGCGGAATAACTAACTATAATTTAATAAAACTAAAGTTTTTTAATTACCCATGTATCTTGAGAAATACCCCAATCTTCTTTTTCACCTAGAATATGCTCTAAAATTTCAAATTTACTTTTAAACATTTTACGCATTAAAATTGGAGGATGATAGGCTGCAAAAGTACGGTGTCCTTCTAAAGTATTGGCTTGAATTACAAGTTGATTCGCTTCAAACTTTAATTGATCCTTTTGTATTAGCTTTTCTTTAAATGCTTCACCATGCGTAGTAATTATTAAAACGGCATTTTTATTTGAAATTCTATATAATTCATCAATCCATTTTGTATGATTTTCTTCAGATAAGTGTGTAAAAATGGATAAACCATAAATAGCATCAAAAGTATTTTCTTTAAAACCTGTTGGTGGATTAATTAGATTTTTTTGAAATTGTACATTTTCAATATTTCGTTTATTCCAGGCAATACTCTTTTCATTATAATCGGTTCCATAAAATTGTGCCTCTGGTAATAAGTCAGGAAAATGCCTTAAAATACGAGCAGGTCCACACCCCCAATCTAAAATTTTTTTCCCTTTTAAATCTATATGTTTTTCAAATATGTTTTTTAATTTTTGAGCATCGGCTATTCCATTTTTTATATACTCTCTATAGTTTAAAAGGTGAGATTCATACAACAAATAATCTGGAGGTAATTTTATGGAAGGGTTGTCTTTGAGAAATGAATTATTTTCCTTTTTATTACGGATTTTCATTATTTGATATCGAAAATTATCCGATACTCTAATAACACCTATATTTCTTAAAAGTCTTTTTAGGGATGCTTTTTCCATTTAAAACGCATTTACAATCGCGTAAAAATCGGCAGCTTTTAGCGCAGCTCCTCCAATTAAACCACCATCTACATCTGGTTTAGAAAAAATTTCTTTGGCATTAGCAGGTTTTACACTTCCTCCATAAAGAATAGAAACGGAATTTGCAGTTGCTTCACCATATTTAGCGCTTAAAGTTTCACGAATAAATGCGTGCATTTCTTGCGCTTGCTCTGGGCTTGCTGTTTCACCTGTACCTATGGCCCAAACAGGTTCGTAGGCTAAAACAATGTTATTAAATGCTTCGGCTTCTAAGTGAAATAAAGCATTTTTAATTTGAGAGGCAACAATGTTTTCTTGGTTATCTGCTTTTCTATCGGTTAATTCTTCCCCAAAACAAAAAATTACTCGCATGCTATTCGCTAATGCGGCATCTACTTTTTTTGCTAGTAAGTCATCTGTTTCATTAAAATAGGCACGACGTTCGGAATGTCCTAAAATTACAGTTTGCACACCTACACTTTTTAACATAGCAGCACTCACTTCTCCTGTGTATGCACCACTTTCGGCAAAGTGCATATCTTGAGCAATCACTTCAATATCTGTTTGTCTTAATGCTTCAAATGAAAGCCAAAGGTTTGTAAATGTTGGTGCAACCATTACTTCTGCATTAGAAGTTTGCTTTTGCTTTTTAAGTTTTGTGATTAATGCTTCTGTTTGTGAAAGATCATTATTCATCTTCCAGTTCCCTGCTACTATATTTTTTCTCATGCTGTGTGTAATTTAAATGTATAACAAAAGTAACTAATTTAATGCTTTTAACAAGTTAGTATTGTCAGCTTTTATAGCTTTAAATAGTTTTATGCTTCCATCGGCATCAATTATTAGATAACGTGGTATCCAGTCTAAATTAATAGACTTACTAAAAACACTCTTCATTCCTTTTGGCATATAATAATGCTCTCCTTTAACTTGGTATTTATCGATCCCTTTTTTCCAGCTTTTTAAGGATTTATCTGCCGATAAAAATAAAAAGACTACTTCTGGATTAGAATCTTGTAAAGCTTTTACTTTTGGCATTCCTTTAATACAATCGCCACACCAAGATGCCCAAACATCAACTACAATGGTTTTTCCTTTATGTTTTTTTAAAATATTTTTGAAGGTAATATTTTCGTTTTCATAAGAAATAAAAGTGTCATTTAATGCTTCTTCGGTAAATTGAGTAGGTGTTTCTTGTGCTTTACAGCTAAGAAATGTAATACTGACAAGTAATATTAATAGGTGTTTTTTCATGTTTATATTAAATAGAGATCTTAAGTGCTTTCGATCTAGTATTTTTTTTATTTTAAAGTCACTTTAGGATCTAACCAAGTGTAGATTATGTCGACAAAAATATTAATCATTACAAAAAGTGTAGCTATAATTAATACAGATCCCATTATTACTGGCAAGTCTAAAGTATTTAATGCATTTACTATTTCTTTTCCTAAACCATTCCACCCAAAGATATATTCTAC
This sequence comes from Lacinutrix cladophorae, assembly GCF_053604645.1. Classification (NCBI taxonomy): domain Bacteria; kingdom Pseudomonadati; phylum Bacteroidota; class Flavobacteriia; order Flavobacteriales; family Flavobacteriaceae; genus Lacinutrix; species Lacinutrix cladophorae. Next base: position 26,623 of record NZ_JBSHNR010000070.1, on the reverse strand, counting down.
AAATACTGCTCCAGCAAGCATAGATGCAAACCAACCTGAAATGGCTGTTACTACAGGATTTAATGCGTTTTTAATAGCATGATTTTTAATAATTTGAAACTCACTTAACCCTTTTGCTCGTGCTGTACGAATGTAATCTTGATTAAATACTTCTAATAAAGAATTTCGCATTAACTGAATAATTACAGCCAATGGACGAATACCCAAAACGATGGCTGGAAGAATTAGGTTTTTAAGTTTTAGATTCAAATTTTCACCATAATCATCTAATTCATATAAGCTCCCTGTCATTTCTAAATTGGTGTATTTATGCAATACATAACCAAATAGCCATGCAAATAATATGGCTGAAAAAAATGAAGGGACCGACATACCAATGGTGCTAAAAATTTGGATGGTTTTATCTAAAAAAGTGTCTTTCTTTAATGCCGAAATTATCCCTAGAAACACACCAAGAAACATTGCTATTACAATTGCAGAAACAGCTAACACAAATGTATTTGGTAAAGTCTCTGCTAATACTTTACTTACTTTTTTACCTTGTTTAGTAAAAGACTCTCTTAAATAAGGAAACTTTAAGACTGTTGTGGTGTTACTAATAGAGAACAAACTGGTTGCTGTATACTTATTTTCGCTTAAAAAGGTATAATCTGCTTCGTTTTTAGAATGAAATGAAATTGGCGACAAGTCATTTATATAGTATAAATACTGAGTACTTATCGCTTTGTCGAAACCATATTTTTGTTTAACTAAAGCTAATTGTTCACTATCTTCATTTTGACCAAGCATCATTTGAGCAGGATCGCCTGGAAGGATATTAAATAAAAAAAATATAACTGTCACTACACCAAATAAGGTGAGTAATGCATAAAGTATTTTATTTAGTAAGTAGCTTATCAATAAGTAGAGTTGTTATTTGTTTTGTTTATTTTTTGATACATTTTGCTCATGCTCCAAAAATTCTCGAAATGACATTTGCTTATTTTTTTAATACAATCTCAACAATTGACTCATAAGACGTTTTATTTGCAAGATTAATAGAGTCTAATGCATCTCCTTCTGATCTTTCTTTTACCACATTAACAGCTTCAATTGCATCTGGCTGTATAGCATCTGCTTCTGCTTTGGTTTTTATTTCACCATCAATTAAATATAAAACAGAAGAAGATACTTCTTTTTTAGCTTCTGGTTTTCTTTCTACAGTTGGCAACTCTAAATCTTCAATATCATTCCAATGTAGTTTTTGTGTTACTGTACCTTTTTTAAGTTTTACAACCCCTGGATTAGAACGAACTACAGTTTTTAGTGCTTTTTCGTCACATAAATACCATTTAAAATCTAATGAATATTTTGCGTTTATATTTTGTTTTTCTCCTTCTCCAGAAGCGGTTAAACCTATAACCGTATAACCATTTTTAATAGCTTTATCTGTTGCAGATTTTAAAGCTAGTAAGCCTTCCGTTTCCGCTGTATCTAAATTATAAGAAATTATAATAATTAAATTTTCTTCATTTAAAAATTGTTCGGTTAAATCTTCATCTGCAGATTCAATAGAAAAATCTTTAATAGGAGGATCGTAACCTTCATCTATAATTTTTGTTTCTACTCCAACATATTCGCCATCTACAGTTGGGTAACTACCATTGGTAACAAACTCTTGTTCTTTTCCGTTTACATTAAATGTCCAAGTGTATTCTTGTACTGCTTTAGGCGCATCTTCTGGCACTGTCATTCCTTCTTGAATATTTGCACCAACTTTATATGCTCTAAAATCCCAAGTTGGTAAATGCATTAACACATGATAACCAAACCAAAGACTTCCTAAAAAGCCCAAAAGAGCTAATAATGTTGTTGGAAATTTACCAAATATTGGTTTTATGTATCTTAATCCTATTAATAAAATAACGATTAAAAATAGAAGAATAAGGTCTTTAATAAAGCTTTCTATTGGTTTCATTGGAAGAAAATCACCAAAGCAGCCACAGTCTTTTACTTTATCGAAATACCAAGCATAAAAAGTTAAGAATGTAAAAAACACAATCATTGCAAAAAGACTCCAAACAGTAAACTTAGGTTTATAACCAATAAGTAAAAAGACTCCTAAAACAACTTCTAGCACTACAACAAAGACAGATATTGCTAATGCATAGGGTTCAAAAAACGGAAGATTTAAAACGTCTGCACTAAAATATTCTTGTAGTTTATAAGAAAACCCTAATGGGTCGTTTAGCTTTATTAGTCCTGAAAAAATGAATAACCCTCCTACTAGGATTCTACAAAGATGTGTGATGTATTTCATAAAATTTTTGTCATTCCTGCTAAAGCAGGAAACTTTTTGATTGAAACTAATTTATTTTAATCGATTCCTGCCTTCGCAGGAATGAAAGTTACTATTCCTTCAAATGAATCATAGCAAAAATGGCATAATTAATCATGTCTTGATAATTCGCATCTATACCTTCACTAACAATAGTTTTTCCTGCATTGTCTTCAATTTGCTTTACACGAAGTAATTTTTGTAAAATTAAATCGGTTAAACTACTAACACGCATATCTCGCCAAGCTTCGCCATAATCATGGTTTTTATCTTCCATCAACTTTTTGGTAATGGCTACTTTTTCATCATACAGAATGGTTGCTTCTTCTGTAGACATATCTGGTTGTTCTACCACTCCTTTTTCTAGCTGAATTAGTGCCATAATGCTATAATTAATAATTCCAATAAACTCACTAGTTTCTCCTTCATCAACTTTTCTAACATCGTTTTGTTGTAAGCTTCTAATGCGTTGTGCTTTTATAAAAATTTGGTCTGTAAGTGATGGTAAACGTAGTATTCGCCATGCACTTCCGTAATCAGACATTTTATTAATAAATAAGCTTCTGCACATATTTATTACAGCGTCATATTGTTTTGAAGTATCTTGCATCTAATAAAATCTATTTTGCGTAAATTTCGCATAAATAATTTTAAAGTTCAAAGTTTAGCGTTTAAAGTTTTGTATACTTTAACAAACAACCATTTACTAAGTACCAATGACAATTAATTGCAAAGGCAAACTTATCGATTTATCCATACCAAAGGTTATGGGTATTTTAAATCTTACACCAGATTCTTTTTATGATGGCGGAAAATATAAAAAGGAAAGCGAAATACTATCGCAAGTAAATTCTATGTTAAATAACGAAGCTACTTTTATAGATATTGGTGCATATAGTTCAAGACCAAAAGCAGCACATATTAGTGAAGCTGAAGAATTAAAACGATTGCTTCCAATTATAGAATTACTAATTAAAGAATTTCCTGAAATAATAATTTCAATAGATACTTTTAGATCGGAAGTTGCCAAACAATCTATTGAAGCTGGAGCGTCTTTAATTAATGATATTTCAGCGGGAAAATTAGACAAAAACATGCTGCAAACCATTTCGCATTTAAATGTACCATACATAATGATGCATATGAAAGGAACACCACAAAACATGCAAGAGCATACCAGTTATAAAAATCTATGGAAAGAAATTATTTTTTATTTTTCGGAAAGAATTGCGGAAACTAAAAAATTAGGGATTAAAGATGTTATTGTAGATCCTGGTTTTGGGTTTGCTAAAAATGTTTCTCAAAATTTTGAAGTATTAAAGCATCTAGAACTTTTAAAAACATTAGATTTACCAATACTTGCAGGTGTTTCAAGAAAATCTATGATCTATAAAACATTAGAAAACACAGCGCAAGAAGCATTAAACGGAACCACCGTTTTAAACACTATTGCTTTACAAAAAGGAGCTAATATATTACGTGTACATGATGTAAAAGAAGCTACCGAAACAATTAAATTAACAGCACAGCTTAACCAATAATGAAACATTTTTTTTACGCACTCCTATTCCTATTTATTACTTCTTGTGGTAATGAAAAAACAATGCAGCTAGCAGAAATAAACAATTCAGATATTCAAGAAGTACTTGATGTTTCTCCTGCCTATATTTTTTATGACGAAACGAAAACTGATAGTGTAGAACTGAATAGAAAAAATTTAATTAGCACTACCAATTGGTTAATTAATGTCGATAAAAGATTAACGCTAGATCAAGCAATTCCAAAAATCATATTTTTACAGGATAAAAAAAAGAATTCAAATCATAAAAAAGAAGGTGTGAAAAATTACTTTACATGTAATGATACAAGCATTAAAAATCTAGGTTTTTTAGATTTTACTACTAGTAATTACCATACCTATGCAGATGAAAAGGAATTTAAGGTATACAATACTATTTTTGTTTTAAATGTTAAGGTAAATAGTATGGAGGAGATTTTAATTAATTCTTTTTTACCAGAAACCGTAAACACAAAAAACACGATAATTAAAGGTATTCTTTCAGATATAGAAACAATAAAAAGATCTAATGGTATAGATCTAGATGCTAGTGAATTTACTGTGAATTTACATTTTAATAGAAATCTAAGTTTTCAAGAATACATTAACATTAAATCCTTATTTCGAGTTTTTAGAACAGAAGGACCAACGGTTTCTAACAATGAATTTATTTATTAATCTTATTTTACTAAATTTACAAAAACACCTAACCTTTGGAAATATTTGATGACCTTTTAAAATTTACTATTGTAGACATTATTGATGTCATCTTAGTAGCTCTTCTACTCTACTACGTATATAAATTAGTAAAGGGTACTGTTGCTATTAATATCTTTATTGGTATTGTAATTATTTATATTATCTGGAAAATTACTCAAGCACTACAAATGCAACTTTTAAGTAATATTCTTGGAGGTTTTATTAGTGTAGGTATGTTTGCGCTTATTGTTGTATTTCAGCAAGAGATTAGAAAATTTTTATTAATGATAGGATCTACCAATTTTGGAAGCCGAAAAAAATTCTTTAAACAACTTAAATTTTTACAAACCGAAACTAGTGATGGAACAGATGTAGACGTTATTATAGCTGCATGTACAAAAATGGGGGCCTCTAAAACAGGAGCGTTAATAGTTTTAGAACACAACAATAGTCTAGATTTTTTAAAAGCTACTGGAGATGTTATGAATATTGAAGTGACACAACCGATTATAGAAAGTATCTTTTTTAAAAATAGCCCACTACATGATGGCGCTATTATTATTGAAAATAATGTAGTAAAAGCAACACGAGTAATATTACCTGTAAATAACGAAAAAACCTTACCACAGCGTTTTGGTTTACGCCATAGAGCAGCAGTTGGTATTACTGAAAAAACAGACGCTTTAGCTTTAGCTGTAAGTGAGGAAACAGGACAAATATCTTATTTTAAAAACGGACAATTTGTAATGTTTAAAGACACCGAAGAACTTACCGAAATGATTAAGAAAGATTTAGCTTAATAAAATGACATGCAAAAACTGTTATACTGCTTTAAAAGAAATCGATGACTATTGTAATAGTTGTGGAGCAAAAGTTATTAGAAACAGATTAACTATTCGAAATCTTTTCGAGCACTTTAGTGAAACTTTTTTTAATTATGACAATAAACTTTTAAGAACTTTTATCTCATTATTTACAAAACCCGAAGATGTAATTGGTGGATATATTAATGGGGTTAGAAAAAAATATGTAAATGTCATTAGCTATTTTGCGCTAGCACTAACCTTGCTTGGTCTGCAAATGTTTATTCTCAATAAATTTTTTCCTAACTATTTTGATTTCTCTTCTTTAGCAACCAATGGCGTAGAAGATATTCAAAAGCAGAACATGGATTTTATTATTGAGTATCAATCTTTTGTTATGATGCTATACATTCCCTTATATGCAATAATATCTAAATTGGTTTTTTACAATCTGAAGAAATTTAACTACACCGAACACATCGTAATATTCATGTATGTTCTTGCTCAAACATCTATAATAGGAAGTGTTGTTACCGTATTATCTGCTACGTTTGGCTTATCTATTTTTATTCTTACCTATGGATTTATTTTACCCTTTCAAATACTATATTCAGCATATTGTTTAAAAAAAATATTTAAACTAAGAGTAAAAGAAATTATTGCAAGAACCCTACTTTTTTTAATAATCTTAATTGTTTTATTCGTACTTATAATTATTATTGTTATTGTATTTATGATCTTCTCTGGAGGATTTGAAGAAATGAAAGCTGCTCAAAAAGCAGTTTCATTAAGCTAAACCTCTTCCGCTTGCATAAACTGTACTTCGTATAAATTCTTATAGTAACCTTCTTTCTTTTTAAGAAGTTCTTGATGGGTTCCTTCTTCTACAATTTGCCCAGCATCCATAACAATAATTTTGTCGGCTTTTTTTATAGTTGCGAGCCTGTGTGCAATTACAATAGAGGTTCTTCCCTTGGTTATTTTATCGGTTGCATTTTGTATTAATTGTTCGGAATACGAATCTACAGAAGAAGTAGCTTCATCTAAAACCAAAATACTAGGATTAGTTACATAGGCTCTTAAAAATGAAATTAACTGACGTTGCCCAGAAGACAGCATAGCTCCTCTTTCTTTTACATTATAGCTATAACCACCAGGCAAGCTCATAATAAATTCATGAATACCTATCTCCTTTGCTGCACGTTGTACTTGCGCTTCAGTTATTTCTGGATTATTTAAAGTTATATTATTTAAAACAGTATCTGCAAACAAAAACACATCCTGTAATACCACAGCAATTTTAGATCGTAATGAAGCTAATGTAAGCGTTTTAATATTAAAACTATCTATAGCTATTGTTCCTTTATTTATTTCGTAAAAACGATTTAATAAATTAATAATAGTAGATTTTCCAGCACCAGTTGCTCCAACAATAGCAACTGTTTCTCCTGCATTTACTGTAAAAGAAATTCCTTTTAGCACTTCTTCATCTTCCAAATAACTAAAATGCACATCTTTAAATGCTATATCACCTTTAAAGTTAGCAGCTACTTGTGTTCCTGTATCATCAATTTGCGATGTAGTATCTAAAACTTTAAACACTCTATTTGCAGCAACCATTCCCATTTGCAGTGTGTTAAATTTATCTGCAATTTGACGTAATGGTCTAAAAAGCATAGGAATAAACATAATAAAAGCAAATAAATCTCCTTGTGAAACCGTACTATCCACAACTGCATTTAAACCACCATACCAAACAACAAGTCCAATAGTTATAGATGATGAAAGATCTGCGATAGGAAAGAAAATAGAGTTATACCAAACCGTTTTTAACCATCCTTTTTTATGTCTTTCATTTATTGCTTTAAAATTTTTATACTCTGTTTCTTCTCTTGTAAAAAGTTGTAAAATTTTCATTCCTGTAACGCGTTCTTGCACAAAGGAATTTAGATTTGAAATTTCTGTTCGTACCTCTTCTAAAGCACGCTTCATATATTTTTGAAAAACTCTAGTAGCATATAATACTAAAGGTAACATTGCAAACACAATAAGACTTAGTTTCCAATTCATAAAAATCATAACAGACGAAACTACTACCATCGTTAACACATCTCTAAAAATCATGAATAAACCTTCGCCAAAGATATCTGCTATACGCTCCATATCTGTAACCGCACGAGTAATTAAAACACCTACCGAAGAATTATCATAATATTTCATTTTAAACTGAAGCATATGATTAAATAGTTTTACACGAATATCTTTTACCACATTTTGTCCGAGCCAACCTGCATAATAAATAAAAAATAATTGAAAAACGGTTTGTACAATCAACAAACTAATCATGATTATTATTAAAAACAAAAAACCTTCCGCATGCTGTTTAATTATATTATTATCAACCACATACTGTGTTAAATAAGGGATTGCAGCACTAAAAATCGCTAGTAAAATAACAGCAAAAAAGACACACACAAAAACTTTCCTATATGGTTTTATGTAATAAGAAAGACGTTTTAAAAGTCCTACATCTAATATTTTATCTTGTTTTTTATTTATCATATTTTATAGACTCTGGGTAAGCGACTTCTGTTAAGTAAAGTGCATGCCCTGGAACAGAATAACCAGCTTCACTCCTGTTTTTAGATTTAATTATACTATGCAAACTTTCCACTTCTATTTTACCTAATCCAACATTTATTAAAGTACCAACAATTGCTCTAACCATATTGCGTAAAAACCGATCTGCTTTTATAGTAAATCGTAATTCCTGATTTACTAATTTCCATTCTGCAAACATAATATTACAATTATACGTGTTTACATCTGTATTACTTTTAGAAAAGCACTGAAAATCTGTGTATTGTAATAAAATTTGAGATGCTTCCTGCATTTTATCCATATCTAATTTAGGTCGCACATAATATGCTGTATCAAAATTAAATACATCTTTTTGTAATGAAATTCGATACAAATAGGCCCTACTTTGGGCATGAAACCTAGCATGCGCATCATCTTTTACTTTAAAAACAGTAAAAACAGCAATATCTTTTGGCAACAAGGCATTTAGCTTATACACCAAATCTTTTTCTAAAAAAGGTGTTTCTGTAGTAAAATGCGCAAACATTTGAGAAGCATGAACTCCAGCATCTGTACGACCTGCTCCAACAATTGCTGTGTTTTCTTTTAATAAAATAGATAACGATTTTTCTATAACCTCTTGTACCGTTATAGCATTTGGTTGATTTTGCCAACCATGATATGCAGAACCATTATAAGAAAGTTGTAAAAAATATTTCAAGCTAAAGTAGTATTTTTGTAAAAAGGCAAAGATAGAATTTTAATCTATCTTTAAATTTCAAAAAAAAGTTAATTAATAAAGAGATTTTCGTTTTCACGGAAATAAAGCATGAAAAAGATCCTACTACTTTCAGACACCCATAGTTTTATAGACGATGCCATATTAAAATATGTAAAACAAGCTGATGAAGTATGGCATGCAGGAGATATAGGCGAATTAAAGGTTACAGATGCTATTAAAAAACTAAAACCATTACGTGCTGTTTTTGGAAACATTGATAACGACAAAGCAAGAATGGAATTCCCAGAAAACAATAGATTTATATGTGAAGGGGTAGATGTTTGGATTACGCATATTGGAGGCTATCCAAATAGATATGATCTTAGAATACGAGAAGCAATAAAAAAAAATCCGCCTAAACTTTTTATTTCTGGGCACTCGCACATTTTAAAAGTAATGCAAGACAAAAAATTAAATCTTTTACATATGAATCCTGGAGCAGCTGGCAAGCATGGTTTTCATAAAGTAAGAACTATGTTGCGTTTTGTAATTGATGGCGATAATATAAAAGACCTCGAAGTCATAGAGTTTAAAAAATAAAAAAGCCCAAGATCTTCACCTTGGGCTCACGCACTAATACTACTAAGATGATAGGTTTATCGTAATCTATCCACAGATTTTACAAGATCTTCATCCTTCTTAATGGCCTTATTAGCTAAAACTAATAACACGATAGAAATAATAGGAAGAAAAATCCCAATACCTTTCTCAGAAACGTTAGTCTCTCCAGATATGTTTAGCGATTGATACACAAATAATCCTAGTAAAATAAAGTTTAATATGATGTTAAGTCGTCCCAACATAAATTGCGACTTCCTATTTTTAAACAAAAATATAGATATTAAAGACAAAGCTGCAGAGCCTAAAAACAATCCAAAATACAACATATTATCTTTAGCAAAAACTAAAGTATCATTTACAGTTGTCCATAAATTAAAGACAAAAGTTAAACCTGCAGAAACTCCAGCTGCAAATAATAGATAAATACTTTGTATACGTTGAATCATAAAATTCTTTAAATTATCGACAACAAAAATAACAGTTTCTTTTATAAAAAGAGCGGAAAAACTTAAAATAAAGTTGTATAATTGCAATAACAATATGTAACATACACGGTTATACTTTGTTAATTCTTCAGAATAAGATCTATTTTCTTCAAAATAATTCAAATTCTTTATCTAACACAAAATATTCAATTCAACATAATGTTTGAAATCACACAATTAAAAGAAATGAAACTTCCTGAGTTACAGGAAATTGCAAAAACTTTAAACGTATCTAAGTATCGTACTTTAAAAAAATTAGATTTAGTATACCAAATACTGGATCATCAAGCTGCAAACCCAAAAGCTGTAGCCGCTGTTGCTGCTGTTGCAAAACCTGTTGAAAATACAACAGTAAAAAAACCTAGACAAAGAGTACAAAAACCTGCTACTAAAAAGCCTGCTGCTCAAAAAACAACACCAAAAACTCCAGAAAAAAAGGAAGAAGTTGCTGCTACAGAAACTACAGTAGAAAACAAACCAAAGCACCAACCAAAACCTCAGGCAAAACAACAACCAAAACCAAGAGTTAAGCCACAGGCAAAAAGAGAAGCTCAAAAAGATAAAAAGGAAGCTAATCCTAATAACAATAAAACGGAAAGAGCAGACAAGCCTAGAGAAAATAAGAAACCACAACATAAAAATCAAAACAAAAACGCTGGAAACAACGGTAATAAAGACACAAGAAATCGTTACAGAGAACCAGATTTCGAATTTGATGCCATTATAGAAAGTGAAGGTGTATTAGATGTCATGCAAGACGGCTATGGTTTTTTACGTTCTTCAGATTACAACTACTTATCCTCTCCAGATGATATTTATGTATCGCAATCTCAAATTCGCTTATTCGGATTAAAAGTTGGTGATACTGTTTTAGGAAATGTTCGTCCTCCAAAAGAAGGCGAAAAATATTTTCCACTAATTAAAGTAAGTAAAATAAATGGGCAAGATCCAAATGTAGTTAGAGATCGCGTTGCTTTCGAGCATTTAACACCATTATTTCCACAAGAAAAATTTAATATTGCCGAAAAACAAGCCACTATTTCTACTCGAATCATGGATTTGTTCGCACCAATAGGTAAAGGACAACGTGGTATGATAGTATCGCAACCAAAAACGGGTAAAACCATGTTACTTAAAGATGTTGCAAATGCAATTGCTGCAAATCATCCAGAAGTATATCAAATGATTTTACTAATTGATGAAAGACCAGAAGAAGTAACAGACATGCAACGTAATGTTCGTGGCGAAGTAGTTGCCTCAACTTTTGATAAAGAAGCACACGAGCACGTAAAAATCGCAAATATAGTTTTAGAAAAAGCAAAGCGCCTTGTAGAGTGTGGCCACGATGTAGTAATACTATTAGACTCCATAACACGTTTAGCACGAGCATATAATTCCGTACAACCGGCATCCGGGAAAATACTAAGTGGTGGTGTCGATGCGAATGCATTACACAAACCAAAACGTTTCTTTGGTGCTGCACGTAACATAGAAAACGGAGGATCTTTAACCATCATTGCTACTGCATTAACTGAAACAGGATCTAAAATGGACGAAGTTATCTTCGAAGAGTTTAAAGGAACAGGTAATATGGAGCTACAATTAGATAGAAAAATATCTAACCGTAGAATTTTCCCTGCTATCGACCTTACCTCTTCAAGTACACGTCGTGATGACATTCTATTAGACGAAACGACTATTAAAAGAATGTGGGTAATGCGTAAATATCTTGCCGATATGAATCCTGTAGAAGCTATGGAATTTATAAACGATAGATTTAAACAAACCAGAAACAATGAGGAGTTCTTAATCTCTATGAACGGATAAAACCTCTTCTATTAGTATAAATAAAAGCCTTGAGATATTATTTCCCAAGGCTTTTTTATACACCATATATTCATCTCTTTTATTATTTCTTGGGCGTTACCACAAGGGTCGCGCTATACATTACTAGTTTTGGCTCGAAGCTTATGCTCGCCAAAAGCTAACCATTACTATCGCTAACGCAACTACACATGAAAAATATAGATAACAAAAAAAGCTCCTCCTAATGGAGAAGCTTTTATATTTTTTTGTAGAACTTACAAACCTATAAAGCTGCAACGTGCTTTGCTAAACCAGATTTAAGGTTAGCTGCTTTATTAGCATGTATAACGTTTTTCTTAGCTAATTTATCTAACATAGACACAACTGAAGGAAACATTGTTTCTGCTTCTTTTTTATCTGTTAACTCACGTAATTTCTTAATCGCATTACGAGTAGTTTTATGCTGATACTTATTTCTTAAACGTTTAGCTTCGTTACTTCTAATTCTTTTTAACGCTGACTTATGATTTGCCATTTGTTTGTTCTTTTCTTTTATTAAAAAATTGTAGCCCGTAGGGGAATCGAACCCCTCTTACCAGGATGAAAACCTGGCGTCCTAGCCGATAGACGAACGGGCCATTTTTGCTTTTGAGAATGCAAATATAAACATTATTTTTAAACTTGCAATACTTTTCAAAAAACTTACAACGTTTCCATTGCGGGTGCAAAAATACAACTATTTTTAAGTGTTGCAATAGCTAAACTAATTTTTTTTAAAAAAAAATTAAATTAATATGCTTTTGCAAACAATACTCTACGTTTAGAAGGGTTTCCTGTAAACACACATTTCCCTTCTTCTTCTTTTGTATCTACTGGTATACAACGTATTGTAGCTTTTGTAATTTCTTTTATCTTATCTTCCGTTTCTATTGTGCCATCCCAATGTGCAGAAATAAACCCTCCTTTATTTTTTAAAATATTTTTAAAATCATCAAAATTTTCTACTTCAGTAATATGAGAATCTCTATAATCTAATGCTTTTTTATATAAACTATTCTGGATTTCTTCTAATAAATTCTCCACAGTAGATGTTAAATTATCTAATGCAATTACTTCTTTCGTTTTGGTATCTCGTCTAGCAATCTCTACAGTACCATTTTCTAAATCTTTTGGTCCAATAGCAATACGTAATGGTACACCTTGTAATTCATGCTGTGCAAATTTAGCGCCTGGTCTATGCGTATCTCTATTATCATACTTTACAGAAACTCCTTTAGCATTCAAATCACTTTTTATAAGATTAGCTATTTTACTAACTTCTTCAAACTGTTCGTCTGTCTTATATATAGGAACTATAACTACTTGGTTTGGAGCTAAGCTTGGAGGCAATACTAATCCTTCATCGTCACTATGTGTCATTATTAATGCCCCCATTAATCGAGTAGAAACTCCCCATGAAGTGGCCCATACGTAATCTTTAGTACCTTCTTTAGAGGTGAATTTTACATCGAACGCTTTAGCGAAATTCTGTCCTAAAAAGTGAGAAGTACCAGCTTGTAAAGCTTTTCCATCTTGCATTAAAGCTTCAATACAGTAAGTTTCATCTGCACCTGCAAAACGTTCACTTTCCGTTTTTACTCCTTTTACAACTGGAATAGCCATGAAATTTTCAGCAAAAGTTGCGTACACATTATTCATTAACTCAGCTTCTTTTAATGCTTCCCCTTTTGTGGCATGTGCGGTATGCCCTTCTTGCCATAAAAATTCTGCAGTACGAAGAAATAAACGGGTACGCATTTCCCAACGTACAACATTAGCCCATTGATTAATTAATAATGGTAAATCTCTATACGATTGAATCCAACCTTTAAAAGTGCTCCAAATAATAGCCTCACTAGTTGGTCTTACTACTAGTTCTTCTTCTAGTTTTGCTTCTGGATCTACACGAAGTTTACCTGGATTATCAGGATCGTTTTGTAATCTATAATGCGTTACAACAGCACACTCTTTAGCAAAGCCTTCTGCATTTTTTTCTTCTGCTTCAAACAAGCTTTTAGGAACAAAAAGTGGGAAATACGCATTTTGATGCCCTGTTTCCTTAAACATTTTATCTAATTCTGCTTGCATTTTTTCCCAAATAGCATATCCATATGGCTTAATTACCATGCATCCACGAACTGCTGAATTCTCGGCCAAGTCAGCCTTTACAACCAGTTCGTTATACCATTTTGAATAATCTTCTGCTCTACTTGTTAGTTTTTTGCTCATATACAGGGTTTTGGCACAAATATTGTGACTATGTTAAATAATGAAATAGTTCAGCAAAACTAACTATTTTTGTATTGTTCAACAATAAAATCTTAATAGATATGCAATTTAAAAATTATACCAAAACCCAAATACCATTTTTAGCAGTATTAGCTATTGCATTTGTAGTGAGTTCTTGTGGCTCTTCACAATATGTTAGCGAAGATAATGATGGCATTTATGGTTCAAGTGAAAAAACTGTAGAACAAAATGATGTAGCGCAAAATGACAATAGCGTTTACTATCAAAACTATTTTAAAGAAAAATCTACTGAATATGATTATATAACGGATGAAAATGCTGTTTTTACAGATATTGATTCCTACGAAGGTAACTATGTTGAGCAAGATAATACAGAACAAGAATCATACGCAGGTTGGGGACAAGACACAAATGATGTAACTATTAACGTCTATTCTAATTTTGGTGCCTTCGGTTATAATAATTGGTATAGACCATATGGATACGGATATTCTCCTTACTGGAATACTGGCTGGGGCTGGGGATATTCAGGATTTTATGATCCTTTTTGGGGATCTCCTTATTATGGTGGATTTTATGGCTATGGAGGATATTACAACTCTCCATATTGGAATAACTACGGTAATCACCATTACTACGGTAGAAATAGCGTTGCATATCACAACTCAAGACGCGGAAACACTTTAAGCAGATACAATGCTATTAATAGAAGAAATAGCACGATAAATAGAAGTAACACAACTAGATCTAGAGTTGGTACAACAACGACAAGACGAGGTAATACAACAACAACTCAAAATTCGACTAGACCAAGAACAAATACTTCTACAACTACAAAACGTAGAGTTAAAACTACTACTACAAGAAGCCCTAGAACCAACACAAATAGAACAACACCAAGAAATAACTCGTATTCAACACCAAGATCTTCAACAAATAGAAACAGTTCTATATCTAGATCTTCTTCAAGCAGAAGCAGCTCCTCGAGTAGAAGTAGTTCTAGCAGAAGTAGTTCTTCGAGTAGAAGAAGATAAAATTCAAATCAAAAAAAAAAAAATACTAACGAGCTAACTAACCATTCTATACAGAGGTGTTAGCTCGTTTTATTTATACTAATTAAATTATTTACATATGAAAAAAGAAATCTTACTGTGCATAAGTTTTATATCTATGTCATTATCTTACGCACAAGACATTACAGACGCATTACGTTATGCTAAAGATGATGTGCAAGGAACTGCAAGATATAGAGGTTTAAGTGGAGCCTTTGGAGCTCTTGGAGGAGATATGAGTGCAATAACTATTAACCCAGCAGGATCTTCGGTATTTAACGATAGCCACATTTCAATATCGCTTTCTAATCAAAACAATAAAACAGATTCGCAATATTTTAATGGAAAGGATAATGCTTCAGACTCTAACATAGATTTAAATCAAATTGGTGCGGCTTTTGTTTTTGAAAATAGAAATCTTGATTCTAAATGGAAAAAATTCACATTAGGAATTAGCTATAATAAAATTGAAG
This sequence comes from Lacinutrix cladophorae, assembly GCF_053604645.1. Classification (NCBI taxonomy): domain Bacteria; kingdom Pseudomonadati; phylum Bacteroidota; class Flavobacteriia; order Flavobacteriales; family Flavobacteriaceae; genus Lacinutrix; species Lacinutrix cladophorae. The sequence continues at coordinate 11,219 of NZ_JBSHNR010000070.1, read as the reverse complement.
ATTATAATAATGATTGGTTTGCTCATGGCACAAATAATAACAACTCCATTGGTAATTATTTTTTAGAAAATGCTAACGGGTTAAGGTTAGATGAAATCTCTGCTTTTCAAGGAGAATCGTATGCAGATGCCTATAGCGATATTGGTATTAACTTTGGAAACCAAAACCAACAGGCTTTTTTAGGTTATGAATCTTATATTTTAGAACCTGAAATTAATGAAGACGCAAACACTATTTACACCTCCAATATTGCAGATGGAGAATACAATCAAGAATATACATATGCTGCTACTGGTTATAACGGTAAATTTACAATTAACGCTTCTACTCAATATGGAGAAAACTTATTTTTAGGCGTAAACTTAAATACACATTTTATAAACTACGAACGCTCCACATACTTATTTGAAGAAAATAACAATACAGGCTCTTTAATTAATGAGGTTGGTTTTCAAAACAATTTAAAAACTATTGGGTCTGGAGTTTCTTTACAACTTGGTGGTATTTTAAAAATTGCAGATAACCTAAGAGTTGGTTTATCTTATGATACACCAACTTGGTATACCATTGAAGATGAAACCAGTCAATCTATCAAAACGTTAAGTTATGATGGCATTACTTTAGAAGACGAAACCACCTTTACCAATGCGAATATTAACCCTAGAGTCATTAACATATATGAACAATATAAATTACAAACTCCAGGGAAATTAACAGGAAGTTTAGCTTATGTATTTGGAACACGTGGCTTATTAAGTTTTGATTACTCTATAAAAGAGTATGGCAATACTAAATTTAGACCAACTTCTGACACGTACTTTTCTTACCAGAATAATACTATAAACGAAAGTTTAACCGCTGCTGCAACCTATAAAATTGGTGGCGAATATAAAATAAAACAATTCAGTTTACGCGGAGGTTACAGATTAGAAGAAAGCCCATACAAAGATGAAAAGACCGTCGGCGATTTAACAGGTTATTCTTTAGGTTTAGGATATAATTTTGGAAAACTAAAACTTGATTTAACTTTTGATCAATGGCAAAGAGAAACTAATTATCAATTGTACCAAGTTGGTTTAACAGATACTACAAATTTAGATAGCAAAAACGCAAATATTACTATGTCTGTTAGTTTTAACTTATAATCTTTAATACTATTTTTATAAAAAAACTGAACATTTTATGTTCAGTTTTTTTTTATTTTGTTATTACATTTTACCTTTTTAAGGTAAAATGCGCAATAAATTCTTTTCTTCTCGAATTTTCTAAATTATTAGGTTCTACATATTCAATAGAAAACCAATAATCGCTTGCTGGTAATGGTTTTCCTTTAAAGGTACCATCCCATCCGATTGTATTAGGGTTTAATTGCTTTAATAATTTACCAAACCTATCAAAAACATAAATTTTAGCTTCCATTTTATTATCTAACCCAAAAATTTGCCAAGTATCATTAATTCCATCGTTATTTGGTGTGAAAATTAATGGATAATCTATAACTAAAACCGAAACAGAGATTTCTCCGCACCCATTTATGTCTCTAGCAATTATCGTATGATTTCCATATGCAACATCCGTAAAAACAAATGTATTTGTTCCATTAGATTGAAAAGGTCCATTATCTAAACTAAACTCATAAATAGTATTATTGTCACTTATAGCGTTTGCTTCAATACTATTTGTAGTACTAAAAGCATCAGAAACTACAGTAGCTGTAAGATTATCTGGAGGAGAACTTTCGGTTATCACAGAAACCGTATTAGGGTTATCTATGGTTGTTGCACAACCTGTTAAACGATTTGTTACCAATACACTATAAATTCCTGCTTGAGTTGGAACGTAAAAAGAGTCTGTACCCAAAACCAAATTGGGATTATTGTTTTCTGTCCACTCAAAAAGATAATCCATTGTAGATAAACCTGTATCCATTATTGGGTCATTAATTGCTTCCGTTCCATTTGTAAAAGTACACAAATAAAAATCTTCTAGAGTAAACTGAGGCTTCAATAAAACCAATAAATCTAAAGTCTCAATAGCATAACAAGCTGTTAAAACTGAATTTGTATTATCGATTCTTACAAAAACAGTTTCATTAACCGAACTATTTATATAAATATTTGGCAACTGATTTTCTAAGGAAATGGCATCTATTTCATTGGAAAAATACGAAACAGAAAAAGTATTTGCATCTAAACCATCAAGTACTTCTTCGTTCCAAGAATCTAGTTCAAATTGACCAACACCATCGTTTTCATTTAGATTATCACAAATAATATACGGTTCTATAATACTGGAAATAACAGGCACATCTAAAAACGTAACACTAAATTCAAATACATTTAGCAACCCTCCATCTATATCAAACACCTCTGCCTTATAGTTATTGGTTTCAATAGGATAATATACTTGATCATTTTCACTAGGAATAAGCAAATAAGAACCAGGGTTTATAGGATCTTCTTCGTACCAAAAATAAGTTTCAGCTCCAGTCGTTTGAGCACTTAACTCTAAAGGATCTCCATCACACGCAACTAAGCCTTCAAGAATAGCACAATTAGTCGATCCGGTTCCAGAACTTTGATTAATGGTAATAACTCCGGAGTCTCCAGAAAAATTAGTAACAAGAAGCATGTAAAACTCACCAGATACTGCACCTTCAATCTCCGCATTTTCAATTCCGCTTGGAGAATAACTACAATCCACAATATTTGCACTTGACAATCCAGAGTTGCAAGCATCTAAAACATCTAAAAAAGGGCCATATATAATGAAATCTACATCTAAATTTGGAGTTCCAAGTAAATCATTAGTCTGGTAAATATTCAAATAAATATTCCCAGAATTTCCAATTTGAAGAAAAAACCAAGCTGGATTTGGCTGTGTGGAAAGACAGCCATAATCTGGACCAATTTCTGCTACAGAACCATTGGATGTATTTAAAAAAGTTAATTCTGAAGAACTACAAATTGGTTCTGCAATATTACAAGTCGAAGCACCTCCACTTTGTTGACCAAAACAAAAAGTAAATGGTAAAACAAATAAAAATGGAAAAAGATATTTTTTTATACTATTACATCTTTTTTGGCTATTCACTAGAACTATTTATCGCTTCAAAGTAAAGTGCGCTCTAAACTCTTTAACACTTGTATCTTCTAAGTCATTAGGGTCTTTATATTCTAAAGAAAACCAGTAATCACTAGAAGGCAAAGGCTGACCATTAAACGTACCATCCCAACCAATACTTGTAGGACTTAATTGTTTTATTAATTTTCCATATCTATCAAAAATATAAATTACAGCATCCGAATTAATACCTGAAATTCGCCAGGTATCATTATGTCCATCATTATTTGGTGTAAAGAATAATGGATAATCTACTACTACTATTGTAGTGCTATCCTCCCCACAACCGTCGGCATCTCTTACTGTTAATGTATGCAGTCCTGCTGTTACATTATTAAATGTATATACATTTGTTCCGTTACTTTGAAAGGAACCATTATCAATACTAAATTCATAATTTGCTCCAGAAATATCATCTACACTAACTTGAATAACATTATCACTTGCAAATGTTTCTGAAACAATAACAGCTTCTAAACCAGTTGGCGGGATACTATTTGTTACTACAGATATTGTATCAGGATCTCCAACAACAGTTACACAACCTGTACTACTATTTGTTATAAATACACTATAAGTTCCAGCTATAGTCGGCTCATAAAAAGAATTTGTACCTAAAATAGTCGTTGGATTACTAGCTTCTGTCCACTCAAAAGAATAATCTAATATAGACAAACCTGAATCAATAATTGGATTGTTAACAATATTACCATCATTATCAATGCATAATATAAATGAATCTTGAAGATCTACAATTGGTCTTGGGTTAACAGTAAATGTTACTACTTGAGAATCCTGACATGCTCCCGGCGTGGTATATAAAATAGTATAAGAAGCTCCAGGAATAGCATTTGTAACTTCTCCTGTAGCACTATCAATTACTGAACCATCTGCAGGGTCAACATCAAATATAAAAACCCCTCCTGAAGTCCCCAATACAGAAGCTGTTCCTCCTGAACAATTTGGAGTCATACTAAACCTAGCGTCTTCTAATGGAGTAACAACTACCGTTTCTGTATCTGTTAATGCAGTATCACAAGTCGTTAAAGGATTTGTTACATTACTTAAAGTAATTGTTTGATTTGTTGTTGCTCCTGATACAATCACAAGAGCTTCCCCTGAAGCATTTAAAGTTACTGGACTTGCTGGAGAACCAACAACTCCTGAATAATCAACTACATCGCCTGCTGTACCTGTTATAGTAAACTCTGCATCTTCTCCTGAGCAAATAATAAAATTACTACTCAACGATATTATTGAAGGATTTGGGTTTACAATCACTGTTGCTGTTTCAGACAAAGTACCACTACAACCTGTACTTGGACTATTAGCATTTGTTAAAGAAATTGTTTGATCTGTAGTCACTCCAATTACTCTTACTATTGCTTCTCCTGCTGCATCTAATGTTACTGGACTTGCTGGAATACCAACTACTCCTGTATAATCGATTATATCTCCTGCTGTTCCTGTTATTGTAAATATAGCATCATCTCCTGAACAAGTATTACCATTGCTTGATAAACCAACTGTTGGTGGCGCAATTATTGTTACTGTTTCAACATCTGTTAACACACTAGAACAAGTAGTAGCTGGGTTAGTAACAGCCGACAATGAAATTGTTTGATCTACTGTAACCCCAGTTACCGTAACTAGAGCTATACCAGATGCATCTAGTGTTAATGGACTAGCTGGCGAACCAGTTACTCCTGAATAACTCACAACATCTCCTGCTGTTCCAGTAATAGTAAACTCTGCATCATCTCCTGAACAAACACTAGTATTACTTGTTAATGATATTATAGTTGGATTAGTATTAACAGTTATTGTTGCTGTATCAGATAAAGCACTAGAACAAGTTGTAGTTGGATTTGTGACATTAGTTAACATAATCGTTTGATCTGTTGTTGCACCTACTACAGTTACATTTCCTAGACCAGAAGCATCTAATGTTATAGGACTAACAGGCGACCCCACAACACCTACATAATCAACTACATCTCCTGCTGTACCTGTTATAGTAAATACGGCATCACTACCTGAACATATATCCGTGTTGGTTGTTAAAGAAAGTATCGTTGGATTAGCATTTATTGTTACCGTTTCACTATCAGTTAATACCCCACTACACCCAGTACTTGGACTGTTAACATTTGTTAATGATATTGTTTGATCTGTAATTGCTCCTGTTACTGTAATTATAACTTCTCCAGAAGCATCTAAAGTAACTGGACTTGCAGGCATACCTACAACACCATTATAATCTATTATATCGCCTGCTGTTCCTGTTATAGTAAATACTGCATCTTCTCCATAACAAACACTACCATTACTTACCAAACTAACTGTTGGAGGTGTTATTATGGAAACCGTTTCATTATTAGATAACACACTAGAACAAGAAGTAGTTGTATTTGTTACAGCCACTAATGTCATTGTTTGATCTGTTGTTATTCCAGCTACAGTTACTAATGCTTCACCTGAAGCATCTAGTGTTACAGGACTTGCTGGTGAACCTACAACTCCAGAATAATCAACAACATCCCCTGCTGTTCCAGTTATAGTGAACTCGGCATCATCTCCAGAACAAACACTCGTATTACTTGTTAAAGATACAATTGTAGGTGCTGCAATAATAGTAACTGTTTCAGAATCTGTTAATAAACTAGAGCAAGTAGTCGTAGTATTAGTTACATTAGTTAACGTTATTGTTTGATTTGTTGTTATTCCAACAACAGTTATTGTTGCTACACCTGAGGCATCTAGTATTACAGGACTTGCTGGCGAACCTGAAACTCCAGTATAAGCAACTTCATCACCTGCCGTTCCTGTTATTGTAAACTCAGCATCATCTCCTGAACAAACACTTGAATTACCACTTGTTAAAGACACTATAGTAGGGTTAGCATTTATAGTTACCGTTTCACTATCCGTTAATGCCCCACCACAACCAGTAGTTGGATTATTCACGTTAGTTAATGTTATTGTTTGATTTGTAGTGACTCCTGCTACTGTTACCAAAGCAACACCAGAAGCTCCTAATGTTATTGGGCTTGCTGGGGAACCAACAACTCCTGTATAATCTACTACATCCCCTGCTGTTCCTGCAATTGTAAACTCAGCATCTCCTCCTGAACAAGTAGAAGTGTTACTTGTTAAAGTAACTGTTGGATTTGCACTTATCGTTACTGTTTCCGAATCTGTTAAAACCTCGTTACAACCTGTGCTTGGATTGTTTACATTCGTTAATGTCATTGTTTGATCTGTCGTTACTCCTGTTATTGAAATTAAAACAGTACCCGAAGCTCCTATGGTTACTGGACTCGCTGGCATACCTGCTACTCCTGCATAATCCACTACATAGCCTACAGCACCTGTTATAGTAAACTCTGCGTTTCCTCCTGAACAAGTAGAATTATTACTCGTTAAAGTAACTGTTGGATTTGCATTTACGATAACATTCTCGGTGTCTGTTAATGCTCCACTACAACCTGTACTTGGATTGTTTACACTAACCAATGTAATAGTTTGATCTGTAGTTACTCCCGATACAGTAATTAATGCAACTCCAGAAGCATCTAACGTCACTGGACTTGCTGGTGAACCTACAACTCCTGTATAATCTACAATATCTCCTGCTGTTCCTGTTATAGTAAACTCCGCATCTCCCCCCGAGCAAATAGAAGTATTACTCGTTAAAGTAACTGTTGGATTTGCATTTATTGTAACCGTTTCAGTTTCTGTTAATGATCCACTACATCCTGTAGTAGGATTACTCACGCTATTTAATGTAATAGTTTGATCTGTAGTTACTCCAGCCACAGTTACTAAAGCTATACCTGAAGCATCCAATGTAACTGGACTCGCTGGCGAACCTACAACTCCTGAGTAATCTAAGATATCTCCAGCTGTTCCTGTTATAGTAAACTCTGCATTTCCGCCAGAGCAAGTAGATGTATTACTCGTTAGACTAACCGTTGGGTTAGCACTTATTGTTACTGTTTCTGTTTCTGACAATGTACCACCACAACCTGTACTTGGATTATTAATACTTGTTAAAGTTATTGTTTGATTTGTAGTTACTCCTGTAACAGTAACTAAAGCTGTACCAGATGCATCTAATGTTACAGGGCTAACCGGTGAACCTACAACTCCTGTATAATCTACAACATCTCCTGCAGTTCCTGTTATTGTAAACTCCGCATTTCCACCAGAACAAGTAGAAGTGTTACTCGTTAAGTTTACTGTTGGACTTGCGTTGATTGTAACTGTTTCTGTTTCTGTTAATGCTCCACTACATCCCGTAGTTGGATTATTTACATTTGTTAATGTAATAGTTTGATTAGCAGTCGCTCCAGCTACCGTAATCAAAACTGTACCAGATGCATCTAATGTTACAGGGCTTGCTGGCGAACCTACAACTCCTGTATAATCTACGACATCTCCTGCTGTTCCTGTTATTGTAAATTCCGCATTTCCACCAGAACAAGTAGAAGTGTTACTTGTTAAATTTACTGTTGGACTTGCGCTTATTGTAACTGTTTCAGTTTCAGTTAATGTTCCACTACATCCTGTAGTAGGATTATTTACGTTCGTTAATGTAATTGTTTGATTTGTAGTAACCCCACTTACTGTTACCAAAGCTGTACCAGTGGCATCTAATGTTACTGGGCTTGCTGGCGAACCTACAACTCCTGTATAATCTACGACATCTCCTGCTGTTCCTGTTATTGTAAATTCAGCATTTCCTCCAGAACAAGTAGAAGTGTTACTTGATAAATTTACCACAGGACTCGAGCTTATTGTAACAGTTTCTGTTTGTGTAAAAGGTCCTCCACAAACAGAATTAACATTTGTAACAGATTCTAAAGTAACAGTTTGGTCTGTTGTGATACCAGATATTGTGATTGTCTCCACTCCTGTCGCATCTAAAGTTACTACTTGAGAAGGATCTCCATTAATATTATAAGTAACTTCATCTCCTTCTTCTCCAGTTATAATAAACACAGCATCTCCTCCTGAACATCCTGAAGAAGCATTAGTTGTTAAAGTAACTACTGGAGTTGGAGGGACATTAATAGTAATAGGTCGAATAGAAGAAGTAGTAGCTCCAGTTATAGCATTTGTATAAGTAAGTCTTGCTATATAAGTTGTTGTTTCACTTGGCGATAAATTGATATCTGGACCTGTGCCAATTACAGCTCCACTTTCGTCTAACCATTCAAAAGTAGTTGTAGATACTCCATCAGGAGTAAAACGCCATGCTTCTGGCATTACTACATCCCAAACTCCTGTATTTCTCCCAGGAGGAGATGTACCTATAGTCCCGTCATTATTCTGAACACCAATTGCTGCCCGTCCTCCTGCCCAAGTAGCACAACTAGGCTTTTGATATATATAGGTTTCTATAATATTAGTTGTTTCATAAAAAACAATCTGTTGCGTAGTTCTTAAAGTATTACAACCAAAATGAGCAGGATTATTAAAAGTAAAAACAAATGCTCTAAACGGAGCTACTCCTTCTACCTTATACCATATACTAAATGCGGAAGCAGGTCCTACACTAGGGTCTATATCATGAACTGCACCAAAAATATTACCATCCCTTAAAGCAGCATCCGTATTATTAGGAATTGTTTGTCCTGCACCTGGCGTCCAATAATGAAAAGCATTAGCATTTGTTAAATCAAAACTAACAGCTCCGTTAGTTGAAATAACACAATCCTGATACGTTTGCCCATAAAAATCAAAATCAAAATTAAAATTAATTACATTACTCCAATTATCATCTGTCGTTAAATTGGTAGAAGCTGAACTATTATCAACTAAACTAAAAGGTGGATTAAATTGAATTGCCTCTACCCTATAAGAACTAGTGTCTCCTAAATCTGTATATTCAGCAGAAAGAGTTATTGGATTTATCATTCCTGTATTTAAATCTACACAACCGCCATTTGTTATGGCTACACCTCCACTTGAGTTTACATTAAAGCTATCACTAGAAATTTCAATTTGCCCAGATCCTGCTCCTGCAGTGATGGCTGAAGCCTCGTTTACCCTAACCTCTATTACAGCATCATCACAATTAGTGGTGTCTGCAGCTTCACAAATTTCATAGGTTATATAATAGATACCAGCTACTGTATTTGCAGCAATATTAATTAATCCAGGAATAGTTGGATGAAAACTTACTGAGCCTGTTGGGTCTGGAACTGTTTCTGTAATAATATAATCTGCTATTGTTGGCTGTGTTATGTATGAACCATTAAACAAATCATTTTCATAAAACCTACCAGATATAGCTGTTGTTTCACTAGTGTTATCAGCACTTCCAACTAGAACATCATCTATAGCTACTATTTGACTCCATAACTGAGTAAAAGAACAAATAAAAAACAGTGAAAAAACTAAAAATGGTTTTAATTTATTATTAAAATACATATCTAAAAATTTTATAATGAGGTATATAGTATTGATTTTATAATGGATATAATTAATCAATCTTGAAAATTAAGAAAAAATTAGCATTAATTTAGTTAAAATTTATGAAAATAATAAATGTACTTCTCTTGAAATTAAAATAAAAACTATTTATTATTCCTTGTGCTTTCTATTTAAAATTTCAATCTATCTGAAAGAGAACAAAATAGACTTACTTTTTAAAAATTATCGTTTTAATGTAAAGTGGGATTTATAAACTCTCTTGGTAGAGTCTAATATATTATTTGGATCTCTATATTCTAAAGTAAACCAATAATCACTTGAAGGTAATGGCTGTCCTTTCAAAGTTCCATCCCAACCTGTACTATTTGCATTTATTTGCCTTAATAATTTACCATACCTATCATAAATATAAACCGTAGCTTCCAACTGATTATTTAACCCAGTAATTTGCCATGTATCATTATAGCCATCATTATTAGGTGTGAAAAATAATGGGTAATCTATTATAAATACAGTCTCACTTACTTCATCACAACCAGATACATCTCTAGCTGTTATAAGATGTGTTCCAGAGGTTACATTATAAAATGTTAAAGAGTTTGTTCCATTATTTTGAAAGATACCTCCATCTAAACTAAACTCATAAATAATTCCTAACTCTTCATTGACACTAACCTCTATTATATTATTATCTTCGAATGTTTCAGAAGTGATTATAACATTTAATCCACTCGGAGCAATACTTTTGGTTACTGTTGCAATTGTATTAAAATCACCTAATAGGGTTGAACAAGTCGTATTATTGTTAGTTACTAAAACACTATATGTACCTGCTACCTCTGGTTGATAGTACGAATTAGTTCCTAAAACAATTGAAGGGTTACTCATTTTTATCCACTCAAAAGAATAATCACTCAAAGACAAACCTGTATCTATTATTGGTTGATTAATAATATTTCCTTCTGCGTCTAAACATAAAATAAATTCATCTTCTAAATGAACATTAGGATAAGGAAAAACAGTGAAACTTTCTATTTTAAAATCGGAATTACACATTCCATTTACAGTATAAATTATAGAGTAAGTTGCATTTGAAACTGCATTAGTCACTTCTCCTGAAACGCTATCAATAACAGCACCATCTCCAGGATTAATGTTGAATGCAAAAACACCTCCTGTAGTTCCATTTATAATTGGTGTTGCCCCATTACAATTAGGATTCATTTCAAAAGAAGCATTTACTAGAGGTATAACACTTACTGTTTCTGTATTAACTAATAGACTAGAACAAGTGGTTGAAGAATTCATTACACTATCTAAAACTATAGTTTGATTATTTACTACACCAACTATACTGATGTTTACAGTTCCAGAATTCCCTATTAATGCTTGCTGTAAAGGCCCTCCATTAATATTATAAAAAACCTCGTCTCCCAAAGTCCCTGTTATGGTAAAAATAGCTTCATCTCCTTCACAAACAACAGAATTACTTGCTAATGATAGTATACTTGGGTTTGCAAATACGTTAACTGTTTCGCTGCTTGTTAGTACTCCCGAACAACTCGTTGTTGGATTAGTAACCTGCGTTAAACTAATCGTTTGGTCCGTAGTAACTCCTGGGATATTAATTACTGCCTCCCCTGTTGCATCTAGCG
>NZ_JBSHNR010000069.1:0-453 GCF_053604645.1 Lacinutrix cladophorae | reverse complement strand
GTTACTGTTTCTGGATCTGAGGTTCCTGTTGTTAAAGTATCTGTAATATCTGTTGGTAATGTAGTCTCATCTACATCTACTTCTGCATCTCCTAATGGTACATTGTTTAATGACCATGTTCCATCCGTTCCTGTTGTTACTGTGGTTACTGTTCCATCCACATCTGTAATTACAACTTCTACTCCTTCTATTCCTTCTTCTCCTGGATCTTGTACTCCATCGCCGTTAAGATCTTCGAATACAACTCCACTTAAATCTCCAACTGCTGGTGCATAACCATCATCGGTAGTAGCATTAGTTCCTTCTACTACAGTTACTGTTTCTGGATCTGAGGTTCCTGTTGTTAAAGTATCTGTAATATCTGTTGGTAATGTAGTCTCATCTACATCTACTTCTGCATCTCCTAATGGTACATTGTTTAATGACCATGTTCCATCCGTTCCTGTTGTTACT
>NZ_JBSHNR010000068.1:0-379 GCF_053604645.1 Lacinutrix cladophorae | reverse complement strand
CAGTATTTGCAGATTTAGATGGTGATGGCGTATTAGACGCAGGAGAGCCAACAGGAACAACAGCAGCAGATGGAACATACACTATAGATGGCGTACCAGCAGGAACTGTTGATATCGTAGTGGATACCACCACTTTACCAGCAAATGTTAATTTAACCGAAGGAACAGAACCAACAGAGGTTACAGTCCCAGCAAGTGGAACAGTAGATGCCGGAAATGATGGATATGCACCAGCAGTTGGAGATTTAAGTGGAGTTGTATTTGAAGATCTTAACGGAGATGGAATACAAGATCCAGGAGAAGAAGGAATAGAAGGAGTAGAAGTTGTAATTACCGATGTTAACGGAGACGAAACAACAGTAACAACAGGAACGGATGG
>NZ_JBSHNR010000067.1:0-282 GCF_053604645.1 Lacinutrix cladophorae | reverse complement strand
ACATCTACTTCTGCATCTCCTAATGGTACATTGTTTAATGACCATGTTCCATCCGTTCCTGTTGTTACTGTGGTTACTGTTCCATCCACATCTGTAATTACAACTTCTACCCCTTCTATTCCTTCTTCTCCTGGATCTTGTACTCCATCTCCGTTAAGATCTTCGAATACAACTCCTGTTAATTCTGCAGTTACTGGTTCATAACCGTCATCGGTTGTTGCTGTTTCAACTCCTTCTAATACGGTTACTGTTTCTGGATCTGAAGTTCCTGTTGTTAAAGTA
>NZ_JBSHNR010000066.1:0-20604 GCF_053604645.1 Lacinutrix cladophorae | reverse complement strand
TGATATGATTTCAGCAATCAAAGCATATTCTTCAAGTATTTCTTTCATAATTATCTTCTTTCGTTCTATTATTAAAAGTTCAACTCATTAATTTGCATGTGGTAATTTTTTCTGTTTTTCTCAAATTAAGCACAACGGTTTTGTGTATGATTTCGTTGCGTGTTTAAGCAACTAATTTAGCAAATAATCACAGATAGAAAGTCCGCGAGGACTTTCGTAAGTAGGCTATAACTAGCAATGAATTATACACTGTGTTGGCGGTAGTTTTTAATTATTCCAATATTCATTAAAGTATTCCAAATTTTCATTTTCGTCCATTTCGTATTTCCAATTGTTCTTATCCAAAATCAAATAATTATATCCATAAAATTCCTTTTTATTAGATTCAGAAAATAAAGTCAATTTATATTGATAAGCTGGATAAAAGTAAAATGCAGAATCAAATGGTTTTTCCGAATAACCTCTGGTTTGACTTTTATTCCAGTCAGCCGTAAATTTTCGAATTTGTACAGGCGTTAGTTTTTTTAATTCACTTTTAGAGTTTGAGTAAATCAGAATCGAGTCCACCATTTTGAAATCAAGTCCAATTTTATTTGGTCTTTTCTCAAATACTTGATTATTGCATATGTCCAAAGTCAAAAATCGGTCATTTTCAGCCTGCCAAGTGAATGTGCAACTGTCGATTTTGGTAGCAGAACTTCCTTTTATTTCATTATCAACAAAAACAGAGTATTTGAAATAATTAGCGGCGACCATATCGGGACATTTTAATTTTTTGATATTATAATTTTGAACATTCCATTCCGCAATTGTTTCGCAATCTTTTTGACAAGATACTGTGAGTATTAAAATTAAGAGAAATATGTTTAGTTTATTTGTCATTCTCAAATTACCGCCAACGGTTTTGTGTATGCTTTGTTGCGTGTTTGAGTAACTAAGTTAGCAAATAAAACCGAATAGAAAATCCGCGAGGATTTTCGTAAGCAGTCTAGAACTAGCAATAAAATATACACGTTGTTGTGCAACGTATTATTCGGTTATATTTTTTTTCATTCGTTCGTTAAATATTCTATATATGCGTTTTGCGTTGTAATCAATTTCATGAACAATACAAGTTCCTCCTGCCATTAGTAAAATCCGAACTTTTTTGTTGTTATATATTTTATCATTTTCTCCAAAAGTTGTCAGATAACCTCCAGAATGTTCTAAAAAGATTAATTTATTTTTTTCATAAAACTTATCAGCCATTTCAACCATACGCATTTCCAATCTTGTTTGTTCTTTAATCTCAAAGTCGAGTGTTTCTGCATACTTATAATTCAATATTATCGACGCAAGAGTATTCAATTCAGAATTTGTTTTCTTTTTTAAATTATTCAGTATTTCATTCTCGGTCAAGTTTGAAACCTGATAGTTGAGAAGTTCATTAATTTGAATATTCGCAAGTTCACTTACATATTCTGTATATTCAGCATCACGAACTTGTGCCAAAAGTGAATTTGAAATCAGTAGTAATAATATTATGAATATGGTTTTTTTCATATGTTGCACAACGTGTTTGTGTATGAAAAGTTGCGTTTTTGTGAGCGAGGATTTTCCGTAGGAAAATCAGACGTAACAAAAGTGCAACGATCTTAATTTAAGCACTAATTTAGCATTTTTTTATACACGATGTTGTGCATAGTGTTTTTATTCGTTCCGTTTATAATTCCGTCCAGTTTTAAATCCGCAATAAGCTAGGAAAATCAGTAATAATATTTGGGTGTAAAAAAGTACACTTGATAAAATTTCTAAATTATTTTCTTTCGGTTCTATTTCAGGTTCAATTTCTCCAGCGCTTAAAGGTGGATAAATTGTCCAACTCGTGGTTTGTCTAATAAAAGCATCTAAAATCGAATCAATTCCGATTAATACTAAAATCAGAAGTATTGTCGAAATAATTAAAATCAGATTTGCAGTCAAGTTTTTAAAATTCTTTCGTAATGTTCTAACCAAATAAATTCCAAAAAACACCAGAACTGCGAGTAATAGAATGAAATGAAAATTCGCAATTACGAAATAAGTATCGTGAATATTTATATCAAGAGTCGAGTCAGATTTTAATCCGTCAATTCCGAAAATCAGCGTGTTCAAAATCAGTACGAGAATTGTCGTTCCAATCAACCAAAATATTTCTTTCTTTCTCAAATTTTAATTCGGATTTCGTTTTTCAGACATTATGCACAACGGTTCTGTATATGGTTTGTTGCGTGATTAAGCACCTAATTTAGCAAATAAAAACCGAATAGAAAATTCGCGAGAATTTTCGTAAGCAAGCCAGAACTAGCAATAAATTATATACATTGTTGGCAACAGTTTTTCAATGTTTTTAATCACTTTAAATAAAGCAAATAAATAATCTGAATTAAGGTTTAATTATCAATTATTTCAATAAAACTCTTATTACTATTTTCAGCCTGATTGATTACAATAATTTCATCATTTGAAAATGTGAAAAGAAGTGGTTTTCCTAGTGTGTCATATTCACTAGAAATATTATTGAAATTTAAGTGTTGATGCATTACAATTTTATTCAATTCTTTTATTGAGAAGTAAATTTCATTATTTTCATTTATATGAATGTCTGAATATTTTTCTTGAGAACCAACAAAATTAAAGCCATCAAATGTCATTTCAGAACCATAGTTCCCTAATTTTTCTTCTGAAAGGTCATTGTAATTTAGATTTAAATGGAAACCATATTCAGTACTTATAATATATGAGAAATCAGGCGCAACAGCAAACACCTGTTCGCTTTTTATAGATCCGTTATCTATTCCTAAAGAAAATTCTAGCTGGCCATTAACAATGCTATATGCATTTATTGATGATTCGTTCTGATGTCCATCATAAACAGGTTCGAGCTTGAAAAAGAACGACCCAGAACCATTGACGAGTCTAGAACTGCTATGGATATATCCGGTATTCCTATGCACCTCATCATTTTCAATATCATAATACGAAAAGTGACTATAATAGCCATTGATATACTTTTCTAAAAATATAACATAATGCTCTTTAATAATCATTGAAAGTATATCCCTATCCGTATCTAAATCTATTTCCTGTACTAAGCTGTAATCGTCTAAGCTATAAACAAATATTTTACCATTCTCAGAAGAGATATATAGTTGTTGTATTCCATTATATGTTTCGATAACTGGATGATGAATTCTAGCATTAATATCAATTGCATGTACTGTTGTATAGGTGTATGGATTATAAAATAGGATTTTCCCATCATCACTTATGATAATTAATTCGTTTTCCCGAATTGGGTTTTTAACCATTTCTATTGGGACGAAATCAATAAAGCGTGGGTTTTTGATGGTAATTGTATTTTTACTTTCAATAGTGTTTCCATTTACTTCTTTGGAAATACCATAGGTAATATACTCATTGAGGAAGTCAGTTGAATCTTCAAAAGTCGTTTCTGCTTGATTACTTATTTCGGTTATTAAGAATTCGTTTTCAAAAATATCTGCTCGATACTCAGAATAATCGTAATCCGATTCAGTTCTATAAACTGTATATTTTGTGAAGCTGTTATTCTCATCTTGTTCCCACTCTAATTCAATATGTCCATTATCTAATTTTTCGGCGCTTATAATTTCAAATGAAAGTTCAGGTCGCTCATAATAGAGATAATTAATACTAACAACTTCTTGTGTATAGCCACTTATAGGATCTTGATATACGGTTGCGACTACATAATTAACATAGGCATTGTAAGGAATATTGGTGTCTTCAAATGAAAATACATTACTATTTGCAATTTCAGCTCTTAATTCTCCAAGGTTGGCAATAGCTGGGACATAAGGATAAATATTGGTTGCACTCTCTAACCTATATATTTTATAAGAAATAAAGCCTTGTATTTCAACAGGTTTCCATTTAATTCTGATAGAATTATCTGTATAGTTTAACGAAACTAATTCGGTTTGTGGTGTTTGAACAGACTCTGGTGCAGGTTCAGAATCATCATCGTTAGAACACGAAACAATAAATAGAAAAGCAAGGATAATATAGGAAAGAGATTTCAAAAATTTAGTTTTAAAAGGTTAAAAATAATTCAATAAATATTGTTTATTTAATTGTTGCCAACGTTTATGTATAAGATTAGTGGCGTGTTTAAGCATCTAATTTAGCAAATAAACACCAGATAGAAAATCCGCGAGGATTTTCGTAAGTAGGCGAGAACTAGCCATTAATTTTATACGGTGTTGTAGCCAGTTATTTTTATTCGTTTTATTTGATTTTCGTGATTTAATTCAGTCGTCTTTAATCCATTTTGGTCAAGATTGTTAAAAATCGAAATGAAATTTTGATTATCAGATTCCGATTCTTTTTCTAAAACAAACTCTATTCCATTAAGCATATCTCCAGTCTCATATTTCTCTCCAGTTTCCAATGATTCACTCAAAAAGTTATAGGTCAGAATATTAATTCCACTTATAATCTTATTCAAGTTTTTTGTCAAATCAGAATTCCCGTTTTCTTTCCAGATTAGAGGCATTTCATTTCCCATTCCATACCAATCCAATTTGTCAGTCAGTTCAAATGAATTGATTGTCAGACTGAATTCATCCAATTGATAAGCAGTAAATTCAAATCTTTTTCCCTCAATTTCGAGAACTATTGGACCATCAGTCAACCATTCGTTTTCTTTAGTATCCCACATAACCCAAAATCGTTCAATTTTTTTTCCGATAAGTTCAGACAGAGTCAATTCAAACTCACTTTTGAAACTTTCAGCTGTGGTATGAAATTTTGGCTTGTATGTTGAAATTCCGAGCATTTTGGTTTAATTGGCTACAACGTGTTTGTATATGGTTTGTTGCGTGGTTTAAGCACCTAATTTAGCAAATAAAAACCGAATAGAAAATCCGCGAGGATTTTCGTAAGTAGGCTAGAACTAGCAATAAATTATATACGGTGTTGTACGCTGGCTTTATTTCTTTCCGATAAACTTTGCAGGTGCTCCAATTTCCTGTTCAGTTTTTAGATAATATTTTTTTCCGTTTGGGCTTATTATTAATCCTGCGAATCCACTTTTTTGAATTTCATCAAATGCTTTTTTCAATTCAACAAATTGTCTGTCAAAATCATTATAGGAAATCACGTAACACAAGTCCGAATCGTTGAGTTTCAATTCAGATTTGATTTTCTCATAAGTATCAAAGTCCGATTCCGTATTCAATTCGGTCAAGTTTTTTTCCGAAAGCATTTCATTCCAATTGTGATTGAATCTATCCAAAAAATCAGTTCTTTTCTTTTTATGATTCAATATCCACGCGCTTCTTTCTCTTCGTTCTTTGCGAATAAAATTTTTAATAAATTCCCTTTCGGTTTCTTCTGCGTTCATTTTTTTAGCTTGCGTACAACGGTTTAGTGTATGATTTCGTTGCGTATTTCAAAAACTAATTTAACAAAAAGAAACGAACCAGAGGAATCATCCGAAGGATTATTCCGAAAAGACAAAAACCAAGCAATGAATTATACATATTGTTACCTGCAGGCTTTATCAATTTAAAATATTATTAATTTCAAAAATCTCTATTCCAGAAATTGAATAAATATCGTTTAAGAATTCGCCTGAAATATTGTTTGATATTAAATACTGATCTAATCTATTATCTAGTCCACCACTTTTCGAAAGTACATTCCTCCATTTAGCTCTTTTACTTTGAAAGAATTTTTCAATTGTTTCCGCTCCAATTACATAAAGTTCTTTTTTCTTGTGAGTATTAAGAAGAAATAAGTTGACACAATCTGCAAAGACTTGTCTTTTTCTCATTCCATTTGCTGCATTAACTTGCCATTGTGAAAACTTAAATTCAGCAACTCTTAAATTCGTAACTAAATCTATTCCTTGTCCATCTGCTCCTGATGCAAGGGAAAGGTCTTCAATAATTTCATTTTTCAATAATATTTTAGGTAAGCAATTTATTATTCCAGTAGCATGAACAATTTCATCAATTTGAGAACTTATATTTTTTACAATCAGTGCGGCTTCATATACTTCTTTCTCAAAGTCTATGTTTTTTTCTGAATTAATAATAAGGTTATTTTTTAATTCACTAAGTCGATGTCTTAAATTGTTGCCTTTAAATTCAGAAATAATTTTAATAGCCTTTTCTATTTCCATTGATAAATATTTTGTTCAGATTTTTCTCAGCTTGCAGGTAACGTGTTTGTGTATGAAAAGATGCGTTTTAGTATGCGAGGATTTTCCGCAGGAAAATCAGAAGTAACAAAAGCGCAACTGACTTTATTTAAGCACTAATTTAGCATTTTTTTATACACAGTGTTGCCACACGTTTTTAATTCCGCTACATTCCATCTTTACGTTCAGAAAGCCAATCTTTATATTTAGTTTTTAATTCGTCTCTTTTCTCTTGAGTGTCAACTATTATGTCCATTCCGCCATCATAAGGTGCTACAATACAATTTCTTTTCGGACAAACAAACATTGCTCGAAATTCATCATCTGCAATATTTTTTAACAGTTCATTTTTATTGTTTTTTCTCCAAACACCAGACGTTATATAAACACCAAAAAAATCGTTCTCGTCATATTCTTCTGGGTATATTTTATGCAAATCGATTGTCCTTACTTTATCAAAATTTGAATACTCAACTATTTCTGTAGATAATTTATTAGTTGTTTCCCATTCATATTGTCCTGTTGCAATTATTATATCAGAATTTTCTCCGATTAAATTAGAAATCAGTTCATTTTGTCTATTTAGAATTATCTGATATTCCTCTTCCGATTCTGCATATCGTTTCGATTCGGGTAAACTATGGATTCGTAACCATCTTTTTGGATAATAACTTCTCAATTTATATCCGATTGGATTTGATTCGGGATAGTTTAATTCCCAATATTTATTGAATTCTATGACGTTCATCTAATGTGTGGCAACGGTTTTGTGTATGGAAAGTTGCGTTTTTGTGTGCGAGGATTTTCCGCAGGAAAATCAGACGTAACAAAAATGCAACAGACTTTGGTTAAGTACTAAACTACGCAATTTTTTATACACTTTGTTGCCATTTCGTTGATTTTTCAGGTTTCAAATTATTCTGCTAAATTTCATCTTCTGATTTTCAACGTTTGAGTAAATTCAGTCAGCGTTTTATTCCGCAATATTTTTCAATTCCGTTTGAGTGAGAAATCCGTAAACAGATTAGATTCAGCGTATTGTTGCATTTTCAATCCGTTTTTATTAAAACTTTTGTAATTATTAAAACTATTAATGTGTCAAATTATATAAGGCAGCTCCAATTGCTTCTCCTGCATTATATATTTGTCCAATAACAACTATCGTAATGATAATCAGTATTGATATATAAGTTATTTTTTCATTTTTTGACAGAGAGTTGTATTTCGTTTTAATTTTGTTCATATCTAATAATTTTAATTTCTATTATAATTCAATTTGAGTGCGTTCCGCAATGAATGGCAACGTGATTGTGTATGATTTCGTTGCGTGTTTAAGCACTAAAGTTAGCAAATTAATCACAGATAGAAAGTCTGCGAGGACTTTCGTAAGTAGACTATAACTAGCAATGAATTATACACGGTGTTACCACACGTTTTTTATTTTTCAGGTTTATAATTCAAGGTGTTTCCTCTCGGAATATAACTCAAGCTTAATAATTCATTATTATATTCAAGAATGGAATATTCCAAAGTATCCGATTGATTTGTTAAAGTCAGATATTCAACAGGTTTGTGTTCTGTTCCTAATTCTTTAAAATATTCTCTCCGTATTTTAAATTCATAAATATCAGAAGAGTCCGTTTTTATTCCTTTATAAAATAGAATCCACTTTTCGTTTTTTATTTCAATTCCAGAAAGTGAATCCGTTGTACTAATCCAACGCCCATTTTTAAATTTGGTTAATTCTATTTTTGGTTTTGAAACTGAATCGGTTATAGTCTTTTGATATTTAAGATACATTTCGTGAGAAGTAACTTCTCGATATTCAATTTCATATCCGCAAACATTTTCAGTCCGCTTTATTTTGGGTTCAGTTCCGTTAAAATTTAAGTGAGAAATAGTTATTCTTTTATTTTCTACTTCTACTTTTTGCAATCCGTTTTGAGATTCAAAAATCGTTTCAAATGAGTTTCCACATTTTACTTCAATAAAATCAGAACTTGTGTTAGTCAGATAACTGTAATTAAACCAATTCAGCTCAATTTCAGAGTTTTTAAATTCGTATTTAATCAATTTTTTGTCAGAACAAGAAATGAGAAAAATGGTAAAAACTAAAATCGAAATATGTTTAATGTTCATTGGTTTCTCAAATGTGTGGTAACGTGTTTGTATATGGTTTGTTGCGTGGTTTAAGCACTAAAGTTAGCAAATAAAAACCAAATAGAAAATCCGCGAGGATTTTCGTAAGTAGGCTAAAACTAGCAATAAATTATTATACGGTGTTGTGCGTTCGGCTTTATTCATCTCTTAAAATGGTAAATCATCAATTCCATTATATTCAGTAAGTGGTTTTGGGTATTTCGTTTTAAAGTATGAATTTAAAAAAAGTCCAACAGTAGTAACTGAATTCACAATGAAATAGGTGTAAATTGGTTCGGAAAGTAAATAATCTTCGTCAGTTTTTCCGTGAAAATCAGTTTTCTCACTTCTTAATTTTTCAATTGCTTGACAAGCTGAAATTAACGAACTTCCTATGGTTTTTATCTCTTTTGGATTATCCGTGTTCGTTAAATTGAATTCTTTAAGAATTATATTAACCAATTTATAAAGTGTTTCTTTTCCTGTTATTTTACTTTGTAATCTTTCGTCTTTTAGTATTTCCTTAATAATACTTTCCAGAGCTGAATTTGCAAGTCCAACAGCTAAACTCGGGTTAGTTTCAATTTGTTTAAATGCTTTTGTAAAAGTATCATATGCAGTTTTAAATTCGGCCTTTAACTCATTTTTGAATGTCGGAATTGAAGGAATAAAATCTGGTGTATCAACACCTAAATCAATTGCGATTTTCAGAAGTATTTCTCCAGGCATTGAATGTAAAGTTGCATTTAAATCTATGTTTTTGTCATCTTTTTCAATTAAATTGAAATTCTCCCAATAATTTCGTTCATCATATTCGTGCCATTTTCCTATATAATTTCGTACATTTTTGTATGTAGAATATTCTTCCCAAATAGCTTTTTCAACTTCTGCTGTAAGTTTCATTTGGTATTTTGGTGAAATAAGTTCGTTCATTTTTTAGGGTTCTGTTAGCTGACGCACAACGGTTTAGTATAAGAATAGTAGCGGATTAAAATGCACTAATTTTTCGATTAAACACAGACCTTATTTATATTCACTTACTTTTGTTTTAGCGATTAAACCGCTATTATTTTTATACATTGTTGGGCACAGTTCTTATTCAGTTCAATGTCACTTTATTTTACCAAGTCAAATGATATTTTGATTCCTTCTATAACCATACTTGTTCCGATAATTGCAATAATTAGTCCCATTAATTTTCCAATTACTGAAATTACGTTGTCTCCAATATTTTTTGCAATAAAATCGCTTAAGCTAAATGTTATATAGGTGAATAAACACATTATTCCGAAAACAAGTACTACTAATCCAATATGAATATAAGATGAATGGGACACGAAATTCATAGCTGTAACAATTGTTCCTGGTCCAGCTAAAATTGGTATAGCTAAAGGTGAAACTGCTATGTTTTCATCAATGTTAACTTTTTCTAGGTGTTTGACGTTTGATTTTTTGGATTGTAGCATTTCAAAACCTACATAGAAAATTAAAATACCACCTGTAATTTTAAAAGCAGGTATTGTTATTCCAAATAATTCGAAGATAAATTTCCCTAAAACAACAAATACGGAAACAATAATAAAAGCAATTACTACAGCCTTAAAATTTATTCTTTGTTTTGTTTTTTTGTCTGCTCCTTCTACTAATGTAAGAAATATTGGCATATTTGAAAGAGGATTCATAATTGCGAAAAAACCAGTAAAAACAGTAATTGAAAACGTTAGTAAATTATCCATATTATTTTTTTTCTGTTTTTTTGTAAATCCATTCCATTAAAAAGCAAAATCCAATAATGGCGATTGAGATTATTACACCAATAGTATTTGAGGTGTATTGTTGATTGATTAATATTACTGTAGCAATCATACATAAAACAAAACCGACTAATGGAATTATTTTATTGCTGCCAGTTTCTTTTGATAATCGATATCCAACAAGGTTAACGACCCCAAAAATGAGTAAAAAACCAACGCTACCTGCAGTAGATATACTCTCTAGTTTAAGTAAGTTTACTAAAATTAATGTAGCTACTGCTGTAATCATTAAGCCAATTGGTTGATTCCAAAGTTTTGCTAAAAAATGATGTGGTAGTTCGTCATCTTCTGCAATTTCATAATTTACTTTACTTCCTCCATAAAGGGATGCGTTGATTGCTGAAAAAGTTGAAATTAATGCAGCTACTGTAATTATGGAAAAACCAACTTTTCCTAACATTGGTTTTGCTGCTTCTGCCAACACATAATCTTGAGCTGTTGCGATTTTTGCAAAAGGAAGTGAGCCCACAGTTACTAATGCAATAATAATATATAGCACTATCACGAAAATCACAGAATAGTAATAAGCTCTTGGAATATTCTTTTCAGGATTAATGATATCTGGTGCTGCGTTTGCAATAAGTTCAAACCCTTCATAAGCAACGAAAATAACCATTCCGCCAGCAAATAACTTAATTGGTGCTTCCCAATTTGTGACTGCAAGTTGAGCAATATTTGGATTGCCAATTAAACCATAAGCACCAATAAAAATAAACGAAATTAGAATTACCAATTTGATAATTACTGCATAAGATTCTATTTTTCCAACAACAGCAATACTATAATAATTAATCGCTGTAGCTAAAACAATAATTGCACTTGCATAAATGTGTGAATCAATGGTTTTGTCGTGGGTTAACTCGAATAAATTTGGTGCGTAAGACCCAAATGCCGAAGCATAGAGTGAAAGCATAATAATATAGCTTATCCACAATAGATTATTAATTCCGCCACTAAAGATTGTTTTTCCGAAACCTTGGTTGATAAATTTAACAGTTCCACCTCTGTCAGGATACTTTTTTGATAGCTTAACATAACTATAAGAAGTTATTAAAGCTAAAATACCAGCAAATAAAAATGCTATTGGTGTTCCACCTTTGGCTAGTGCGACAGCAAGTCCAAGTACTGCAAAAATTCCACCACCAACCATTCCTCCAATTCCGATAGAAATAGCTTCTTTTAAGCCTATTTTTTTATTCATTTACGATGTTTTTTTTAATTGTGCCCAACGGTCTCGCATATGGTTTGTTGCGTGTTTAAGTCACTAAGTTAGTAAATAAAAACCGAATAGAAAGTCCGAGAGGACTTTCGTAAGCAGGCTAGAACCTAGCAATAAAATATATGCATTGTTACCACACGTTTTTATTCCAATTCAGTCATTGTATGTTCAATGTTAGTTTTATGGAATGTTCTTAAATTTATTGTTTTTCCGTTTAGTTTTTCAATCAGATAAGGAACATCTCCATCCATAAAAAGAATGTCATATCCATTAAAATTAATTCGTTCCCAAGATGATGTATTATAATTTAGATTTTTATTCGATTCCCTCACAAGAGTAGAATCAGTTTTAAAGTAAATAGTATCTTGAAATTTTCTGTTTTTCCAAAAGAATTTTTTTCCAATAAAGTCAATCTTAAGGTTGTGCTTTTCAGTTTCTGGTAATTTTCGATAAACGTGCTGAAATTCGTTATTCGGAATTTTTATCACTAATGAATCAGACTCCACTTTTACGATTTCATAATATTCCACAGGATTGCCTTCTGAATAATCTTCGTTAAATATAATATCATTTGAAAAATACATATTCTTACTTTCTCGAAGTTCAGTTCCGTAATCATATTTTGAGCCTTTTGAATAACATTTATTATTTTTAAAAGACAATAAATTCCGCTCTGGAAAAACGATAGTTCCATTTTCCGATTTTGAATATTCTCCAATCCAAGTTCCTTTTAAATCTTTGTCGGTTTGACAAGCTGATAGAAAAAGGACTAAAATTAATAATATGTTCGGTGTTTTTCTCAAATGTGTGGTAACGGTTTTGTATATGATACGTTGCGTGGTTTAGCAGGTAATTTAGCAAATAAAAACCGAATAGAAAATCCACGAGGATTTTCGTAAGTAGGCTCTCAATAGCAATGGATTATATACGTTGTTATAGGGCGTTTTCTTTTATTCTCTAATTTCTTCTCTTAATGGCAGAACGTCTTTAGGAATATCTGCAATTGATTTTACTGTTTTATATTCAGTTTCAAATGTTCCTTCATAGCCGAATAATTTCCCCCAAGTTTTGTTACTCACGACAACAGATATTTTAAACTTTTGCTCTTTGTCGTCATACCACTCACAGACATTCGCTTCTCCTGAAAATAGCATTGGAAATTTAAAATCTAAAAACCCTTCATAAAATCGTTGTTCTCCTGACCGAAGTTTTATTCCACCGTTTTCAGCAACAGTCATTTCAATGTCAACCGCAAGATGTTGATGTGTCCCCAAATAGTCTACAATTCGTTTTCTTTTCTCGCTGTAAATCATTGTTGCGTCAAATCTGCGAATGCGCTTTGGAAATTGATATTTACGAACCCAAGTAACGGTTTCTCTTCCAAATTTGTCTTTGTAAGCGTAGTTCTCAATTGTAAAAGGAATATCTTTTCCTTTCTGCGGAAACATAATGTTTCTCCACGTCCCAATATACAGAAATGGTAATGTATATGATTTTCCATACCAAACACTTTGCATAACTCCTTTTCCAACCGAAGCAATTTTGTCATTGCTGTTGAAGCCGAAACGCTTTTGAATCTGTGGATGAAGTTTGTCAAAGTCTGAACCTAAAACTTGTTGGTATATTGATTTCATTGTTTCTATTTTGTAATGCAATTAGAAGCCTTTGGTAAATAGCTAAAATTCAAAATTGCTATTATCGAAAGAGCTATCATGGAAATGTTTAACGAAAATGGATTAAATGGAAGTGTGAAAATCTTCAAGTCACTAAACATCGCTCCAAATGTTAGAAGACACAATCCCAATATGTTTAAATACTGAAGCGTTTTTCTTTGGATAAAAATCAATGCAACTCCAAAAACAATTTCTGCAATACCTATAGTGGTCAAAATATTTTCTTCATATCCATTGAACAATCCTGATTGTCTCAATATTTCAATTTCTCCCGTATCAGTAAAAAGTATTTTTGGAATTAGTCCTTGATAAATCCAAATGATTCCTAATGTTAAATTTACAAGCAAAACAGATAATTGAGCATTTATAGCTTGCTTTGGGTGAAGTCCTTTTTCAATCCAATTTTTCAAGCAGTCAAAACTCCAAGCAGTTGCCCAAATCATTAATGGTCTGAAAATTAATTTGTCAATCAGATTTCCGAAAAGTCCCCAACGTGTTTTATAGTCATAACCTGTAAAGAATTTTATTCCATCTGCTTCTGGAACATATTTCCAATATCCTGAACCTTGTTTGATTAATGAAATTTGGCTGTCTGATGAAAATTTTAAAACTGATGTGCTTTCCCCATTGTCTTTGGTTTTGGTTGCAACACTTTCTCCGATACCGTTTACCTTAATTCCAAATCCAACTTTTGTTGAGTAAAGAAACTTTTGTGGGGCTGTCGGTTCGTTTTTTGGTAAGTATGATATTTCGGAAAACCTTAAATCCCATTCCTGATGCAATGACGGTTCTTGCGTTTTTGTCCACAAACTGTCTAAATCACAATTTATTTTGGTTTCAATATATAATGGTTTTCTCTTCAAATGTTGGTTGTTTTTTTAAATGCCCTATAACGGTTTTGTATAAGATTAGTTGCGTGTTTTAAGCACTAAAGTTAGCAAATAAATCACAGATAGAAAGTCCGCGAGGACTTTCGTAAATAGGCTAAAACCAGCAATTAATTTTATACGGTGTTGGGCATAGTTATTTTATTCTAGCAACAATTCCTCAATTTCTTTTTCTGTATTTTCTACAATGCTTAATAATTCATTAATTTTTTTCCATTTTAAAAACTTGGAAGTAAACCAGATTCTAAAATTGTATTCATATGGACCTTCAAAAGTTTCTCCTTTGTTCGTAATCCATATATTATAATCGATTAAATCAACTTGTTTTAATGAAAACAATTTTGGGTTAAAAAGACTTTGAATGTTACTTTGAATTTTTGGACTTCTTGTATCAAGGTATTTCATTCGAGTACCTGATTTTATATTTTTCAAATATCCTATCTCTGTTTCATCGAGTTCAGGTAAATATTGTTCAGGAATATTTTGATTTTTGCTCTCAATTGCCATATGTAATTGGTTAAGAGTTGTCAATTCAAATAATTTTGATAAAACTAGAAGTGATTTTTTGTTTATAAGGGAAATGTCAAAACTAATTGAGTCTAGCATTTCAATCTCTTTTGATAGACCTTTAAATGAATTAATGTTATTACAACAATCGAATATAATTTTAAACCTTGTTTTATCTGATTCTTTACACTTTAAGTAAAATTCACCAATTATTCTTTTAAAGTCGTCAATATCTTTTTTTTGATTTACGTCTTTAGTTAAATTAAAGTCCCACCACAAAAAATCTATTAATTTTAAATAACCAAATTCATTTATTAGAATATTTTCGTTGTGTAGGTCATTATGATATATTTCGAAGTTATGTGCTTTTTCTAATCCAGAGGCTAACTGAAGCGTTAAATCCAAAAGTACTTCGTAAATAATAGAATCTCTTTTGTCTAAAAATTGTTGAAGAGTTTGACCATCGATATAATCCATTATGTAACAACTTTTGGAATTATTTGATAATTTCCCTGTGGCTAAATAATAGACAGTTGCAATTTCTGGCTCTCCAGATAATAAAGCAAGTTTTTTAAATTCCGTTGTAAGATAAACATCATCAGAATCATCATAATATGAAATGAATTTTGCTATTAATTTCTTCCCTGTACTGCTATCTACAAATTTGAATGTGGTTTCTTCTTTAAGACATTCGGATTTGTCTAAATCAATTATTTTTGTTTGTCTTAAATCGTACATTTATGGTTTTCTCAAATTATGCCCAACGTTTATGTATAAGAATAGTTGCGGGTTTGTATGCGAGGATTTTCCGAAGGAAAATCAGACGTTACAAACACGCAACGACCTTTGATTAAGCACTAAACCGCAATTATTTTTATACGGTGTTGGCATTTCGTTATTTTTTATTTTTCTTAATTGACTGTTTAATCAGACTCAAAATATATTCTAAATGCTCGTCTGAATTTATTTGTAATTCATAATCTCCATTTCCCCAATGTCCAGTTGAAGAAACATCTCGTGTAATTCCTTTCGGGTCGTCAAGTTCTCCAATTGTCATATTAATCCAAATTTTCAATGCTTTTCTTTGCGGATGAATATCAACCACATTTCTGCCTGAAACAAAAGCGATATATTTCTTTTTTGGTTTGACTTCTATATTATCGAAATTCAGAATTGCGTTTTTCATTTTTTCATACAATTCCTTAATTTCTTCGTTTGCGTTTTCCAAATGTTCCTGTTCCGAATAAACTTTAATTTCTTTCGCAACATTGTCAATTGTTTGGTCACTTTTGGAAATAGTTTTTATACTTTCTTGAGCTCCTGCTTTTTGTATTTGTTCGTAAGAAACAGTATTGTTTTCAAATCTTTTGACTTCCCAAAGTTCAATTGGTAAGTCCTTAAAATTTATTGCCTCACGCTGATAATTCGTAAAAGCTGGTGAAACAAATAAAACTCTTGATTGTGACCAATCAACGTCATTCCGTTTGAGTGTTTTGTCAAGATTTTCATTAAATTCTAAAATAAAGTCTGCTTTATTATTTAGCATTAATGACAAATAAGCATAACCTTGGTCAATTACGCTAAAATTCTTATCTCTCTTATATTCAATAATTACAAATGCATTTGCTTCTTTGTCAAACGCAAGAGTGTCAATTCGGAAGTTATTTAAGGCAAATTCAGATTTTACAAAGTCAAGTCCGAGAATTGTCTTTAAATTACTTTCAGTCAAATCTTGAATTTCTTTTTCAAGTCGAAAAGGTTTTTCCTTTATGTATTCTAAAGATTTCTCAATTTTAAATAATGCCATTTATTTTCTTGATTTTCGTTTTTTTTAATGAATGCCAACGGTCTTGTGTATGAAACGTAGCGTATAAATAAACGCTAACTTTTCGGATTTAGCACGAGCCGAATTTTTTATTTTTATGTTTAATTTTCTTTTTACAAATATAATCAAATAAAAAATTTGGCGTACATTGTAAATATACAAAAACCTTTCAGAAAGCCTATAATAGCTATGTTTTATACACGTTGTTGTGTGTAGTGTTTTTCACGTTCTGCTTGGTTTTACGATGTTTCTTATTTAGTTCAAATGTGAGCGTTGGCAAGACATACTCTTTTGTAATTTTTGGCGTAGCGTTGGCTGTAGCGAATTGCAAATGTGTATGGCTTAAGCTGTGGCTTCTTCAACTATTTTGACTTCGTCATCTGTCAATCCATACAACTCATAAACCATTTGGTCAATTTCATTGTCTAGTTTTTCAATTTCAATATTAATATTTTGTATTTTTTCTTTCTCATTATTAAAATATTCCATCCATTCAGCTTCTTCTTTTAAACTTAAAATGATTTTATATTTCTTTAATTCTTTTAAAAATATCCCAAAGTCATATGAATACCAATTTTGAACTTTTCTTGAAAGCTTTTCAATCGAATATTTGTTTTTAAGTAATTTTTGAAAAGACAAACTTCTTGTTACTATATTTTTGTTTTCTTCAACGATAAAACTAACATTTGAAATTACCTTTTTTTGAATGTCGGAATTTTTCCATTTTGGAATTGGAATAGAATCTAGATTCGTTTTAGTCACAGTAATTGTGTAACTAGCATCAAGAGAGTAATTTCTTCGATAAAAATGGTCTATCAGTCTGGAATTAAGAACACCTAATAAGAATTTCAAGTTGTAATTATCTTCTTTAAGAACCAGATTGTTTACTGAATTGAAAGTATAAAATTTATCGTCATCAAATGAACAAATTAAACGTGATGACACTCTTTGAATCAATATTTTATCTGAAAGAAATGTTTCTTCTTTTCTTGGTCGATGCAGGACTTCTTTATCATAATTTATGTACGCATTTGGCCAAATAAAACCATATCTAAATAAGTCAGGTGCTTCAAGTAATTTCTTATATTTATCTGTTAATTTCTGGTTAGCTATATAATTATTTTTACCTGATTTAGTAGCAATACCATTTCTAACGTCTATAAAATCCCCTAAAAGAGGATTGTTTTTTTTCATTTTCTTGAATATAGTTCTATCTAAACTTGAACTTCCATAAAGAAATCTATTTTCAGGTGTTTCGTTAAAATCATCTTGATTTTCTGAATATTTTTCAAAAATTTGAATGCTTTGATGTTTATAAAAATCTACAGTGTTTTTTAAATCGTAACTGTTACGAACTATTAATGTTATAGTTTCTGCTGTAACATTGTCAAAAACGCCAATACCATAAACGCTAATACTTTGAATCATTAATTCATTTATGAGATACTTTCTAATTTCTCCATAAGTACTAGTTCTAATGAATGTTTCAGGTGTAATGAATCCGAGAAGCCCATTGGCTTTTAAAAGCTTATCAGTAGATAGCTCCATAAAGACACTATACAAATTAACTTTTCCGTGATTATGTTTATACTTTGTCCATATGTATTCATTAAAATTTTGAAAATGCTCATTTCCTCTTGTGAAAACATATGGTGGATTCCCAATAATTACATCAAAACCTCCTTTTTCAAAAACTTCTGGAAATTCGTTTTTCCAATTAAAAGCTTTATCTCCTGCAAAAATTGAGTCGTCAATTAAACTATTACCACATTTAATGTTATTGTTTAATGAAGTTAGTTTTCTGCCTTTTTGAGCTGTACGCAACCAAAGTGATAGTTTAGCAATTTCTACACTTTCTTCGTTAATATCAACACCAAATAAATTATTTTCTAATATTGAGTTTTCAACTTCACTCAACACTAAAGCGTCTTTATTGTATTTTGCAGAGAGTTCATCAATATATTTATGTTCTGTTATCAAAAATTCTAAAGCTTGATTTAAAAAAGCACCACTACCACAAGCTGGGTCGCAAATAGTAATTTGTAATAACCAGTCACGATATGTTTGTAGATTATCTAATCTTTTTCTGCTACGTTGTTTGGCTGGTTGATAGTTATCATCATTAATATCCAATTCGATTTTCCTTTCTTCGCAAAGTTTTCCGATTGTATTCTCGACAATGTACTTTGTAATATACTTTGGTGTGTAGAAAACTCCATCTTTTTTGCGTTTAGTTTTGCTTTGTTCAGTTTCAAAACCTTGAATTTCCGCTTGAATTTCGTCAATGTCGTTTAACGAATGTTCAAAAATGTGTCCAAGTATATTTACACTTACCTCACTCTCAAAATCGTAGTTGCTTAATTTAACTGTGTGTTTGTAAAGTAAGTCGTCATTAATTTTGATGTTATCCAAAACCTTGTCTGGTGCAAATAGTCCACCATTGTAAGCAAAAATGTCGTGTTTATGTCCCTTGTGTCCTGTGTTCATATAACCGAAATACTTTTTAAATCGGTCGTATAATGGAAAATACTCATCATACTTGTCTCGTAAATCAGTCCATTGATTAACGATTGAACGAATTGAGTTTGGTGGCAACAACAATCTATCTTCTGCAAAAAAGATAAATAGGAAACGGTCTAGTAGTTTTTGGGTTTTTTTGAATAAGGTTAGTTTGTCGTATTCAGGGTTTTCTTTATGGATTGCATCGAAAACTTCATTTCTGAAAGATGCGTAATCTTTGTAAAGTTTTTTGGTGACGTTTTCCTCTTGTGTTAAAGATTCGTCTTTAATCTTTTTAGGAATGTCTTTTAACAGATATTCTGATGAAAGACAAAGCCAAAGAATATCGAAACGTTCTTTTGAAAGCTGAAATAAATTAAATTCCTCAAAGTCAACTGCGTTGTCAATGTAAAAACGCAACTTCTCAAAGTTGGAAGTAATGACATAATTACAACCTGTTTGGTTGTTTTTATATCCAAATGCTTGAGTTTCTACTTTGCTTAAATCAGTTGTATTTGTTCCTTTTAGTTCAATTACTGCAAGTGCTTTTTCTCCTTGTAAAATTGCTCCATCAGTTTTT
Source organism: Lacinutrix cladophorae (assembly GCF_053604645.1). NCBI lineage: Bacteria > Pseudomonadati > Bacteroidota > Flavobacteriia > Flavobacteriales > Flavobacteriaceae > Lacinutrix > Lacinutrix cladophorae. Next base: position 1,256 of record NZ_JBSHNR010000066.1, on the reverse strand, counting down.
TTAGAACCTCTTATGTTTTTTAATTCCGTTGTTAGATTAAAGTCAGGCGTTGGATTTTTAATGTAGCCGAATACGTTTACAAATAGGTCAATTAGAAATTCTCCTTGATATTGTTCCTCTTTGGAATTTCGGATGTTTTCTTGAATGGTCGAATTATGGAAATGGCTTGTAAATCGCTCGTAAGCTTGATTGACTTTTTCGGACTCCAATCCTTTTAAATATTTGTTTAGAACAGAGTTCTGAAATAAGCTCATAAAATTTTAATCTTTTTTCTCAAATTTAATATTATTTCGAGCGTTGGCAAGAAACAGCTCTTTTATTTTTTTTAGCGTTGGCATTTCGCGTTGGCAAAAAAATAAATGTGCTGTTTGCGCGTTGGCTTTTTTAGTTCAAATGTTCAATTTCAGCACGATTTTCACATTACACACAACGTGTTTGTGTATGAAAAGTTGCGTTTTTGTGTGCGAGGATTTTCCGCAGGAAAATCAGACGTAACAAAAGAGCAACTAACTTTATTTAAGCACTAATTTAGCGATTTTTTATACACGATGTTGTACTGCGTTTTTATAATTTCATTTCGTTAATAATTTCTTTAGTTTGCTCCATATCTGTTATCATAAATTCTAGCATTTCAGAACGTTTCAACTTTGTCTTTTTTGTATATAAGTCTTTTCTAATCTGCAACAAAAGTTCACTAAGTAATGCAATCAATCTGTTTCCATAATCAGATGTATATTCTCCATTTTCATCTTTATAAATATCTGAATGAAAAAAGGTCTGCATTATTTTATTAAAAATCTGTATAGCTTTATCAGACCCAAATGTTGTCAAATCAAACACAGCTTTTTTATATTCCAATGTTGTCAGCTTGTTTATTTCTCTCTGCTTGACTTTTTCAGATAATGTAAAAGTCATAGTTGCGATAAATGGTTCTAAGAGTATTTTATACGTTTCTATTTTAAATTCCCTCGACTTAGCTTCTGAATTTAGAATATCTTCTTTTTTAGATTTAATAATCCAAGAAATAATTCCGCCAACAGTTAATAGAATAGGTGATAAAATAGCTATAATTAATGTTTGATTCATTTCATTTCGTTGGTTTGGTCAAATGCAGTACAACGGTCTTGTGTATGGAAAGTTGCGTTTTTGGCGACGAGGATTTTCCGAAGGAAAATCAGAAGTTGGCAAAAATGCAACTACCATTATTTAAGCACTAATCTAGCAATTTTTTATACACGTTGTTATAAAATGTAGCG
>NZ_JBSHNR010000065.1:0-349 GCF_053604645.1 Lacinutrix cladophorae | reverse complement strand
TCACCATCACAATCTGCTGTTAACCAATCTCCAGTTGGAGTTACTGTAACATCTGCTACGTTGTAATCACATGGATCGGTTGGGTCTGTTCCATCAGGTCCTACGGTACCATCCATATCTGGATCTACTTCTGTTCCGTTGATTACTCCATCTCCATCACAATCGGATGTATACCAATCTGATGTTATATCCGATAAGTATACGTTTGCTAAGTTTCCTCCTACACATGGATCTAATGGATCTGGATCCGTTGCGTTTGGTTCGCCGTCTCCGTCACAATCTGCATCTGCCCATACTGGGTTACTTGCATCTCCTACACTGCCTGCTGTGAATACACATGGATCTAGTG
>NZ_JBSHNR010000064.1:0-998 GCF_053604645.1 Lacinutrix cladophorae | reverse complement strand
GTGTAGGAGATGCAAGTAACCCAGTATGGGCAGATGCAGATTGTGACGGAGACGGCGAACCAAACGCAACGGATCCAGATCCATTAGATCCATGTGTAGGAGGAAACTTAGCAAACGTAGACTTATCGGATATAACATCAGATTGGTATACATCCGATTGTGATGGAGACGGAGTAATCAACGGAACAGAAGTAGATCCAGATATGGATGGTACCGCAGGACCTGATGGAACAGATCCAACCGATCCATGTGATTACAACGTAGCAGATATAACAGTAACACAAGCTGGAGATTGGTTAACCGCAGATTGTGATGGAGATGGAGATCCAAACGGAACTGATCCAGAACCACTAGATCCATGTGTATTCACAGCAGGCAGTGTAGGAGATGCAAGTAACCCAGTATGGGCAGATGCAGATTGTGACGGAGACGGCGAACCAAACGCAACGGATCCAGATCCATTAGATCCATGTGTAGGAGGAAACTTAACAAACGTAGACTTATCGGATATAACATCAGATTGGTATACATCCGATTGTGATGGAGATGGAGTAATCAACGGAACAGAGGTAGATCCAGATATGGATGGTACCGCAGGACCTGATGGAACAGATCCAACCGATCCATGTGATTACAACGTAGCAGATGTTACAGTAACTCCAACTGGAGATTGGTTAACAGCGGATTGTGATGGTGATGGAGAACCAAATAGCACAGATACAGATCCATTCGATCCATGTGCAGGAGATACAGACATAACAACAAACCCACAACCAACCGATCCAAACTATTCTGTTTGGGCAGCAGCAGATTGTGATGGCGATGGCGCACCAAACGGTACGGACACAGCACCATATGATCCATGTGTAGGTGGCGATGTAGTAAATGTAGATTTATTAGATACAACTAGTGATTGGTATACATCCGATTGTGATGGAGATGGAGTAATCAACGGAACAGAGGTAGATCCAGATATGGATGGTACCGCAGGACCTGAT
>NZ_JBSHNR010000063.1:0-401 GCF_053604645.1 Lacinutrix cladophorae | reverse complement strand
GATACTTTAACAACAGGAACTTCAGATCCAGAAACAGTAACCGTATTAGAAGGAGTTGAAACAGCAACAACCGATGATGGTTATGCACCAGTAGTTGGAGATTTAAGTGGAGTTGTATTCGAAGATCTTAACGGCGATGGAATACAAGATCCAGGAGAAGAAGGAATAGAAGGAGTAGAAGTTGTAATTACTGATGTTAACGGAGACGAAACAACAGTAACAACAGGAACGGATGGCTCATGGACAGCAACAGACATTCCTGTAGGAGATGCAGAAATAGATGTTGATGAAACAACATTACCAGCAGATATTACAGATACTTTAACAACAGGAACTTCAGATCCAGAAACAGTAACCGTATTAGAAGGAGTTGAAACAGCAACAACCGATGATGGTTATGC
>NZ_JBSHNR010000062.1:0-11864 GCF_053604645.1 Lacinutrix cladophorae | reverse complement strand
TATATAAGCTTTCGTGTTGTTTTCGTTTAAAAGAGTCTCTATTTGAATTCTCTCTTTTAGAGTAAGTCGTTTATGTTTTTTTACTTCCATTATAACAAATCTATAAATTTAGATTTGTTGCGTTAAGTTATTGAATGGAGGTCGGTTTTCTTAAATGACGCACAACGTGTTTGTGTATGGAAAGTTGCGTTTTTGTGTGCGAGGATTTTCCGAAGGAAAATCAGACGTAACAAAAATGCAACGACCTTTATTTAAGCACTAATTTAGCAATTTTTTATACACGTTGTTGTGTGTCCGTTTTTTATTCAGTTTATGATTTGAAATTTTTCCAAATCGTATATAAATCAGTTACTTCTTTTTCAGTCAAATACTTATTAAATAAATCACAATTTGCGAAATACGCCATACATTCTCCAAATTTTAAATATTGACTTTTAGGAATATTTTTTTTCGCTAAACATTTTTTTAAAATTCCAATTCGTTTATTCTCATCCTCGACAATTATTTTATCAATTTTTTTGATTTCCAAATCGGAATATTCATCTTTTATAGATTCAAACGATTTTAGGGAACTCCAATATTTTCTTGCTCCAATTCCTTGTTCAACATTTCTGAATCTATTTTTATTTAAAGCGAATTTCAAAGGTTCTTTTCTTTCAAGATTTAAATTCCCGTTTTTAATTTCTGTCCAGAATTTTTCAGTCTCAACGCTTATTGTTTCATTCCAAAAAGTTAGTAATTCATTTCTCAAAGACTTGATTTGGTGAGAATTGATGTTTTCAATTTTAGTTTTATCCTTTAGACATTCCTTAATGAACTTTGAAAGTTCCAGAAAATGTGATTTTGTATCACTTTCCATTTCAGTTGATTCATTCACTATTTTTTCGTGAATTTCAACTACTTTTAAAACTTGTTCAATATTCTCTGTTTTTGTCAACGGATTATGGTTTTCTCAAATGGCACACAACGTGTTCGTGTATGGTTTGTTGCGTGATCAAGTCACTAAGTTAGTAAATAAAAACCGAATAGAAAGTCCGCGAGGACTTTCGTAAGCAGGCTAGAACCTAGCAATAAAATATATGCATTGTTGGCATTAGTTTTTTATGATTTAATTGAATTAACAATCTTTTCTAGCTCATATATTTTATTTTCCAGACTATTCACTTTGCTGTTCAGTTTTTCAAATTCAGCCGCATTTTCGTGTGATTTAAATTTCTCAATAGAGACAAGCTTGTTCTTTATTATTTCGAAGGAGATTTTCTTTTGAGTTCTAAATTTATATTCTTTATCATTATTGAAATAATCCGTAATTTTAAAAAAAATAATTGCTCCGCTTCCGTCTTCACGTTTTGCAGTCCAATGTTCATCTTTAATAATTTCGCATTTAATTCCATTCCAATTAAATGACTTGTTATCTGTTGATTTTAAATCGGAATTTAAAATTGTATTATTAAAATATTGATAATAGCCTCCTGAAGATTGTTTTCTATACGTTCTTTCTATTATAAATCTCACTTCTGATTTATCTACTCCATTAATATCCTCTTTGATTTCTACTTCGTTATTTTTTTTAAATATAACATAATGTTTGTCGCCTTTTTTCATAGAGCTAAATTATTCTAATTAGTCCTTAAAAAAATCTTGGATAACTTTTGTGAAATCTGTACTTGAGTTTTCCTTATTCGATGCAGAGTAATTTCCTTCGTATAGTGGGTTTGAATAACATTCTTCACACTTGACTTGATATCTTATACTGTGAATTGTACTTTTCTTCATTTTCATTATTTCTTGAGTCGTTAAATAATATGCAGTTGTGGCTACATCGTCGACGTTGTCTTTAATTTCTTTATCAATACAAGTGATTACATTTCCGTCCTTGAGATAAATAATTAGTTTCCCACTTATCCTTACAGTTCTGACTAATTTTGAACTTACTACAATTAGATTTTCCATCTCATCTTTGGCAAATACAATATTTAAATCATCTATTCTTTCACTTATTGAATTTGATTTTAAAATAAAAGTTTCTGTGCAAGGGAAACTTTGTTCTCCGATAAATACGAGATTTTGTCCTTGAGTTTTTATTAAAAAAAACATGCTTAATAAAAGTGTAAGAATAATTTTCTTCATGGTTTCTGATAAATTAATGCCAACGTGTTTGTATATGGTTTGTTGCGTGGTTTAAGCAATTAATTTAGTAAATAATTACTGACCAAGAAAGTCCGCGAGGACTTTCGTAAGTAGGCGAGAAGCCAGCAATAAATTATATACGGTGTTGTACACTGGCTTTCTCTAAATGCTATCATATATTTTCTATAAAACCTTTAGTTCTGTCATTGATTAATAATTTCATCAAGTAAATCCTCATCGGCTTGGGATAACTGATAAGTATTTTTTAATTCTTCAAAACGTATTTGTTGTGCTCTTAATTCATTCATTTTCGGTGTGTCTAGTTCAAATAGGTTAATTGAATTTAGACCTTTGCTTGAGCCGTTTTTTACTTGTATCAGAACTTCAATGTTATTATCTGTCCATTCATAATGGTCATTTGGGTCGTGAAAATAAGGATGTACAATATTAAATTCACATTTTTTGTATAATCTTTCAACCACACCAATTGTATCTGATGTTCCTTTTTTATCAAATCCATTGCAATATCCACAAGCCATAACTAAGTTTAACAAAGTGAACGTAAACTGTGGATATCTGTAATAAGCTTTTGGTGCTATATGTTCAATTTGACCTCTAGATGTTCCTTTTAATTTCAAGCCACAGTAAGCGCATGAAGTTTGTACATTTTCTAATTGAGCTCTTATTTTACTTTTAATATTATCTATGTTTGGATTTGGTGGACTGTCCCATTGTTTTCCAGACCAATCTTTAATAGCTAATAGTTCTTTTAATTCAACCACAGTTAAATCTACACAAAACACCGATTTGTTAATCATTAAGATATGCTTTTGCTCGATTTATAACTGTATTTAGAGGGTCGCTTTCAGAGAACTCAATTTCCTCAATATTATCGAGAATTTCTTGCATTCTTTCTTTGTTTTTGTCCTTAGTAGCAATTCTATGAAGAAGTTCCCTTAATTCAATTTCTAAATAATAATTTCTTGTAGTCTTTACATCAAAAATTTTATATAAAACTTCCTCAGCTGACCATCCATAAGTATTTTTGTCGATTTCCAAAGATTTTATTTCTCCATCTTTCTTTTTTAAACCAATAATGTTTGAATTTTCACCAGGTAAATCTGATACTAAAAAATGGCTATGTGTTGCGATTATAATGTGAGATGTTACTCTATCTGTATTAGCGAATAACTCTCTAATAAATTGTAAGTATTTCATCTGCCAATTTGGATGCAAACTTATTTCTGGTTCATCAATAATTACTAAAGTGTTGGAACGAGTTGAAGCCATTAATCCTATCATTGTTGTAAATAAATGAAACTCACCAGAACTTGCGTTTTGTAATTCAACATCAGTTTCAGAAAACTTTATTGTTGGTGCTGTTAATAATCCTAACTTTCTTAGTCTATCAATATCATATTCATGCTCCTTTAAAAATTCCATTTGTTCATTATCTCGTAAATCAAAATTTAAAGTTTTAGCACTACTTTTTTTAATATCTATTAGTCTGTTTTCGTTTACGAGTTGATTTACAAAATTTACTGTTTTAAGTAATTCTGTAACATTTTTTTTAAGCCTTTTAAAATCGGCTAGTTTGAATGGTGCTATTTTACCTTCATAATTTTTTTCAATTTCTGAAAAATGTTTGTCTAATATTTCAGCGGTTAAACTTCCAGTATAAAACAACTTATAATTTATCGTTCTGTATTGAACTATAAAAGACCCTGTTGCTCCAATAAAGTTTATTAAGTTGCTTATTCCTTTTTGGAAATATTCATTCTTAATTGCCTTTATAATTAATTTTACGGTTCTTCTAACGTAAAATCCCGTACTTGTTTGTTGTCTTGTACTTCTAATACCTAAATAATGATAAGGTGCAAATCGTATTTTTTCTTTTTCATTTCTCTCGACAAAAAATTTATCAGTCATCATTATTGATTGAGCAACAACTTGTAAAGGATAGTAATTGTAATATTCTTCTTTTTTTGTTGAAATACTTTTTGACTTTGAATCATATAACCTTCCTCTAGGATAGGTTTTTCCTGATCTAGAAAAAGCAACAAGTTTCATATCCAGACCGTTTGAATATTTAAATGTTTTGCCTTTTAATCTATATTCTAATGTGAAAAAGAATTGAAGTGGTTTATATTGTGATTCTTCTTCTACAGAATGTTGATATAAGTCTCTCCAAATTAATAATAGGCACTTCAGGATTTCACTTTTACCTGTTCCATTTGGACCAATTATTATAGTAAAATAGGGCGAATTTTCATCGCTATCATCACCATCATAAAATTTAAATTCATTTGTTCCAAGTATGGGATGTTTAGTTAATGATAAACTTATTATTCTAAACCCTTTCATGATTCTTTATTTTATTAATGGAAGTTAGGATGCTCTTTAGCTTGTGTACAACGGTCTAGTATAAGAATAGTAGCGGATTTTTAAGCACTAACTTTTCGGTTGAACACAGACCTTTTTTAAACTTACTTACTTTTGTTTTTGCGATAAAACCGCTATTATTTTTATACATTGTTGTGCGGTCGTGCTTTTCCTAATCTAGAATTGTTTCTAGAATTTCATAAGAGGATATTACTACCTGTCTTTTTCTAAATTTTCTTTTCTTATGAATATATGGTGCTCGAGCCATGCTAGAATTTTTATTATATAATTCAATTAAATTTAGCCTACAAGCTTCAGAATATCTTTTCTTTATGCTCTTTAAGCTTAAAGTGGGATTGAATTCTGTGCAATAAGGTACTGCTGAAAAATTATCATCTCCAACATATAAAATATTTTCGTTTTTATAATCAGTTGTTTCAGAAGCTGGAATGCAAGTGAAAGAAATTCTGGAACCTATTTTTAAATTATTCAATATATCTTCCTCATAGACAAAAATATCTTCATCAACGTCTTTGTATAATGGTAAACCACTAATTTTACTTAAATTGTCAAATGAATACTTAGAATTAGCATTCTCCAAGTACAATCTATTATATCTATAATCGTAATCATATCTTTCAGTCAAGCCACTATATGACTTAATAAGAGTTGTACCTCTTGAGAAAAACAATTTAGACTTTATCCAATTACAGTCATAACTTCTTCCTGTAACAGGTAGACCTAGTTTAAACCCCTCTTTGTATATTTCATTTAAAGAGTGTTTATCCAAGCATTTATATATTAAATAAAAGTGACAGAAAAGTATGTAGTTACGACAATCCGTTTGCCAATATTTAAGCTTTGATTCAGTAATGAAAATAGCTTTTAGTATAGTATAGGCGTCAAAGTTTTCTTTACTTTTAATGTAATCTCCAAAAAAATTCCAATGCTTGGAGTCGTACCAATCTTTAACATTAGAGGAAACCCATTTAATTCTTGTGCAAAAACCTACAGCTTCAATAAGAATCTTTTTAATATCATCTTCTTCCTTACATTGTCTATTAGGAACAACTATATTGTTTTTTATAGAGGGATATATTTCTTCAAAATATTTATTTTTCATAATTAAACATTTATTCTATGAGCGGAAGATATTTTTATACCCTGTAAATATTCTAACATTTCCATTTTTCTTGAAGAATATTTTAAGCCAATTGTTGCGAAATCCTCTTTGATTGAAATTAGATTTTCATATACACAAGATTTAGTATTCGAATTCAAACCAAATGCCGCAAATTTGTTTGAACCAAGATAAATTATGTTTTCATTAGTGAATGAAGTGGAAATTTTTTCCATTATATGCCACAAATTTTTTATTGTAACAATATCGCCTGGTTTTAAACTGTTCACTAATAAGCTTTCATTTGAGTACGTTTTTGGCAGTGTTTGGTTTGTAGTGTTATCCTTTTCAGAATATGAACCATCCTCAAGTTTTAATGAGTGAGTATATACAATTGGTGAAGATTCATGTTGATTGATTGTGAATTTTTTGTTTTTATATTTATTATTAAACAATTCTTCTCCATCTTTATCTAAATAGGTTTTAATTAAAACTACTTGAATCCATAAAGCACAATCCAACATCCATTTATCTTTCCTATTAAAAATTTCTAGAATTGCCTTAGAGGGTTTTTTTTGCTTTTTTTGTTTTAACCTTATAGATATGTATTTAGAATTCAGACCATTGTATTTCCAATATTTTTTATCCCAAAAACTTTTGCCATTAATCAACCCATCATAAGGAGCCATTTGTTTAGCTTCAAGAAATTTTAAATCACAAAGAATATCAATATTTGATAGAAGTAATTTTTCTATTGTTTCTTTCGGCTCAAATAATGGAATAGATACATTATTAGATATATTGGGATATGATTCTTTTAAATAACTCATAACTTAATCCTTACATTCAATTGGATAACAAGGCAAACAACCACCTTCTTCTCTTAACCAAGTTAAAGAAGTAGGAACTTTAAATAACCAAGGAGCACCAATAAATTCAGCACCAGTTGACCAAGGAATTTCTTTCTTTACATAGGTATCATCAAACTCTTTTCCTTTGCCACCACAACAACAGTCCATTTCTAATTCTCTGTCTAAAATAAATTTCAAAGAGTCAGTTGTGTCATCATACTTGATGTCGATTATTCTGTAAGTAATACAGTTTATACTTATCTCTCTATTAATATCAACTTCTATTTTATCCTTATCAAAAGAATAAGTACCTAGTCCATTCTCAGTTACTGGGTCAACATCTTCAGTAAAATAATCTAAATTATCAATTAAAAGAATTTCATTTTTTTCTAACGTATTATCAATATCAGTATCCCACGTTAAATAACCTAGTCTATCCGCATTGAAATTGTCTTTAGATTCTTTTATCTCTTGATGTATTGGAACAAACGCTTCTCCCATTATTGGTGGTTCGCCACCATCCCAAATTCTTCGAGTTTTCAAATAAAAATCTATCATTCCTTCAAAGCCAGGTCTTACCGAAATTGAAACTCTAGCAAACCCAGATTGTAAAAATTTCGTAAATAAATAGTTTTCAGACTCTTCTTGAAACTTATCTTCCCAAGAACATTTTCTTGCCCAGAAATATGGATAAAGCATATAGTTCATAAATTTCCATTCAAATGCCTGTTCAATGAATCTCACAAATTCGCCTTCTCGTTTGCTTTCAGGAATATCCATCTGTGGAAAGCCACAATCTTTTACTTTATTTTTCATTGCATCATTCTCGTCAAAAAAATGACAAGTGATATATGAAATAGCAGCATGTTTTAACTGCTCTTTCATTATTTCTGAAAGTATAAATGGATTTTTATTAAAGTGATTTTCTTTACTTCTTTCAAATTCAGCTAAAGCTTCATTGTATTCAGCAAGTTCAGTTTCATATTTTTTCATTAAAAGTTTGTGAACTTCTAATTGCCAAGGAATAAAATCTGTTGGGTCTGGAGTTATTGTTATTCTTATGGTTAGATTAGCATCATTTCCGCATTTATCTTCTTCCATTTTTACTCTGACTTTACCAGTATATGATAAATTATCTTGAGGAGGAGTAGTTTTTGAATCTTTCCACTCCCTTTTAATAATAGTTGAGCCAAAAACAATCTGAATGTAAGCTTTGTTATTAAATCTTATATCCTTTGGATTCGCATGACCACTAAAGTATTCTATTTTAGTCGCAGTATATCCCTCAGGTACAATAAAATCAGGAATATCCTGTGAATTTGTATCAACAGCTATATAACGATACTCACTATTTTTAGCAATTGGTGGTTGCTCTAATTCTGTAAATCCATAACATTGAATAAATTCTAACCAATCTGTTTTATCTGTACCAATTTCTTCAATGTTAATACATGGTTTTACAGGTTTTTTTAAATCAAATTGTTTTTCCACTAACCTTTTAAGTAACTCAGAAGGTTCTGGTAAATAAAAGTCGAGCATTGTTCTTTTGCCATAACTAAATACTTGTGCTTTACGTACTTGATTTACATAGTAAAATTGACGAGACATATCTTTTTCGGCACCTGTAGTACCACCAAAAACATGTTTGTTTTTTTCTTCGATTTCATTTAGTAGTTTTTTTGTTGAAAGTGTTCTAATCTTTTTTTCAACTCTTGAAATTGCCTTAGAGATTACTTTTTTAGATTCATCTTGAACCTGCTTTCTAGCTTCTTTCTTAGACCAATTGTAACTTGTGTCTAGTGTAGCTGAAAAGTTTTTACTAGAACCTATTGTTAAACCACCTTCAGTTGTTCCTCCGAAACTCGAATTGTTACTATAAGTAGCTCCTGCATCAACACTAAGGCTTTGTTCAACAACTTTATCTATTTCTTTATGAAGAGAAAATTGTTGATCTACTTGTAAATCCTTTTCTTCATAGGTATTTATGTCTTCTTCCTGTTCAGTATAAGTTTCCTCTCTCTGTAAATGTCTGTGTTTCCTAACCCGAATTTCAGATTCCATTACGTTTTCTATGTATGAAATTTCTCCAGGTTCATATTTGCATAATTCGTCTCTAACTACGAATAACTCTGCAATATAAGGTGTGATTTTTGCACAACAAGGATTTTGTTCGATACATTCTTCGTTACATTTACATTCGCAGTCTTGTTCAACTTCTTTGCATCTACATTTTTTATTTTCATCTTCTATTACTTCACCATCATCATTTTGATTGGGTAAATTTTCTTGAATTATTTCTGGAACTCTTGGAAGTAATGAACAAGGGTCAATTTCTATTATACAAGAATTGATAGTTAAAGGTTTTGCATAGTGTTTTTCAATATTTAATTGGAGTTTTTCGCTTTTATTCAGATATATAGTTTCAATGAGTTTGAGTGTCTTTATAGCTCCTTGCAAATTAAATTCATGCTTTACATTAACACTAGTTTGAGTCTTTGCTAATAGTTGGTCATTAAAATTTGTAATTAAATTAAAAAAGGGACTTGGTGTATTATCATTTGGACAATCATTTTCAGCTTGTGAAAACTCATTTTTTACTTTTCGTAAATCAACTTTTTTGGCAAATTCTTTTATATCAAAGTTTCTGTATCCATTATACTCTGAAAATTTAATAATTGTTCTAAGGTCAGGAGTTATTTGATTATAGGTTTTTATAGCTTCTTCACTCTTTAGAAAATTATCCATTTCTAAATAGAGTTGAGAATATTCTTTGGATTCACAAAGATTTAACCAATGAGTATATCTTTCTGAACGAAGGTTTTCAGGGTGAGATTTTATGCCAATTTTATCAATTTCTTTTGGTGAAAGACTTTGTGCATCTCTAATTGCGGTAATACTAATTAATTCTGGCATAATTTCATGTTTTTAATATTTGGTAAAGGTCAGTTTTGTTTATTTTATATCTTTAAGGTGTTTAACCCTTTCTTCTCAGGTTATTTCCCTTTTTATTCAAATTTAGTTTTACAGTCTGCAATAGAAAAGTGTCACTTGATTATCGGTTGAATTCATTCGATTATCGTTTTTTCTCGCATGCCGCACAACGTTTATGTATAAGAATAGTTGCGGGTTTGTATGCGAGGATTTTCCGAAGGAAAATCAGACGTTACAAACACGGAACGACCTTTTGATTAAGCACTAAACCGCAATTATTTTTATACTGTGTTGTGTGTAGTGCTTTTCTACTACCATATTTTCCAAAATGGTTTTTTACTCTTATCCTCAATATTTTCTTTTTCTGGTTTATGATACTTTTCGATAATCTCAAATACCCGTCCATAATTGTAATCGATATTGTCAACTGTTTTTTTCCAATTGATATTTAAGATTTCAATTCGTGTGTCGATTGAACCATTCCATTTAGTTTTAAATCCATTATCTGTTAAAACACTAACAATTTTTTCGGCAACTTCTTTCGCAAGTTCATCATCACGATTATAACTGTCAAAACCTATAAAAAGCATCTTTTCTTCCGCAATTGCTCTTTCCAAATCCTGTGTATGATAATAGCAGTATCCTTTAGCACTAATTCCGATTTCTTTCAGTTCGGCAATAATTTCAGAACAATCTTCTTCTCCGTCGCTTTTCGTATAACCAGCTCTGTGAAGAGAAACGATTTTATTTTTATTCAGTTCATCAAAGGATTTTACCAATCTATCAAAATCGGTTGGTTTTTCCCATTTTAGACTTTCAGCTTGATGTTTTTTTAATCTGCTGTCGATTTCTTCTTTTAACCATTTTTCATCGAAATCACTTTCGTCGTAAAACATTTCACTTATACTTTCAAGTAAATCATCTCCATTTTCAAACCCAAAAAGAATATCCTTTTCAAGTTGTTCAATTGCTTCGTCTTTGATTTCTTGTTTCATATTTTATCGTAGTTCGTCGGTTTTTGCATTACACACAACGGTTACGTATAAGAATAGTGCGGTTTTGTACGCGAGAATTTTCCGAAGGAAAATCAGAAGCTAGCAAAAGCGCACTAACCTTTGATTAAGCACTAAACTACGCATTATTTTTATACAATGTTGGGTACAGTACTTATTCTTCGTTTTTTTCAATTTCGTATTGCTCCACTATATCTTTTGGCAAAAATCGATGTCTTTTTTTAAATTCTCCCTTATCACTCAAGTAATTTAAAAATTTCTCAAGAGTATCTCTCATTGCTTGATTTACGACTAAACGTTCGTTTTCTTTAAATACAATGCCATCATTTAGCATTTCATTTATTGTACCCCAATTTTCACCACCTACTCTAAACCTTCTATATTCTTTACTTTTTATTTTTTCTGATAAGTCTTTATATGTTTCATTTAAAACTTCTTCATCTTCAATTAGTTTGGACATTATTTTGAACTGACTTCCTCCGTTTTCAGAATATCTATCAAAAATAGCATCATCCATTCTAGTGTACTGATATGTTTTTAAATTTTTAAAGTCTTCAATATTTTTCCTTTTTCTTTTTCTCTCCTTTGCTGAATCAATTTTATCAGAAATTGCAATTATGATTATTATAATAATCAAACCAACTACAAAGTAAGATATAAGTCGTAATAGTTGAGTCCAAAAGTCACCAAAATAGACTCTTTTGAAAAAGGTCATTTCTTCTTTAACGTCAACCGCATTAACGACTTCAATTTTTTGTTGTCCAGCAATTTTACCGAATGAGATAATATTTGGAATCTTGTCTTTTTTGTGCAGGACTAGTAGTTTCAGTATGAAATACTCTCCAGGTTCTATAATTACGTTTGAAAAAATTATTTTTTCATCTTGATTTGATGTGAATTTTACATTCCGAGATAGGTAAGGATTACTGGACTGTATGATTTCTGGTTGTTCAATTATTTTTCCTGAACTAATTTTAATTCCTACTGGCTCATTTTCATCATAAAATTCCTTTATGATGTTTTCGTCTCCGTTATTGACAACTTTTACTGTATAAATTCTTAAATTTTCTCCTGTCTGTTTCAGATTTGTACTATCATAAGCGACTTCAAGTTTGCTTATATCAGCATTGAAATCAAGTACATTAGTATTTGCAATTATTTCATAACGTAAGTCAACTTTTTTTTCTTGCAAGAAAGCGTAAATTGTAACAAATGCTGCTGCTATACCTAATAGTGTAATTACAGTTTTGGACGCATAATTGTCTAAATATTTCTCAATAATGTTTTGACTCATAATGCTGCATTCAAGGTTCTAACGCAACAAACGTTGCTTTTTTTTGTTAGATACTAAGCTACATTTTTTAGTTCAGAATCCATAATTTCTAGAGGTGTTTTATATCCTATAATTTTGCGAGGTCTATTGTTAAGTTTTACTTG
>NZ_JBSHNR010000061.1:0-213 GCF_053604645.1 Lacinutrix cladophorae | reverse complement strand
TCTGCAGTTACTGGTTCATAACCGTCATCGGTTGTTGCTGTTTCAACTCCTTCTAATACGGTTACTGTTTCTGGATCTGAAGTTCCTGTTGTTAAAGTACCACTTACATCTGCTGGTAATGTAGTCTCATCTACATCTACTTCTGCATCTCCTATTGGAATGTCTGTTGCTGTCCATGATCCATCCGTTCCTGTTGTTACTGTTGTTTCGTCT
>NZ_JBSHNR010000060.1:0-402 GCF_053604645.1 Lacinutrix cladophorae | reverse complement strand
GGTTAATGTTACCGTTGGTGTAGCACTTATTGTTACTGTTTCGCTGCTTGTTAGTACTCCCGAACAACTCGTTGTTGGATTAGTAACCTGCGTTAAACTAATCGTTTGGTCCGTAGTAACTCCTGGGATATTAATTACTGCTTCCCCTGTTGCATCTAGCGTTACTGGAGAACCTAACACCCCGGTATAATCTACGATATCCCCTGGGCTACCTTGTATTGTGAATGTTGCTGTGCCTCCAGAACAGGTTGTCGTATTACTGGTTAATGTTACCGTTGGTGTAGCACTTATTGTTACTGTTTCGCTGCTTGTTAGTACTCCCGAACAACTCGTTGTTGGATTAGTAACCTGCGTTAAACTAATCGTTTGGTCCGTAGTAACTCCTGGGATATTAATTACTGC
>NZ_JBSHNR010000059.1:0-39601 GCF_053604645.1 Lacinutrix cladophorae | reverse complement strand
AGGCAGATGCAGGAAATATCAGTTGGTCGGGAACACCAGGTGTTTTAAATAATGAAGGATTGATCAAAAAGACAACTTCTTCTGGAATCGCCGCAATTGTACTTCCTATAAATAATAATGACGGAACTATTCAAGTAGAATTGGGTACACTTTCTTTTCAAAATACATTAGGCAAAAATTTTACAGATGGTACTTATAATGTGTTTGCAGGAGCAAGTATGAATTGGGATACTACTATTAATCCTTCGGGAACATTAGAAGGAACTATCGATGGTGATTTAAATTGGAATAGCATAGTAAATGTATTAGATGGAACATATACAGCTTTTAATTTTTCGGAAACAGATAATTTTAATTGGACAACAGGAACCTTGTCAGGAGGAGGAACTTTAACAAATAGGAATGTTTTGAAACTTATCGGTTCTTCAAATAAGTTTGTTTCTGGAGATACAACCCTCGAAAATCAAGGTGCATTTTTATTTATTGATAATGGCGATTTACTTATTGTTGGTAATGGAAGTATGCTAAACAATACAACAGAAGGAATTATTGATATGCAAGCAGATGCAGGGAATATTAGTTGGTCAGGAACATCTGGTGTTGTAAATAATGCTGGCTTAATACAAAGAACAACTACCACGGGAATCGTTCAAATTGCTACCGAATTAAATAATTCTGGTACCATAGAAGTAGTTTCTGGAGAGCTTGAATTTACAGGAAGTCAGTTGTTTACAAATGAAGTTACTGGTAAGATTAAAGGTGTTGGTATTTTAGATGTTCCAACTGTTGGTAATTATACAAATAATGGAACATTTGCTCCAGGATTGTCTCCAGGAACGTTAAGTGTACAAGGAGATTATAAGTCTTCCGAAACTTCTGTGTTAGATATCGAATTAGACGGTTTAATACAAGGAACAGAATACGATTTATTAAACATAACTGGAACAAACGTTGTTTTTGACGGAGATTTAAATGTAACATTGGGTTTTGATGCTAATGTAGGAGATTCCTTTACTGTTGCTACGGTTAGTGGATTAATTACAACTAAAAGTTTTACAACACCTATATATGCAGATTTTGGATGCAAGCATTATACTATGGATATAACTTATCCAGATGATAAAAATGTGGTAGTAACTATTTCTAATAAAGAAGATATTTTACCTCCAGATGTACTAACACAAGATATTACTGTACAACTAGATAATACGGGTAACGTTTCTATAGTGTCGTCTCAAATAGACGCTGGTTCTTCAGATAACTGTACTATTTCTGCAAATTTAATTTTTGCATTAGATCGTAGTGATTTTACATGTGCAGATATAGGTGCAAATACCGTAAGCTTATCTGTAACAGATGAAGCTGGTAATACGAGTAATGCAAGCGCTATTGTAACAGTCGAAGATACTTTAAGTCCTACAGTGTTAACCCAAAATATAACCGTTCAATTGGATGCTACAGGAAACGCTTCGATTATAGAAGATGAAATAGATAATGGTTCCTCAGATAATTGTACTATTTCAAGTTTTGTACTTGATGTCACCAATTTTTCTTGCGCAAATTTAGGTGCAAATACAGTAAATTTAACAGTTTTAGATTCTAATGGTAATAGCCAATCTGCACCAGCGACGGTTACTGTAGAAGATATTATTAAACCCACTATAGTTTGTCCTAATGGATTGGTTGAAGTTAGTGATGGGCCATTAACGTTACCAGATTATTATTTAGATAACGTAGTTGCTGTTTCCGATAATTGTGAAGTATCAAGCATAATGCAAACACCAGTTCCTGGTACTATTTTACAAGACGGTAATTATAATGTTAGTTATCTAATTACAGATTCTTCCGGAAATACAGAAACCTGTACTTTTTTTGTAAAAGTAGAAGATACTACACTAAGTATCACTGACAATGTTTTATCTGAAAATGATATTCAGCTATTTCCAAATCCAGTTATAGATAAAGTAATCTTGCGTAACTCTAATCGTTTAGAACTTATCGATGTCATGTTAATCGATGTAAGAGGGAGTGTTATTAAAACCATAGATGTAAAAGGAAAGGCATTAGATATAGAAATTTCACTAGAAAATTATACTAGTGGTATGTATTTTATAAAAATTAATGGCACACATGGCTCGATTGTAAAACGATTGATTAAACAATAAATAATCGTTTAAAACTAATTTTAGTTAGTTGTTAATTAAAAAGGCTGTCCATAAAATTGACAGCCTTTTTTATGCCTTCTTTCTAAGTTTCATAAAAATAATAAGTAGTATAAGTACTAAAACACCTAATAATAGATAGCGTAAAGGGTTTGATGTTTGAATTTCAATGGGGCTAGCATCTCCAATAAGAATTAATCCTGCCCAATATTGTGGGTGTTTTGCACGACCATTAGCCATTTTAATATAATCCAGTTTCGCAAGTCTTAATGCCTCATGTTTTGGAGTTCCTTCAGAAATATTATTATAAAATAGATCAATAATTTTCATGCTAGATTGTTCGTCAATTTTCCATAGGCTAGTTAAAATACTTTCGCTTCCAGCGTAATTAAAAGCATGTGCTAATGAAATCATACCTTCTCCAGATTGATAGGTTGGTTTGCCTGTTTCGCATGCTGTTAATACAGCCAGGTTGGAGGATAAATTCTGATTGTATATTTCATAGGTGTATAGTGAATTATCTTCACCTGAAGCATCTTTAGCAAAGACTAACCTAGAGAGTTCGGGCGATATATTATTAGATTCTGCATGTGTGCCTATATGTATGATTTTATGTTCTTTGGCTTCATTTTCAAATACTTGTTTGGAAGCATTTTCGTTTAAAAATGATTTGCCATTAAATAATTTTGTACGCTCTTTAACCAATTCTGCGCTAAATGGTTGTGGTAATAATTGTAAATATGCCTTGTCCATATGCATAGAATCGGTAATTGTCATTCTATAATCGTCCTTCATTTCATCATTAAATTCTGGTGCAAAGGCAATAAAATCGCTAGAATAATCTGTTGTTTTCTGGTTTTCCTTTAATAAGAATAGACTATAGTTATAAGATATATTGTGTTTAGATAATAAACTATGTTCTACCATTGTTTCAAAAGAAGTTGCTTTACTTGAGGTTAAAGATTCAAAACTTAGATTAAAAAGTGCTCCATCCGGAATTATTATTATGTTTTTATTATGAATCTTATCTTCGATTGGTTTCCATAAATTTTGATATAAGATGTAAAGTGATTCCGAAGTCCTATCCAAATCAAGTTTGTTTGTAGCTAAAAAGGCAATAGGTTTACTATTGTTTTTAGAGGTTAATCTCACTATATTAAAGGTTGTTTTATCTACTATTAAAGCATAGAGCTTCTTATCTATGTTTAAATATCTAACGACTGTAGTTTGTTCTGGAATATTATTTTGAAGATTGCTTAACGGAGTTTCTATGGTCGCATAACGCATTTTGTAATATTTTGGATAGTCTTGTTTAAGGCTGTCTAAAAAAAAACTCCAAGATTTTGAGGCTTTAAAGAAATCACTAATACTTGAGTTCTTGTTCGTTTGTAAAGTAGCAGCAATATTGTTTTTTAATTTTTCCTCTCGCTCCAAAATAGTTTTTGAAATTCCAGAAAAAGCGAGGTCTTCTCTTAGGTTAAGTCGGGAACGAATACGATTATACAATCCAGACTCATGAAGATTAATAACATCCATTAGGTATTGTTTGTTATTGGTTTTTTCAAATAATTCTAACCTTATTTTTTTTGCAAAATTAAAAAGCTCTTGATTTTGAGACATTAGCGTTGTAATATCGTTGTGTGATTTTAATACTGTTTTTCGTTGGTCTAGTATGGTTATTCCTTCTTCAATTTGAAGAAGTAAATGCTTTAAGAAAGCTTCATCCTTCGTTGTAGAAAGTGCATACTTAGAGCGTGTGTTTATGGATATTGCACGAGGTTTTTCAAATTGTATTGAAATAGAATCTGAGGCATTATTCGAGTTAGGATTTTCGAAGCCGAACTCTAGAGCTGCAGTACTGTATTTTTTTGCTTCTTCGTAATTTTTAAGAATGTAATAGGTGTTAGCTAGATTTGTTGTACTAATAAATTCCCGAACTGTATTTTTAAAACTTCCTTTTTTTGTGAATGTATAAGCTTCTTTTGCTAATGCCAAAGCCTTGGTTTTATCTCCATGCTTTGCATGAAAAACAGACATGGTTCCCATTTCTTCTAACATTTCTTTAGAGAAGTTATTGTTAGTAGCTTTTCTGTTTAAAAGTTCCCCTTTTAAGTAATAAGAACTTGCATTAGTATAATCTTTTAAATCTTTATAAACACTAGCTCTAGAAATGTAAGCTATACCTAACCAGTACGTTTGTGCTTTTTTGTTTTTTTCTATTGTAGCAATTGCTTGGTCTAAAAGTATTGCTGCATTTTCTAGATCTTTGGTGTTTATTTTAGCTTGAGCAAGTATTATTTTTGAAATATTTACACTTGGATCTGTCTCGCCAAATGCTTGTTTCTTGATGTTAAATGCGTAGTTTATAAGTTCTTCAGCTCTTTTAAATTCACCTATTTCATTATAAAAAACGCCCAAATTATCAATAGCAGCGAGTTTACTTTTTTTAGCCTTTAACTTACGTTGTTCATCTATAGAATTATCTATGAATTTTTGTAAATCGGAAATAGCTTTCTCTGTAAATTTAATAGCTTCATTATTCTTGCCTATGGCTTGAGATACTATGGCTAAATTGATTTGTAATAGGGCTGGACGATAATACTCGTTCATGAAGTCGTCTCCTTTTGGTGCGTTATGAAGTGCATTTAAAGATTTATTCATATAATATTTAGTACTATCCATTTTGGCTTCAGTCCAGTATACTATTCCTATGCTGTTATAGGTTCTTTGTAACGCTACATAATCTATGTTTTTTACATTTTTAAGTGCTTCTATGCTCTTTAAATAGTGTTTTTTAGATAATGGATAATTGCTTAATTGAAGAGAATAATAACCAAGATCATATTCTAATTCTGCTTTTTCTTTAGGTCTATTCTCTTGCAATTGTGCGACAAAAGGGATTGCTTCTGTTACTGTTTCATATGCTTTAGAGTAATCTCCTGCATCTGAATACGTAACTGACAATCCAGTAAGTGCTTTATATGAAATATATGGGTCATTTTGTCTTAGTAATTCTTCAGTAAATTCTTTAGAGCGTTTAATAGCAAGTTGTTTATCATTATTTGCTAGAATAAAGCTGCCAATAAATTCATAATAGTTTATAAGTGAATCGTATTGTTTTACAGCTTTAAATTGCTCTATTTGATGATAGAGTTCTGCCTTAGCTTTGGCTATTTTTTTTTGATCAACTAGTTTTCTTAGTTTATCGATCTTAGATATGGAATCCTTTTGCGCATAAGTAGGCACTGTAGTAATGTGAAATAATACCACAGCAAAGCAATAGCAAGTGAACTTCTTCATAAAGTGAAGTTTTAGTTGTTTAGTTTAGAAAGTATTTTTTTGCTATTATCAATAGTACTAAAGGTAAGATTTTTTTTTGCAAGTTCCATGTTATCGGCTTTTAAATGTGCTAAACCTAAGTAGTAATAGGCTTCATTAGTGAAACTTCCAAGCGTATTATTTGTTACTTTACTTAAATACAGAATAGCCTTCTTTTCATTTTTATTTGCTAAATGAGCAACGCCAATAAAATAATTTAATGTGTCGTTTTTTGGTTTAGTATTTAGAAGTTTTTCCCATTTAGAGATTGCTAAAGTATAGTCACCTTGTTTGTAGTTAACCATGGCATTATAAAAATCATAATTGTTGGTTTCTCCCATCGTAGTTGGTAAACCAGGATCTGCTTTAAAATATTGCGTATATAATTTTTCATTATTAGAACTCAAATTAATAAACCAAAAGCTTCCCAATGCTATAATTAAAACTGCAGCTGCAATCATTTTTTTAAATGGAAAAGAAATAACTTTAATGTGGTTGTTTTTAAGCGTTTTATCTGCAGAGATACCACTATGGTAAATATCTAATTGTTCCTTCAAGCTTTGTGTTTCTATAGCTTCTTGCATTATTTTGTGTTCATTAAAATAATGTAATAACGCACTGTTGTTTTTTAATTTTAATTCCAATGCTTTACGCGCTTCAGGTGACATGGAACCACTTAAGTAACGCTCTATGTTTTCGAATTCTTTTTCTGTGATGTTTGTATTTGGGTTCATGCTATTTGTTATTTTCTGAAGCTAATGTTCGTAATTTTTGCATACATCTGTACTTTTTGTTTCTAGTAGATGCTGCGTCTAATTGCAATTCTTCAGCAATAATCATCATCGATTTCTTTTCAAAATAAAATTTCTTTAATAGTGCTTTACACGAGCCACCAAGACCTTTAAAAGCATGCATTATACTATCTAATCGTTTTTCTTTTAAAATATCATCATCATTTTCATATAAATTTGTGTCAGCAGCTTCAAAATGATTGATTTTTGAGACTACAACAGTTTTTTTATGATGCTGAGAGCGTAAATAATCTAACCATTTGTTTTTAGAAATGGTGTAGAGATAGCCATGAATAGCGGAATCATTTTGCGATTCAAATTTATCGTTTTTAACGTTTTTCCAAACACTTAAAAATGCTTCTTGAAAAATATCTTTGGCGTGTTCTTTATTTCCATTGTTTTTTAAAATATAAGCTTCAATTTTTGGGTAGTTGGATTGATACAATTGCTTTAGCGTATTGGAGTCATTATTTTTAATAGACTCAATTACAGAATGATTATTTTTAGTATTTCTTTTTTGCATCTTAATAGGAAAGATACTAGAAAGTTATAATATTTCATATCATTTTTGATAAAGTGTATTTTATTAAGTTTAATGGTAAATTCTGGGTATTAATTGGTTACGTGTTCTAACTGTTCCCAGCTTTCATGGTTTGCAGTATTATCTATATTTGGATTATAATTATAATCATCTGTTCCAAGATAGGTGTCGTTAGCATTTTTCCAAACATTGTTATTGTATCCTTCAACTTGGTAAATGTCTCCTGTTGTATTTGTCATAGTGCTACGTTCCCAAATACTATTTATAGTATTGGCATGTCCGGCATCAGAAATAGCATTTCTTTTTTTCCAACTTTCATGTCTGCTATCGGCCATATCACTATATGTTTTTGCGTTTTGACGAATTGTTCTTCCAGTTGCTTTAATAGCTGCCATTCTTGCTTGGTGTTCTGTATTATTTTTCTGCGCCATTTGCGCATAGTATTGGTTGTTTGTTTTTACCCATTGCGGGTTGATTTGTAAATTAATTAAAGCGTAAATAAGATTTTGTTTTGCATTTTCGTAGACCTTTTTAGGAGCTTCTAATGCATTGATTGTATATCCCCAACCCATTCCGCCAATTTGTGGATATTGTGTAACATAATAACGTACAATGACAACAGATAGATTTCCTTTTTGATCTTTCCATTCTGTTACCATACATTGGTATTGTTTGTTTTCTGGGGTAGCTTTAAATATATAACTATCCATTAGTTTGTCTTTTTGTGCTAAATGTGGTAATGGGTATTGTCTAACAAAAGATGCACCTTCCTTTTGAAAGTACGGTTTAAAATCTTCGTTTATAACGCGATCTAAAGATTTTAGAGGTTGCACATTGGCTCCGTTTTGTTTTGAGAATTGATTTCTTTGTGGGTCATTGTGATGCGAAAATGAAAAATATTGTTCGCCATATACTTTTACACCACTAGCATTTTCAAACAATATATTCTCTTGGTTTTTGCTTTTTTCATTCCAGGATTTTGGAATTGGTAGAATCCCAAATAGGATTCCAAATTGTGGACTTATGATTTTATATGGTTTTAAGCCGTTTTTATTGGTCTTTTTTTGTTGTTGATTATTATTGATTTCCTGGCTTTTGTGTTGCCAATTTGTACTGTTAGTATAATTTGTATTTTGTATGTTATTACTTTGTTGCTGATTGTTTTGTGTATAATCTTCCAACGGAAAGTCAAATCCTGAATTAGCATTTGTTTTCTTGTTTTTGCAAGAAAAACAAAGTAAAATAGCGATTGTGATGCAAAATAAATGGTTTGGTTTCATAGTATTTATATTTATTGGATTTGTTTCTTACTTCTATAGTTACATCGAAAGATTTTTAAAATGTCATCATCTGTAAAACATTTATAGTATTTTTGCAGTATGAACAAACCCCTTACAAAACAAGAGTTACATAACTTAGCAATGAATCACGTTGGTAAAGATTTAGAAAAACGAGGTTTCGAGTTTGTTGCAATAAATAGTACGCTTAAAAAACACCCGCAATTTGTTTGTATAGATAAAAATAGCCAATACTTTTTTGTAATTGTTCGTGCTGTACTACTACCAGAAAACCCTAATAACTACGATATAGTTTGGATGGAGACTTTTAAAAAACATGCCTCCAATAAAAATGCTAAAGTATTGTATGCAGGTGTTGGACTTGGTAACCCTAATGGTGAAGATTTACCGGTGTATTTAAATCAAGAATATTTAATTGAATATAATGGTATTCAAGTGCTGGACATAAATTTAAATTGAAAGATAACAATTAACTAAAAAAAGCTCCTTTTTGAGGAATTCCACAAAGGCAATCAAACTTTTCAAATGAAATTAAAGTATAAATTAATAGCATTTTCTTTTAGCATATTATTGATTTCCTGTAAAAAAGAACCAAAAAACACCAAAATTTCTGGTCCTGTTTTTGGTACTAGCTATTCCATAATTTATGATGTAGATACTAATTTTGGAAAGCAAATAGATAGCTTATATTATGTAATTAATAAATCGATGTCTACCTATCAAACTAATTCTGATATTTCTAAACTGAATAGAAATGAAAGTAACAAAATCGATTTGCATTTTAAAAAAGTACTAGAAGTTTCTAAACAAATCTATAGTCAAACTGAAGGTGTTTTCGATCCTACTATAGGAACCATTGTAAATGCATTAGGATTTGGCCCAGAAAAGAAAATAGAACGTTTAGATAGTCTTAAAATTGATAGCTTAATGCAGTTTGTAGGATTAAAGAATATTGATATTGCAGATCAAATAATAATTAAAAAATATAAGAATACGTTTATAGATTTTAATGCAATAGCTAAAGGGTATGCAGTAGATGTAGTTGCAGATTTTTTAGAAAGTAAAAATGTAACTAATTATTTGGTAGAAATTGGAGGTGAAATTCGTGCTAAAGGAAAAAATATAGAAAAAAATGCAGCATGGACAGTGGGTATCGATAAACCAAATTTTGATGGAACCCAATCGGTATTAAAAGCTATTCCATTAGAAGAATCTGCTATGGCAACCTCTGGCACTTACAGGAAATTTAAGTTAGATGAAAACGGTAAACGTTATGCGCATATTATAGATGCAAAAACAGGATATCCAAGTAAATCGAACATATTAGGTGTATCGGTAGTTGCTACCAGTTGCATTCAAGCAGATGCATATGCAACTGCTTTTCAAGCAATGGGAATAGAAAAAACAAAAGCGTTTTTAAAAAACCATTCCGAACTAAAAGTTTTTATTGTTTTTGAAAATAATAACAACGAATTGGAAACCTTAAGCCTTAACGGATTTCCAGAAGCATAATTTTTTGTGTTAAAAGCTCAAATCCACATTTCAGCAAATGAAAAGGTGGTTATTATAATGTTTTTTTCATTTTTACACTAAATACCAAATTTATGAAAAAAATATTACCAATATTTTTAATCCTATTTCTTTTCCATTATAGTTTTTCGCAACAAAAAGTTATTGACAGTTTAGAGCAAGTATTATCTAAAATAGAAACGGATAGCCTAAAAAGAAAAAAGTCTATAGCGTTTATCAACTATTACCGTCATAGAGATTCTGATGTTCATTGGTATGTTTTAAACAAACTTCTTAATAAAAGTATTGAAGATAAAGAAGAGAGTCAAGAAGGTAAATGGATTAACGAAAAAGCACTGTATCATTCTATTCAAGGTAATATAGACTCTACATTTATATATGCTAAAAAAGCTTTAAGTATTGGAGAAAGATTACAAAATCCTGGACTAATACGGATATCTCAAGAAACTATTGCTGGTGCTTATGAGTCTAAAGGTGAATTTTCTAAAGTGATAGAACTGTATCATGAAATATTAAAAAGGGATGAAGAACAAGGAAGAGAAGGAGATAAGGATTATCTTATTACCAAATATAACCTTTCAGGTACATATTATAATATAGAAGAATACGTGAAATCTTTTGATGTAATGGAATCTCTTTATAACCATCCAACAATACAAGAAGATGAGGTGTTTTTGTCGGAAGTATGCTTGCAAATGGCAGCTGTTAAATATCAATTAGACGAAACAGAAGAAGCAATAAAATATGCTAAAAAAGCAGAGTCTATTGAAAAAAGACCTTATTTAAAGGCAATGATTTATTCCGTTTTAGGTTCTATTTATATTGAAAAAGAAGATTATAAGAAAACCAATGAGTATTTTAAAAAATCACTTCCTATTTTTGAACAAATGGGAGATCAAACTAGAGTTCTTACTACCAAACAAAATATTGGAAATAATACCATGTTATTAGGTGATTATAATTTAGCCGAACAACAATTAAAAGAAGTAGAGGCAATTTTATCTGCTTCAAAACATCCAAATTTATCTAATCTAGAAGTTAATTACAGAGCCCTTTCAGAACTATATGAAAAGAAATTAGACTATAAAAAATCCTTGTATTACTTAGAAAAAGAAATTGTCGTAAGAGATAGTGTTTTGGGGATAGAGAAGAAAAAAGTAATAAGTGATATTGAAATCAAATACGATACAGAAAAAACTAGAAGAGAAAAAGAAGTAGCCGAACAACAAGTCGCAATTACCAAATTAGAAAGTCAAAAAAATAGAAATTTATTTATAGGCTCTTTAACTGTTGCAGGTTTGTTACTACTAGCTTCTGTTTTTTACTTTAGTAGGTTGAGAGCAAAAAAGAAAGCTGAGTTAGTAACTATAGAACTAAAAGAAACGCAAAAACGATTAGCAATAGAAAAACAATACAGAGATTCAGAATTAAAGGCTTTAAAAGCACAGATGAATCCGCATTTTATATTTAATGCTCTAAATTCTATTCAAGACTATATTGTGTTGAATAAAAAAAATCTAGCAAGTGATTATTTAGGGAAATTTGCAGATTTAATTCGTAATTACCTTCACTTTAGTGATACAGGTTTTATTTCTATTCCAGACGAAGTACATAATTTAAATCTCTATTTAGAGCTTGAAAAATTACGTTTCGAAGAACAATTAGAATATACTTTTCATGTTGATGAATCTGCAAATTCTGATATGATTAAAATTCCAACCATGCTTATTCAACCGTATGTAGAAAATGCTTTAAAGCACGGTTTACTGCATAAAAAAGATAATAGAAAGTTAAATGTTTCCATAGGAAAACCTACCAATAAAAGTATAGAGTGTATTATAAAAGATAATGGAATAGGTAGAGAGAAATCTAAAGAAATTAATAAAAAACGAGAAGCACAGCATAAATCTTTCGCATTAAAGGCAACCACAGAACGTTTAGATTTATTAAACTACGGTCGCGAAAAAAAGATTGGTGTAGAAATTATGGATCTCATAGAAGGAGGCAAAGCAATAGGGACAAAAGTAGTATTAAACATTCCAATTCTAAAAAATAAATTATAGCAGATGAAGGCACTTATAATTGACGACGAGAAAAAAGCAAGACAAGTTCTACATATTTTAGTAGAAGAAAACTGCCCGAAAATCACAGAGGTTTTTGAAGCAGAAGATTTGCTTTCCGGTGTAGCACTTATAAAAAAAGAACAGCCAAGTATTGTTTTTTTAGATATAGAAATGCCAGAACATTCTGGTCTTGAGATTCTAAATTTTATTGAAAAGGAAGTACATAATTTCGAAATCATTTTCACAACAGCGTATAGTGAATATGCGATACAAGCCTTTCAGCTTTCGGCAATAGATTATTTGTTAAAACCCGTAAGGCCAAGTCAAGTAAAGGCTGCGGTAGATAAAGCAATTGCTTTTTTAGGAAATACACAAATCAATAAACGTCTAACAGAATTGAAAGCAAGTTTGGAAGATTCTAATTTTAAAAAAATAGGATTGCCAAACGCTGATGGAATTAAATTTGTAGATTTTACAGATATTATTATGCTAGAAGCAGATGGTATGTATACTAATGTTTCTACCGTGACCCATGGTAGTATTTTGGTAAGCAAACCATTAAAATTCTTTGTAAATATTCTTCACGAGATAAAGATATTTTATAGACCGCACCGTTCTCACCTTATAAACCTTTCCTATATCAAAGAATATATTAAAAAAGATGGTGGGTATATTATTATGGAAAATGATAAAACCGTATCCATTTCAAATGATAAAAAAGAAGAATTCTTGACAATCGTTCAGAATATAGGGTAAATTTTTACACCATAAATAAAGATTTTAAATTAGATTTTTTTTGAGTTATATAGATACATTAAAGTATATTTTATTGTAGTTTTATCTACAATTCCTAGATGTTGAGTAAAAACCTACTTTTAATGCTATTTCTATTGTGCTTCTATTTACTGCATGCACAAGAACCAGTGTCTATTCATCTTACAGAAAAAGATGGTTTACCTGATGTTGAATTTTATAGCATTTTAGAGGATAGTAAAGGTTTTATTTGGCTGGCCTGCGATAGTGGTTTGTATCGTTATGACGGTAAAAATTATACGCAGTATACCAATGCAGAAAAACGAGGTCTGTCCGTTTTTCAACTTACAGAAGATCCACAAGGGCGTGTTTGGTGTACCAATATTTCTGGTCAGTTTTTTTATGTTGAAAATAATAAATTGGTCACTTTTTTAGATTTAAAAGAGGATTTAAAAGGACAACTTGCAAATTATATAGTACATAATAACAAGGTTTTAATTACTACAGGTAGAACTTTACATGTTGTAGATTTAACTACGAAGCGAATTCTTCTAAAACAAATAAATAAAGAAGGAGGGGTTAGACTGATACCATTAGAAGACTTCTATGTTTTAATTGATTTTAAAGCAATAGTAATATTAGATGAAGACTTAAAAGAGAAACGTAAGTTTTTGCTTAATGTTAACTATAAAGATGATAAAGGGGCCAGTACCGCTCAAGGAAAAACACTTGTTTTTAAACTAGACAGCACCTTGTTCTTGTCGCAGCAATTTAAGTTTCAAAATACATTTAGAAGATCAAATTTAGCGTCAGGCACAACGGAGTTAGTGAAAGGATTAGCGCTTTTAAAAGATCTAAGAATTATTTCAATCAAAGTAATTCAAAATGATTTATGGGTTTTGACAAATAAGGGAATCTTTATTTATGAAAAGAATCTAAAGGAATTTCAATTAAAAAGGCAAATTTTAAAAGAGGAAGTGGTTACCGATGTAATTATAGATAAAGACCATACGTATTGGGTAACAACACTCACAAATGGTATTTATTTAATACCTAACATAGCAGTGGTAAAATATGCGTTGCCCGAAAAAAGTAACGATGTCATGGCTATTAATAAAGTCAATGATTCTGTGGTGTTTTTTGGGACTAAAGTAGGACAGGTAGGTTTTCTTAATTTAAATAACTCGGAGTATAAGTTCTCCCATTTTTTAAATAATAAAGTATCTGCAATACAATATAATCCAAAACAAAAATATAGTTATGTAAGTACAGATGATGGGACTTATTTTGTAGATAATAACACTTTAGAAGCAACAAGAAAAGGTCACTTTAAAGGAGTAAAAAGTTTTTCTCGTTTAAATGCGTATACCACACTCTATGGAACGTATGTACGGTTGGTTTTTTTAAATGAACATTCTGGGGTAATCAAGGAGTTCTCTAATGATAAGCGTGTGTATACAACACACTACAGCCCTAAAAATAATACTGCTTTTATTGGCTTTGTAGATGATTTGTTAGTATTAGACGATGCATATAACGCAACCACAATACAATATGAAGGCAAAGAAATTTCTGCTATTTCTATTTCCGAAACTGCAGATGGTATCGTTTGGGTTGGTACGTTTAAAAATGGAATTTTTGCTATAAGAGATAATCAAGTTATTGCACGGTATTCTACTGAAAAAGGGTTGCTGTCTAATCAAATTACATTTTTAAAAGGAGATGGAAATGCGCTTTGGATAGCAACACCAAAGGGTTTGCAAATGTTTAATACCGATTTGAAGACCTTTAAAAATCTGACAAAAACAGATGGGATACTGTCTTATAAAATATCGGGTATTGAAATTTTAAAAAACCAAGTGGTTTTGTCTTCCAATAACGGCATATTTTCTTTTGATAAAGATAAAGTTTTTAAAACCACTTCTTGTCCAGAAATCTATTTTAATGATATAAAAATTAATGAAAAATCGGTAGATATTGGAACCGATTACAATTTAGATTACAATCAGAATTCCATACAATTTGAGTTTAATGTGAATGGTATTCTATACAATAGTAATAAAACGTATCAATACCGTTTATTAGGCTATAATGCCGATTGGATTACCACCGATATTGGTGTGAATGCCATGAAATATAGTAGTTTGCCTGCTGGAAAATATACCTTTCAAGTACGGCCAACCAATAGTGATGCAGCTAGTGAAAATGGAATCGAAAGTATTAAACTACATATTAAATTACCCTTTTGGAAAAAATGGTGGTTTATTTTACTCTATAGTTTGTCTATTATAGGATTCATTGTTTTTTACTTTAAAAGGAAATTGAAAAACAAAGAAAAATCCAAACAAATAGAAATTAAACAACTTTCATTAGATAACGAATTAATAGCTTTAAAACTAGAAAACTTACGTTCACAAATGAATCCGCATTTTATTTTTAATGCACTTAATTCTATTCAAGATTATATTGTTTTAAATAAAAGTAGATTAGCAAGTGAGTATTTAGGGAAATTTGCCGATTTAATACGAACCTATTTAAGTCATAGTACAAAAGGAAAAATCACATTACAAGAAGAGATTAATTGTTTAGAAATGTATTTAGAATTAGAGAAACTACGTTTTGAAGATAAATTAAATTATAATATTAGCTCCACTGGAGATTTAAAATCGGATAGCGTATATATTCCTACCATGTTAATTCAACCTTATGTAGAAAATGCTTTAAAACATGGATTGTTACACCGAAAAACAGATCGGAAACTAGAAATTAATTTCCATATCTACTTAGAAGATAAAACGATAAAGTGTATTATTATAGATAATGGAGTTGGGCGAGAGCAAGCCAATAAAATTAAAGCTCACGGTGGGAAAAAACATGCACCTTTTGCTATAAAGGCAACACAAGACCGTTTAGCATTATTAAACTACGGAAAAGAAAAACAGGTAGGTGTAACGATTATGGATTTGTTTGATAATGAACATCCAATAGGTACGCAAGTAGAGGTTATTATTCCGTTTACGGAACAGTAATAGTGGAATAAAAATAGAAACATTTATTTTATAAGACTTATAAAATCGTGTAAAATGATTGTAATAATAGTCATTAAGTGTCTTTATTACAGGTTTTTTTGTTTTAGAAGTTGAAACTAGCATTTCAGAAATTGGCTTTATTTTTAGATAGACTTTACAAGTAGTTTTGATTCATAAACTATAAACTATATATTATGAAATCAAAATTATTACCCTTATTTCTACTAATTACAAGTATTGCATTTGCTCAATTTCCGTTTAACGGATTAGTTGCTGCCTATGAATTTCAAAATGGTGCAGTATTAGCAGATGGTGCCGCAGGTGTAAACTTTACACAAACAGGAACAGCACTTACCGAAGTTAATAACCGATTTGGTGGTTCTACAACAAACGCAATCACACTTAATGGCGATTATCTAAATAGACCTAATATTGATTTTACTGGAACTGGTGAATCTTTATCTTATAGTTTTTGGATTAAGACATCTTATACAGGAGCAACAAGACAAATTATTTTAGATGATAGCGATAGAACAAATACAACATCCGGAGGATGGAATGGTGTGTCTGTTTCAGTTGAAAATAATAATATTCGATTAGAAGTTCGAAGTTCATTGTATTATGCAGGAACAGGAGGATATAACCAAGCGTATACTTTTTCGCATGATGAACCAGGATTAAATGATGGCGAATGGCATCATATTGTGTTTGATGTACAAACCATATTGACAAATGTTTCACCAAACAGAAATAATATTGATGTTATTATCAATTTTTATGCAGACGGTGTACTTAAAACAACAAGTAATACTCGTCCTAATGGAACAGATACTTTTGCTGTAAACATTACACAAAGCCATGATGTAAATACACCAATATATGTAGCTAACATTTCAAACGAATTACTTGCAGCTGGTGAAAAATATGAAGGTGTTATTGATGATATATTAATTTATAATAGAATTCTAACAGCAACAGAAGTAGAAAGTATAGCTTCTTATGGAGATTTTTGTTTTGAACCTTCGCCTTCTATTTTATCTGCAGCTAATATTACCAATACAAGTGCAGATATAAATATTTCAGATTCTGGTACCTACGATATTGCATATCATAAAGCTTCCGAATCTTTCAGTGCTGCTATCCTAGCTTCAAATATTACAACTGGTACAACTGCTTTAGCAGGCTTAGAGGAATTTATAGAATACAATGTGTATGTTAGACAACAATGCGCAGGTAATACGACACCTTGGTCAGAAGCATATACGTTTTCTACCGCTAGAACTATTGGAAGAATTTATGTAGATGCAAACGCAACAGGAAGTGATAATGGTATTTCATGGAGTAATGCTTTTAATAATTTATATGAAGCTTTAAATATTGCACAAGATACTGAAGAAGTCTGGATTGCAGCAGGTACATACACGCCAAAAACAGATAGAAGAGATGTTGGTTTTAGACCAGGAAATGGTGTGAAAGTATATGGAGGATTTGATGGAACAGAAACGCAATTAGGGCAGCGAGTAATAGGAGCAAACGAAACTATTTTAAGTGGAGATTTGTTAGGTAATGATGATGCCATAATTTCATATACAAATAGTACAAAAGCAGATAATTCGTATCAAGTTGTACAAGTACCAAACTTTACACGTAATGTTGTTTTAGATAGATTAACTATTACAGGAGGTTATGCAAATAGTACAGGAACACAAACAAGTGGAGCCGGTATAGAACTTGGAGCTAGCTCTATTACAATTACTATTAAAAATTGTAAAATTAAAAATAATGTGGCATTTGCATCAGGAGGAGCTATATCTCGTCCAGTGACCACTCCATTTGCAGCAACATTAAATATTGAATCTTGTGAGTTTACAGAAAATTTAGCTAGAAATGGTGGCGCTATTTATTTGTTAGGAAATGCAAGTACAAGTATTAATTTTAGTGTAACAAATTCCTTATTTGAAAAAAATAGAACAGAGGATAATGGTTCTAGTTTGGCAAATTCAGGAAGTTCTATGTGGGTAAGAGCAAACGGAACTAATAGTACAGTAAATACAACGCTTGTTAATAATACTTTTGTTGGTAATGTGGATACCGGAACAGCAAACAGCTTGAATAATTTTAATAGAGCAACTATTGGTTTGTCTGAAGCAGGAACAGGAAGAACTATAAATGCTACTATTGCAAATAGTATTTTTTATGATAATGAAACTACAGGAGGAGTTACTGCAAGATCAATTACAGGGTTATACCAAACACTACCTGCTTCTATTACTGTCTCAAACTCTATTGATGAGCAAAATTTTTCAGCAATCCCTAGCGGAAGTAAAACCAATACAAGTAATGCAAATCCGTTATTTATGAATGCATCGACGAATGATTATACTTTAACATCAGGTTCGCCGGCTGTAGATAGTGGAGATAATTCTAAAATACCAGCAGGAATAGTTTCGGATTTATTAGGGAATAATCGTGTGTTTAATACCACTGTAGATATGGGAGTTTATGAGTTTGGCGCAACATTAGGAGTTAATGATTTACAGTTAAATAAAAAAGAAGTAAAGGTTTATCCAAATCCAACAACCTCTATTTTAAATATTAAAATGAATAATAACCTTAAGCAAGCAATTGTTTATTCTGTTCTAGGAGCAAAGGTTTTAGAAACAACATCAAAATCCCTAAATACCGCTAATTTAAAAAGCGGACTCTATTTAATTACCATTGAAGATGAAACAGGAAGTATAACCACTAAACGTTTTATGAAGCAGTAGTTTGTAGTTTTAATTATTGTTTTAAATCTCGTAAGTGTTAAATCTTACGGGATTTTTTGTTTAGAAGTTGAAAGGCAAGTTTCAGAAATTGGCAAGATTTTTAAATGCACTTTGGGAGTAGTTTTGTGCCATAATCAATAAAAACATAATGATGAAAACAAAATTACTTTCCATTTTTACCTTTATAGCAATAGGTTTAGCAACAAATGCACAGAATGTAACTATTCCAGACGCAAGCTTTAAAGCCATATTAATTGCTAACACAAATATTAATACAAATAGCGATTCCGAAATTCAAGTTAGTGAAGCAAGTGCTTATACAGGAAGTATTAATGTTGCAAATGCAAACATTCAAGATTTAACAGGAATGGAAGCTTTTACAGAAATTATAGGTTTACAGGCTTTTGGGAATGCAACGCTTACTAGTGTGGATGTTTCTCAAAACACAAAACTTACACAATTACTTTTAGAGCAAACAGGTATTTCCGGTATTTTAGATTTAAGTATGCTTCCGGATTTGGTAGATTTTAAAGCACATACAACTGCACTTACAGCCATAAATATGGCAAACGGAAACAACAGTAATGTCACTCGTTTTAATGTAGTAAGTAGCGCTGTAACTTGTGTGCAAATAGATGCAGGTTTTACGCCTAACTCCAATTGGGATATTCCAGCCAATGCTAGTTTTGATGAAGATTGTCCTACGATATTAAGTGTAAATGATTTTGGTTTAAATACAATTTCTATATATCCAAATCCTACAACTTCAGATTTGCATATTAAAATAAATAGTAACTTAAAAGCAGTAACTATTTATTCGGTATTAGGAAAGGAAGTGCTAAGCACTTCAAACAAAAGTATAGATGTAAGTCGTTTGTTAAATGGTGTATATTTAATAAGAATTAAAGATGAAAACGGAGGTGTTACCACCAAACGTTTCATTAAACAGTAATCTATAGTTTCGTTTAATTTAGTTATTGAAATCTCGTAAGTGTTCTGCTTACGAGATTTTTTTGTTTTAAGTTTAAACAAAAGTATTACTAATTACTACTAAGCACCATAACGTTCTTTTAGTTTCTCAAATAAATAGGTTGTATTGGTAACACCAACAGCTTCTGCAATTTGTTTTTTAGAGGCAAAAGGGTCTTCTGCTCTTAAATTTCGTGCTTTTTCTAAACGTGCTTCTTGTATTAATTGGTTAACAGTTTGCCCTAAAAGACTCTTCACTTTTCGGTTTAGTGTGCTTCTAGAAACCTTCATGTATTCAGAAATGGAATCTACCGTTAGCAGTGGTGAATTTAAGTTTTGATTTATATAAGATGTGATTTTACTATTAAATTTATCGGCATACTCGTTGAGGTTTTTCAATGTTTCTGGAGAGTTTTCCTTGTCAAATTCTACAATGTTTTTATAAAGAGATATAGCGTTCTTAATATTAATTAAAAGCTCTTCTTCAATAAAAGGTTTTTGTAAATAACCATCAATACCTAGTCGTAACATAGATAGTTTTCCTTGATGATCTGTTCTTGCAGTTAGTACTAAAATTGGCGTTTTGTTTTTTTGTAGTTTTAATTTTTTCACTAAAGTTTCTCCATCCATCACAGGCATCATATAATCTGTTAGAATGAGATCAAAGTTGTTGTTTTGAAGTATGTTAAGTGCTTCCTTTCCATTTTCAGCTTCCGTAATCTCATAATGCTGTAAAATCTTTTTTAAATACTTTCTCATCTGTTCATGGTCATCTACTATAAGTATTTTTTGTTTATTGTTTTTATACGTTGTGTTTGTTTGTTTGTTTAAGCTAGTTTTATTTGTTTCAATAGTTTGCAGTGGTTTTATATCGGGTTGATTTGTGTTTACAAACTTTTTTGGAATAGAGATTGTAAAGCAAGTGCCATTTCCAAAACTACTTTCTACAGCAATAGAAAATTGATGCGCATCAATAATACTTTTTGTAAAAGCCAAGCCTATACCACTACCTTGGCTTTTAGTAATGTCGTTTTTTACTTGATAAAAACGTTTAAAGATAGATTTGCTTTCATCCTTATTGATGCCAATACCTGTATCTATAACATTAATAGTAAGACCTTCATTATTAAATGATGTGTTAATAGCAACGCTTCCGTTTTTAGGTGTAAATTTTAATGCATTACTTAGAAGATTAGTTATTGCTTTAGAAAACAGGTTTTCATCTACTAAAATGGTTGTTTTTAAAGTCTTGTTGTTAAATGTAAACTCTATATTTTTTTTAGCGAAAAGACTCTGGAAGTTTATAAAATGTTTTTCTAAAAAGGAGTTTACATCCAGTGGTGAACTAATAAGTTGAAACTCATTGCTATCCATTTTACTTAAATCCATAATACTATTAATAATATTTTGCATTTGTTGGCATTGTTCTTTTATTATAGCTGTTTTTTGATTGTTTTCTGTATCCGATTCTTTAAAGTTTAACTGATTTGTATAGCCTTGAATTAAGGTTAAAGGAGTACGTATTTCATGTGAAAGATTCACGAAGAAGTGAGATTTAAATTCATTCAATTCACGTAATTCTGCTTCTTGCCCTTCTAATATCATTTTATCGGTAAGTACTTTGTCTCTTTCTAGCGCTAATAGTTTTTCGCTTTTTATATTACTTTCTTTAAAATAATTTACCAAAAGATGTATTACTAGAAAAATACATAAGGCTTCAAGAACTAATAGTCTATCTACATAATCTGTTGGATAAACAACATAAAAAAAATAAGGTGTTAAAAACAGCGAAAAACTGATTGCTAATACAAAGTATGATGTTGTTTTTTTTGTGAAAAGTATTAGAGAAATAGGAGATGCAAGTAATAAATAATATTCCAAGTAATTGCCTGGCGAAATAATAAGTGCAGCATATGTATTACTAATAATAAAAACACAGATAAAGAGTATGCGAGCCCATTTAAAGAGATGATTCTTATTCAGAAATAGTGTTATAATTAAAGAGTTGAAAATAAGAAAATATGTGAAAAATGCTTGGTAGTCAAAAAAATCAAAAGTAATAGCATTTTTGTTAATGTACTCTTGTACAAAACCAAAAATCATTTCTAAGGAATAGAAAAACAGAATTATATGACTCCAAATTAAACAAAATGTATTTAATAAACGTATTCTTTTATTTAAGCTATTAGAATAACGCTCTTGGGTTCCTAAACTAATTATAGTTTCATATTTCTTTTTCATAATTCTACTAAATATTAATAGCTAAACAAATTTAAAAGTATTAGTTAAGAATAAAATCAGCAACTTTAACAACACCGTTTTGATATACTTTCTTTGTAAATATATCTTTTTTTGAGGCAATTAATTAGTCATAAAAGCATTTTGACTCAAATAGTTGTTTTTTGATTCAAATGGTTAGTTCGTGACTTGAATCGAGTTTTTTTGACTGCTGTAAAAGCTTGTTTACAAATAGTTTTGTATCAAACAAACTCAATAAATTTTTTATATCATGAAAAACAAATTACTTTTATTATTCGTACTCATAGCAACATTTGGCTATGCACAAAATGTAAACATTCCAGATGCTAACTTTAAAGCCTATTTAGTAGGTAATACTTCTATTAACACTAATGGAGATTCAGAAATACAGGTAAGTGAAGCAAGTGTTTTTACTGGAGAAATTAATTGTTATAGTTTAGGTATAAATGATTTAACAGGTATTGGAGCATTTACTGCTTTAACACAATTAAATTGTGTGACCAACCAATTAACGAGTTTAGATCTTTCTGCTAATACAGCTTTAACAAGTATAGATTGTCGAGATAACCAATTAACGAGTATAAACCTTCCTTCTAGCACTGCTTTAACAGAATTAAAATGTGGTGAAAACCAAATAACGAGTTTAGATGTTTCGGCTAACACGGCTTTAACTAATTTAAGTTGTTATACTAACCAATTAACGAGTTTAGACGTTTCAAGTAATACAGCTTTAACAGAACTTGATTTTGATACAAACCCAATAACAAGTATAGATGTTTCGGCTAATACTGCTTTAGTAAGGTTAGCTATTAGTAGAACCCAATTAACGAGTATAGATGTTTCTACTAACACCGCTTTAGAGGACTTTTTTGCTACTGATTGCCAATTAACGAGTTTAGACGTTTCTGCGCAACCAAATTTAGTATTATTATGGTGTAATGAGAACCAATTAACAAGTTTGAATATAGCCAATGGAAATAATGCAAATATGACCTCTTTTTATGCTACAGATAATACGGCGTTAACGTGTATTGAGGTAGATGCTGCTATTGCAGGTACATCGCCAACGGATTGGTATAAAGATGCTGGGGCAACGTATAGCGCAAGTTGTACAACTTGTACCGTAAACATACCAGATGCAAATTTTAAAGCATATTTAGTAGGTAACACCGCAATAAACACCAACGGAGATACAGAAATACAATGTAGTGAAGCCACTGCCTTTTCTGGGATAATAAACTGTACAAACCTAAATATAAGTGACTTAACAGGTGTAGAAGCATTTACTGCTTTAACAGAATTATATTGTCAAAATAACCAATTAACAAGTTTAGATGTTTCGGCTAACACCAGTTTACAATATTTGTTTTGTGGTTTTAACCAATTAACAAGTTTAGATGTTTCTTCTAATACTGCTTTAATAACTATAGATTGTACAAGTAACCAATTAACAAGTTTAGATGGTTCTGTTAGCACCGCTTTAACGCAATTAAAATGTCAAAATAACCAATTAACGAGCTTAGATGTTTCTAACAATACTGCTTTAATAAATTTTGAGTGCTATAATAATAGCATAACTAGTTTAGATCTTTCTGCAAATACAGCGTTGACATCTATTACAAGCTATGCTAATAATTTAGTAGGTTTAAACATTGCCAATGGTTTTAATGCAAACTTAACATTTCTATCTACTGGTAATAATCCTTCTTTAACATGTATTCAAGTAGATGCTAATATAGTGGGTACATCACCAAATAATTGGTATAAAGATGCCGCTGCAAGTTACAGTGATGACTGTACACCTTGTACCATATACATACCAGATGCAAACTTTAAAGCTGCTTTAGTTGGTGACACAGCAATAAATACCAACGGAGATACAGAAATACAGTGTAGCGAAGCAACTGATGCCATAGGTACTATTCATGCTTATAATGATAATATTTCAGATTTAACAGGTATTGAAGCATTTACAAATATTACAGGATTATATTGTTATGATAATAATTTAACGAGTTTAGATGTGTCTGCTAACATTTTCTTAATAGATTTATTTTGTGATAATAACAATTTAACAAGTCTGAATATTGCTAATGGTAATAATGCAAACATGATAAATTTTGATGCAACAAGCAATGCTACATTAACTTGTATTCAAGTAGATGCTGGTTTTACTCCAAACTCAGCTGGTTGGCAAAAAGATGCAATGGCAAGTTATAGTGATAATTGTACAACTTGTAACGTAAACATACCAGACGCAAATTTTAAAGCGTATTTAGTAGGTAACACAGCAATAAATACCAACGGAGATACAGAAATACAATGTAGTGAAGCAACTGCTTTTACAGGATTGATAGATTGTAGATACTATAATATAATTGACTTAACTGGCATAGAGGTATTTACCAATTTAACGGAATTGGTTTGTAATAGCAATCTATTAACGAGTTTAAATGTTTCGGCTAACATCAACTTAACAAAATTATATTGTTATAATAACCAAATAACCAGTTTAGATGTTTCGGCTAACACGGCTTTAATAGAATTTGATTCTAGTTATAATCCTATAACAAGTTTAGACGTTTCTTCCAACATCTATTTAGAGTCATTATTTTCTATCGATAACCAATTAGCAAGTTTAGATGTTTCTACTAACACCTCTTTATCAAGACTTGATTGTAGTAATAACCAATTAACAAGTTTAGACGTGTCGGCTAATACCGCATTAACAGAATTAAGTTGTATTAATAACCAATTAACAAGTTTAAATATAGCTAATGGAAATAATGCAAACATTACAACTATGAATGCTAGCCAAAATACAAATTTAACTTGTATAGAGGTAGATGCTGCTATTGTAGGTACATCACCAGCTGCTTGGCTAAAAGATGCAACTGCAACGTATAGCTTAGATTGTGGAGCATTAAGTGTAGAGGATTTTAGTTTAAATACGGTTTCTATATACCCAAACCCATCAACTTCAGTTTTAAATATAAAAATGAATCAAGGCTTAAAGCAAGCAACCATTTATTCTATGTTAGGAAAGCAAGTATTAAGAACTCAAAATAATAATATGGATGTGTCTAGTTTACCTAACGGGATGTATATTATTAAAATGGAAGCCAAAAA
Organism: Lacinutrix cladophorae; assembly: GCF_053604645.1. NCBI lineage: Bacteria > Pseudomonadati > Bacteroidota > Flavobacteriia > Flavobacteriales > Flavobacteriaceae > Lacinutrix > Lacinutrix cladophorae. The sequence continues at coordinate 14,991 of NZ_JBSHNR010000059.1, read as the reverse complement.
TGGCAATGTATTCACAAAACAATTTATTAAAATATAATAGATAGTAGTTTGTTTTTTTCAAAATCTCGTAAGTGTTTTGCTTGCGGGGTTTAAAAAACATTAAAGCTTTTTATCAAAAATTACACACACTTATTTAATCACTAAAAATCATTTAAAATGAAAAAAATAATATTTTCGGTTGTATTACTTCTAGTTGCAACCATAACAAAAGCGCAAAAAAACTTTTATGAAGCCATGGAAGCCAATGGAGAATCTGCAATTTACGAAGGTTTTGCAGATCAATCAGCCAATGGTGATGGTACTTATAACTTTACAAGAGGTAAACCAGCAATTAGCTTAAAAGTTACAAGGCTAGTTACAGGACAGCCTGTAGGTTTTGTCGCAACACCAGTAGATAAAGGAGTTAGTGGTTTTAGCCAAACAGAGTTAAGTAATTACGTTAGAGTAGATAGTTATCCAAATGTATTATATATAAAACATAAGTATACAAAGGATGCTTATATGATGACAGATGATATATTATTTGTAGTTAGTAATACTTCAGATAGTGATGTGCCAAAACTAGCAAATGTAAAAGCATTTTATGTTCTGGTTAAAGAACGAGGAGAAACAGTAACAAAAGAAGGTGCTGGTAAAAAGAAAAAAGGAGGGTTTATGGCAAGAATGAAAGCAAAAGTAGAAGGAGTAGGTCAATCACCAACTTTTAAGTATATAAAAACGGTAAACATAGAGAAGGTGTTTAATGATTATGTAACAGCTATGAAAGCAAAGCAAGCTAATCCATTAACTACAAAAGATAAAATGGATATAGCAAAAATTAGACGTGCTAGAGAAGCAGGTGACGAAGAAATAAAAAGATATAACGATTCTATTAAAGCAACACCAGAGTATGCTAAGTTAAAAGCCCACCAAGCACGTATGGAGCAAATGGATAATAACAATGCTAGAAATTTAATAACCATTAATAATAAGACAGGAAGGGACATTTATATATACCAAAATGGATCAAGAAATGGAACACGCATAAATGCAAATAGTAGTACAAAAGTGACATGTAATTCAAATTACACGTATAAATTTGATTCTAATTCTGGTGGTACAGGTACTACTTTTTATAGTGCAAATGCTAACTGTGGTAACAGTGTTTCAGTGCGTTAAAAACAATAACATTTAAAAACAGAATATTTTATCAAGAAATAATTTGTAGTTTTTTTCTGATTTAGAAGTTAAAAACTAGGTTTCAGAAATTAGAAACATTCATAAATGGTTTTTAGTAACATATTTGCAGAAGTAATTTTAAAACAAATCAACATGAAAACAATAATTATCGCATTAACTACATTCGTATTATTTTCTTTTTCAGAAGAAAAACAAACTATAAATGCATCTCAAAATATAGAAGTTTCAATCGCAAGTAGTTTCTCATTAGTAAATGATACTAAAGAAAAAGTGAGTATTTATACAGGAACAGGTTTTGTTTCTTTAAACAAAGGATCCAAAACAAGCATCTCTTGTAATACTGGTAAAGAAGTACGTTGGGCTGACAAAGGAAAAAAAGGAGATGTTATTTTTAAAATAGAATCTAAACATTGCGGAAAGACAATTAAACTTTCAGACGTTATGGATTAAGTAAAAGTCTTTGTTGAAACGCAGCAAAGTAATAAAGATTAAAAGATGCTATTAATCGTGATTAAAGTTGGGCTAAATTATTTAGTTCAGCTTTTTTCTGTTAAACTAATTATGAAACATTTAAAACAATATAAACTGGAATTATTTATTTTATTGCTTTATGTTGTTTTAGGAATGGCTATTAGACAACTATTTTAAGCAAAATACATTAGAATTATTCTTAGTATTACTTTGCATGTGATTACTATGTTAAATTTTATAATTTTGATTATAACCTCTTGCAATAATTTTATTATATTTAAATTAAATATCTTAAAATGAAGCAATTACTACTCTTTCTGTTTGTGTTCCCTTATTTTGTATTTAGTCAATGTCCACCAGATGGAGCCTTCCACTCGCAAGCAGAAATAGATGCATTTGCAATGGATTATCCAAATTGTACCATGCTTGATGTTGCCTTAATTATATCGGGAGATGATATTACAGATTTAAGCGGATTAGCACAAATTACGGCATGTACCAGTTTGTCCATTTCTAATAATGCAGTTCTACAAAATACAGATGGACTAAACTCAAACTTGGTTTTATCTTATGTGGAAGGTACAGGGAATGGGTTTGGAGTAAGTAATAATCCTTCATTAGTTGCAATAACTGGATTAGAAAATTTGGTGAACCAATCAGGTTTCGAAAGTGCATTTAGTATTAGTAATAATCCTATGCTAACAAGTGTTGCAGGAGTTCCAAATACTTTTAACACTTTAGCTTCTTTCTATATCATAAATAACGATGCATTAACGAATTTAGTTGGTTTAGAAAATTATGGAGCAGGAGAATTTACAGTAATTTCAGATAACGATAACCTCATTGATTTTACTGGTTTAAATGAGATCTATGGATCGGAGTTTGTGCATATTTCTAATAATGACGCTCTAGAAAGTTTTAATGGTTTATTATATTTAGGAAGTGAACATAGTATCATCATTGAAAATAATGCGGTTTTAGAAGATATTAATATTGGTTCTAATAATATCATAGGTAATTGGCCTGAAGTAATTATTAGAAATAATTCTAGTTTGTCTTTTTGTAATGCCAATTGGGTTTGTTCGTATCTTTATTTGGTTGGCGTAGAAGAGAGTTCGTGGTTTCCTGGTACTTTTGAAAATAATGCACCTGGTTGCAATACAAATTTTGAGGTTGAATATGGCTGTGAATTAGCCTCTAACGATAACTGCTCAGAAGCTTATTATTCTTCTTCATATCATATAAATTTAGGAGAGACTTTAATTGCTAATAATGAATTTGCAACAACTTCATTTCAAACTCCTACTTGTAATGATGTAGCAAATAGACAAGATGTTTGGTTTGCTTTTTATACGGGAGATAGTACAACAATTGACCTTATAACACAGGCAGGATTTAATATGCAAATTTGGGAAAACGGCTATTGTTTTGGTGAAGAAACAAATCCTGTTGCTGGAGGATGCGGAAGTGCCATTTTAGAAGATATACCTGTTGTTTCTAATACCAGTTATTTAGTGCAAGTTTGGAGTGATAATGCGATTGGAAGAACTTCTGGTTGGTTCGATATTTTGTTGCAGGATGGGAGCTTGTCTACACCAGATTATGAAAATAGCACTATACATATCTATCCTAATCCGGTTCAAAATGAATTGCAAATAACATCGAATTTAACAATAGATACTATTCGAATATTTAATCTTTTAGGTCAAAATGTATTAGAAACTAATGTGAAAACATTAAATGTTTCCAATTTAAAAACGGGTATGTATTTAGTGAAAGTAATTAGTAACCAAAGAGAGTTTACCTATAAAATAGTGAAACAATAATGTTTCAGAAAAAATAGCTATTGTAAAGCAGTAGATAATACTAACAACCAACCAGTAACTAAAAGTAAACCACCTATTGGAGTAATTGGTCCTAAAAAACGAAGTTTTTTTCCTTTAGCATCCGATAAAACCAATCCGTAAATACTAAAAGAGAATAGTATAATCCCTATAGTAAAACACCAGTAAATTGCAGTGGTTATAAAGCCAGGGTTTAGTCCTAAAACTAATAAAACAATGGCGTGATACATTTGGTATTTTACACCAACTTCAAAGCTGTGAAGCTGATCTTCGGATAGATTTTTTTTTAAAGCATGTGCTCCAAAGGCACCAAAAATAACAGATAACATTCCAAAAGTGGCGGCTGTAGCAATAATGATTTGTTGTGTCATAATATGTTTTTATTTATAAACTACAGGAATAATTTCGCCTTTGGCTAGACAGTATTTTTTTATATCTTCTTCGGAAAGATTTGCTGTGTAATCCATTTCTTCTACTTTAAATCCAATACTTCTAAGTTTATCAAAATAATCACGACCATAAACACGAACATGATCATATTGTCCGAAGATTTTTGCGCGCTCTTTCTTATCTGTAATAGAATTATCTTCAAAAGTCTTTTTTCTATATATGTCGTCTTGCGGAATTTGAAAAATACCATAACCTCCTGGTTTTAGTACACGATATAATTCTTGCATCGCTTTAGTGTCATCCGGAATATGTTCTAAAACATGATTACATAAAATAACGTCGTAACTATTATCTTTAAACGGAAGGTTGCAAATATCTGCTTTTACATCTGCAATAGGAGAAAGTAAATCTGTAGTGGTATAGTCTAGATTGTTTAGTTTTCTAAAACGGTTTAAAAAACATTGTTCTGGTGCAAAGTGAAGTACACTTTTTTTTGCAGTAAAGAAATCGGTTTCCTTTTTTAAATATAACCATAATAATCTATGGCGTTCTAAGCTTAATGTAGAAGGCGATAGTACATTCTCGCGTTGTATTTCATAACCATACGACAAAAAATTTTTAAAACTTTTACCATCAATTGGGTCTGTATAAGTACTTCCTTTTAAAAAAAATGCTAAAATTGGTCGTGCAATGTAACTAAACCTAATTAATATAGGTCTAGGGAAAATATTAAGAATTGTTTTGAAGAGTTGTTTTGACACGAATTTTACGAATTTTCACGGACGGCTAAAGTACAATCCTTTTATATTTTAAACTATCTTCTTCAAAATTAATTAGTAAGCCTAATTTTAATTTTGAAACAGCTAAATAGTTTAGCGTTTGTTTTATATATGTAGAGACTAAACAATCAATTGCTTTTATTTTATCTAAAATAATAAATCAGCTTTGTATTTATATGTTCATAAATTTCCTTTATAAACGATTCTATAATTATTATCCATTAATTCAATCACTAAATCATCTTTTTTATAAATAACAGTGATTAAATTACTGATAACTCGTGTCAAATATTATAAAACTAAAGCTTTTTGTCTAAAGGCATCTTCCTCATTACTCTTAATTCCTAAAGCTTCATAAATATAAGCAAATGTAGAAAGTAGTTCTGGTTTCCCATCTACAATCGCAACATCATGTTCAAAATGAGCAGATGGCTTATTATCTAATGTAGTGATTGTCCAGCCGTCTCTATGTTGTTTTATGCTTTTTGTACCAAGGTTAATCATTGGCTCAATAGCTACAACCATACCTTCAATAAACTTTTTACCACGACCACGTTTTCCATAGTTTGGCATTTCTGGGTCTTCGTGCATTTTTGTTCCTAAGCCATGTCCAACCAATTCTCTAACAACTCCGTATCCATGATCTTCACAATATTTTTGAATGGCATATCCCACATCTCCAACACGGTTACCAACTTTAAGTTCCTTTATTCCAACATAAAGCGATTCTTTTGTAACTTGAAGCAGTTTTTCGGTTTCCGGAGCAATTTCACCAACAGCAAAAGTGTACGCATGATCACCATAAAAACCTTCTTTAATAGCGCCACAATCAATAGATATAATGTCGCCTTCAACTAAAGGAGTAGTGTTAGGAATACCATGTACCACTTGCGAATTTGGGCTCATACAAAGCGTATTCGGGAAGTCGTACAAACCTAAAAAACCAGGTATAGCACCTTGGTCTCTAATACAGGTTTCAGCAAGTTTATCTAACTCTAATGTAGTAACTCCTGGTTTTACAGCTTTTGCAATTTCACCTAAAGTTTTAGATACTACTAATGCTGCTTCACGCATTAATTCTATTTCTTCTCTTGTTTTTACAATAATCATAGGATATAAAAATATGGTGCAAAGATACTAAAAATAACAAAGTATATTTTTTATTGAAACATGATATTTGACAGTTTTTAAACTTTATTTATACTATACTTTTGTAGCTCAAAATAAAAGAATATGTATAAATCCGTTAGTGCAGAAGAAGCTGTAAAAGTAATTAAATCTAATAATAGAGTGTATATACAGGCTGCTGCAGCAGCACCTCAGGCACTTATAAAAGCAATGGCTAATCGTCATGAAGAGTTAAGGAACGTTGAGGTTTGTCAATTACATACTGAAGGAGAAGCACCTTATGCAAATCCAGAGTTGCAGGAGAGTTTTCATGTAAATTCCTTTTTTATTGGAAAAAATGTAAGACACACTTTAAAAGGTGGAAATGGTTCTTATACGCCAGTTTTTTTAAGTGAATTACCACTTCTTTTTAAACGAAATATTATTGATTTAGATGTTGCATTAATTCATGTGTCTGTTCCAGATAAACATGGGTATTGTTCATTAGGTGTTTCTGTTGAAGCTACATTGGCAGCTATAGATAATGCAAAACATGTTATTGCACAAGTAAATAGAAATATGCCAAGAACACATGGTGCCGGAATTATTCATGTTTCTGAAATTGATTTATTTGTAGAATCTAACGAAGCAATACCAACACATGATATAGCAGAGCCAACTGTTATTGAAGCTAAAATTGGTGATTATGTTGCTGGTTTAATTGAAGATAGAAGTACTTTACAAATGGGAATTGGTAGTATACCAAATGCAGTTTTAACACGATTGACAAATCATAGAGATTTAGGATTACATACTGAAATGTTTTCGGATGGTGTTATCGATTTAATTTTGAAGGATGTTATTAATGGAAACTATAAAGGAATAAACCGAGGTAGAGCCTTGGCTACTTTTTTAATTGGTTCTAAAAGACTTTATGATTATGTAGATGATAACCCTTTTGTAGAAATGCGAGCTTCAAATTATACGAATGATGTTTCTATTATAAAACAAAACCCTAAAATGGTAGCTATCAATTCGGCAATCGAAGTAGATGTTACGGGACAAGTTTGTGCAGATTCTATAGGAGCGCATATGTATTCTGGAGTAGGAGGTCAGATGGATTTTATTAGAGGAGCTTCTTTAAGTGAAGGCGGTAAAGCAATTATCGCATTACCTTCAATAACCAAATCTGGTATAAGTCGAATTGTACCAGCTTTAAAACCAGGAGCAGGAGTAGTAACTACAAGGTCACATGCACATTATATTATTACCGAATACGGAATTGCCAATCTATATGGGAAAACGATTAAGGAACGTGTGAAAGCATTAGTTGCTATAGCGCATCCAGAGCATAGAGAAGCTATAGATAAACAATATTTCGATTTAATAAAAGGTTAATGGCTTCTTCTTAAAAAGGAAAAGAAACCTTTCTTTTTTGGTGGTATTTTAGTGTTGTATTTTGGGTTTGAAAGGTACTGATATACTTCTCCCCAACCTAAAAAACCACCAATATTTCTATCGTCAATGAATAAATCTGCATGAATTTTTCGACTTTTATTTTCGTCAAATTGTTCTTCAGGAAAACTTTTGTTTATGGCATAAAATTCGATGCCTTTATTTTTACAAAAAGCAACAGCTTCTTCAAGAGGTCTTCCAGATCTGTATGTCCATAAAATTAAACGATGACCATCAGCTTGTAGTTTTTTAAGTGTTTCAATAGCAAAAAGTTTTGGTTTTCCAACTTTAGGATAGGCATCATCTACAATGGTTCCATCAAAATCAATGGCAAGAATAAGTTTATCGTTTAAATTCATTAGTGTTTAATAAATAGGTTGCGAAAATACAATAAAAATCACTTTATATTAACGCATGTTGAGTCATTGCTTTGGGTTGTTCTATACCAATTAATTTTAAAATTGTAGGAGCGACATCACCTAAAACACCATCATTAATTGCTTTTATCTCTTTGTCTATTATAATAATAGGTACAGGATTCGTTGTGTGTGCAGTATTTGGTGATCCATCTGGATTTATCATAGTTTCACAATTACCATGGTCTGCAATTAAGATTGTAGTATAATCATTTTCAAGAGCTGCAGTTATTACTTTTTCAACACAAGTATCTACGGCTTCGCATGCTTTAATTGCGGCTTCCATAATACCTGTATGCCCAACCATATCTCCATTTGCAAAGTTTAAACAAACAAAATCTACTTCTCCTTTTTCAAGTTCAGGAACTAGAGCGTCTGTAAGTTCGAAAGCACTCATCTCAGGTTTTAAGTCGTATGTAGCAACTTTAGGAGAGTTTTTTAAAATACGGGACTCACCTTCAAAAGGAGTTTCTTGTCCTCCAGAAAAGAAAAATGTAACATGTGGGTATTTTTCGGTTTCTGCAATTCTAATTTGTTTCTTACCATGAACAGAAAGAACTTCTCCTAGAGTTTCCGTTATGTTTTCTTTGTTAAAAATTACATTAATGCCTTTAAAGTCATCACTGTAATTTGTAATGGTTACATAATGCAAATCTATTTTTTTAGTATCGTACTCAGGGAAGTCTTTTTGATTTAACATTTCTGTTAATTCACGACCTCTATCTGTTCTAAAATTAAAAAATATTACGACATCTTCTTTTTCAATTTTAGCAACTGGCACACCATCCTTATCTGTCGCAATTAGTGGTTTAATGAATTCATCGGTAATATCATTATCGTAATTAGATTGAATAGATTCTGTTAAATTGGTAGTTTTTGTTCCTACGTTTTTTGTTAAAGCGTCATACGCCAGTTTTACGCGTTCCCAGCGTTTATCTCTATCCATTGCATAATAACGACCTGTAACAGTTGCTATCTTTGTTTTTGTGCCTTCAATATAGTTTTCTAGATTTTGGACATAGCCTTTTCCTGACTTAGGGTCTACATCTCGACCATCTGTAAATGCATGTACAAAAGAGTGCACACCAGCTTTATTAGCAGCGTCAATAAAACCCTTTAAATGATTGGTGTGTGCATGTACTCCACCATTACTTAGTAGTCCTAAGAAATGAACATTTTTCTTGTTATCTGAAGCATACTTTAGTGCTTCAATTAACACTTTTTCGTCTTTTAATGTATCTTGCTCGATCGCTAAATTAATTTTAGCTAAATCCTGGTATACAATACGTCCAGCTCCAAGATTCATATGGCCAACTTCAGAATTTCCCATTTGTCCTTCTGGTAGGCCAACATGTAAACCGTCTGTGCGTAAAGATGCATTTGGGTATTTGGTATACAGGGAGTCTATAAAAGATGTATTCGCGTTATCTATTGCAGAAACTTTTGGGTCTGGAGATTTACCCCAACCATCTAAAATCATTAATATAACTTTCTTATTCATGTAGTGCTGTCATTTTGAAACCCAAATATAAAAAAAGAATCCCGACGAGTCGGGATCTTATATTAGGATTAACGTATTTTTATATTATTGTAACTGCCCTCTATATTTTTTTATAGATTCTCTAATTTTCTCTATTCGATTGTCTGGATCTGGATGCGAACTTTGAAATTCTGGTACACGATTTGGTCCAGCTGCAGCTTTTAGAATTTCCATTACATCTATCATTTCTTCAGGATCGTAACCAGCTCTTAGCATAAAACGTACTCCAAGATCATCACTTTCTAATTCGTCACCACGACCATTTTTTAAAATTAAATTTTGGCCAACACCACCAATCAATCCGCCAAGATCTCCACCAACAGAACCTGCAGTAGATAGTCCTTGCCAAAGTTCGCTGTTAGCAATACGTTCTGCACTATGTTTTCCCAAAACGTGACCAATTTCATGCCCTAAAACACCAGCTAGTTGGTCTTCATTTTCTAATTGTGAAAACAATGCATAAGTAATAAATATTTGACCTCCAGGTAATGCAAAAGCATTTATGGTTTGTGCATCTGCTAGTAAATGAAATTCGTATTTATAAGGTGTTTCTTTAGCAATGCTGTTTTTTATTAGTTTGTTTCCAACGTTATCTACTAAGGCTTGGTAACTTTCATTAGGGTATAAACCACCATGTTGCGCAGCCATTTGATCCCTACTTTGTAAACCCATTTGAATTTCTTCATCTACAGTCATAGAAATCGCCTGTTTTTTGCCTGTATAAGGATTTACTTCTTGCGATGAAAAATATTTAAAACCAAAATAGGCTGCAATGCATAAACCTATAATTAATCTTACTTTTAAATTACCTGATCTCATGTTAGTTTGTTATTTATAAGGATTTAAAGTTACAAAAGTTCTGGATTAATATCTAAAATATTTTCATTTCGATATTTATTGATAAAGGATGTTGAAAAATAATCATTTCCTAATAGTTTCTCTTTTTGAAGCATCTCTTGTATGTTTACTTTTTTGTAGCTTTTTAAATAATTTTGTGACAAGGGTTTGTAGCTATAATGCCAAGGTTCATACTTAAAACCTTTTCTGTTTAAATCAGCAGTGTAAACTAAATAGAATCCAAAAGAATTTGCATGTGCATCCATCCATTTCTTTAAGTAAATGTAGGAGCCATCTCTGTGAAAGTTTTCTTCACGAAGCACATGTTTTGGAGCATGTACATTGGCATCAATAATATCGATGTCTGTTCCCCAGTGGTGTCTTGAGGTGCCAGGAATAGTAGAGTATTCAATTATTTTTTGAATGCTTTTTTCAGCACTTAAACCTTGGTTTATATAGCGTTTGTATTTACCTTCCCATATATGTTTTTGATGGTTGAAACTTCTATAGCTTGATACTATTTGAATGCGAACTCCTTCTTTCAAAGCTGTTGCTTTCATATTCTGAAACGCAAGATATGCTTCTTTACGAAGCTTATAATCAGTTCCAAAAAGTTTCGGATTTCCTTTACCCATAAGTTCTTCTGAAGAAATTATATTTTGAGCAAAAGTAAAACAAGGTATAGTTGCTAGTGCTATTCCAGATAGTGTTGTTTTTTTTATGAAGTTTCTTCTTTTCAAATACGGATGAAGTGTTACAAATTATGAGCCAAAATTAATTAAATTTACAGAAAATTTAAGTTATGCATTTTTCGTTTAAAATCATTGAAAAAGAAAAGATATCTACTATAATTCCTTTGGTTTATAAATTAAATGAAGGGAAAATTTCTATGGATGTTTTAGAGAAACGTTTTAAAGAAATAATACATCAAAATTATGAATGTGCTGGAGTTTTTGATGCAGAAAAACTTATTGGTATCTCTGGGATGTGGTTTTGTACAAGACATTATTCTGGAAAAAGCATGGAAGTTGATCATGTTTATATAGATGATTCGTATAGAAATCATGGGTTAGGGAAGCAATTTATGCAATGGATTACGGATTATGTAAAAAATAAAGGCGTTGAAACCATGGAGCTAAATGCATATATTAAAAATGATGCTTCACACCGATTTTATCACAACTTAGGATTTAAAAAACCAGGCTATCATTTTTTAAAAAAGATTTAATAATTAATATATAACCATCCAGCATATTCTTTGTCTTCTTCTGGTAAATTTAAAACATAAAAATACGTTCCCACAGGAAGTTTTTTGTTGCTGCCAATGAGTACTTTTTTATTGGTGTAGCCATTCCAGTCGTTTTGGTAATTTTCTACATCATATACAACTCTTCCCCAGCGATTAAATATTTTTAAAGTATTTTTAAATAGTGCAACACCTTCAATAACAAAAACATCATTTTTTCCATCTCCATTTGGACTAATACCATTATAAACCGTAATTCCGTCACTACCAATTAGAGATCCAAAAGTTATAATTTCATATGCATTTGGAATAAAATAAGTGGAAGTAATTGTGCCTTCATTTTGATTTCCTGTAAAATCAACATTGCCTAAATCTTTCCATTGGTTTTCAGTTGTGCTCCACCCTACAACGCGTAGGTTTAATAAATCATCAACAAGTGTGTTGATATCACTATCTGAATCCCAAGTTAGTGTTACTTGTGTTTCTTGTGTGCCATTAAAATCCCAAAATTCTTCGGTCGAAATAGTATTAATAATACCTTCGGAATTGTTTGTGTCGAAGCTCTCTACAAAAGTAGAAGGGAAGTTTGGGTCTTCATTAAAATAAGCAGCTTTAAATTTGGGGTTGTTGGTTTGTAAGGGAGTTATTAATGGTCTTAATTTGTTATCGTCTCCAATAGGAAAGATAAATGAATCATTTCCATTAAAAGATGCGTAGCCATCTGTTAAACGAAAGTCATTTTCAGAAACATAAAAAGTGTTTTCTAAAAAGTCTAGTGAGATATTTGGATTCTCTCTAGGGGTTATTGCATCTCCAATAACATAATTTAAACCATTAGAAACTTCGGTGCTTATTTCTAAAAATAAATGGTCAATAACAGCAATATCCATATCATAAAATTTAGGAATTTCGGTTCCAGATATGGTTAAAGCATTATCCGAATTATAAAAACCAGCCAAGCCTAAGTTTTCATTGAACATTCCGTCATTTTCTAAGTCGATATGGAATCCTATTTGACCTTCGTCATGAATTTGTAGATTTCCAAAATTATGAAATGCTTGTTGTGCAAAACTTATTTGAAACAGGAGTAACGCTAAGTATTTAATTGTTCTCATATTTCTATTTATTTGTAAGCAGTATAAAGTACAACTACGTTATCTGATTTGGTGGTAACATTTAACGAAAATCCATCTGTAGTAAAAGCAGATAAGCTTGCTAAAGTTCTGCCTAAAGCATTACCATTTTGATTACCATATCTTAAGCCAATACATCTGGTGCTTGAAGCAAATCTTGAAATATCATTAATAGAGTTACCACTACCACCAACATAAATTACTTGTTGTGTTATTGTTCCAGAATCATTTCTTGCAAAACCATTCATGGTACCAAAAGAGTTTGCTAAACCTGTATTATTATCTCCTACACCGTTATCGGAATCTAAATCTAAAGTTTCCACATTTGCATGTGCAACAAAAGTTATAGAAGATGGTTCAAAAGGTAAGCCTGTAATTGTTTGCGTACCTGTTGCTGTGATAATAAATTGACCAACATAAACAGTAGGTCCTAAATACGCACCACCATTTGTTCCAACTTCTATTTGGTTATCCGCTTCATCTCCAATTATTTGTGCTGTTGCTGGAGTACCGGATTCATTATTGAATGTTATTTCACCAGTTGGACTAGCGTCATTTTGAGAAAAACTAGTATTTGTTTCTATAATGTTAGTTGTAGTAGTTCCACTTGTATGTGTAGCAATAGTATTTCCTGTTGATACTACCTGAGTTATGGAAGAAGATAAAGAGGATAAGTCTGTGGTTATTGTACCTCCAGCATCTGTAGTTTCCAGGTTTGTGCCGTTAAGTTCTACTGTTTCATTAAGCTCGTTAGTAGTATCCGAATCCAGGTCATTAGCATTTGTAACTGTAGTCCATCCAGCGGTTGTATAAACATATACGTTTTCATCTGTTGGGTTATATAATAACGTTCCTATAATAGGAGAGGTTATATTTGTAAATTCTGTTGTAGGAATATTATATAAACCTAACAGTTCTTCTCCTCTAGGGGTTTGTGAAAAAGCGGTTTGAAAAATACAAATGCTAAGGACTGTTATTATTAATTTTAATGATTTCATTTTTTTTTTTTTTTTTTTTTTAGTTGATGTAGAATGTAACACATGTACAGTTTCCTCCAAATTGCGTTCCTGTTCCTCCACCAGTAGTACCGCCAGATATCGTTATACTTGGATTATTTGCTGCCAATGGATCTGTACCTGTTATTAAATAATTATATGTCCCATCTCCGTTGTCTTGACTAACTACTGTTATTCCGATTGGACTTCCATTAGAAACTGCCGTTAGGGTTGGTAATGCTGCGTAAGGTCTATTTGAAATTAAAGCTTCCCAAGTCGACCCTGCATTATTTCCAGCATTAAAGTTTAATGAAAAATTCTGCGCATCTGCAAAATTATTCTGTGTGAAATCTGTAGTAGGAGTTCCTGATGGAGTAGTAGGGTTTGTCACTGGATTTGAACCAGATGATGTTACTAATACTACATCTGTTACTACTTCTCTAGTAGCCGATGTATTGAAATACCAAACTTCATCAACAAGAACATCTGCAGTACCCCCATTATCTCCAGTAGCAACCATTACTTGAAAACCATTTGCTGTTTGAGTTCCCGTTACTACTGAAACTAATCTTGTGTCTCTATTTGTTATATCTTCTTGAGCACCAAAGGTTACATCATAACTTGCTCCATTTGGATGTGCTGTTGTAAATGCAACGGTATATCTACCAACTGCTGTTCTTGTTACAGTATTATTAATATTAAAAGAGTTTGTTCCGTTAGCTTGTGTGTGTGCAGCTGCAAAAACATATCCTATCGTTTCTTTTGTAACGGTTAAAGTAGGTTCTGGCAAAGTAACCGTGTTACCATCTGATATAGTTAAATCATTTCCACTTATAGAAAGCGTTTGAATTTCATTTGTTGGATCTGCATCGGCATCCTGAATATTAATATCTATATCACCACCATCTTCTAAAGCTACATTTACTTCTTCTAAAGGTGTTGTTACTGTTGTAGAGATCATTTGGTCATCTGTGGTGTCTATAGTTGTAGTAGTTCCATCTTCAGAAGTATACACAAGTTGTGTTGGATCTGTTGCGTCAGGAGTTAAAGTAGTTACTGTTTCTTCAATTGAAAATGAATTTCCATTCTCATTATTATAAGTTCCAATTAAGTTTGTGTTTGTTGCAGTATTTAAATTACTAATATCTGTTATGGTTTCTAAATTAGAAACATCAATAGTTGTAGTAATACCATCTTCATCGGTGTAGGTAAATGTTCCGTCGTTATTATCAACGATAGTAGTTAACGCTTCTAAGTTTGCAACAATAGCTGCAAAGTTTAGGTTGGTAATAACACCATCTTCATCGGTATAGTCGATACTTGCTTCATCTGCGTTAAGTGCGATAGAAGTAAGGGTTTCTAAATTAGAAACATCAATAGTTGTAGTAATACCATCTTCATCAGTGTAGGTAAATGTTCCGTCGTTATTATCAACGATAGTAGTTAGTGCTTCTAAATTTGCAACAATAGCTGCAAAATTTAGGTTGGTAATAACACCATCTTCATCGGTATAGTCGATACTTGCTTCATCTGCATTAAGTGCGATAGAAGTAAGGGTTTCTAAATTAGAAACATCAATAGTTGTAGTAATACCATCTT
>NZ_JBSHNR010000058.1:0-274 GCF_053604645.1 Lacinutrix cladophorae | reverse complement strand
TCTGCAGTTACTGGTTCATAACCGTCATCGGTTGTTGCTGTTTCAACTCCTTCTAATACGGTTACTGTTTCTGGATCTGAAGTTCCTGTTGTTAAAGTACCACTTACATCTGCTGGTAATGTAGTCTCATCTACATCTACTCCTGCATCTCCTATTGGAATGTCTGTTGCTGTCCATGAGCCATCCGTTCCTGTTGTTACTGTTGTTTCGTCTCCGTTAACATCGGTAATTACAACTTCTACTCCTTCTATTCCTTCTTCTCCTGGATCTTGTA
>NZ_JBSHNR010000057.1:0-1148 GCF_053604645.1 Lacinutrix cladophorae | reverse complement strand
CTTTTCCTTATTAATCTTAAAAGCTTGTGGGAAAAAATGTATAAATGGTAATGAACTAAAAAAAGTTTATTAAAAATTTTAATTTCATATTACCTGAATTTTCGTTTTTGAAAATCTAAAGAAAATATGAATGCTAACGGTTTAGTATATGGTTTGTTGCGTGATTAAGTCACTAAGTTAGCAAATAAAAACCGAATAGAATATTCCGCAGGAATATTCGTAAGCAGGCTAGAAACTAGCAATAAAATATATGCATTGTTGCCAATAGTTATTTTATTTTTCTTCCTTTAATTCCGCTTGCACAACCGAAAAAATATTCCACATATTCAACTTCAAATTCAGGTCTGCTAAAAATCCGATGTGTGTTTTTTGAATTTCCAAATTCTTCTGTATAAACTCCTAACATTTTATAAGTTTCTGGACTTCCAAGAAATATTTTTCCTAAAATCGGAATAATATTTTTTAAGTAAAACATATAAAATGGTTTTAAGAGTTTACTTTTCGGAACAGAAACATCAATCAAGGAAAACTTTCCATTTGTTTTTAAAATTCGTCTAATTTCAATTGCTAATTCTCCAAGTTGTTCATCATTAAATGTCTTTAATCCGAATCCTGAAATAACATAATCAGCAGTTTCATTTTCGATTGAATTGTCAAAAACGTTTTCTTTAAGAATTTCAACTGAATGTTTTTTGAATTTCAATTTATTCTTCTCTGCACGATTTATCATTTCTGTTGAGAAGTCAAGTCCGATTAGTTTTGATTTTTTATCTGATTTTTTTAAAATATGTTTCCAACATTCTCCCATTCCAGTCATTAAATCGACAACTATTTTTCCTTTTTCGATTTCAATTTCCTCAACACATTGTCTTCTCCATCTTTCACTAAATCCAAATGAGGTTATGTAATTCATTTTTGAATACGAACTACTCATTTTGTCAAATAGCTTTTCAACAAATTTAGGTTCGTATATTTCTTTCATTCGTGATGTTGGTCATAATTATTGGCAACGGTCTTGTGTATGCTTTGTTGCGTGTTTAAGCAACTAAGTTAGCAAATAAAAACCGAATAGAAAATCCGCGAGGATTTTCGTAAGTAGGCGAGAACTAGCAATAAAATATACACGTTGTTAGCATTACGTATGGTTT
>NZ_JBSHNR010000056.1:0-3139 GCF_053604645.1 Lacinutrix cladophorae | reverse complement strand
GAATAAAAACGTTGTACAACAATGCATATATTTTATTGCTAGGTTCTAGCCTGCTTACGAAAGTCCTCGCGGACTTTCTATTCGGTTTTTATTTACTAACTTAGTGACTTAATCACGCAACAAACCATATGCTAAACCGTTGTGCGTCATTTAAGAAAAACCGTGAGATACAAGAAAATAAGAGGATTAAAACGAAAAGTTGCTAATATTCAAAATTGGATAAATGAATATTTGGAACTCAATGTTAAGCACTTGAATGAACATAAATACGAATATGCAAAAGTTTATGTTGACCCTTGGGACAATCTGACTTTGACCGACAGCCAGATTCCTGAACCGAAAGGAAAAGCGAAAAAAGATATTCTCAACGGACTTGAAAAAATCTATAACAGTTGGAAAACTGAATTGGATAAATTAAGCAAACCGTATTATTTAAAAATATGGTTGTACGAACCAAGGATTTCTAAATCACAAGTCGTATGCGCAATTGACGAAAAGATTGAGTATTACGAAAACATATTTGAGAAAGCGGATTTTAAGCCAAATGACTCATCATTTACCAATCAATTGAGTTCTGATTTTAAATGGCAACCGAAAGTTGACGAAGAACCTTATTGGAAAAGTGATTTGCTTTGGCCAATTGACCAATACGAACGAATTGAAGACAGTTATTCCGACAGAAGACTTTTGACCAAATTGGAAAAAGGGAATTATAAGAATAAAGAAATTGAAAGTCCAAATGGAAATAAAGACACGATTTATTTATTACCAAAAGGGAAAATTTGGGTTGGAGAAAAATAAAAACGAACGCACAACAATGGCTATAAGTAATTGCTTGTTCTCGCCTACTTTGGAAATTCCTGCGGAATTTCCAACTTGGTGTGTACTTGTAAAGTTAAGTGCTAAACCACGCAACTACTCATAGCCAAGACCGTTGGCAACAAGCTAAAAAAACCGATAGAATAACATCAAAACAATGGAACTAATAGCTGAATGGAATAAAATAAGAAAGCACTTTAATAAAAGTTTCAGCTCGAATTTTTATGTTTCAGTTGCATCAGTTGATTCCGAAAATAATCCGACAGTAACACCGATTGGCTCAATGTTTCTGAATGATAATCAGACTGGGTTTTATTTTGAAAAATTCCCTTCAAAATTACCTAAACACGCAGAGAAAAATCCAAACGTCTGTCTTTTAGGAGTCAATAGCGGAAGATTTTTTTGGATAAAATCGTTGTTTAAAGGTGTGTTTTCTGATTATCCAGCGATAAAGCTATATGGCGTACTTGGAATAAAACGGAAAGCAACCGAGAAAGAAATTAGCCGACTAAACCGACGAATGAAAGTGACAAACGGACTGAAAGGAAATACATATTTGTGGAAAAAAATGGAATACGTTAGAGAGATAAAATTCACGAAAGCGGAAAAAATAAATATTGGTAAAATGACCGATAAACTTTGAGAAAAGCCAGTTGCCAACATCGTGTATAAAAAAATGCTACATTAGTGCTTAAATAAAGATCGTTGCACTTTTGTTACGTCTGATTTTCCTGCGGAAAATCCTCGCTCACAAAAAACGCAACTTTTCATACACAAACACGTTGGCAACAATTATGACAAACCCAAATACAACGATTTTAGAATCTAAATTAAAGAGACATAAAATTTCCTATTCTAATGAAAATGGAATAATTATAATTGGAAAACCTAAAACTGATTATTCAATGATATTCGGACTTGTTGCATTCCCAATAATTGCAGCTATTGGAATTTGCTTGTTATTAATTTTGAGTGATTTTGATTTTATAGGAGCAAATCGTGGGAAAATCATTGCAGCAATTATTTTTCTGTTCGGAACTGGGTTTTTCAATCTTTCCAGAGTAAGTTCTAAAAAACAAGCAAACGATAATTTAAAAACTTTAGAATATAAAGTTATTAAAATCAAAAACGAATTTGGACAATATACTTTTGATGCAAAAAACATATTGGATTTCGAATATTCAGCTGAACAAGTTGGTGAAGAAACTTATGAAGGAAATTTGTATTTAATCGATAAAGATGAAAGAAAACATCAAATACTCGGATTTGACGATGAAAATGAGAAATATGTTATAGATGATCTAAAATGGTTTTCGGAATATTTAATAAAACACACGGAATTAAAGTAACTGTTGCCAACAACGTGTATAATTAATGGCTAGTTCTCGCCTACTTACGAAAATCCTCGCGGATTTTCTATTCGGTTTTTATTTGCTAACTTAGGTGCTTAAACACGCAACAAAGCATACACAAGACCGTTGGCAATAATTTAAAAAACACCCAGAATGCAAGAAAATTACGAATTATTAAACCAAGTCAATGAATTTTACAATTCTGCTTGGGAGAAATTAATTATTATAGGTTCTATAGCTTTTGCGATAGTTGGAATTATTATACCATTAATTATTCAATGGTACCAAAAGAAACAGTTGAAAGTTAGTGAAGAAAAGTTAGAAAACAAATTCAAAAAAGAAATTGAGTCTCTTAAAGAAAGTATTAAGGAAGATATTAAAGATATTTTAAAAGAAGAAATTAAGGATTTTGAGAAAAAGATAGATAAAATAGATAATGCATCAAACGCAAAACTACTGCATCTTCAAGGTCAAAAATCTATGACAAGCAAAAATTATGATGCAGCATTATGGAATTTCTTAAAGTCAGCGAGACTTTATTCAAAATCTGACGAGTATGGAAATCTTCAAGCAATGCTTGAAATGATAGAAAGTTTATTGGATAAAATTACTAAAGAAAACCTTGATGACATTAAAATAACCCAAAATTGTGATGCTCAAGATATAATAAACAAAATTCAAGAATATGACGAGAAAAATGCTCTTGATAGAATAATAGTTCGAATAAATTTAAAATTAGCGAAACTTGAAAAATAAAAACTATTGCCAACACAGTATAAAAATAATTGCGGTTTGGTGCTTAATCAAAATGTCGTTGCGTGTTTGTTACGTCTGATTTTCCTTCGGAAAATCCTCGCATACAAACCCGCAACTATTCTTATACATAAACGTTAGCAACAACTTTGACCAAACCAACAAATGAAG
This sequence comes from Lacinutrix cladophorae, assembly GCF_053604645.1. Classification (NCBI taxonomy): domain Bacteria; kingdom Pseudomonadati; phylum Bacteroidota; class Flavobacteriia; order Flavobacteriales; family Flavobacteriaceae; genus Lacinutrix; species Lacinutrix cladophorae. The sequence continues at coordinate 44 of NZ_JBSHNR010000056.1, read as the reverse complement.
GAACACAAATATTTACTTTTAAGTGACAAACCTAGAGTTGGAAC
>NZ_JBSHNR010000055.1:0-1001 GCF_053604645.1 Lacinutrix cladophorae | reverse complement strand
AACAATGCATATATTTTATTGCTAGGTTCTAGCCTGCTTACGAAAGTCCTCGCGGACTTTCTATTCGGTTTTTATTTACTAACTTAGTGACTTAATCACGCAACAAACCATATGCTAAACCGTTAGCACCAATATAAACTGAACCTTGAACACAAAAACATTATTCCGAATATTTTTAACATCTGGATTCATTTTATGGATTTTATCTTGGATTGGAGATTCTAAAGGAATACTTCCTGTATCAACTTATGGAATGATTTTTTCTGCTCTTTTAACTGGAATTGGAATTTATTTTTGGTTAAAACCTTATAAAGGAAAAAGAGGTCACTATCCAAAGTTTTTAAAAATTTACGGAAATTCATATGAGGAAATGAGAAAGAATCCATTCAATGGAATTTTCTTTATGGTTAGACATTTGCTTAAATTTCACACTCTAATGCTAATTTTTTCAATGATTTTAGTGTTTATCGGATTTATAACTATTGGACAATCTGAACCTGTAAAAACAGTTCAAAACTATTGTGAAAACAACTCTGAAATAAATAAAATAACGGGGAAAATTAATCATTACGGAATTTTAAGAAATGTTAACTCTAAATGGAGTTCTGAAACTGGAACTTCTGAATTATCATTAATTTTCGTTTCTGATAACGGAGTTTTTAATGTGTCATCGAAATTGGAAAAAGAAAATGGCGAATGGAAAGTAAAAAAACTGGAACTAAAAGATAGAAATACTGGTGCTAACAACGTGTATAATTAATGGCTAGTTCTAGCCTACTTACGAAAATCCTCGCGGATTTTCTATTCGGTTTTTATTTGCTAAATTAGGTGCTTAAACACGCCGCTAATCATACACAAACCCGTTATAAAAAATAGCTCAGATGAACCTCTGAACTATGAAACAAACATTAATTCAAAGATTAATATTTAATTACTTCTCACTCTGCTTTTGAATTTTCTCTTACTCATTTCTGATAATAAATAATGGATTCATTTTTTTT
>NZ_JBSHNR010000054.1:0-207 GCF_053604645.1 Lacinutrix cladophorae | reverse complement strand
AGATGCTGTATTTGATGTAACTTCCGATTATGTATTTACAAACCTTACTTCTACTTGTGGAGCTGGTGGTACTATTACTGTAATCTATACGGTATCGGATGATTGTGATAATGAAACTACACTGACTGCGACACTTACTCTTGAAGATTCTATCGGTCCTGATCTTACAGCTTGTACGGTTGTAGATGAAACTATAGAATGTAATGG
>NZ_JBSHNR010000053.1:0-4551 GCF_053604645.1 Lacinutrix cladophorae | reverse complement strand
AAACCATACGTAATGCTAACAACGTGTATATTTTATTGCTAGTTCTCGCCTACTTACGAAAATCCTCGCGGATTTTCTATTCGGTTTTTATTTGCTAACTTAGTTGCTTAAACACGCAACAAAGCATACACAAGACCGTTGGCAACAAGCTAAAAATGACTCTCCAAATTAGAGAACTTAATACAACAAGTAAAAATGAATAGAATTATATTAATTGGAAATGGTTTTGACTTAGCACATGGAATGAACACCAGTTATAGACATTTTATTGATGATTATTGGAAGAATTGCATCAAAGAAATAAAAGAATTAACATATCGCGAAAAATATCAAAACCAAGAGCTTGCGGTTGGTCAACGAACTATCATACCAATAACAGCAAAAAACTTTTCCGAACTTATTAGCGACTTAAAAAAAGACGACACCCAAATTACTTTTAAAAACAAATTTTTTCAAATCATTTCAAAAAAGTCATATATTGAAAATTGGGTGGATATTGAAAATGAATATTATACAATACTAAAAAACACAACAAATAAAAGCCGACCATCAGTCTATGGTTCAAATATAAAAGCACTGAACTCAGATTTTAAAAAAGTACAAGATAGGTTAGTTGATTATCTCAATAAAATTCAAGGAGAATTTAAATCAAATTTTGATTCAAATTTACAAAGCATAAAAAATATTATTGGTTATAAAATATATCATCCTTTTGACCTTAATGATTTTTCAGAAGCTTCCATAAATCAAAGAGCAGAGATTGAGTATAACCTTCTTAAAAAAGATATAGAAGGTATTCTAGAGAATAAAATTTCAATTAATGAAGTGGAGGAAAACAAAAGAAAAATAATTCAAAGAATTGATATTACAAATCCTTTTATCGAAATCAGAAAACTTTTACAGTCTAAATATGCTAGGGACTTATTTGATTTAATTCCTGATCAAACAGTATTCCTGAATTTTAATTACACTTTTACTGACGACATTTATAATAATCCAAAAGAATTTGACACCTATAATGATAAAAAATATTCTGTGGTTAAATCAATTCACATTCACGGAACTATAGATAGTAAAGATAATAACCCAATTATATTTGGATTTGGAGATGAGTTAGATGAGGAATATAAATCATTAGAGAAATTAAATAATAATGATTACTTAGAAAACATTAAATCTATAAATTATCTAGAATCAGAAAATTATAAAAAGCTATTAGAATATATAAATAGTGGTAATTTTCAAGTATTTATTTTTGGTCATTCTTGTGGGATTTCAGATAGAACTTTGTTAAACACAATTTTTGAACATGAAAATTGCGCCTCAATTAAGCTCTTTTTCCATGAAAAGTCAGAGGATAATGATAATTTTAGTGATATAGTCAGAAATATCTCAAGAAATTTTAATGACAAAGCAAAAATGAGAGATAGAGTCGTAAATAAAAATTATTCTGAAAAGTTAAGGTAAAGCCAATTGCCAACAACGTGTATAACCAATTGCTCAGTTTGTGTGTACTCGGAAAATCCTGCGGATTTTCCTAATGGTTCGGTTTATTTTGCTAACTTAGTTCTTGCCAACGCAACTAGCCATACACAAAACCGTTATGCACAAGTTGACCAAACCCGAATGAAAGCGCAAATTGAGAAACATAAAGTAAGCGGAAAAGTCTATGCTTGGACTTATAAAGACAATAACCGAAATTATCCCGGTTGGAACTTTACGGTTGATTTAAAAGCGAGCGAAAGTCTTTCGGAATTATTGAATTTAATGTCTGATTGCAAATGGTCAACGAAAAAGAAAATTACGACTGAATTGCCAACTCAAGCGCAACTGAACGTGCCGAATAATCAAAACGGAACTGCTAAATGGAAATCTAAACCGAATCTGACTCTGAATTGCAAAACATCTGAATCGGAAAATCATTGGCTGATTAAAGAGTTGGGTAACGGAATTGAAATTCAGTTCGGAAAAGAAAAACTGACTGAATTACAAAACGCAATAAACGGAATTCCAAAAGGAAATGGAGATTTTGCCATTTCTGACCAAAACGAGGAGAACATTTTGTACTTCTGGTGGAATTTAGAAAAATAAAAAACCAGTGCATAACACCGTATATAAAAAATTGCTGGTGTTGTGCTAAAAGAAAGGTCGTTGCACGTTTGCTACGTCTGAATTTCCTTCGGAAATTCCTCGCACGCAAACCCGCAACTTTCCATATACAAACACGTTATATGCAAGCTGAAAATCGAACTTCCGAATGAACGTTGAAAACCTTAAATCTGAATGTCTTGAAACAATTCCAAAATTTGATTGTCCAACTTGCGGAAAAGGAATTTTAAATTTCGACAGAAAAAACATTGTAGAATTGGAAGATGGAATTTCCAAACAAGCCAAACTACTCGAATTAGAACCAACATATTATAGCGGGAAATTCACTTTACCTACAAAATGCACAAATCCTGAATGTGAGGAAACATGTATTATAGTTGGTAAGACTTCATTAGTTAGTAATGGTTGGCATTCAGGTGGCTATGACCATGAACAAGGTTTTGAAATTCCACCGCACGAAATGTATAAAACTCTTTATAACATTCAATTGACCGAGCCAGCGTTAGAATTAATTAATATTCCTGAAAAGGCATCTAATGAGGTTAGGTATAAATTAAAAGAGTCTTTCAAGCTTTATTGGATTGACAAAAGTGCATGCGGAAATAAAATTAGAGCTTCAATCGAGATATTATTGACTGATTTAAAGGTTCGAAAGACCATTACAAAACCAGGCAAAAGAATAAAGCTTACCCTACACAAGAGAATAGAACTTTTTAAACAAAAAAATCCATCTTTAGCATCAAACCTGCTAGCAATAAAATGGATTGGAAATTCAAGTAGTCATGGAATTGGAAATGTTTCAGCGGAACAAATAATTGATGCCTACAAAATATTGGAATATGTTTTAGATAAAATTTATAATAACCAAGATTCAGAAATAAAAAGTCTGACTAAAAAGATTAACAAACGAAAAAAATAAAGCCAGCATATAACAATGCATATATTTTATTGCTAGGTTCTAGTCCGCTTACGAAAGTCCTCGCGGACTTTCTATTCGGTTTTTATTTACTAACTTAGTAACTTAATCACGCAACAAACCATATACAAACACGTTACCAAAAACAACTCGGAAAATCGAATTCCATATTTAACGGAAAACTAAACATTGAATATTTCGAGTTTTTTCTCACTCAACTCTGAATAATTTTAATTGGATTTTCTGATTACTTAAACTCTGAATTTATGCTTACTTGAACTCGGAATCTTACTCTTTCGGAATTTAGTTAGATTGCGGATTTAATCACTCAAATGGAAAATCTTTACAACGAAAAAAACCCTGGTTTTTTTTCGCGATTTTTTTTGAATTTTAAGTTAGATAATTCCGAAATAATCTGTTGAAAATTTTAAAAAATTAATATTCGGAAATTTTTACTCATTGTTTCCACTCTACTCTTTCGTTGCATTTGGTAACATCGTGTATAAAAAATTGCTACATTAGTGCTAAAATAAAGTCAGTTGCACTTTTGTTACTTCTGAATTTCCTTCGGAAATTCCTCGCTAACAAAAACGCAACTTTCCATACACAAACTCGTTGGCAACAACCTAATGAAATCAACCTTCAAACAAATAAGAGCTGATAAAAACATTTCGGAAAAGATGGATTTGAAGTAACTGTCATTTCTTCTATCCTTGTTGCAACAGTAACAGTTTATTTGACTAAAGAATTTGAGTTTCCAGTTTATTTAACTGTCCTTGGAATTTTCGTTTACATCTTTTTTGTGAGATCTCAAATCAGAAAATTATTTTCAGATTGGACAAGAAAAGAGGATGTTATTGGACTTTTAGAATTTAGTGATAATGCGCTAATAATTGACAATTCAACTCTAAATGAGAAAATAAGATTTACTGACATAGAATCTATTTATCTTCATTACAATTATGTTCAAGGTAAACAATATGCAGCTAGAGATATAATTCACAACGGATTAGCAGAAATTATATTAAAAACAAAAAATAATAAACAGAAATCCTTCAAGTTTTTAATTGAAAATAAAAACCAAATAACTGATTTAAAACCGATTTGGAGAGAACTATACCTTTTAGGAGTTTTCATCCGAGAAAAAATGGGAAAATATGAGGTTAAAACAATAATGTTCGATGCTGACTTAACGGACAAAAAAATTAAAAAATTAAAAACAGAATTAAATATTGACAGCTTCTATTGAAAAAGGCAGTTGCCAACAACGCATAAAAAAAATTGCTATATTTAGAACTAATTTTAAAAGTCGTTGCACTTTTGCTACATCTGATTTTCCTACGGAAAATCCTCGCACGCAAAAACGCAACTCTTTTTATACAAAACCGTTATAAAAAATAGCTCAGATGAACCTCTGAACTATGAAACAAACATTAATTCAAAGATTAATATTTAATTACTTCTCACTCTGCTTTTGAATTTTCTCTTACTCATTTCTGATAATAAATAATGGATTCATTTTTTTT
>NZ_JBSHNR010000052.1:0-209 GCF_053604645.1 Lacinutrix cladophorae | reverse complement strand
ACATTACCAGCAGATGTAAGTGGTACTTTAACAACAGGAACTTCAGATCCAGAAACAGTAACCGTATTAGAAGGAGTTGAAACAGCAACAACCGATGACGGTTATGAACCAGTAACTGCAGAATTAACAGGAGTTGTATTTGAAGATCTTAACGGCGATGGAATACAAGATCCAGGAGAAGAAGGAATAGAAGGAGTAGAAGTTGTAAT
>NZ_JBSHNR010000051.1:0-11113 GCF_053604645.1 Lacinutrix cladophorae | reverse complement strand
TAGAACTTCTCGTAAATTTCAATACCTGCCTGCCGTCAGGTAGGTTCTATACAAGGATCAAGAAATTATTTTTTAAGAGATTCTCAGCGATTAATAAATAGCCACTGCCAAACGCTCGTCCCGAAAGCTTTCGGGATATCCAACGCTTGCCAACGCCAAAATAAAAGCTAACCTTTTTGCTATTATTAAAAATCGCGTATTCGATAAAATGTACGTAATAAAAAATTTTAGACGATTCTCGTGGATTGCCACAAGAGCATAAATTTTAAGAAATCGACTTTTTAGGAGATTCACGAACACATCTAAAACAATATTAACGCGTGGGCTAAACAAAAAAAATCAAGTTAGGTGTTTTCAATATTGATACTCAATCAATATTGAAAATAGTATATAATTTTGGAAACAATTTACGGTTCATTCGCTATATTTTAGACTATTTAGCGTTAAGAAAATGTACCCAAAGTACATTTTTAGTTAAATACGATTTGAAGTAGACTTTTAGTAAAGTGTTGTATCCAATTACAATCATCCACTGGATAATTGCAATTGGATAGCCTAAAATATGCACGCTCATTTCACCTTATTGTTTTACCAAAATTTTATGAGGCCAAATAGAGATTCTATTTTACATAATGTAATTTAACTTGTAGTAATTGTAATTGGTACAGGAACCGGAATTTGAGATAAAACTTCATTATATATATCAATATCTGTTGATTCAGTTTCAATTGAAACTATTAAGCTATAATCAACATTGCAATCATATCGCCTCAATTTCTTTCGATTTTTCCACCATCCTCCAACTGGATAAATTGCTATTTTATTTCTTAATGCTAAATCAGCAGCAGATCCTATCCATAAATCCTTATGAATACAACCTTTATCTCTAACTTGACTGCCTAATAACCAATTCTCACTTCCCTCCTGTATATAATCTTCTTGTTCTTCTCGTATTGACTTGCTTACTCTAGCTTTGAATCTTTCTACACCTTCATTTCTGTCAATCATTTTAAATCTTAAACCATGGGATTTATATGACTGATCACTTGCGTATAGTCTATTTCCTGGATTAGGTTCTATAAAATATGACAATGTTACTTTTAACTTTACATCTAATTCAGCTAATTCTGTTAATATATCTGTAGGCCAAGGCAAATCAAATAAATTAAATTCATTTGTTTTCGCTCGACTTTGTTCATATTTATAAGGCCTTAAGGACCTTTCTACTACCATAGTCAAAGAATTTTCTGCACTATATTTTGCTCTTTCTAAACTAGGAATCCCATAACCAACTTTAGATATCAAATTCCATTTATCCTCGGTACTTAAATCTTCAATATTAATATTGTTCAACATAGCGCTATTCCAATCTGCAGAATGTATTATCAGTGCTCGTATTGTCTCCGGTTTGTAATCTGGATATTTTTGATATAATTCTGATGCAAATTTTGATGCTAATGCAACAGAAGCACTTGTGTCTGAAAAAGTAGTTAACCAAGACCTTCCTATACCGCCTATTCCTGTCGAAAGTAGTTTTAATGAATCATGGTCAAGTATTCCTGAGTTAAATATTCCGTCATTTCCTCCTTCAAATACAACATCTGGTTTTCTTGGCCACCTTTTATTCCAATTTACCGATGTAGAATTACATGGAGACATTTGACCACTTTGGGCTAATAACTCAGCGCCAGGAAATTGTTGCGCATCCAATCTATCTTTATTAGTATAAGCACCAACTGTAATAGAATTAAAAGATTGTGCTGGATCTTGTACTGAAAAATCGTCATTAGCCAAAGGATAAGTTAATCTATCATTCAAAGGCAAATTTCCACCAGATATTAAAACTAGAGTATTATCATTTCTATCACTTACTGAACCAAATAATTTTTGGTCAATAGCCGAAGACCAAGAAGATGGTCTGCCTAAATATTCATGATCAGGAGCTGTTACTGCTAGACATACTATTCTTTTAGATCTTGGATTTATAATCTCTGCACTAGCAATCGCTTCTAAAGTAATTTTACCATATAAATCTGGATCATTAGCAGTACTAGCATCAATTATTTTTATACTTTCAACATTATTAGTAATATTCACAACACCAGTTGAACTTAATGGTTCATTTAAATCACCATATAATATTAAACCAGCCATAGGTGTCCCATGACCATGATGATATGAATCTGCATTTGTCCATGCTGGATTTATAGAATCTAAATTTCTACTTGGAATTAAATCTTCTAAAAGTGGGTTAGTTCGATTAACACCTGTATCTAATAAACAAACAACAACATTACTTTGATTAATTTCATTATTTATTCTTGCCTTTAGGTCGTCAATAAATTCACCTTCCCAAGTTTTATCAAGATTTGTGAAAAAATCAGAAGTTTCTATTGGCTTTCTTAATTCAGCTAAATTATCTTGATATAATAAAGTAGTTGCTAATTGTTCTGGAGTTCCTCTAACTAAACTAACTATATTTTCAGGAAATTCTAATATTCTCTCATTTACAGTTAACCCGCTTTCTCTGAAAGAACTTATAGATTCAGTTATCTCATCTATATTGCCATTGCTAAACCACACTTCCCACCAAATACTTTGATTTGATTCAGGAAACCCAATTTCTGTTTCCTGCCAGAAACTCTCAAGTGTTGCAGCTCTAATATTTTCAATATTTGCAACTAAATTTTGATTTTTTGGTTTTCCTCCAGGCGTATCTTCATTTATATATTTCTCAATTTTATCTAGAAAAGTTGAAACAGCACCTTTATTTAAATAAACAGCTATTTTATAGGTTATTTGTTCTACATCATCGGAATCAGTACCAAAAATCGCCTTACATGAAGCAAGTCTTATATTTCCTCCAGCATCTTCAAATCTATCAAAGGTTAATTCAAAATTAATTGCTGATTCAAATTCAATATATACAAACTCATAATCAAGATCTCCTTCTGAAAACTCATTTACAGCATCATTAAAAGATTGTTGTATTCTTGTTCCATGCTGTCTTCTGTCTCCGCGAGGTTTTAGATTAAAGCCTCCTCCTCCATGTGTAGAATAAGGAAAAGACGAAGTATAACCATTTAAAAGAATATGATTTAAATCTGACATTAATTTAGAAAGGTTTTTTTCTAGAATTTATCATTTCAGAAATAAACTCCAAATTAGATTTTTCCTCTCCGTAAATGAGGATGTTTTTTAAAAAGTCTTGACAAACTCTTTCTAAATCAGAAAAGTTAAGACCGATAGATTTTTTGGCAAGTATTAAAAGTATATTATCAGTATCATTTAATTTATCTGATAATTCTCTTTTATAAAATTGGTGTATCTGCTTTTCTGTTGGTAAAGGATAATTTATTATATCATCAAATCTCCTAAAAAGAGCTTCATCAAGATTTTCAGGCATATTAGTTGCTGCAATTATTAAACTATTGGATTCGTCTTTTTCTATTTGTAAAAGAAAACTATTTAATACTCTTTTTATTTCTCCAACATCATTACCCTGTCCTCGGGTAGTCCCAATACTATCAAATTCATCAAATAGATATACAGCTCTAAACTCTTTCATTGTATCAAAAACTAAACGCAGTTTAGCAATTGACTCTCCCATATATCTACTAATCAATCCATCAAGACGTATAACAAATAAAGGAATGCCAAGTTCATTTGATAGTACTTTAGCAGTCATAGTCTTACCGCAACCTGGAGGTCCAGTAAGCAAAAGTTTTTTTCTAGGAAATAAATTATGCTGTCTTAATTTTTCTATTTGTTTTTGCTCATCTAAAATTCTAATAATGACTTTTTTTAACTTAACGTTTAAGACCATATCTTTCAATCTATCATCAGGTCTAGTAAATTCTAATAAATCATTAAGTTCTTTTTGCGCAGCATTAACTGGTAAGTTTTTCAAATTACTTACATTCAGTTTAGATTTTTTAGAGTCCTTAATTAATTTTTTTAACTCTTCGGCAAGCTCTTGACGTCCCTTTCTTGCTTCAGCTGCAGCTATTTGCATAGCTGTTGCATAAAAGCGAGAGTCATCACCTTCACTAAAAGATTTAATTAAGCTTTTTATCTGTTCTGCTGCTGCCATTTTATATTTTAATTAGCGACGTAAAAATATACAAAAAATAAACATTCTTTTCAATTTTATTTACATTTCAAACACATACGACTACTTTACTATTTTTTAGACAAAAATTTTAAGGTCTTGTTAATAATTCTAATCACTCTTATCGTAAACATTTTTATTTGCTAGCATCATACATTGATAAGCTAACAATAAGGCAATAGCTCTTTTATTTGGTGGTATTGTATCAACTCTATAAGATACTTGCAGAAATTCTTTCATAAGCCCTAATTGATATTGATATTCAAAAAATAAATCATCATATACAATTTCGACATTTTTTGACAGCCAATTAATTGAATTAATATAATTGTCATTTACTTTATCCAAATCAATTGAATCTCTTTTAATTAATAATTTACCTATTGATACATTATCTGAAATTTTATTAATATCGTAATACTCTTTTCTACCATTATCTAGCCCTTTTATAAATAAGTCAACTACTAATCGACAAATATCTGAACACCAATAACTATAATCAATACCTCCTGTATCTATTAAATAAGGTGAGTCACCTTCAATTAAAATATTTCTAGAGTGTAAATCTCCGTGGTTTAATACTTGATAGTTTTGATCCTTTAATTTATTTATATCTAAATTTTCAAAACTTTTACCTTTTATAAGGTTTTTAATATTTGAAAGATTAAACTCGTTACTTCCCATGCTTAATAATGGACTTAATTCTTGAGCAATACTATCAATAACAGAATATTTTTCGTTTGAGAATCTCTCAAAGATATCACACCAAATATGCTTTTTTCCTCTATTTTTTTTGTAATGTGATTTTAGCCGGTAATCATTTGTAAATATTTTATCAAATATTCCAACTTCGTTATTTTCTTTAATAAAATCAAACAGAGTTTTTCCATCATCAATAAGTTTAATAATCATTGATAGGACTTCCCCATTTTTAGTTTTAATTTCTTCTGAGTCTATATAATTAAAAAATCGAGAAGGGAATTTATGATAATACTCTTTTGAATTTTTTAATTCCTGACTTAGTTTTTGTATTTCCTTAGATGCTTTAAGAATATACGAAGTACTTTTATGAGTGAATTTAAATAAAACAGCACCACTATAGCCTGAAACCATCCTTTTAATTTCAATTTTGTCTTCTATTTCAAATTTATCTTTGACTATTTTAAAAATTTGATTTAAATTGTTTTCACCAATAGAAGAAATTTGCAATTTTAGAACTAAATCATTCTCATTCATTAAATATTGATTAGGTAGTTTGTTCAATAACTCCTCTTCAATTAATTCAGACAAACCTCCTATTTTACCTTTATTTTTATCAATTTCACTTATAACAAACTTATACTCCTTCGAAAAATTTCGATTTCTTTCTGCACCTTCTTTGTCACCAGAAAAAATTATTGTTTGTACATTCAAACCTGATGTTTTAATTAATTCTAATGCATCAATTCCCAGCCACTTATCCGTTTTTTCATCATATAAATCAAGAATTAACAAATCGAGGTTTAATGTATCTAAAATATTATTCTCTAAAATATCTTTAAACGATATTTCTTTCGGTTCCTGAATAAAATCATATTGAGATTTTAAAGACCTAATCATAGCGTTGATTAGTCCTACTCTGCCCTTAGAATCATCACAAAATCCAATTTTAAAATTACTCATATTTTATAAATTTAAAGTTTAATTGAAATAATCCTTCTCCATTAGTTATTGATGGATACTTTAAAGACCCTCCGAAATTTTTCATTTCTTCTTTAATATCACTAAGTCCTCCTGTTTCATTTGGAGTATTATTTTTATTTTCTGTTGAATCGTATTCTATTTTCATCTTTATATATGATATATTTTGAATATTGATTTCAGATATATATATAATAATTGATATATCTGAAAAAGAAAGTCCTTCTGTTTTTCTTTTTTTAATATTATCAATTATAAAATCAAAAGCTTCAGTCAAACTATGTTCAGGGTAAAAAACTTTAACCGATTTAAGTTTTGAAATAATCTTTAATTTTTCAAATTTATTTTCAAACTTTTTTTTAATATTTGATATGATATCAGTAGGGAATTGTGATATGAATTTTGAGAATTTTGACTCCCTAGATATTAAGTTATGATATACTTTACTATGCAATTGATCATATTCAGTTTTTCTATTTACATAAATAATTGGATTTTCATTAATCTCTTTTATTATAGTTGATAAATCATCTGTAATACCTAATACATAATTACCATCAAAAATATTCTTAATCATATCATCAAAACCCATTCGTTTAAAGAAAGCTGAATTTTTAAAATTATCTGATAGTTGTTCGGTGTGTAGCTTTATATTTGTATCGATATATGTAGAAACTCTAAACCAATTATCGGTTAAATCATCTGTTAAAAGTTTTAAATCTGGATAATATTCTGACATTTTATCATTATCCCTTATATCTTCAATACCTAAAGGCACAAATTGGCTTAAATCCATATTAGTCATAGAATTATCTGGATAAGGATGGTTTGTAGTATAATACTCATCATAATATTTTTTTAATGATTTTATGACTTTTAAATCCGAAGCTAAATAGAATAGATTATTATAAACCTCTAAGTATTTTACAATAGATTGTTGCTTAAGTGTCAATTTGTTTTTTGAAATTATTTCTAATTCATCGGAAATCGTGTTATAGTATTTGTCACTTTTATTGTATGTATTCTTATAAAGCGATAAGGTGTGATAAAAAGTATTTTGGACTAAATTATTTCTTAATGTTTGTGTATCATCTAATGATGAATTTATTATAGAAGAAATAGATTCACAAAATTTTAATTTATCCGTAGATCTTAATAATGAAATAGCGCAATATTTATATCTAACAGCTAATTTGAAAGGTGTTGTTATTGAATCATTAGACTGTTCAAATTTCTTAATTAATACGTTTATATCAATAACTGCCACTTTATGCGATATTTGAGCTAGTAAAAACCTTAAATCCTTGAAAACTAGTGGCTCTTTTTGCAGCCAGTTTATTTCATGAGATAGATAATATAGAACAGCATATAGGTTTGATAAACAATCTGACAATTCTGTTTCAATATTTTTGAAAATATCTAACACATAATTATACAGTTTAATCCTATAATATGTATGCTTTATAGACATATCTAAAAGCATTTTAAACTCAAACATTTTTACAATTAGAATTGACGATAATTCGTGGTCTGGCTTATCGTATTGAAAATAAAAATCAAAAGGATAATCTACTTGTGCAAGTTCTGTACTATCTTTAAGTTGCAACTTATTTTGTCTGTCTTCTGAAAAAGAATACATATAGTCTAAGTTAATTTTATAAAAATCAAGGGCTCGTCTATGTTCACATATTGGACAATTTTCAGAAGTGAAAAATCCTAAAGGCAGTTTGTAAAGATATTTGATTGAAAATTTTGTTTGCTTTTCAACTATGAGGTTTTCATTATTAAAATAACTTATTCGGTCATAAAGATTAAATTCCCCATTTTTGGACTGATCAAATAGAATACAAACAAATAAATTGTCTACCTGTGCGCATTTTGAAATGATACTGTTAATCGATTTTCCAGAGATTATGCCAAAATCAAAATATACGACGTTAGGATCATTTATATGACTATCGTTCTCATCAATAAACCTTATACTTGATGAAAACTCTTTCAAATGAGCATAAAACTTATTTTTAATATAATCTGAAGAAAAAAGTGAACGAGGAATTAACAAAGTAAATAAGTCAATGCTATTTGTTTCCTTCCATTTTTCAATACTATCTTTAATTTTTGTCCATAAAAAACTTTCTAATTTTAATAATTTAATTTTATCTAAATAAAAAGTAAAATGCCTATTTCTAAATATTCCAATATGATTATAATGAAGAACCTTTTTAGAAATTATGTAATCTCTAAGTTCTTCATTTAGTTTAATTTCTATATTTTTAAAATCACTCTTTTTTTCTGTTTTAAAATCTGGACTTTTTAATATTAGATTTTTATTTATCCTCTCATACTTTAAATTATGGTATGTCTCATCCCTTTGGGTTTTTGGAATCTCTTTTTTATTCTTTGTATAGATACTAGCAATTTCAGTTTTTTCTTGCCAAGTTTCAAGTTTATTAATATCGTACTTTCTATTATTACTTATTGTTAATATAATCAAAGGTGTCGCAGAATCTCTTTTTATGTATTTCACTAATCTCCTAACTGTTTCGGAACTTGAAATAACTGTAGTTAATACAATTACATTGTTTTTTTCAGGAAATAATTTTGTTCTTCTAGGTATATTAGGATTAACATCTTCCGTAATTATTTTAATATTTCTTTTTGGTATACCATAGAGTGAGGCAAATGAATTCGCTAATCTCAATTGTTGTTTATGGTCAAGTAATAAATATGTTCTATTTAGTTCTTCTGTTTGTTTTACAATTAAAAGGTTCTGTAATTTCTTTAATTTCAAATAAAGGGAAAGTGCAAAACCGTAGTCATTGTCCTTAAGAAGTTCTTCATAGTTTATCCAATTTTCAACAACTTCTAATTTTGGGGAACAATATTTAAGTTCTATATTTTTTTCCTTATTATTTAAGGTTTTTTCAACTACTATTTTTTCAAATAAGTCATCAATATTTGAGAAATTGAATAATAACTCACCTTCTTTATTGACATTTATTAAACTACTTTCATTTTCAAGATGCAAACGAATTTTAGTTTTAATTTCTAACTCAAGAGTAGTGTAAGATTTTAAATTTGATATTTCTGATGTGCTTAAATCAGTTGAATACGCTTCATTCAAAATATTTATTAATTCTTGATTACCTCCATACCAAAATGCTTTATTATTTTTCCCAATTATTAAAACAGGGTCATAAACTTCTTCGAAATCTTTATGAACTATTTCTTGAAAAACGTCATTACCAGTTATTTTAGTAATATGTTCATTAACAGAATCTGTTAGGATTTGTAGTGTGTCATTTTTCAAACTACTTAATAGATAAATAACTAAGCCACAAGGATGTGCTTCAAAACTGAATTCAGGCAGTTTCTCTTCAAGAAAACTTATAACTTCTGATTCTTTGAATTCATTAAGGTTAAGAATCAAAAGTAAATTATCACTAGTTTTTAAATCATTTTTAACTGAATCAAGAAAATCAACATTGTGTTTAGGATTATAATTAACTGTTTTCCATTTCTTCTTGGTGCTATTTTCTTTAAGACTAAATTTAAATTCTCTTGCTTCTATGTAAGGGCATAATTTTATTTGAACAAAAGTTCCAACTGTATTAGTTTTACATTTTCTATATACCCACTCAGAATTTACTAATCCTCCTTTTCTATAACCTCCATTATGATTTGATGTTATTATATTAAAAAGTCCATTATACTTATTTACTATGCGTTGTATTCTATATAAACCTTTAGTTCCTCTTCTTAATTCAGAATCTTTTAATGTTGACCATTTTTGAAATGCCCACTTTAATTGTTCTTCTTTTGAATCAATATTGTTGTTTTCTAATTTATATTTTGTTTCAAAATCATCAATTAATATACCTTCTCCTGTATCTCCAAAATATATTTCGACTTGAAATTTAATATTATCTTCTTTAATCCAAGATATATAATCTTTTTCTATAGGATTTATTTTTTTGCCCTTCCTGTTTTTGAAAAGACTAGTCGTACTAATCAACCCTATCGTAAATAAAGCGTATTGTGTTTTTGAATGTTCAACTACATTTTTAATAAGTTCTGAAAAAACTACATTTTTAATTCCTTGAACATCGACTTTTTCTAAACCTCTATCTTTGTCATCTAAGATTTTATCAATTCTCTTTTCTATTAAGGTAAAGTCTTGTAACCCTAGACTACAATCTATCCATTCTAAAGGTAATATATATTTGTAACTACTATAGTCAATACTCTTGGTTTCAAATATTTCTTCAAAAGAGCTTTGAAATGATTTCGAATTAAATTCAGTTTCAAATGAATAATCTTCAGTTATGTATATATCCTTATTATAAATTTCAGAAATCCTTCTAATAGCATTAATAAATCCAACAGTTTTTATAAAATTATTAGCTTTAATTCTGGAGTTTAAAATGCTACTTCTTAAATTCTCATCAAAGTCAGTCGAATTAGCCTCTTTATCACTTAACTTATTAGTTGGTAAAGCAATAAAAATATTTAAATCATTTATTTTTAATAAAGTTTCTATGAATAAAGTTAATTTAGTAATTGCATTTAATTCAACGAATCTTAATTGTGAGAGGTCAATAAAATAATCGCTTGTAGCAAATAGCGAGTCTTGCTTTAAATCCGTTTTCTCTTCAAGATTAATTATATCTAAATATGTTATTCCTTTAAAAAAATGGTTTATTGCAGGTTTTGTCATTTAGTTTTTATAATATCTTTCAATTAATACATAAAAGGATTCTTATCTAATTAGAAAAACCTAGTTAGAAGTTAGCTTATTAATCATACTTAGGGAGAGCTTAAATATAGTAAATTTTGTGAGAATATATTTATGGTAAAACCGTAAATATTTGAGTGTATTGCAATTTATAACCATTCCACACACATTACGCTTCCTCCTACGTCGTCGCATAAAAAGTGTTCCATTAACATTGTAGAAGAAACTTTTAGAATAAATTTTTTCAAGAAACTTAAGAAGAACCTTTCGCTTTTAACCAAAGCTCAGGTTACATAACGCGGTACATTATAGTACATTTTACAACAATTAGCGAAATAGCGCTTTTGGGCGATATTTGACATAATTGCAGATATAACGTCTTTAGACTTATATCGATAGTAATTATGTCAAGCTAATTGTGGCTTCGTTAGAATAATTTAGATGTGTAGCTATAATTCTATATTATATAAAATAGAACTTCTCGTAAATTTCAATACCTGCCTGCCGTCAGGTAGGTTCTATACAAGGATCAAGAAATTATTTTTTAAGAGATTCTCAGCGATTAATAAATAGCCACTGCCAAACGC
>NZ_JBSHNR010000050.1:0-257 GCF_053604645.1 Lacinutrix cladophorae | reverse complement strand
AGCTGTGATGCAGATGCGGTCTTTGATGTAACTTCGGATTATGCTTTCACGAACCTTGCTTCCACTTGTGGTGCTGGTGGTACTATTACTGTAATCTATACGGTATCGGATGATTGTGATAACGAAACTACACTGACTGCTACACTTACTCTTGAAGATTCTATTGGTCCAGACCTAACGGCTTGTACGGTTGTAGATGAAACCATAGAATGTAATGGAACAGATAATGAAACCATTGCTAACGATTGGAATGCTGC
>NZ_JBSHNR010000049.1:0-8346 GCF_053604645.1 Lacinutrix cladophorae | reverse complement strand
AAACCATACGTAATGCTAACAACGTGTATATTTTATTGCTAGTTCTCGCCTACTTACGAAAATCCTCGCGGATTTTCTATTCGGTTTTTATTTGCTAACTTAGTTGCTTAAACACGCAACAAAGCATACACAAGACCGTTGTGCGTCATTTAAGAAAAACCGAAAACAAAAGAAATTGAGTTGGATAAATAAAATATTTGGAACAAAAAAGGTAGAGGAAATTCCAACTCGAAAAATTGACTATATCCAAATAACTAATGATTGGAACGCTGACCCAGTTTCACCTGAAATTGAATTAAAAGTGGACGGAATTGACTTAACAATGGATATTTATCTCAATCATTTTCAATTCGACAAATATCAGGAAGGCGACAAAGTTAAAATCCGATTTAAAAACTGTGCGGAATATTCTCTGAATACTTGCAATGACGAAGGGTATTTTTACGGACAATATAGAACTAATCACAATGAATTACCTTGGGGAGAATTCTATGAAATTAAAAACGGATTAGATAAAGAGTTACCGAATCCGATTGAGAAAATTCAAACTAGTAATTCTGACAGAAAACATTTTATTTTCTTTTTTAAAGACGAAACATTTGAATGTCTTGCTTCAGATTATTATTTAGATTTTTACAACGAAAAAGTACTAAACAGTTGTAAAACAAACTATAATGTGGTTTTAGAAGGCAAAGAAATTGGAACTTCTAAACTAGAAAAAGCAGATGCACCAATGGGAGTTGCATTTGGACTAATTGAATTCAATGAAATAGAAACGCCATACGAATTCTTTAAAGAATACTGCTTGAAAAATAATATTGTAATAAATACTGACGACCCAGAATTTGAATTTATTGATACTCAAGTAATATCAGAATTAAAAGTATTCAGACAGGATGGGCTTGAAATAAAAGGAGTTGCCGGAAATGCAATTACTGGAATGAAAGATGAAGGATATGAAATCTCAATTTTGGGAATAAGTTACCCATTTTATGAAGAGGAATTTACTCATCACGTTGAACATTATAGAAATATGTATAAATCGGAATAAAAACGAACGCACAACACCGTGTATAATTCATTGCTAGTTATAGCCTACTTACGAAAGTCCTCGCGGACTTTCTATCTGTAATTTATTTGCTAACTTTAGTGCTAAAACCACGCAACAAATCATACACAACAACGTTAGCCACAAGTTGAATGAACAAACTAATCGAAAAACCACATCTAATTTTTTTACTCTCAATTCCAATAATAATTTTGATTGGAATTATGAGCGGAAGCGCAGATTTGGACATTAATGTACACGACACATATTATATCATTGCATATTTACATTTAGCAATACTGATTTCAATACTTTTCGGAATAATCGGAATTGGATATTGGCTTATGCAAAAAGCTGACAGAAAACTATCGAAATGGCTGAATTGGACACATATTGGATTGACTTTTGGCGGAACTTTAATTGTATGGATTTTGACTAAATTTTATCGGAATGAGATTATGGAATGGGAGTTTAATAACAATCTGACAATGGTTATCACTTTGACTGTTTTACTGATGATTATTGGACAATT
Organism: Lacinutrix cladophorae; assembly: GCF_053604645.1. Taxonomy (NCBI): domain Bacteria; kingdom Pseudomonadati; phylum Bacteroidota; class Flavobacteriia; order Flavobacteriales; family Flavobacteriaceae; genus Lacinutrix; species Lacinutrix cladophorae. Next base: position 6,766 of record NZ_JBSHNR010000049.1, on the reverse strand, counting down.
AATTTTTCCGATTAACATAATATACGGACTAATTAAAAAGAAAAATAAAACCAGTGGCTAACACCGTATATAATTTATTGCTAGTTATAGCCTACTTACGAAAATCCTCGTGGATTTTCTATTCGGTTTTTATTTGCTAAATTAGGTGCTTAACCACGCAACAAACCATATACAAACACGTTGTGCATAATGCGGGAAATCGTACAAATCATCAAACTTTCTGTCTGAAAACCCAACCGCATATTTTAGCACATTTGGTTTTTGCCTACGCCTACATCCAACGCTCTAAAAACCAAAAGAGCTAAAATTTCCAACCGCAAAAAATTGTATTTCCAATTAAATTAATTACATTTGACCATAATTAGTCAAGTCTAAATTTGGTAAAATGACACTTGGACAGAAAATCAAGGAATTAAGAGAATCAACTGGAATGTTTCAAAGGCAACTTGCTTCAATACTTGAAATCGGAGATGGTTTTTTAAGTAAAGTTGAAAGCGACCAGAAACCTTTAAAACGAGAACACTTAAAAACAATTAGTGAAACTTTCAATTGTTCGTTTTCGGAATTAGAAGCTTTGTGGATTGGCTCAAAGGTTTATGACATAGTTAAAGACGAAAAAGAAGGAATGAATGCCTTAAAAGTTGCAGAAGAACAAATGAAATACGAGAAGAAATAATTGATGAAATACCAACTATATAAAAAAGATAGAAAAGAAGTTGTTCCTGTTGAAGAAACCAAACTGAATAAACTTGCAAAAACTAAACTGAACGAGATTTTTGAAAAGAGAGTTGAGTTGAGAATACCAAGCAGATTTATTGAAGATTGGGGAAAAGTTGCATTATTTCATTCAAAAGGAGATGTTGAAAAAGCAAATGCCATTCTTTTTCCAAACGAGAAATCAGCTTTTGCTTTGAATAATAACTTAAATGATTTAACCGCTAAAGAATGGTTACCAGAAACTATTACAGTATTTAGTCAAAAAGGTTTAGGTGCTGGTAATAAAAATGCACAAATTGAAAAACAGCATCCTGCACCTTTTTCTTTCCAAGATGTTGGAAGACTTATTCAATTCTTTTCTAAAGAAAATGACAAAGTTCTTGACCCATTTTCAGGAGTCGCATCAACTGTAAAAGCTTGTGCATTCAATAATAGAATTGGTTACGGAATTGAACTAAATCCCAAATACCACGATTTGGGTTTACAACGAATTGAATTAGAAGTTCCTGACGATTTCCCTTTAAAAACAAAGCAAAATTTAATAAATGGAAATAGTCAGAAAGAAATTAAAAAATTCAAAAAAAACGAAATAGATTTTATTGCTACAAGTCCACCATATTGGAACATTTTGGAAACTGTTGACCATAAAGGAAAAGAAAGAATTGATAATGATTTAGACCATAAGTATAGTGAGAACAATGAAGATTTGGCAAATATTGAAGATTATGACAAATTCCTTTCAACGCTTGCAAAGTTTTTCAATGACTGTTCTAAACCATTAAAGTCTGGAAAGTATATGTGTGTAATTGTAAGTGACTTTAGAAAAAAAGAGAAATACTATACTTTTCACGCTGATTTAGCGAATGCGTTGGAGAAAAAAGGGAATTTTGTTTTGAAAGGAATTAAAATATTATATCAGAGACATAAAAGTATTTACCCTTACGGTTATCCTTTTTCATTCGTTCCAAATATGCACCATCAAAACGTTTTAATATTCCAAAATATCAAGAAAGATGATTGAAACAAACAAAATACATTATGGAGACTGTATTAAGCAAATGCAGAAATTAGAAAATGATTCTATTGATTTAATAATAGCTGACCCACCTTATAATTTAAACAAGGATTTTGGAAATTCGTCAGATAATTGGAATGACGTTGATGGATGGATAAAATGGTCAAAAAAATGGCTTGATGTTGCAATTACAAAATTAAAACCAACAGGTTCAATTTTTATTTATGGTATTCACCATTATTTATGTCACCTGCACGTTTACCTGTATCAAAAAGATTTAAAATACAGAAGGCAAATAATCTGGCATTACGAAAACAGTTTTTCAGGTTATAAAAATTCGCCTTCGGCAAATTACGAACCTATACTTTGGTTTTCAAAAACTGATGATTACACATATCATCAAATAAGAGAACCATATAAAAGTAAAGAAAGATTAAAAAACAAAATAATCAAAAACGGTAAAGTTTGGACACCACATCCTGATGGAAAACACGCTGGAGATGTATGGAATATTCCAGTTTTAGCAGGTAAAAGATTTGCTGATGAAAAAGTTGACCATCCAACTCAAAAACCGTTGGCAATTTGTGATAGAATAATTAAACATTTCTCTAACGAAAATGATTTAGTTCTTGTTCCTTTTGGTGGTTCTGGGAGTGAGTGCGTTAGTGCTGTCAAGAACAACAGAAATTTTATAGCTTTTGAGAAAAATAGAGATTACATTAAAATTGCGAATAATCGATTGAAAGAATTAAATGTCAATAATCAAATTGAGATAAAAATTAATACAAATGGTATATTAGCAGAAATTTAATTTCTGCTAATTCAATGAAAAACATACCACACCAATTCAATAATCTTAATAAATATTTTGAGGCACTACAAACTGTCTTGCAGTTAATTGAGGAGGAAACACCTTTAAGAGATGAAAACCTTGGAGAACAACTTTTAAGAAATGGTGTGATTAATCCAGGTCGTGAAGGACTAACTATTGAAGAATATTTATTAGAACAAAGTGCAAAGACACCTTCAAATAGAGGTTATCATACCGCAGCAAGGGAAACTATTAAATTCTTTAAATTAATTGGGTTTTTAATTGTTTATGATAACAAATCAGGAGAGCTTACACCAAGTGCGATTCAAATTTTATCTATACCAGACGAAAATATTAGAAAAGAATTATGGAGGAACGCTTTTATTCAATTAGGTGTTGAAGGTACAGATGGAGAAATAAGTCATCCATATAGAATTTTACTAAAACTTGTTCAAGATAAATCTGGAATAGAAACAAAAAAATTAATGCTGGCTCTGGAAGCTGAAAATGATTCAATTGAAGAATACGAGAGAATTATTGAACTTTCCGAATTGTCATTGGAAGAAATTCTTGAATCTACAGGAACTTCTGTATCAATGGGTAGAAATGCTGTTAAAATTCTTCCTGGAATTGCAGAACAATTAGGAGATATTGTTAGAAGAGGAAACAATGCTTTTCCGATAGGTAGAATTGTTATTACAGAGGATGAAATTTCCACAGAAATTCCACCTGATGCAACGAATGCAGAAGGAATTCTCTATTCACAATTTAGACCTGTGACTTCAGGTACAATTGCTGTCGACCCAATTTTTAATACAATTTCTACAGTTAGTATAGATTATTCAGAATCGATTAGAATTCGTCAGCAACGTTTGGCAGAACATCAAGAAATCGTAAGGCAGCTTGGACTGTTCTGCGAAGAAAGAGCATTTGAACTCTATGAAGGAAAGTTTGATTGTTTGTCGACAATGGAAGAAACTGCTTTAGTTTTTGAAATTAAAACTATCTTAAGCTCAATGCCTGACCAAGAAAAGCAGACTATTAAGGGAGTTGGACAGCTTAAATATTATAAGTTTTCAATCGTAAACCGACAAATGGAATATGAGGACATTAAAGAATTTTTGGTCTATTCTCAAAAACCACAAGTCAGTTTAATTGAATTTTGTACAGCGGAAAATATTAAAGTAGTTTGGTTAGAAGAAGGAATATTTAAAATTTACGACGCTGTTTCAAATGAGGATATTGATTTTGAACCATTAGATTTTGTATAAAAAGCCAACGCTAAAAGCCATACACATTTGCAATTCGCTACAGCCAACACACAAGCCCAAAATTGCAAAAGAGTATGTCTTGCCAACGCTCAATCTGAACTAAATAACAAACATCGGAAAACCAAGCTGAACGTGAAAAGCACTATGCACAACAACGTATATAATTTATTGCTAGTTATAGCTTACTTACGAAAATCCTCGCGGATTTTCTATCCGTTTTTTTTTGTTAACTTAGTTGCTTAACCACGCAACAAACCATATACAAACACGTTGTACACAAGCCAAAACGTAAAATATGACAACCTATTATCATATAAATAACACGAATTGCGACTGGAAAAAAGACGATATAATCCATATTGGAAAGGAGGAAAACAATTACTGGAAATCTTTTGCAAATAGAAGTCTTTATATAGAATTAAAAGGAGAAAAACATGAAATATATAAAGTAACTAAAGCTGCATTTGAAGAGTATGCAAAACTACACCCAGCTCCTTCGATAATGAAAGATTATCATTTTAACATACTTAAAACTCTAAAGGAAGCAACAGCTAGTCTTGGAGACGCAATTAAACTAAATCGTGAATTAATTTTTGAGATAATTAGAAATGAATTCTATCCAGAGTTACCAAGTAGAAAGAATTGTATTTGGCTAATACCTAATCATCAAGATTCTCTGAATTTATGGTTTAAAGTTTTGAATAATCGTGAACAAATAAAGATATTCAAAGTAGAAGTTGATGGTAAAATACATAGAGCATCTCAGGACTGGTTAATTGGTGGAACCATTTCTATAAATGAATGGAATAATTTAGCTCATAACTATTGGAAAGGAATAGATTCAGGAACTATTAGAGATGAAGTACTATTTACTGGGGAAATGAAGATTCTTGAAAAGATTACAAAACCTACAATACTATAGAAAACGAAATTAAGGCCAGTGTACAACATCGTGTATAAAAAAATGCTACATTAGTGCTTAAATAAAGATCGTTGCACTTTTGTTACGTCTGATTTTCCTACGGAAAATCCTCGCTCACAAAAACGCAACTTTTCATACACAAACACGTTATGTGCAAGAAGAATAAACTATGTCAAGAACAAGTCGCTTACCTAAATCAAAATTTTTTGTACTTCGTCATCTCGAAATAGGATATTATTTCAACTTTGACCCAATCAAAGCTTACCTCGAAAGTTCGCAGAAAATGATTGAGGAAAACGAGAAAGAACTTAAAAAAAGATTTGACAAATGGAATATCGAAAATCAGTTTAATCCAGACTATCCAGACGCATATGATATTTATGAAAATGAAATTATAAATCAATCGGAATTTTCAAGCATATTGAATGAATCTACATTTTTAACTGTTTATTCAATGTTCGAACATTCATTTTTTCATCTTTGCGAAAGATGCAGAAAAATTGAGGGTTTGAATTTAGGACCAAAGGATTTATCAGGAGGGAATTATATTGGACAATGTAGGAAATTCATAACTCACGTTTTAAATGTGAATTTGGATAATCAAAATGAAATCTGGACTAAAATTAGAAAATACCAACTGATTAGAAATACAATTGCGCACAATAGAGGAGTTTTAAAAGACCTTAAGCAAGATAATCTTGATTTTATCGAAAAAACGAACGGAATCTCATATAATAAAATCGAAAAACAAGTTCATATTGACTCAATAGAGTTTTTGAAAAAATTAATCGACGAATTAGTAGGCTTCCTAATTGATGTATGTACTGAAATAATTGAACAGAAAAAGAATTCCAGCACATAACACCGTGTATAATTAATGGCTAGTTTTCGCATACTTACGAAAATCCTCGCGGATTTTCTATTCGGTTTTTATTTACTAAATTAGGTGCTTAAACACGCCACTAATCATACACAATCACGTTAAATGCAATCGCTCCGAAAATTGTAACTCCTATTTTAACTGAATTTCTAAAAACATTATTCATCAGAGTTTTTCCTTACTCAATTCTGAAAAAACTTTTACTCAAACTCTGAATTTACTCAGATATTGAATTCCTTGCTTTCGGAATCTCTTACTCGAATTCTGAATTTAAAATACTGGAATCTAGCACTTACGGAAATTAAAATTGTTTGCGGATTAATCACTCAAACGCTAAATACTACAAAGCGTTTGAAAATAAACACTTTTCGTTATTAAGTTGTAAAAGCAAAACTAGCGTTTAGCTTTTGTTTTTTTTATTGTCCAATCTTTATTGCTAATCTAAATCTGCTTACTCTTATTTGTCGCGAAAGCAGTTAACAACGTGTATATTTTATTGCTAGTTCTAGACTGCTTACGAAAATCCTCGCGGATTTTCTATTCGATTTTTATTTGCTAACTTAGTTGCTCAAACACGCAACAAAGCATACACAAAACCGTTATAAAAAATAGCTCAGATGAACCTCTGAACTATGAAACAAACATTAATTCACAGATTAATATTTAATTACTTCTCACTCTGCTTTTGAATTTTCTCTTACTCATTTCTGATAATAAATAATGGATTCATTTTTTTTAGAATATAATTATAAACCTGAAACTGAAAATTACTTTTACGAAGTTTCCCACACTCCTATTCTGAAATTATTAAAACTTACTCAATCGGAATTTTTTCACTCATTCGGAATTTGAATCTAAAAGGATTAGATTACTCAAACGCAAAATGCTGCAAAGAGTTTTGAAGAAAAACACTTTTCGCTATTAAATGGTAAAAGCAAAACTCGTTTCGCTTTTGCTTTATAATTGTTCCATGATTATGGCTAAATATTTCGTGCTTACTCAAATGTTTCGCTACATTTTATAACAACGTGTATAAAAAATTGCTAGATTAGTGCTTAAATAATGGTAGTTGCATTTTTGCCAACTTCTGATTTTCCTTCGGAAAATCCTCGTCGCCAAAAACGCAACTTTCCATACACAAGACCGTTGT
>NZ_JBSHNR010000048.1:0-2164 GCF_053604645.1 Lacinutrix cladophorae | reverse complement strand
AAATGGTTTTCGACAATTTTGGAATGAATGGAATAATTTAAAATCGGAAATAAAAAAAACTGCACACAACAACGTATAAAAATAATTGCTGTTTTGTGCTTAAATAAAGGTAGTTGCGTATTTGCTACATCTGAATTTCCTCCGGAAATTCCTCGCACGCAAACCCGCAACTATTCTTATACAAACACGTTGGCAATAATTAAAACGCACATTTATGAACAGAAATTTATTAACCTTAATTTTAGTACTTTTCAGCTTTTTTTCAGTGAACGCAAGTAATGGAAATACTCTCATAACTATCTATGATGAGCATTGTCAATACTCTCTCAATTTATTGAACATTACATTTAAAAATAAAAAGATTGAGAATTTAATAAATAATGAATTTACTCATAAAATTTTAAAACAAAGTTCAAAAGAAGCTCAAGAACTTATTGAAAAATATGAAATAGTTGGTTTTCCTGTGCAGATTATTAAAATAGAAAAAAAATCGCCATTTATTTGTCTTGGTTTTTTAAATGAATTAGAGGAATTTAATTTTTTAAATAAATTTTTAAATAGAAAAAATGAGAATACAGATTTTCAAGAAATGACACCTTTTGAAAAATACGTATTTAAAGAATCAGGAATTGGATATGATATTGATAACAATAGAATAATTGGCCCAACAAAAGATGAAAGCTATAAAGGTTGCATCAAGAAGGAAAATCCATCTCATTATCAATGTAGAGGATTAAGTGGAACAGGAGTCATCGTAAATAGAGATTCAAACTCTTTTAGAACTTCAGTTTTTGCTTATAAAGATGAAGGTTTAACTGAAGATGGTGCTGTATCGACTACTAGCTTTGTGGAAAATGGCAAAGTCATTAAGCAATCATATTGTTTTTACGATGCTAAATATGAACCAAACCAAAGCGATAAAAAGCAATATTTCCTACCTAGTCTTTTAAAATGCTATACAGTTACACCTAATATATGTAATATAATTAACAAATTAAATACAGTTGAAAACTATAAAGATATTTCACTTTTTAATGAATTCGTATCAACTCTAAAATCAACTGAATTCAAAGAAAAGCAACTTGATATTTATAAAGAAAGTTATAGGAATATTTTTTTATACACTAACGAAAGATTTACATATAAATATTACTCAAAGATTTCAGATGGTTATTATGATATCGAAAAACAAGGTAAAGCCCCTTTAACAAGCATCTTCGAAATGGAAAATCAAAATACATTCAAACAATGCACTAATTTTGCGGAATTTTATAAAAATGAAAAAATGATTTTTACAAAGGCATTTTTAAATCCTTGTAAGGGCATGATTAAAAGTGGAATTATGACAACCGAATAATAACTATTGCCAACACCGTGTATAATTAATGGCTAGTTTTAGCTTACTTACGAAAATCCTCGCGGATTTTCTATTTGGTTTTTATTTGCTAAATTAGGTGCTTAAACACGCCACTAATCATACACAAACACGTTGCCATTCATTGACGTAACGCACTCTGAAGCCAAAAATTAGAGTTTATAAAAATTGAGTTTTGACAAGAAAACGCTGAAACTTTACTCAAATTAGGAATAAAAAATTACAGCGGATTTTTTAGTAAATTAAAAAACTGTACTGAATCTGGAATTACACATTCAAACGTGAAATAAGAATCACATCGATTTTATTTAATTCCAAGTATTCTATTAAAGGTTTTTAATTCGCACTTATAAAATTGAATAAATTTTTGTTTGAATGATTTTAAAAAATTGTGCATATTGTAAAGTATTTAAGTGTAATTATAAGACGAAAAAGTATTGAATTTGTTACAAATATTATTTGAATTATAAATCAAAACCAAATTGTGTGTGGAATAAAGCAAGTTTCGGAATTGCTCACTCAAACGGAATTGAAAAATAAAGCGGAATATAATGCTCACGGAATTTACTCAAACTCTAAAAATCTGAAAACGGAATTTAACTGAACAATTTGAACTCTGAGAAAAAACAACGAAATGGCAACAACGTGTATAAAAAATTGCTAGATTAGTGCTTAAATAATGGTAGTTGCATTTTTGCCAACTTCTGATTTTCCTTCGGAAAATCCTCGTCGCCAAAAACGCAACTTTCCATACACAAGACCGTTAGGGTGCATATAAACTATGAAGAA
>NZ_JBSHNR010000047.1:0-296 GCF_053604645.1 Lacinutrix cladophorae | reverse complement strand
TCTATTGGTCCAGACCTAACGGCTTGTACGGTTGTAGATGAAACCATAGAATGTAATGGAACAGATAATGAAACCATTGCTAACGATTGGAATGCTGCTAATATATTAGCACTTCAATCTTGTGGTACAGATAGCTGTGATGCAGATGCTGTATTTGATGTAACTTCCGATTATGCATTTACGAACCTTGCTTCCACTTGTGGTGCTGGTGGTACTATTACTGTAATCTATACGGTATCGGATGATTGTGATAACGAAACTACACTGACTGCGACACTTACTCTTGAAGATTCTAT
>NZ_JBSHNR010000046.1:0-365 GCF_053604645.1 Lacinutrix cladophorae | reverse complement strand
CAGATTGTGATGGCGATGGTGAAACTAATGGAGACGATCCAGCACCATATGATCCATGTGTAGGAGGAGAATTAGCGAATGTTGATTTATCAGACAATAATACAGACTGGTATAATGCAGATTGTGATGGTGATGGTGTGCTAAACGGTACGGAAGTTGATCCAGATGGAGACGGTACAGCTGGTCCTGATGGAACAGATCCAACCGATCCATGTGATTACAACTTAGCAGATGTTACAGTAACTCCAACTGGAGATTGGTTAACAGCAGATTGTGATGGTGATGGAGAACCAAACAGTACCGATACAGATCCATTTGATCCATGTGCTGGTGATACAGATATCGTAACTATTCCAGATCCTGCA
>NZ_JBSHNR010000045.1:0-300 GCF_053604645.1 Lacinutrix cladophorae | reverse complement strand
CTCCTTCTAATACGGTTACTGTTTCTGGATCTGAAGTTCCTGTTGTTAAAGTATCTGTAATATCTGCTGGTAATGTTGTTTCATCAACATCTATTTCTGCATCTCCTACTGGAATGTCTGTTGCTGTCCATGAGCCATCCATTCCTGTTGTTACTGTTATTTCGTCTCCGTTAACATCGGTAATTACAACTTCTACTCCTTCTATTCCTTCTTCTCCTGGATCTTGTACTCCATCGCCGTTAAGATCTTCGAATACAACTCCACTTAAATCTCCTACTGCTGGTGCATATCCATCATCGG
>NZ_JBSHNR010000044.1:0-603 GCF_053604645.1 Lacinutrix cladophorae | reverse complement strand
GTAGATGAAACTATAGAATGTAATGGAACAGATAATGAAACCATTGCTAACGATTGGAATGCTGCAAACATACTTGCACTACAATCTTGTGGTACAGATAGCTGTGATGCAGATGCTGTATTTGATGTAACTTCCGATTATGTATTTACTAATCTTGCTTCCACTTGTGGTGCTGGTGGTACTATTACTGTAATCTATACGGTATCGGATGATTGTGATAATGAAACTACACTTACTGCGACACTTACACTTGAAGATTCTATTGGTCCAGACTTAACAGCTTGTACGGTTGTAGATGAAACGATAGAATGTAACGGTACAGATAATGAAACCATTGCTAACGATTGGAATACTGCTAACATACTTGCACTACAATCTTGTGGTACAGATAGCTGTGATACGGATGCTGTTTTTGATGTAACTTCCGATTATGTATTTACTAATCTTACTTCTACTTGTGGAGCTGGTGGTACTATTACTGTAATCTATACGGTATCGGATGATTGTGATAACGAAACTACACTGACTGCGACACTTACTCTTGAAGATTCTATTGGTCCAGACCTAACGGCTTGTACGGTTGTAGATGAAACCATAGAATGT
>NZ_JBSHNR010000043.1:0-304 GCF_053604645.1 Lacinutrix cladophorae | reverse complement strand
TATTTTCTTTAGATTTTCAAAAACGAAAATTCAGGTAATATGAAATTAAAATTTTTAATAAACTTTTTTTAGTTCATTACCATTTATACATTTTTTTCCCACAAGCTTTTAAGATTAATAAGGAAAAGATAGCCTGAAATACGGAACGTAAATAAATCCATAGTTCCGATTTATGGATTTTACTCAAGAAACTTTTAAGATTAAAAGAATGAAATAACCTGAAATACTAAACGGATAATTAATTTTTAGCTTCGATTCATGGATTTGTAACAAGAAACTTTTGAGATCAAAAGAATAAAAAACT
>NZ_JBSHNR010000042.1:0-342 GCF_053604645.1 Lacinutrix cladophorae | reverse complement strand
GGTGTAGGTAAATGTTCCGTCGTTATTATCAACGATAGTAGTTAGTGCTTCTAAGTTTGCAACAATAGCTGCAAAGTTTAGGTTGGTAATAACACCATCTTCATCGGTATAGTCGATACTTGCTTCATCTGCATTAAGTGCGATAGAAGTAAGGGTTTCTAAATTAGAAACATCAATAGTTGTAGTGATACCATCTTCATCGGTGTAGGTAAATGTTCCGTCGTTATTATCAACGATAGTAGTTAGTGCTTCTAAGTTTGCAACAATAGCTGCAAAGTTTAGGTTGGTAATAACACCATCTTCATCGGTATAGTCGATACTTGCTTCATCTGCATTAAGTGC
>NZ_JBSHNR010000041.1:0-263 GCF_053604645.1 Lacinutrix cladophorae | reverse complement strand
AGAGTAAGTGTCGCAGTCAGTGTAGTTTCATTATCACAATCATCCGATACCGTATAGATTACAGTAATAGTACCACCAGCTCCACAAGTAGAAGTAAGGTTTGTAAATACATAATCGGAAGTTACATCAAATACAGCATCTACATCACAGCTATCTGTACCACAAGATTGAAGCGCTAATATATTAGCAGCATTCCAATCATTAGCAATAGTTTCATTATCTGTACCGTTACATTCTATAGTTTCATCTACAACCGTACAAGC
>NZ_JBSHNR010000040.1:0-341 GCF_053604645.1 Lacinutrix cladophorae | reverse complement strand
ATAGATTACAGTAATAGTACCACCAGCACCACAAGTGGAAGCAAGGTTCGTGAAAGCATAATCCGAAGTTACATCAAACACCGCATCTGCATCACAGCTATCTGTACCACAAGATTGAAGTGCAAGTATGTTTGCAGCATTCCAACCGTTAGCAATGGTCTCATTATCTGTTCCATTACATTCTATAGTCTCATCTACAGCCGTACAAGCCGTTAGGTCAGGACCAATAGAATCTTCAAGTGTAAGTGTCGCAGTCAGTGTAGTTTCGTTATCACAATCATCCGATACCGTATAGATTACAGTAATAGTACCACCAGCACCACAAGTGGAAGCAAGGTTAG
>NZ_JBSHNR010000039.1:0-223 GCF_053604645.1 Lacinutrix cladophorae | reverse complement strand
CTTGAAGATTCTATCGGTCCAGACCTTACTGCTTGTACGGTTGTAGATGAAACCATAGAATGTAATGGTACAGATAATGAAACCATCGCTAACGATTGGAATGCTGCTAACATATTAGCGCTTCAATCTTGTGGTACAGATAGCTGTGATACAGATGCGGTCTTTGATGTAACTTCCGATTATGCTTTCACGAACCTTGCTTCCACTTGTGGTGCTGGTGGTA
>NZ_JBSHNR010000038.1:0-999 GCF_053604645.1 Lacinutrix cladophorae | reverse complement strand
GATCCATGTGTAGGTGGCGATGTAGTAAATGTAGATTTATTAGATACAACTAGTGATTGGTATACATCCGATTGTGATGGAGATGGAGTAATCAACGGAACAGAGGTAGATCCAGATATGGATGGTACCGCAGGACCTGATGGAACAGACCCAACCGATCCATGTGATTACAACGTAGCAGATGTTACAGTAACTCCAAGTGGAGATTGGTTAACAGCAGATTGTGATGGTGATGGAGAACCAAATAGCACAGATACAGATCCATTTGATCCATGTGCTGGTGATACAGATATAACAACAAACCCACAACCAACCGATCCAAACTATTCTGTTTGGGCAGCAGCAGATTGTGATGGTGATGGTGAAACTAATGGAGACGATCCAGCACCATATGATCCATGTGTAGGAGGAGAATTAGCGAATGTTGATTTATCAGACAATAATACAGACTGGTATAATGCAGATTGTGATGGTGATGGTGTGCCAAACGGAACAGAAGTAGATCCAGATATGGATGGTACAGCTGGTCCTGATGGAACAGATCCAAACGATCCTTGTGAATACAATGAAGACGATGTTAGTTTACCACAAGGTGGAGATTGGTCAGCAGCAGATTGTGATGGTGATGGAGAACCAAACAGTACAGATACAGATCCATTTGATCCATGTGCAGGCGATACAGATATCGTAAACAATCCAATGCCAGGAGATGAGAACTATGATGTATGGGCATCAGCAGATTGTGATGGTGATGGTGAAACTAATGGAGACGATCCAGAACCATATGATCCATGTGTAGGAGGAGAATTAGCGAATGTTGATTTATCAGACAATAATACAGACTGGTATAATGCAGATTGTGATGGTGATGGTGTGCCAAACGGTACGGAAGTTGATCCAGATGGAGACGGTACAGCTGGTCCTGATGGAACAGATCCAAACGATCCTTGTGAATACAATGAAGACGATGTTAGTTTACCACAAGGTGGAGATTGGTCA
>NZ_JBSHNR010000037.1:0-381 GCF_053604645.1 Lacinutrix cladophorae | reverse complement strand
TGGAATGTCTGTTGCTGTCCATGAGCCATCCGTTCCTGTTGTTACTGTTGTTTCATCTCCGTTAACATCAGTAATTACAACTTCTACTCCTTCTATTCCTTCTTCTCCTGGATCTTGTATTCCATCGCCGTTAAGATCTTCAAATACAACTCCACTTAAATCTCCAACTGCTGGTGTATAACCATCATCGGTAGTAGCATTAGTTCCTTCTACAACTGTTACTGTTTCTGGATCTGAGGTTCCTGTTGTTAAAGTATCTGTAATATCTGCTGGTAATGTTGTTTCATCAACATCTACTTCTGCATCTCCTAATGGTACATTGTTTAATGACCATGTTCCATCCGTTCCTGTTGTTACTGTGGTTACTGTTCCATCCACATC
>NZ_JBSHNR010000036.1:0-2597 GCF_053604645.1 Lacinutrix cladophorae | reverse complement strand
TATATAAGCTTTCGTGTTGTTTTCGTTTAAAAGAGTCTCTATTTGAATTCTCTCTTTTAGAGTAAGTCGTTTATGTTTTTTTACTTCCATTATAACAAATCTATAAATTTAGATTTGTTGCGTTAAGTTATTGAATGGAGGACTTGGTTTTTAAATTATGCCCAACGGTCTCGGCTATGAGTAGTTGCGTGGGTTAGCGGTTAACTTTACAAGTACACACCGAGTTGGAAATTCCGCAGGAATTTCTAAAGTAGGCGAGAACAAGCAATTACTTATAGCCATTGTTAGCACCAGTTTTTTATCTGTTCTTTTCATCATAGAAATGCTCTAAGTGATACTTTAAATATTCCTTATTAATTAGATGACCTTTCTTTATTGTTAATTTCCCTTCAATTCCAATTAATTCAAAGTTTTCAAGAATTCCGAAGCCACCATAGTCGAACATTACGTGATGATTAGGACATAAGCATAGCAAATTGTCTTCTGAATCAGGTCCATTATGTGGTGCTCCTAACGGTTTAATATGAGCTGCCTCTGCATAATAACCAGAAGAAGTTTCAATTTGTGTGTCACATACTTGACAAGTATATTTATATTTTTCTTTTACCATTTTAGAAAGTATAGTATCTCGAACAATTCTTTGTATTCGAGTCTCTATTCTTTTCGTTTGTTTATCCTCTTTTGAATTGTATTCAGCTTGCTCTTCCTGTAAAACATTTGATTGCTTTTTTAATTCTCCCTCAATTTTTCTAAGTCTAAAACGCCAAACTATAAAATTACTTTTCCCTTTTTCTTTCCAATAATCTTCTACTCGAAACAATCCATCATATCTATAACCTTCATCAGGTGCAAAATTCGAATTTTTGTATGCTCCTCTGATTACTCTCACAGGTAATCCATTTTTACAACTTTCAGCAAGTGCTAAATTTCCTCTTACTAATTCTTGGTCTGTTACTTGTTTGCCAGTTGATAAATCCCTTCCTCCGTGTCCTGTATAAATTATAATATCTCCATAATCTTCGTCGTCTTCATAACCTCCAGATACTATTATTGAATCAGCTCCTTCATTTTGACTTCCACTAATTCCAGCTTGAGTTGGTCTATGCACACCACTTTGTGAAAGTTCAAGTCTATTTCTAAAACTATCACCTTTATAAAGTCCTTGAAGTTCTCCAAATATTCTCATTTTTCAAATTGGTGCTAACGTGTTTGTATAAGATTAGTTGCGTGGTTTAAGCAACTAATTTAGCAAATGCAAACCGAATAGAAAATCCGCGAGGATTTTCGTAAGTAGGCTTGCAGTAGCAATTAATTTTATACGGTGTTAGGGTGCGTATTTTCCATTTTTCGTTCCTTTTGATGAAACATTTACATTCTTAAATTGATTTATAAACTTGATGTTAAAATCCAAGGCTTTTAATGATTCGTTTTCTGAAATAGAATTCTTTTTGTAATAGTCACCAATAATTATCCATGCAAAACTTTGAGCCTCAATGGTCTCTTGTCTTTGCAAATCAAATGACAACGAACCATAACTATGGGCAGAATTATTTCTTAATTCAAATAAGTCATAATAGTAATCGAGATATGATTGACTAGTCAGTTTAAATTCCTCATCAGGATTTATTAAGATGTTCTTTGACCACCTTTCTTTGGCTCTTCTTAATTTTACTTCTGTATCTTTCTTTCCAGGTTTACCCAAAATTGCTTCTACGCTTCTAGTAGCTTGTACAATTGCTGCTTCCATTTTTGGAAGAAGATTAATTCTTTCCCATATCTCGGGCTCATGGTCTTTATGTTTCCTTAAATGTTCAGGTGTCAAAGCGCATATTTGACAGAATTCGTGATTTTGTTTAGCAGCAATAATATTTTGACACGCTATAAAGAATTTGTCATCTCTTGTTAATATCTCTATTAAAACAGCAATATCACTGAATTCATGAATTCTGCGCATACTTCTCCAATTCAGAGTGTTGTGTCTGTCTTTAAGATAATGTAAGTTATCAAAGCTTTCACTATGATTGAATCGATAAACCCAATCATAAGCAAATTCATGATTAGATTCCAGTTCACTCGCCATGGTAAAAGCGATTTCTAATATAGAAATTCCTGTTTTCCATAATGCTTTTTCCTTAACAGTTTGATTAACCTCCACAACAAGATTTGAGTATTCGTCAGTTTCATGTGTCCAACAATAGAATTTCTCATAACCTATTGTAAAGAATTCATTTAACTCACCTTTTGAAAGAATAAAATCATTGCTAATTCCAATTCCTTCGATTAAAGCATGTTTAAGAACATCATTTGGTGCATCAACAGGATTTTCTTTGTAATAATCGATTCTAGCTTGGTGTTGTTCTTGTAGAAGTTTCTGTAATAAAGACATACTCTTTTCTTTATCACCATTTAAATATTCTTCGGTGAAAAGATTAATTTTGTCTTCATTAATACTTGGTTTCTTCATAGTTTATATGCACCCTAACGGTCTTGTGTATGGAAAGTTGCGTTTTTGGCGACGAGGATTTTCCGAAGGAAAATCAGAAGTTGGCAAAAATGCAACTACCATTATTTAAGCACTAATCTAGCAATTTTTTATA
>NZ_JBSHNR010000035.1:0-471 GCF_053604645.1 Lacinutrix cladophorae | reverse complement strand
TCAAGGAAAATATATTAGCATACATTACTATGAATCCTTTGCGAATCCTTCGCGAGAACGATAGAAACGATATCCTTTTTTTTTAAATTGTATACTGCTTTACTTGGATAGTATTAGCCGTTTATTTAAATATATGATATTTTTAAATAAGTAAGTTGTACTTTTTTTAATTCCTGAATTTTGAAGGATATTCCTCTTTAATTAAAAAAAAAGCAAATTTATATGTGCAAAATTTAAATGTAAAAGATTTTATATTATAGTTTGGCTAGCAACTAAACATGATTTTTGTAACTTTAAGATTATTTTACAAAACAAAATATAGTACTCAAATCAAATCATAATACTAAAAACAAGACGTTTCCATAATAGGTTGTATTATTTATTTACCAATTCTTTTTATAACTATTATAGCGTTCCGCTACTTATCCTATGGGCTAAGTATCGTCAGGCTCTCCGCTATATCTTTTTGTT
>NZ_JBSHNR010000034.1:0-8220 GCF_053604645.1 Lacinutrix cladophorae | reverse complement strand
TTCGCTACATTTTATAACAACGTTTATAAAAAATTGCTAGATTAGTGCTTAAATAATGGTAGTTGCATTTTTGCCAACTTCTGATTTTCCTTCGGAAAATCCTCGTCGCCAAAAACGCAACTTTCCATACACAAGACCGTTGTACAACATTTGAGACAAACGAATGAAATTAGAATTTAGTAACATAAAAGAATCATATTTGGATATAAAAACATTTCTTGAAAATGCTTCTGGACAAAAAATTAACGGATTAAATACCAGAATTGCTGAAGATCTTGGACTTTTTGGAGATGATAATTATTTTCTTTTAACTGAATTCGCTGAAAAATACAATGTAGATTTTCAAAGCTTTGAATATGACAAACATTTTGAAAGTGAAGGAGAATTATTCAATTCTTTTAGAACTTTAATTAGCATATTATCTCTGCCCTTTTTTCTTATTGCCAAAATAATTAAATTTATTTTTCCAAGAATCAGCATAGATTTAACCAATTTAACTGTTTCTAAAGCTCGAGAAACATATGATTTAACTTTTGGAGATTTAATTGTCTCAAAACTAAAAGGTGAATTTTGTTTACGAAAAAATACTTTGATTGAGATATAAAATTTGAAAAAGAGATTTAAACCAATATTTCCAGCATCATTAATTATAATAATTCTTATAATAACATTTTTTATTTATCGAGATTTTCTAATTCAAGATGAATATAATGTAGAAAATAATCAACAGACTGAAATTAAAGTTTCTGAAATGGAATTAGAAAAAAAATATAAAAACCTAAAAGCTCATTTTGGAGAGGAAAACATTCAAATTGATTATTATGGAGACACATTTAATAAAATAAGAATAACGCATCTTCCAACTGGAAAACAGCAATTCGGAAATAAAAATATTACACAAATTGAAAACGCAATTATTGCTTTAGAAAAATTAAAAGCCGAACTCAATGAGTAGTTTAATCGGAATTAAAAAAACGTTGTACAACAATGTGTATAATTAATTGCTTTGGTCGTTGCTTATTTGGAAAATTCCTTCGGAATTTTCTCGCGTTCGCTTTTGTTTACTAAATTAGTTGCTGAAACACGCAACTAACCATACACAAAACCGTTGTGCGCAATTAAACTCGAGACTAAATGAATTGGTATGAATATCAAGAGTTTGTAGCTGATGTTTTTCGAAACATAGGTGCAGAAGTTGAAACTAACTATAAAGCTGTTGGTGCCAGAGGTGAACATGACTTAGATGTATGGATTAAGTTGGATAAACTTGGTATTGAAATGACTTGGATATGTGAATGCAAATACTGGAAAGATTCTATACCAAAAGAAAAAGTACTTACTCTTTATGAAATCACTAAAGATTTAGGTGTTGATAGAGGATTCTTATTTTCAGAAAGTGGATTCCAATCTGGAGCTATTAGATGCACAAAAAACACGAATATAACGCTTACAAGTGTTGATGAAATTAAAGATTTAATCAAACAGGAACTCGAAGAAGCGAAATTGATAAATTTTCTTAAGCGTATAGAAACCATTAAAAATATAGTGAAAAAATCATGGATAGATGATTTAGGAAATCCTATTGCAAACAATAATTCAAACTTTGATAAATGTTTAACCATAGATGGAACTTTAATGTTTACATCGCTTCAAATTCAAAAAGCAATTAATAATAACTATCCAATATCTTTGACAAGATATTCAATGGAAAACAGCCATTGTAAGAACATTGATGAACTCAACAAAACATTAAGTGAAGAATTGGACAATATTGAAAATGTAGTTGAGGAAATTAGAAAACAAACAGAAAAAAAGGATGAAGAAGTTTCTAATAAAATAGACATCTTCATTCATGCAATAAAAAGTTTGTTAATTTCATCTGAATATCAGCTATTTAATAAATCGGTGGATATCGACAAGCAAGTTTTTGAGACTTTAAAACATATGAAAACTGTTGGGAAATCAGCAGATGAATTAAAAGAAATTTCCAATGGAACTTTAGCTATAAATATTCATAAAATGATGAGATTATTAATAGAAAATATCTATCCTCACTTAACAAAAATTGAAATGGACATAAACGAATGGAAGGAATCCGAAGAAAAGATATTACACCAATTAGAAATTTTAACTAATAAATAACTGCGCACAACAACGTGTATATTTTATTGCTAGGTTCTAGCTTGCTTACGAAAATCCTCGCGGATTTTCTATTCAGTATTTATTTGCTAACTTAGTAACTTGATCACGCAACAAAGCATACACAAACACGTTAGCCACAAGCTGAAAAAACATTCTGCAAAAAATGACAACAACAGAAATTAGAAATATAATAGCGGAGTCTACCGAAAAAGAATGGTTCAATTCAGCTGAAGTCGAAATCCATTATCCTCATATTGAGTTTGAACAATCTTTTAAAGGAATTAGCTCTATTCATAAGTTTTTATCTAAACAAGTTTCTGGTTGGGAGGAAATCGAATCTATTCCGAGTGTCCTAAATTCTTCAAAACAACACTTTACAAATTTAAAAAACCGAATTGAAAGCTTTGTGAATAGATATCAAAATCACAATGAAGCTCAATTAAATAACGGTTGGAGAACAGAGCAATCTCAATTACAAAGTAATGGTAATTATTTTACGTTTGACTCTGTCTACACAAAATTCATTATTGATTTATCAAAAAGTTTACCGAATTCAGTAAATGGAGCTTATAACTATTTAATTAAGACAAACAATAACTTAAATGATAGAAATGTATTTATTGGAAGCTTATTAGCTTACGAATTTGAATTAAAGGATAAAGCAGAAATAACTGAAAGAAGAAAAAAAGAAAGAATTTCACTTAGCAAGCTAAAAACAGAATTCAAGAATCAATTAAGTGAAACAGAAACAGATTTAGTAAATCATCTAAAAAATACAAATGAAAAATATAACGAGTATTTAGAAAAAATTGAAAATCTAAAAGAAGAGAAAAAATTGCTCTTTACGAATTGGTTTGAGGGTAATGAAGAAAATAAAATCATAGGCGTAAAAGAGGAGTTTGACAATTTTAAAGCAACCAAAGAATCTGTTTTTAATGATTGGTTTGAAGGAACTGAAAAAGAGATAGGTGCAAAAAAGAAAGTATCTGACTTAGAGCATACTTATGAAGAACTTTTGAGGTTAAAAAAACCTGCTGAATATTGGAAAAATAGAGCTATTGAATTAAAAGAAGAAGGTTGGAAAGCTATTTATTGGTTAATTGGACTTGTAACTTTTACTTGTATTACTTTATATCTATTACTTTGGTTAACACCAGAAGGGATGTTATTGAGTTTTGTAAAGGGTAATGCACAAGCCATAAAATGGTCGATTGTTTACGTAACTTTCATATCATTTCTAGCATTTGGAATAAGAGCATTAAATAAGGTTGCTTTTAGTTCTTTTCATTTGGCTAGAGATTCCGAAGAAAGAGAACAACTAACTTATGTTTATTTAGCCTTAATAAAAGACAATGCTGTTGATGAAAAAGATAAAAACCTTATTCTACAATCATTATTTAGTCGAGCTGAGACAGGATTATTAAAAGATGATTCTGGTCCAACTATGCCGAGTGATATCTCAGGAAAAATATTTGGAGGAAAATAGAAAAGCCAGATGGCTAACACCGTATATAATTTATTGCTAGTTCTAGCCTACTTACGAAAATCCTCGCGGATTTTCTATTCGGTTATTATTTGCTAACTTAGTTCCTTAAACCCGCAACAAAGCATACACAAAACCGTTAGCATTCATATTTTCTTTAGATTTTCAAAAACGAAAATTCAGGTAATATGAAATTAAAATTTTTAATAAACTTTTTTTAGTTCATTACCATTTATATATTTTTTTCCCACAAGCTTTTAAGATTAATAAGGAAAAGATAGCCTGAAATACGGAACGTAAATAAATCCATAGCTCCGATTTATGGATTTTACTCAAGAAACTTTTAAGATTAAAAGAATGAAATAACCTGAAATACTAAACGGATAATTAATTTTTAGCTTCGATTCATGGATTTGTAACAAGAAACTTTTGAGATCAAAAGAATAAAAAACTCAGAAATACGGAACGCAAATATTAAACTTGAAATACGGAACGCAAAAATAATTCCTAGCTTCGGTTCATGGATTTTTCACAAAAATCATTTGAAATCAAAAAGAAAAAAATAACCTGAAATACTGAATGTAAAATGCTTAATAAAACTAAACCATACGTAATGCTAACAACGTGTATATTTTATTGCTAGTTCTCGCCTACTTACGAAAATCCTCACGGATTTTCTATTCGGTTTTTATTTGCTAACTTAGGTGCTTAAACACGCAACAAAGCATACACAAGACCGTTGTGCAACATTTGAATGAGCATCCCAAGAAACCATCACTTTGTATCTCAAGTTCATATTAAGAACTTCTTTAACTCGGAAAAAGGGAAAATTTTTCTATATGATAAACTTGCGAATAATCATTATTTTAAAACGACTACTAAATCAGTCTTTAGTGAAAAAGATTTGAACTCAAAATTTGACAAAGGAGAACTCGACCATATTTCGATCGAAAAGGACTTAAATGAACATTTCGAAAAAGACTTTTCCCAACATTTGGGAATAGTGGAAAATTTTTTAACTGAATTTAATTTAACAAACGAAGTAAATGAATCTCTAATTTATTTCGCTAAATACGGCATTATTGGAGAAATAAGGAATCCGAGACACAAAAAGGAATTGGAAGAAACTATTCACAACGCATTTTCTGAAATATATAAAATGTTTGATTCTAATTTAAAAAAAGAGTTTGACGAAGCATTTGCTTATAAAAAAGAAACGGAATATATAAATGCAGTTAAATATTCCAAATTTGCAAACGATATTATAAAACTTATGGGAAATCTTATTTTTATAATTGAAACACCTAAAAATGATAAAGATTTTTTCCTTTTACCCGATTTTTGTTCTGCGAATAGAAGAGAGAAAATCAATACTTATTTTAATCCAGATGTAAAAGAGATTGCATACATTGGATTACCATTAACAAGCAAAATATATATACATTTTTATTCCTCGAAAATAGAAAATATAAAACCCAATTCAGGAATTTATGAAATGGATAGTTTAACTGTTGACAAACTGAATAAAATGAATTATGATTATTGTCAAAGTAAAGTCGCTTGTGAAAACGAAGAATATTTGAAATATTTTATAAAAAACGTTGCACAACAACGTATATAATTTATTGCTAGTCCTAGCCTACTTACGAAAATCCTCGCGGATTTTCTATTCGGTTTTTATTTGCTAACTTAGTTGCTCAATCACGCAACAAACCATATACAAGACCGTTGTACCACATTTGAGAAAAACCTTGCGAACTGAATGAAATTATTTCCAACTAAAAATTTTAAAGCAGAATTAAGAAGTGATTATTCAATCTCAATGGAAAATTTGAAATCAAATACGGACATTACTGATTCTCTAACTTCTGATTGGACTAATAAAGCATTTCGCGGACAAGTAAATCAAAACGGATTCAAAATAATATCATCTGAAATAGGTCGCGGAGCAGTATGTGTTTTGATTGGAGAATTTAATGGAAAAAAAGGCAAAATTGAAGTGAGAATTCATAAAGCTTTTAAAGTTATGTTTTCGATTTTAATGCTAATGCCAATTATTGGAGTTGTAATTACAGTTTTAACAAAAGAAATTGAGAAACCATTCGGATTAATTGTCCCAATTATAATGGGATTTGTATTTATCAGATTTATATTTATGGAATTAAGTTTTAGATTTATCTCTAATACTGGAATTAATAAATTGACTGAAATACTCTCGATAAAGGAATTAAATAAAGAGTAAAAAACGTGGTACAACACCGTATATAATTTATTGCTAGTTCTAGCCTACTTACGAAAATCCTCGCGGATTTTCTATTCGGTTTTTATTTACTAAATTAGGTGCTTAAACCACGCAACAAACCATATACAAACACGTTGTGCGTCATTTAAACAAACCATATGGAAGAAAAGAAAATTGGATTTAGATTGTCAAAAGTTAATTGGATTTTAGCTTTAATCGTAATCGGAATTTCAGCATTATTTTTTTTAAGAAGAGATGGAATTAACGGATTTAGTCTTGGATATCTTTTTGGCTCAATTGTAACTTCAGCGATAATACCTTTGTTTTTTGCTTTCATTGTATGGTTAATAAAAGGAAAAAAACCATATGCTGGAACATACACATTTAACATAGTTTTGGTTCTTATGTGTTTTGGAATGATAAAAGAACTTGGTGCTATAAGCAAAGAGAAAACCGATAGCATTGACTCAATAACTAAATCTGTTTCGGAATACAAGGATAAAATAAACAACGAGGAAGATGGAATTGATGCATATCAAGAACATATTTCAAATATAGATGACGGAATTTCAAAAATGATTAGAAATAGTACTGGAAATGAACAAGAAGTATATAAAAACCTTCAAAAATTCACTTCCATTAACAGTTCTATTATGATAGATTGGCAAAAGTCAGTTGATTCAGTTGCTCAAGAAAGAATTTTAGATTATTCGCTTTTAAATAATCAACAAGAGTTTGAATATCAAATTGGAGTATTAAAATATTATAAAACCCAATCGGAGTCATATAAAAATCATTTTGCGAATAGAAAATCAATACTTGCTGACTTAAATAAAAATATTCCAAAGGGGAATTTGACACTCAAAGGAGTTATGACTGGAATAAATAAAAAAGACTCAATCCAAAAACCAATATTTGAGCCTTTTATCAATTCGCATATTGATTATAGTAATGATTTATTAGAGATAGTCGAATTTCTCCAAGACAATCAAGGAAAATGGGAATATAAAAATGATGAATTAACATTTTCAACAGTAGAACTTGAAGAAAAATATTCGACTTTAATTAATAAAATTGCGGAAGATGAAAATCGGATTAACGAATTGACCGACAAACTGATTGAAGTAATGTAAAAAAAACGAACGCACAACACCGTATATAATTTATTGCTAGTTCTAGCCTACTTACGAAAATCCTCTCGGATTTTCTATTCGGTTTGTATTTGCTAAATTAGGTGCTTAAAACACGCAACAAACCATATACAAACACGTTGTGCTTCATTACCAGAAACCGCTAACCCATGATAAAATTCTTTAGAAAAATTAGACAAAAACTATTAACTGAAAATAAACTCAGTAATTATTTTATCTATGCTATTGGAGAAGTTATTCTTGTTGTAATTGGTATTCTTATTGCCTTGCAATTAAATAATCTTAATGATATAAAAAAAGACAAAGGTGATGAAAAGAAATACCTTGCTAGAATACAATTAGATATTAAACAGGACTTAGCAGAATTAGAAAGGCTTTTTCAAGGGGATACTATTCAATTAGATGCTTATACTTTTTTGGGACGTTATTTGCAGTCAGATTCAATAGCCACAGACCCTATTGTATTAGTCACAAAGTCAGGTAATGCTTTTGGAATCCATTGGTTTGAAGGTAAAAATATAGTTTTTGATGACATGAAATCGTCTGGCAAAACAGGACTCATTACTTCAGATTCTTTAAGAAATAGTATTCAATATTACTACAGATTATTTGATGAAGTCATAAAAGAAGAGAGTGTACACAATAATTCAATCTTAAAATATAATGATAATATTTATCCTTTTTTCGAAACAGGTTCTGGATCAGACATTGGGATGCCGGAAAGGTGGAAAGAAAACTCGAATGAAAAATCATTTTATAAATTTTATAATTCCGTGATAAACCTAGATGAAGACCAAAAAAAAATAATTTCCGATAATTTTGGCTTGACGAAAGCTAACATTTTACTAAATCATAGAGTTCGACTGTTACTACATAAAGAGGGACTAAAGACAATTACGGCTATTGATGCTTATTTAAAACAAGAAAAATAACGAAAGCACAACAATGTGTATAATTAATTGCTAGTTCTAGCCTACTTACGAATATTCCTGCGGAATATTCTATTCGGTTTTTATTTGCTAAATTAGTTGCTCAAACACGCAACTAATCATACACAAACACGTTAGCATTCATATTTTCTTTAGATTTTCAAAAACGAAAATTCAGGTAATATGAAATTAAAATTTTTAATAAACTTTTTTTAGTTCATTACCATTTATACATTTTTTCCCACAAGCTTTTAAGATTAATAAGGAAAAGAT
>NZ_JBSHNR010000033.1:0-8147 GCF_053604645.1 Lacinutrix cladophorae | reverse complement strand
CGTTAGCATTCATATTTTCTTTAGATTTTCAAAAACGAAAATTCAGGTAATATGAAATTAAAATTTTTAATAAACTTTTTTTAGTTCATTACCATTTATACATTTTTTCCCACAAGCTTTTAAGATTAATAAGGAAAAGATAGCCTGAAATACGGAACGTAAATAAATTCATAGCTCCGATTTATGGATTTTACTCAAGAAACTTTTAAGATTAAAAGAATGAAATAACCTGAAATACTAAACGGATAATTAATTCTTAGCTTCGATTCATGGATTTGTAACAAGAAACTTTTAAGATCAAAAGAATAAAAAACTCTGAAATACGGAACGCAAATATTAAACTTGAAATACGGAACGCAAAAATAATTACTAGCTTCGGTTCATGGATTTTACTCAAGAAACTTTTAAGATTAAAAGAATGAAATAACCTGAAATACTGAATGTAAAATGCTTAATAAAACTAAACCATACGTAATGCTAACAACGTGTATATTTTATTGCTAGTTCTCGCCTACTTACGAAAATCCTCGCGGATTTTCTATTCGGTTTTTATTTGCTAACTTAGTTGCTTAAACACGCAACAAAGCATACACAAGACCGTTAGCAACAAGCAAAAATCAGAACGCTGAAAAATGAAAGAAGTTAAAATTGAAGTCTATAACAGAAAAGAAAAAGTTACGACTACTCTTTATGCTGAAAAATTATCTGAAAACCAATTTCGGATGATTGACAATGACTTATTTAATAAACAATTGACTTTAGGTGTGGAATTTGAAACTAAAATCAATTCTGAAAACAGACACGAGGTTGTGAAAATTCTGAAAGAAACGGAATTTATTACTCGAAGATTTGGACTGACACCAAACTATAAGGAATCTGATTATCGAATGCTCGGAGAAGAATTAACAAAAAGAGGCGGATTTTGGCAAGTTGACCTTGGAAGTATTGCAACTGTGAATATTCCGAAAGATTTTGAATTTAACATTAATCAAGTAATTAAAGATTTAGGATTAGTAGAAATAACAGATTAAAATGCAATCAAAATCAATCGAACAATTAGAAAATGACTATTGGAAAGAACCAGCTGAATTTCCAACTAATTTGGTGAAAAGGTGTTTTGAATACAGAAAAATAAAAGTTTCAGAATTAACAATCGAACAAATTCGACTTTTGATTTCGCAAAAAATCGGAATTGAATTTTTAATTGGAATAGCATTAGAAAACTTGAACAGAATATAATTGTCGAAGGAGATTTGTATGAGGGAGATTTATTAGATTCTGTTTCAAAAGTGCCAACTGAATTTTGGAATAAAAACTCAACTGTATTTCTGAATTTCAAGAATATCTTTGAGTCTAATAAAGAGAAAGTTATAACGGAACTCGGAGAAAAAGAATATGACCGAATTTCGGAAAGAATAAAAGCCAGTTGCTAACACCGTATATAATTTATTGCTGGCTTCTCGCCTACTTACGAAAGTCCTCGCGGACTTTCTTTGTCCGTAATTATTTACTAAATTAGTTGCTTGAAACACGCAACAAATCATATACAACAACGTTGTAAGCCATTTGAACAGACCAACATAAATGAGTAAAAACCGAGAATTTTGGTACTTCCTATTACAAGGAACTTTAGACGATAAAACAGGAGTTTATTCAAACTTTTATACTTACGGAACACATTGTGGAGATTGTTTAGCAAAAGCAATGAAAACAGCCGAAAAAGAAGGTGTAATAAAACCAGAATTAATTGAAACTTGTAGATTAGATAATTTAGAAGGTTTTGAATTACCAGAAAACGCAATAGAAATGAATTCGGACATTTTTATGCTTTCGACTTTCAATACTTACGAATTAAAAAAAGAAGAAAAGGAATTTACGCCACCAACTGGAATTGCATTTGGAACAGACGAAAACGAATACGAAACGGATTTGATAAAAGAATGCTTTGTTGCTTATGGCAAAAATGACAACGGAATATTTGAATTTGAACTTGTTGCAGATAATTCCAGACTTATAGAAACGTATTTTAAAGCTATTGACTTTTTACCTGATACAGATGGATTTTGGATTTATATTCGTGACCATTGGGAAAATGAACAAACTGAACTGCACGCTGGAAAAGATTTAATCTCAAAAGAGAATATTATAGAATTCTTAAAGTCAAATAATGAATCAACTTTGCAAAACGGATTTATTGACATTGTGGTTCATTCGAAAAAAGGAGAAACAAATCTCACTTTGGACGAGCATAAAAAAATTCAATTACACACGAAAGATGAGTCTGTATTTAACGAATTTATTGGAAAAATAATTGAAATCGGATTTGAACAAACCAGAGAATATTATAACATTGAATTTGGTTATTATCATTGGCATTATCGAACCGACAAAAGTCTCAACAGAAATGAATTTAAGGAAATGTTGAGCAGAAAGAATTTTGAAAAAATAGAACTGAATTAAAAACGGCTTACAACAAAGTATATAATTTATTGCTAGTTCTAGCTTGCTTACGAAAATTCTCGCGAATTTTCTATTCGGTTTTTATTTGCTAAATTAGGTGCTTAATCACGCAACAAACCATATACAGAACCGTTGTAAACCATACCCAAAAACACCGCGAATGACATTAATAAGTCGATTAGTCTTCTTCAAAGATGAACAGAAGGCAGAAAAAAAATCGTCTGAACGAATTACAAAAAACGAAATTTCAATTGTAATTCCAGTTAAAGACAACCAAAAAGGAATTGATAATTATTTAACCAAGTTCTTTGAAACTCACTCGAAAACTGACTTTCCAAAAGAGATAATAATTGTCGATAATAATTCAAGTCCAGCAATTGAATTAAAATCTGAATATCTGAATTTCGGCTTGCCGATTGAATTAATTATGTGCCGAAAAATTGGACCAGCTTCTGCACGAAATAAAGGAGCGGAAATTGCCAAAGGAAAATGGTTGCTTTTTAACGATAGCGATTGTATTCCGACAAAATCAATTTTGAAAGGCTATCTAAAAGCTGATAATAAATCTGTTGCTTATGCTGGAAATATAAAATCATTGGATAATGACAAACTTTCAAAATATTACGAAAGTCAGGAAATACTAATTCCGTTAAAAACTTACAATGAAAATGGTGACTTCGTTCCACAATATTTAATTACAGCTAATTCGCTGATTTGGAAAAAAGCATTTAATGAAATTAGTGGTTTTAATGAGGAAATTGCAATTGCAGGTGGAGAAGATGTCGATTTAGGTTTACGACTTTCAGAAATCGGAAATTTGTCTTACGCTTTTGATAGTGTTGCGATTCACGATTTTTCAGATGGAATTATAGGTTTTTATAAGAGGTTTAAAAGATATGGAGAGGGAAATCGAATTGTTGAAGAACTATGGAAAACTAATTTAAAACCTACTCTATTCCGACCAAATGAAAGGAATTTAGTGAATGAGATTTTTGCCAAATTTCAGTATATTGGATTAAGGATTGGATATAGAAAAGCGGACAAAAAAGTGAGAAAGTACGGTTTACAACACCGTGTATAATTAATTGCTTTGGCAAGTGCCTATTTTGAAAATTCCTTCGGAATTTTCTCGGGCTCGTTTTTGTTTACTAAATTAGTTGCTGAAACACGCAACTAACCATACACAACAACGTTGTAAAACATAATCAACCAAACACATAAACCAAGGAAAGATGAAAAAATTAATCCTAATTACATGTTTTTTGACAAGCATTTTCGCACAAGCTCAAGAATATACATTTATTTCTGATAGCTTAAGATTACTTCCGATGCAAGAACTGATGAAAAAAGAACCACCAGCAGATTTTGAACCCGTTTATTATGAGGATGGCACACCAGTGGCCTTTAAAGAAGTGTTACCTCTAATAATAGAACGAAAATTAATACCTCGCATGTTTGTTGATGAAAATGGAGAATATAAAGCGTTGGTTGTAAAAAGCACTCTTAAAAATGAAGACATAAGAATTGTATATAATGATATACCTAAATCATTGGAAAAACATGGTTATTCTTTTGGAAATCCTGACAGTGATACAGTAATTATAAACATAGATGGTGGACCTGAAAATAATCTTAGTACGTTTAGCTTTGAATATTCATTTAGCGTTCTAGGTGGCATTGATGAAGGCAACTATTTTTTAATAAATATGCGTGAATCGCAAACACTACATCCAGAAGAAACAGAAAAGGAAGAAATTTCGTGGGAACAGGCAAAAAATTATAATAAAAAAACCGTAAAAACGCTATATGAGCTCATTAGTTATTTTAAATCAGAAAATAAAAAAGTGTATGTTGTTGGTGGATCTTACGGTTCTTTAGTTGGTTTACAATCTCTTGTTGATTACAACAATATTGCAGATGGATATTTATTAATGTTAGGTAGACTTGATATGACTAAAGAAGTCAGTACAGCTTATTCTAAAGGATTTGAGGCGAATTTTGAATATGACGCAACTACGCCAATAATTGGTGAAAAATCAGATAATATATATACAGTTAACATGCGAAAAATTGCCGCAGCAATGAATAGAGACATAAAATATACTGAATTGCTAAAAGATTCAAATCTTTCTAACCTCACTTACATTTATAGCGAAATCGACCAAAGCGTTGGCAAACTAACCGAAAAGGAAACAACATTTCTCAAATCAAAAAACGCTAAAGTAGTAAGTGTGAAAATTGAACACGGAAAATATTTCGAACTAGTTTTAAAAGATGGATTGGAAATGATGTTAGAAGATTAAAAATCAGTATAAATTACGTTTTACAACAACGTGTATAGTCAATAGCTTGGTTTGTGTGTACTCGGAAAATCCTACGGATTTTCCTCTGGTTCGTTTTCTTTTGCTAACTTAGTTCCAGCCAACGCTACTAACCATACACAAACACGTTAGCATACATTTAAAACAAACATTGTGAGTAAAATTAAAAACCTTTTATTTTTCATTCTCTTTTTACCATTTGTAGCATTTGCGGAATATAATGGACACCAAATTAAATTCTCAATTGAATTTAAAGATGGAAGTGAATTAATTGGATACAATTTTTTATCATCTATTTACCAAAAAGATAAATCTATAAGCTACACAGAATTTTTAGAAAATAACTACGAACTTATATTGAGAAATCAATTTAACGACTCAATAGGAGAATTCACATATTATGAAAATAGAATTAAATACGACTATTCAGATTATGATGGAACCAAAAGATTTATTTATACTCTGACAGATAAAAAAGAGATTGATAAAAATCGTATAAAAAAATTTAAAATAATTGAACTGACAGACCAATCTTACGCAATCGGAATTTCAACTAATCACGTTTGGAAAGATAGATTATGGATGAAAACTGAACCTGACGAAAAACACTCTTTTGGAGGAACTTTTTGTTCTCACGACATTTATGTTCATAATAAAAATGATAAAACCGACAGAATTATTAAAGCATTAAAAGATATCTCTATCAGTTTCGAGAAAGAAATTAAAGAACAACAAGAAATAATGGAACGCTCTAACGGAACGTACTATTATCAAGCAGAAGAAAAAATTGAGAAAATTGAAGAAGAAATAGATGCCAAAATATCAAAAGAATTGCAAAATTTTAATAATATGAAAGTTGTAATTATAACAATGTGTACGTGCTAAAAAACGTATGCTAACAATGTGTATAATTCATTGCTAGTTATAGCCTACTTACGAAAGTCCTCGCGGACTTTCTATCTGTGATTTATTTGCTATTTTAGTGCTTAAACACGCAACGAAATCATACACTAGACCGTTGTGCCTCATACCGAGAAACCTACAAATGAAGAAACAATACAAGGTAATTTTAATTTCAATGAGTGGTGTAAGAGTTTATAACAAACGATTACTTGACCTTGGATTGACTTTACCCGGATTTGTAGAAAGAAGTGAAGTAATTGCGAGTTTACCAAGTTTAGGCTTATTGACACTTGCAGCTCACACACCTGAAAACTGGAAAGTAATTTATAAAGAACTAGACCATTTTTCAGAATCTGAAATCATAGAAATAATTAATGAAAAGCCAGATATAATTGCATTTTCTTCATTAACAGCTAGAATTAATGAAACATATAAATTAAGTCAAAGATTCAGAAATATTGGAATAACAGTTGCTATTGGCGGTTTACACGTTTCAGCAGTTCCAAATGAAGCACAAAAATTTGCTGACATAGTAATTCAAGGAGAAGGCGAAATAATTTGGGAAACAATTCTTAATGACTTTGAAAACAACACAATCGAACCGTTTTATAGTTCGCTTTCAAACTCAAAATATACTTTCCGTTTCAATTCTTGTAAAATACCAAAATATGAATTGCTTGACATTTCAAGGTATAACAGATTGACAATTCAAACTACGAGAGGTTGTCCTTTAAATTGTAGTTTTTGTGCAGCTTCTCGAACTATAAGTTCCTACAAAAAGAAATCAATACCACAAATTGAAAAAGAATTAAACAAAATCCTTGAAGTTTGGGATAGACCATTTATTGAGTTAGCAGATGACAACACATTTATAGACAAAAAATGGTCAAGAGAGTTGTTAACTCTATTCGCTAAATATAAAATTAAATGGTTTACAGAAACCGATATTTCTATTGCCTATGATGATGAGTTATTGGAATTATTGGCTAAATCTAACTGTGCTCAAATTTTAATTGGATTTGAGACTGCGAATAAAGATGGGCTGAAAGGAATTGATAGAGGTAATTGGAAACATAAACAATTCGATAATTACCTAGAAGCTATTGACAAAATACAATCCTATGGAATTTCTGTTAATGGTTGTTTTATTCTTGGATTTGATACAGATACTAAAGAAACTTTTAAGGAAACAGAGCAGTTTATAATTGATAGTAATCTTTCAGAAGTTCAGTTAACTTTACTAACACCATTTCCAGGAACTGAATTATATAATCAGCTTAAAAGAGAGGGAAGATTATTAACTGACAACTATTGGGACAAATGCACATTATTTGATGTGAATTTTATTCCAAAAAACTTTTCAGTTATGGAACTTGAAACAGAATTTGAAAATCTAATGGAAAATGTCTATTCAAAAAAGCTTGTTGCAGACAGAAAAAAGCACTTCAAAAAAACACTATTAAACAGAAGAAAAACAAATTTATATGAGTCTATTTAAAACCTTAATCAAACTGTTAACTTTTAAGTTAACCAGAGAAGAAATGTTGAAATTTAATATGAAACATTTCTATTTAGGTTTGATTGGCACTTGGCTAGTTGGAATGGGTAGATATTGGGATGATAGTGGTGCTAATTTGATGCAACATTTAGGATTAGGTTCTGTTATTTACATTTTTGTATTAGCGTTATTCATTTGGGTAATTTTAATACCTTTTAAAATAGAAAACTGGAGTTATTTTATTGTGTTGACTTTTATTGGACTTACCTCATTCCCAGCAATATTTTACGCCGTTCCAGTAGAAAAATTTCTTTCAATAGAAACTTCAAACACTATAAATGTTTGGTTTTTAGCAATTGTTGCAGCTTGGAGATTAGCTTTACTATATTACTTTTTAAAGCACTTTACGAAATTAAGCACAGGTAATATTATTACTGTAACCTTAATGCCAATATGTATCATAATATCTGTATTGACTATCTTGAATTTACATAGAGTTGTTTTTAATATTATGGGAGGAATGAGAAACCCAACACCACACGATAGTTCTTATATGGTCTTAATGCTACTGACAGGAATATCGTTATTTTTATCAATACCATTATTGATTTCTTACGGTTTTGGAATCTATAACAGAAGGAAAGAATTAAAAACGAAATAAAGTACGAAGGCACAACAACGTGTATAATTAATTGCTTTGGTCGTTGCTTATTTGGAAAATTCCTTCGGAATTTTCTCGCGTTCGTTTTTGTTTACTAAATTAGTTGCTTAAACACGCAACTAACCATACACAAAACCGTTAAATGCAATCGCTCCGAAAATTGCCTCCATTCAATAACTTAACGCAACAAATCTAAATTTATAGATTTGTTATAATGGAAGTAAAAAAACATAAACGACTTACTCTAAAAGAGAGAATTCAAATAGAGACTCTTTTAAACGAAAACAACACGAAAGCTTATATA
>NZ_JBSHNR010000032.1:0-1023 GCF_053604645.1 Lacinutrix cladophorae | reverse complement strand
ATAGTTTGGATCTGCAGGATCTGGAATAGTTACGATA
Organism: Lacinutrix cladophorae; assembly: GCF_053604645.1. NCBI lineage: Bacteria > Pseudomonadati > Bacteroidota > Flavobacteriia > Flavobacteriales > Flavobacteriaceae > Lacinutrix > Lacinutrix cladophorae. Next base: position 986 of record NZ_JBSHNR010000032.1, on the reverse strand, counting down.
TCTGTATCACCAGCACATGGATCAAATGGATCTGTATCGGTACTGTTTGGTTCTCCATCACCATCACAATCTGCTGTTAACCAATCTCCAGTTGGAGTTACTGTAACATCTGCTACGTTGTAATCACATGGATCGGTTGGGTCTGTTCCATCAGGTCCTACGGTACCATCCATATCTGGATCTACTTCTGTTCCGTTTGGTACACCATCGCCATCACAATCTGCCATATACCAATCTGAATTAGTATCTGATAAATCAACATTCGCTAATTCTCCTCCTACACATGGATCATATGGTGCTGGATCGTCTCCATTAGTTTCACCATCGCCATCACAATCTGCTGCTGCCCAAACAGAATAGTTTGGATCTGCAGGATCTGGAATAGTTACGATATCTGTATCGCCAGCACATGGATCAAATGGATCTGTATCTGTACTGTTTGGTTCTCCATCACCATCACAATCTGCTAATGACCAGTCCCCACCTTGTGGTAAACTAACATCCTCTTCATTGTATTCACAAGGATCGTTTGGATCTGTTCCATCAGGACCAGCTGTACCATCCATATCAGGATCTACTTCCGTACCGTTTGGTACACCATCACCATCACAATCGGCATTATACCAGTCTGTATTATTGTCTGATAAATCAACATTAGCTAATTCTCCTCCTACACATGGATCATATGGTGCTGGATCGTCTCCATTAGTTTCACCATCACCATCACAATCTGCTGCTGCCCATACATCATAGTTCTCATCGCCTGGCATTGGATTGTTTACGATATCTGTATCGCCTGCACATGGATCAAATGGATCTGTATCTGTACTATTTGGTTCTCCATCACCATCACAATCTGCTAATGACCAATCTCCACCTTGTGGTAAACTAACATCGTCTTCATTGTATTCACAAGGATCGTTTGGATCTGTTCCATCAGGACCAGCTGTACCATCCATATCTGGATCTACTTCTGTTCCGTTTGG
>NZ_JBSHNR010000031.1:0-591 GCF_053604645.1 Lacinutrix cladophorae | reverse complement strand
TGGTACTATTACTGTAATCTATACGGTATCGGATGATTGTGATAATGAAACTACACTGACTGCGACACTTACTCTTGAAGATTCTATCGGTCCTGATCTTACAGCTTGTACGGTTGTAGATGAAACTATAGAATGTAATGGAACAGATAATGAAACCATTGCTAACGATTGGAATGCTGCAAACATACTTGCACTTCAATCTTGTGGTACAGATAGCTGTGATACAGATGCTGTATTTGATGTAAATTCTGATTATGTGTTTACTAATCTTACTTCTACTTGTGGAGCTGGTGGTACTATATTAGTTACCTATACCGTAGCAGATGATTGTGGAAATGAAACCATACTTACTGCAACGCTTACTCTTGAAGATTCTATTGGTCCAGACTTAACAGCTTGTACGGTTGTAGATGAAACTATAGAATGTAACGGTACAGATAATGAAACCATCGCTAACGATTGGAATGCTGCTAATATATTAGCACTTCAATCTTGTGGTACAGATAGCTGTGATACAGACGCTGTTTTTGATGTAAATTCTGATTATGCTTTTACTAACCTTGCTTCTACTTGTGGAGCTGGTGGTACTAT
>NZ_JBSHNR010000030.1:0-281 GCF_053604645.1 Lacinutrix cladophorae | reverse complement strand
ATGGGGCTCACCTCTTACCATTCCGAACAGAGAAGTTAAGCCCATTTGCGCCGATGGTACTACATTGTGGAAGAGTAGGTCGTCGCCTTTTTTAAACCCTTCAATATTTATTTATTGAAGGGTTTTTTTATATACTATAATCAAGGAAAATATATTAGCATACATTACTATGAATCCTTTGCGAATCCTTCGCGAGAACGATAGAAACGATATCCTTTTTTTTTAAATTGTATACTGCTTTACTTGGATAGTATTAGCCGTTTATTTAAATATATGATATT
>NZ_JBSHNR010000029.1:0-205 GCF_053604645.1 Lacinutrix cladophorae | reverse complement strand
ACAAGATCCAGGAGAAGAAGGAATAGAAGGAGTAGAAGTTGTAATTACCGATGTTAACGGAGACGAAACAACAGTAACAACAGGAACGGATGGCTCATGGACAGCAACAGACATTCCAGTAGGAGATGCAGAAGTAGATGTTGATGAAACAACATTACCAGCAGATGTAAGTGGTACTTTAACAACAGGAACTTCAGATCCTGAA
>NZ_JBSHNR010000028.1:0-203 GCF_053604645.1 Lacinutrix cladophorae | reverse complement strand
ACAAGATCCAGGGGAAGAAGGAATAGAAGGAGTAGAAGTTGTAATTACTGATGTTAACGGAAACGAAACAACAGTAACAACAGGAACGGATGGCTCATGGACAGCAACAGACATTCCAGTAGGAGATGCAGAAATAGATGTAGATGAGACTACATTACCAGCAGATATTACAGATACTTTAACAACAGGAACTTCAGATCCAG
>NZ_JBSHNR010000027.1:0-359 GCF_053604645.1 Lacinutrix cladophorae | reverse complement strand
ACGAAACAACAGTAACAACAGGAACGGATGGCTCATGGACAGCAACAGACATTCCAGTAGGAGATGCAGAAATAGATGTAGATGAGACTACATTACCAGCAGATATTACAGATACTTTAACAACAGGAACTTCAGATCCAGAAACAGTAACTGTATTAGAAGGAGTTGAAACAGCAACAACCGATGATGGTTATGCACCAGTAGTTGGAGATTTAACAGGAGTTGTATTCGAAGATCTTAACGGCGATGGAGTACAAGATCCAGGAGAAGAAGGAATAGAAGGAGTAGAAGTTGTAATTACCGATGTTAACGGAGACGAAACAACAGTAACAACAGGAACGGATGGCTCATGGACAGCA
>NZ_JBSHNR010000026.1:0-354 GCF_053604645.1 Lacinutrix cladophorae | reverse complement strand
ACAAGATCCAGGGGAAGAAGGAATAGAAGGAGTAGAAGTTGTAATTACTGATGTTAACGGAAACGAAACAACAGTAACAACAGGAACGGATGGCTCATGGACAGCAACAGACATTCCAGTAGGAGATGCAGAAATAGATGTGGATGAAACAACATTACCAGCAGATGTAAGTGATACTTTAACAACAGGAACCTCAGATCCAGAAACAGTAACTGTATTAGAAGGAGTTGAAACAGCAACAACCGATGATGGTTATGCACCAGTAGTTGGAGATTTAAGTGGAGTTGTATTTGAAGATCTTAACGGCGATGGAATACAAGATCCAGGAGAAGAAGGAATAGAAGGAGTAGAAGT
>NZ_JBSHNR010000025.1:0-4500 GCF_053604645.1 Lacinutrix cladophorae | reverse complement strand
AACGGTTTAGCATATGGTTTGTTGCGTGATTAAGTCACTAAGTTAGTAAATAAAAACCGAATAGAAAGTCCGCGAGGACTTTCGTAAGCAGGCTAGAACCTAGCAATAAAATATATGCATTGTTGTACAACGTTTTTATTCAGTTTTCAATTCAGATGATTTATTCCAACCTTTAGAATTCCGCATTGCAATTTTTAACATTTCCATTGCTTTGTCCAAAGATTTTGTTGCTCCTTTCACATATGCATTTTCCCAAGGTTCCGATTCTTTTGGAATAAGATATTCAATATGATATTCATCCATTCCAGTTGTCAGAATTACATAAGTTTGAGAAGTATAATCATTTTCAGTTTGTAAAATCAGATGGTAATGAGAAGTCAATCCCCAAATTTCCGTTTCTTTAAATTCCGAGTTAATTCTGTCAATCCAATTCAGCATTAAAGTTCCAACACCTTTTGAAACAACATTGGATTCGTTTTTTATTTCAGTGTAAAATTCAATCAGAGTTTTACTTTTTTGGTCTGTATTTCGTTTAATCGGCATTTTTGGTCAAATGTTGTACAACGTGTTAGTATATGGAAAGTTGCGGGTTTGTGTGCGAGGAATTTCCGAAGGAAATTCAGACGTAGCAAACTTGCAACGACCTTTTTTTAAGCACAACACCAGCAATTTTTTATATACTGTGTTGTGGTGTCGTTTTTCTATTTTTACTTCTATTAATAATCAAATTTATAGGTGTTTGTTGTTTGTCTTTTTGTCCAATTTTTAAATTCTAAATTTACAATCACTTCTTGAGTTCCGTGAATTTTTTCTTTAAAATCAAAGATTGTAGAGTATACAATTCCGTACTTTTTTAGCACTTCATCTATTTTTCTTTTTTCCAATTGTGCTTTTTTATCTTTTTTCCTAAATCTATTCAGTTTCGAGTAAGCAACTCCAAGGAATGTAAATCCGCTTGCAATTATTCCAATTTTCACAGTCCAAAGAAAAAGGCTGTATATAGTCCAACTAGAAAAAAAATATCCGCCAATTATTAATAAAAAACCAATAATTGTAGTAGAGTAAAAAGTCAAATGTGTTGATTTTTTATTTCTGCGTATTATTTCCAATTCGAGATTTGCAATTTCTAACTTTTCTTTAAATTTTTTGTCAAGAGTAATTTTCGAGCAAGTGTTATGAAAGTCAGGATTTTTATTGGTCAATTTACAGATCAAACCTTTTTCAAGACTAGTCAATTCGTTTTCACATAAATTACAATGTCTTGATAAATTCATTAACTTTTCTGTTCAGGTTTTAGTTAGTTTTTTATTTTCGAAGCGTTTTGGTAAATGCACCACAACGGTTTAGCATATGGTTTGTTGCGTGATCAAGTCACTAAGTTAGTAAATAAAAACCGAATAGAAAGTCCGCGAGGACTTTCGTAAGCAGGCTAGAACCTAGCAATAAAATATATGCATTGTTGCCAGTAGTTTTTATTCCGCTATATTTTTTAATTCAGACATTCAGCTTTTAATTCAGTCCGAACTCAATAGATTTCGTTAAAGAAATAAATCAAAAATAAAGGAAACCACATTGAAACAATAACATATAGGTTTCCAATCCATTTAGTTTTTTTATCAAGAGTTTTATTCCGCTTTAAAATTTTTTCAGTCCGATTCCTCCAAACAAATCTGTAAGTATGAATTCCTCCCAAAATTAAATACAAGGGAATTATTGATAAGGCAAAATGTTGCTTACTCAAAATCAAATTCAAATCAGTTGTATAATAAAGAACTATTATTAAAATCAATATGTTAGTTCCTTGACAGAAAGAAGTCAGAAATATTGGAAAAGCTTCTGGGTCAGAATCTTTAGTTTTCTGTTTTTCGTAATGATATTGGAAAAAGTCATCATAAAATTCTGTTATGCATTTCAATATCATATTTTCAATTCGATTTCGATTTTCTCAAATTACTGGCAACGTGTATGTGTATGATTAGTTGCGTGGTTAAGCACGTAATTTAGCAAATAAAAACCGAATAGAATATTCCGCAGGAATATTCGTAAGTAGTCTAGAACCAAGCAATTAATTATACACGTGGTTGTACACCGTATTTTATTCCGTTGTTGCTTTTTTTGCTCTTTCCATAACAGATTCGGTCAATTCATACATTGAGCAACTTTGTTCACTCATTTTTCGTTTTCCAATTCGTTTTATTTCAGCACTATCATTTTCCCAATCGAAAACATAAATTATTTCTCGATAAACTTCGTTCAATTTTTTATAATTTAATTCGTTGTCTTTTATTTCAAAGTTTTCTTCGGTTTCTATAATCTTAATTGGGATTCCGTTATTCAGATAAATAATTGTTCTTATTCGACCATAAGAAAGTCCGATTTCCTCAACTATTTTACAAATCTTTTTTTCATTCCGCCAAACTTTTAAAATTCCGCCACCATCTGTAGTAATTCCAGTCAGTTCCACCCAATCAAATTCAGTTTCCGTAAGAGTGGAATCCGATTCTATAGAATTCACTTTGTTATCAATTCGGTCAAGATTATTTTCCTGTCCAAATGTTAAAAATCCGATTAAGGTAAATATGATTACGAATGTTTCTCTCATATGGTGTACAACGTGTTTGTGTATGAAAAGTTGCGTTTTTGTAAGCGAGAATTTTCCGTAGGAAAATCAGACATAACAAAAGTGCAACTAACTTTATTTAAGCACTAATGTAGCATTTTTTTATACACGATGTTAGTGCCAGTTTTTTAAAAAGGTAAATCATCTTCTAATGCTTTGTAGAAAGATTCAAATACTTCTTCTTGCACATTTTCTTTTATAAAATCTTTACATTTCCCTTGTTCAATTTCTGAAAACTTGCTAATCATATTTCTGTATGTCCAAGTATAATACCATTTAGTGTTTTCAGTCATATTATGATAACGAACAATATTTATTAGTAAATCAAAAAATTTTTGTTTTAGTTCTGGTGAATGGATGTATAGACCTAAAAATGAAAAAAGTTCTCTAATCCGATTGTTCTCAATTTCGTTATTCCAAGCAGATGCACCTTCAACTTTATTATATATATAAGTAAGAATCAATTCTTTTTCATCTTCGTGTAAAACTCTTAAATCATCTCCAAAAATTTCAAACAAAGTATAAATATGTTGTTTTTTCCCTTTTTCCACTTCTTTTAATAGACGTTTGCAAAACACCAATAATTGTTTTTTATCTATTACTTTTTTTAAAGGCTTTATATATTTTATAAACTTTGCGTAATCATTAAACTCATAATTTTCTATTTCATATTCAACAAGTAAATTTATTAGTTTTACCTTTTCGTGTTCATTTAATTTTAAAATAAGTTTTTCATAAATAGAATATGTTGCGTTATCAACAATTATTTTATTAGCTGCATTCAAGGTTCTAACGCAACAAACGTTGCTTTTTTTTGTTAGATACTAAGCTACATTTTTTAGTTCAGAATCCATAATTTCTAGAGGTGTTTTATATCCTATAATTTTGCGAGGTCTATTGTTAAGTTTTACTTGAATTTGCATCAATAATTTTTCATCAATTAGATTAAAATCTGTTCCTTTTGGTAGGTACCTTCTTATGAGTCCATTTGTATTTTCATTAGTTCCTCTTTCCCAGGAAGAATAGGGATGCGCAAAGTAAATTTTCATACCGGTATTTTGAGTTATTTTTTCATGTTTAGCCATTTCAATTCCGTTATCGTAAGTCATTGTTTTTTTAAATAATTTGTTAAGTTGATTTAATTTATAAGAGAACATTTTAGCAATCTCATCAGATTTTCTGCTATTCAATTTAATGATTAATGTGTATCTGGATTTTCGCTCAACGATTGTTCCTATTGCTGATTTTTGGCCCTTTCCAATAACTAAGTCACCTTCCCAATGACCAACTTCTTTTCTTAATTCGATATGCTTAGGTCTTAGGTCAATACTGACTTGATTGATTATTTTGCTTCCTGTTCCTCGTCTTTTTTTAGAAGGTCTTCGTCTAGTTTTTTTGCGCACAAGTAGTTTGATTAGTTTCTTGTTTAAACTAGCTTGTGGCCTTGTGTAAATGTGTTTGTAGATGGCTTCGTGAGAAATAGACATTATGTGATTGTTAGGATAGAGTTCCTTAATTCTTCCAGAAATTTGCTCAGGAGTCCATTGCGATAAAAGTCCTTTATATACAAAGAATCTTAAAAGCGAGTAGGTGCTTATTTTATCAAGATTTCTTTTGTTTAAATAATCGTCTTTAGCGCACCAATGAGCTAAATGAGCTTCGTATTTATCGTACTTATTTTGCACCCATTTATTGACTTCTCTAGAGATTGTTGATCTAGATCTATCTAGTCTTTTAGCTATATAAGCTTTCGTGTTGTTTTCGTTTAAAAGAGTCTCTATTTGAATTCTCTCTTTTAGAGTAAGTCGTTTATGTTTTTTTACTTCCATTATAACAAATCTATAAATTTAGATTTGTTGCGTTAAGTTATTGAATGGAGG
>NZ_JBSHNR010000024.1:0-1396 GCF_053604645.1 Lacinutrix cladophorae | reverse complement strand
CAGTTTATATTGGTGCTAACGGTTTAGCATATGGTTTGTTGCGTGATTAAGTCACTAAGTTAGTAAATAAAAACCGAATAGAAAGTCCGCGAGGACTTTCGTAAGCAGGCTAGAACCTAGCAATAAAATATATGCATTGTTAGCTTTTAGTGCTTTGATTATTCTTAATTCGTTTATATATTTTATAATAGCAAAAGATAATAATTATAGAAATTATCCAAAAGTATATAGTGAATGCTACAAAGTACATAAAAAGATAAACTGACCAAATTTTTAAATAATCTTTCCAATTTGTATTCCAATAATTAATTATAAAATTGTAATCATCAATGACTATATAAATCACATAACTTAAGATGAAAATAAGACTTAAGTATTTGTAAATTTTAAATGTTCTACTAATTGCTTTATTCATTCATTTTTTTCCTTTAATTCCGCAACTCCTAAATTCCGATTGAGTGAGATTCCGAGTTTTCAATTCAGTTTTCGATTCCGCAAACGAGCTAAAAAGATAGGCGCAATTCAATTCAGAGTTTGAGTGAGAATTCAACATGTTTTTTAAAATTCGGAAACATAGTTTTTCGGTTTTTACTTTCTTAAAACTCAAAAAAAAATCGAAAAATAAACTAGCCTTTTTTCAATTCCGAAAACTTGCTAGAGCATTAAAGCTAACGGTTTTGTGTATGGCTAGTTGCGTTGGCTGGAACTAAGTTAACAAAAGAAAACGAACCAGAGGAAATTCCGTTAGGAATTTCCAAGTAGGCTAGAACCAAGCAATTGGTTATACACGTTGTTGTGCTTAGTTTTTACTTTAAAAGTCGCCATCCTTTTTCAAGTGTTTTTTTCTTAAACTTTCTGCGTATTGAATAAAAGATCCGTCAAAAAATTGTTTATTTGGACTTTCTAATAATGCTCCAAAGCCAGGAGTTAGTACCATTCCATCAACTAAGGATTTTCTAGATTCCCAATTTTTTTTACTCAACATTTTGTTTTCGTTCTGTAAAAATAGATTCTCAACGTGCCTTATCTCTGCAGCAAATAAGTGAAAACCATGATTATGTTCATCTTCGGTTAAGGCATCTGGATTCGCTCGGAAAGTTGAAATTATTCTTGATGTTTCTTTTGAAGAACCTAAACTTAGAAGTATATGAATATCTAGAGCCGCAATCTCATGAAAAGTTGAGGCTTGTGTTGCTTTTGTATTACTTCTTATTTGTAATCCAACAAAAATCAATGAAATGATAACTGCAAGGGCTGATATGATTTCAGCAATCAAAGCATATTCTTCAAGTATTTCTTTCATAATTATCTTCTTTCGTTCTATTATTAAAAGTTCAACTCATTAATTTGCATGTGGTAATTTTTTCTGTTTTTCTCAAATTAAGCACAACGGTTT
>NZ_JBSHNR010000023.1:0-370 GCF_053604645.1 Lacinutrix cladophorae | reverse complement strand
AGGCAGATGCAGGAAATATCAGTTGGTCGGGAACACCAGGTGTTTTAAATAATGAAGGATTGATCAAAAAGACAACTTCTTCTGGAATCGCCGCAATTGTACTTCCTATAAATAATAATGACGGAACTATTCAAGTAGAATCGGGTACACTTTCTTTTCAAAATACATTAGGCAAAAATTTTACAGATGGTACTTATAATGTGTTTGTAGGCGCAAGTATGAATTGGGATACTACTATTAATCCATCTGGTACACTAGAAGGAAATATAGTGGGTAACCTAAACTGGAATAGTATTTTAAATATCCCAGACGGAGAAAATGCCACTTTTAACTTTTCGGAAACAGATAATTTTAATTGGACAACAGGAAC
>NZ_JBSHNR010000022.1:0-323 GCF_053604645.1 Lacinutrix cladophorae | reverse complement strand
TTGGTATTGTATTAGTATAGCAAAAAGGATGTCGCTTCTATCCTTAACGCGATATTGGAGTTCGGTTAGAATATTAGACAAAAAAAGTTTATTTATAAAGTGTTGAGAATAAGCTTCTAAAAGGGGTTAGGAAAAATAATTAAAAAAAAGCTTAAAAAAGTTATTGTTGTAAAGAAAAAGGTATCTATATTTGCACCCCGCTACGGAAATAGAGATATTAAAAATAGCGATAAAAAAGTTCTATTACATACACTATTATATTAGAGAGAAATAAATTTCAATTTATTTTCAAAAAAGGTTGTGTAGTTAGAAAAAGGGTTTTA
>NZ_JBSHNR010000021.1:0-283 GCF_053604645.1 Lacinutrix cladophorae | reverse complement strand
TCCTGTTGTTAAAGTATCTGTAATATCTGCTGGTAATGTTGTTTCATCAACATCTACTTCTGCATCTCCTAATGGTACATTGTTTAATGACCATGTTCCATCCGTTCCTGTTGTTACTGTGGTTACTGTTCCATCCACATCGGTAATTACAACTTCTACTCCTTCTATTCCTTCTTCTCCTGGATCTTGTATTCCATCGCCGTTAAGATCTTCGAATACAACTCCTGTTAATTCTGCAGTTATTGGTTCATAACCGTCATCGGTTGTTGCTGTTTCAACTCCT
>NZ_JBSHNR010000020.1:0-283 GCF_053604645.1 Lacinutrix cladophorae | reverse complement strand
GAACTTCTTTTTATAACTATTATAGCGTTCCGCTACTTATCCTATGGGCTAAGTATCGTCAGGCTCTCCGCTATATCTTTTTGTTGCTTGTTAGTATTTCAATAATCCATCCTACTATTTTCTAGTTATTTTTTAAAATAGTTTGGTATTGTATTAGTATAGCAAAAAGGATGTCGCTTCTATCCTTAACGCGATATTGGAGTTCGGTTAGAATATTAGACAAAAAAAGTTTATTTATAAAGTGTTGAGAATAAGCTTCTAAAAGGGGTTAGGAAAAATAATT
>NZ_JBSHNR010000019.1:0-211 GCF_053604645.1 Lacinutrix cladophorae | reverse complement strand
TGGAATGTCTGTTGCTGTCCATGAGCCATCCGTTCCTGTTGTTACTGTTGTTTCATCTCCGTTAACATCAGTAATTACAACTTCTACTCCTTCTATTCCTTCTTCTCCTGGATCTTGTATTCCATCGCCGTTAAGATCTTCGAATACAACTCCTGTTAATTCTGCAGTTATTGGTTCATAACCGTCATCGGTTGTTGCTGTTTCAACTCCT
>NZ_JBSHNR010000018.1:0-217 GCF_053604645.1 Lacinutrix cladophorae | reverse complement strand
CTATACGGTATCGGATGATTGTGATAATGAAACAACGCTTACTGCGACACTTACACTTGAAGATTCTATCGGTCCAGACCTTACTGCTTGTACGGTTGTAGATGAAACCATAGAATGTAATGGTACAGATAATGAAACCATTGCTAACGATTGGAATGCTGCTAATATATTAGCACTTCAATCTTGTGGTACAGATAGCTGTGATACAGATGCTGTA
>NZ_JBSHNR010000017.1:0-369 GCF_053604645.1 Lacinutrix cladophorae | reverse complement strand
TGTGTAGGTGGCGATGTAGTAAATGTAGATTTATTAGATACAACTAGTGATTGGTATACATCCGATTGTGATGGAGATGGAGTAATCAACGGAACAGAGGTAGATCCAGATATGGATGGTACCGCAGGACCTGATGGAACGGATCCAACCGATCCATGTGATTACAACGTAGCAGATATAACAGTAACACAAACTGGAGATTGGTCATTAGCAGATTGTGATGGAGACGGAGATCCAAACGGAACCGATCCAGAACCACTAGATCCATGTGTATTCACAGCAGGCAGTGTAGGAGATGCAAGTAACCCAGTATGGGCAGATGCAGATTGTGACGGAGACGGCGAACCAAACGCAACGGATCCAGATCCA
>NZ_JBSHNR010000016.1:0-470 GCF_053604645.1 Lacinutrix cladophorae | reverse complement strand
TTATTAATCTTAAAAGCTTGTGGGAAAAAAATGTATAAATGGTAATGAACTAAAAAAAGTTTATTAAAAATTTTAATTTCATATTACCTGAATTTTCGTTTTTGAAAATCTAAAGAAAATATGAATGCTAACGGTCTTGTGTATGGAAAGTTGCGTTTTTGGCGACGAGGATTTTCCGAAGGAAAATCAGAAGTTGGCAAAAATGCAACTACCATTATTTAAGCACTAATCTAGCAATTTTTTATACATGTTGTTATAAAATGTAGCGAAACATTTGAGTAAGCACGAAATATTTAGCCATAATCATGGAACAATTATAAACCAAAAGTGAAACGAGTTTTGCTTTTACCATTTAATAGCGAAAAGTGTTTTTCTTCAAAACTCTTTGCAGCATTTTGCGTTTGAGTAATCCAATCCTTTTAGATTCAAATTCCGAATGAGTGAAAAAATTCCGATTGAGTAAGTTTTAA
>NZ_JBSHNR010000015.1:0-226 GCF_053604645.1 Lacinutrix cladophorae | reverse complement strand
GGTTTCATTATCTGTTCCATTACATTCTATAGTTTCATCTACAACCGTACAAGCAGTAAGGTCTGGACCGATAGAATCTTCAAGGGTAAGTGTCGCAGTCAGTGTAGTTTCATTATCACAATCATCCGATACCGTATAGATTACAGTAATAGTACCACCAGCTCCACAAGTAGAAGTAAGGTTTGTAAATACATAATCGGAAGTTACATCAAATACAGCATCTGCA
>NZ_JBSHNR010000014.1:0-322 GCF_053604645.1 Lacinutrix cladophorae | reverse complement strand
CAATGTACCATTAGGAGATGCAGAAGTAGATGTAGATGAGACTACATTACCAACAGATATTACAGATACTTTAACAACAGGAACCTCAGATCCAGAAACAGTAACAGTTGTAGAAGGAACTAATGCTACTACCGATGATGGATATGCACCAGCAGTAGGAGATTTAAGTGGAGTGGTATTTGAAGATCTTAACGGCGATGGAGTACAAGATCCAGGAGAAGAAGGAATAGAAGGAGTAGAAGTTGTAATTACCGATGTTAACGGAGACGAAACAACAGTAACAACAGGAACGGATGGCTCATGGACAGCAACAGACATTCCA
>NZ_JBSHNR010000013.1:0-333 GCF_053604645.1 Lacinutrix cladophorae | reverse complement strand
TACATCAAATACAGCATCTACATCACAGCTATCTGTACCACAAGATTGAAGCGCTAATATATTAGCAGCATTCCAATCATTAGCAATAGTTTCATTATCTGTACCGTTACATTCTATAGTTTCATCTACAACCGTACAAGCAGTAAGGTCTGGACCGATAGAATCTTCAAGAGTAAGTGTCGCAGTAAGCGTTGTTTCGTTATCACAATCATCCGATACCGTATAGATTACAGTAATAGTACCACCAGCACCACAAGTGGAAGCAAGGTTCGTGAAAGCATAATCCGAAGTTACATCAAAGACCGCATCTGCATCACAGCTATCTGTACCACA
>NZ_JBSHNR010000012.1:0-282 GCF_053604645.1 Lacinutrix cladophorae | reverse complement strand
TAAAATGTAGCGAAACATTTGAGTAAGCACGAAATATTTAGCCATAATCATGGAACAATTATAAACCAAAAGCGAAACGAGTTTTGCTTTTACCATTTAATAGCGAAAAGTGTTTTTCTTCAAAACTCTTTGCAGCATTTTTCGTTTGAGTAATCTAATCCTTATAGATTCAAATTCCGAATGAGTGAAAAAATTCCGATTGAGTAAGTTTTAATAATTTCAGAATAGGAGTGAGGGAAACTTTGTAAAAGTAATTTTCAGTTTCAGGTTTGTAATTATATT
>NZ_JBSHNR010000011.1:0-281 GCF_053604645.1 Lacinutrix cladophorae | reverse complement strand
TGGAACAGATAATGAAACCATTGCTAACGATTGGAATGCTGCAAACATACTTGCACTACAATCTTGTGGTACAGATAGCTGTGATACAGATGCTGTTTTTGATGTAACTTCCGATTATGCTTTTACAAACCTAGTTACTATTTGTGGGCTTGGTGGTACAATAACGGTTGTATATACCGTAGCTGATGATTGTGGTAATGAAACCAATCTTACGGCTATTCTTACTCTTGAAGATACTATCGGTCCTGACCTTTCGGTTTGTAGCGATGTAACGGATGAAA
>NZ_JBSHNR010000010.1:0-292 GCF_053604645.1 Lacinutrix cladophorae | reverse complement strand
TACATCAAATACAGCATCTACATCACAGCTATCTGTACCACAAGATTGAAGCGCTAATATATTAGCAGCATTCCAATCATTAGCAATAGTTTCATTATCTGTACCGTTACATTCTATAGTTTCATCTACAACCGTACAAGCTGTTAAGTCTGGACCAATAGAATCTTCAAGTGTAAGTGTCGCAGTCAGTGTAGTTTCATTATCACAATCATCCGATACCGTATAGATTACAGTAATAGTACCACCAGCACCACAAGTGGAAGCAAGGTTCGTGAAAGCATAATCCGAAGTT
>NZ_JBSHNR010000009.1:0-333 GCF_053604645.1 Lacinutrix cladophorae | reverse complement strand
GATACAACTAGTGATTGGTATACATCCGATTGTGATGGAGACGGAGTAATCAACGGAACAGAAGTAGATCCAGATATGGATGGTACTGCAGGACCTGATGGAACGGATCCAACCGATCCATGTGATTACAACGTAGCAGATATAACAGTAACACAAACTGGCGATTGGACAACCGCAGATTGTGATGGAGATGGAGATCCAAACGGAACCGATCCAGAACCACTAGATCCATGTGTATTCACAGCAGGCAGTGTAGGAGATGCAAGTAACCCAGTATGGGCAGATGCAGATTGTGACGGAGACGGCGAACCAAACGCAACGGATCCAGATCCA
>NZ_JBSHNR010000008.1:0-326 GCF_053604645.1 Lacinutrix cladophorae | reverse complement strand
ATCTATACGGTATCGGATGATTGTGATAATGAAACTACACTGACTGCGACACTTACCCTTGAAGATTCTATCGGTCCAGACCTTACTGCTTGTACGGTTGTAGATGAAACTATAGAATGTAATGGAACAGATAATGAAACCATTGCTAACGATTGGAATGCTGCTAATATATTAGCGCTTCAATCTTGTGGTACAGATAGCTGTGATGCAGATGCTGTATTTGATGTAACTTCCGATTATGTATTTACAAACCTTACTTCTACTTGTGGAGCTGGTGGTACTATTACTGTAATCTATACGGTATCGGATGATTGTGATAATGAAAC
>NZ_JBSHNR010000007.1:0-235 GCF_053604645.1 Lacinutrix cladophorae | reverse complement strand
TATGTTTGCAGCATTCCAATCGTTAGCAATGGTTTCATTATCTGTTCCATTACATTCTATAGTTTCATCTACAACCGTACAAGCCGTTAGGTCAGGACCAATAGAATCTTCAAGTGTAAGTGTCGCAGTCAGTGTAGTTTCATTATCACAATCATCCGATACCGTATAGATTACAGTAATAGTACCACCAGCACCACAAGTGGAAGCAAGGTTCGTGAAAGCATAATCCGAAGTT
>NZ_JBSHNR010000006.1:0-213 GCF_053604645.1 Lacinutrix cladophorae | reverse complement strand
CCATTTAATAGCGAAAAGTGTTTTTCTTCAAAACTCTTTGCAGCATTTTGCGTTTGAGTAATCCAATCCTTTTAGATTCAAATTCCGAATGAGTGAAAAAATTCCGATTGAGTAAGTTTTAATAATTTCAGAATAGGAGTGAGGGAAACTTTGTAAAAGTAATTTTCAGTTTCAGGTTTGTAATTATATTCTAAAAAAAATGAATCCATTATT
>NZ_JBSHNR010000005.1:0-233 GCF_053604645.1 Lacinutrix cladophorae | reverse complement strand
TCCGTTCCTGTTGTTACTGTTGTTTCGTCTCCGTTAACATCGGTAATTACAACTTCTACTCCTTCTATTCCTTCTTCTCCTGGATCTTGTACTCCATCGCCGTTAAGATCTTCGAATACAACTCCACTTAAATCTCCAACTACTGGTGCATAACCATCATCGGTTGTTGCTGTTTCAACTCCTTCTAATACGGTTACTGTTTCTGGATCTGAAGTTCCTGTTGTTAAAGTATC
>NZ_JBSHNR010000004.1:0-405 GCF_053604645.1 Lacinutrix cladophorae | reverse complement strand
ACATCTATTTCTGCATCTCCTACTGGAATGTCTGTTGCTGTCCATGAGCCATCCGTTCCTGTTGTTACTGTTGTTTCGTTTCCGTTAACATCAGTAATTACAACTTCTACTCCTTCTATTCCTTCTTCCCCTGGATCTTGTACTCCATCACCGTTAAGATCTTCGAATACAACTCCTGTTAAATCTCCAACTACTGGTGCATAACCATCATCGGTTGTTGCTGTTTCAACTCCTTCAAATACGGTTACTGTTTCTGGATCTGAGGTTCCTGTTGTTAAAGTATCTGTAATATCTGCTGGTAATGTAGTCTCATCTACATCTACTTCTGCATCTCCTACTGGAATGTCTGTTGCTGTCCATGAGCCATCCGTTCCTGTTGTTACTGTTGTTTCGTCTCCGTTAACA
>NZ_JBSHNR010000003.1:0-278 GCF_053604645.1 Lacinutrix cladophorae | reverse complement strand
GATACAGACATAACAACAAACCCACAACCAACCGATCCAAACTATTCTGTTTGGGCAGCAGCAGATTGTGATGGCGATGGCGCACCAAACGGTACGGACACAGCACCATATGATCCATGTGTAGGTGGCGATGTAGTCAATGTAGATTTATTAGATACAACTAGTGATTGGTATACATCCGATTGTGATGGAGATGGAGTAATCAACGGAACAGAGGTAGATCCAGATATGGATGGTACCGCAGGACCTGATGGAACAGACCCAACCGATCCATGTGA
>NZ_JBSHNR010000002.1:0-271 GCF_053604645.1 Lacinutrix cladophorae | reverse complement strand
TTCGTCTCCGTTAACATCGGTAATTACAACTTCTACTCCTTCTATTCCCTCTTCTCCTGGATCTTGTATTCCATCGCCGTTAAGATCTTCGAATACAACTCCTGTTAAATCTCCAACTACTGGTGCATAACCATCATCGGTAGTAGCATTAGTTCCTTCTACAACTGTTACTGTTTCTGGATCTGAGGTTCCTGTTGTTAAAGTATCTGTAATATCTGTTGGTAATGTAGTCTCATCTACATCTACTTCTGCATCTCCTAATGGTACATTG
>NZ_JBSHNR010000001.1:0-330 GCF_053604645.1 Lacinutrix cladophorae | reverse complement strand
TGGAGATTTAAGTGGAGTTGTATTTGAAGATCTTAACGGCGATGGAATACAAGATCCAGGAGAAGAAGGAATAGAAGGAGTAGAAGTTGTAATTACCGATGTTAACGGAGACGAAACAACAGTAACAACAGGAACGGATGGATCATGGACAGCAACAGACATTCCAGTAGGAGATGCAGAAGTAGATGTGGATGAAACAACATTACCAGCAGATATTACAGATACTTTAACAACAGGAACTTCAGATCCAGAAACAGTAACCGTATTAGAAGGAGTTGAAACAGCAACAACCGATGATGGTTATGCACCAGTAGTTGGAGATTTAAGTGG